>JBDNHI010000143.1:0-95443 GCA_041694635.1 Gemmataceae bacterium | reverse complement strand
TTTTGGTATTTGAAAAGTACTGTTTTAGAACCGGTATTAACTGGGTTAGTCTCAAAGCAATGATATTCTAGGATACCGTTCGGGCCTTCAGGGCAAACCCTTGGTTTCAACAACCAGTGCACATAACTGCGTAAGTCCTAATGTATTGATATATATAAGGAGGGCTAACTTTAATTGGTAAACTAAAATCGTGATTTTTCTTCAGTTTTTTAAATTGCACTAATGGATAGAGATTAATTAATTTAAGAATGAGCACTGGCAAAAATTCAAATCGAATAATTTTAATTATAAATACCTGTAAAATATGTCATATAACTGCTTTGAAATTTGAAATTCTTTCATCTAATAAATTGAATGATCAGTTTGATGCATCCCCAGCAATTTCTGGAAACACACTGTTTCTAAGGGGAAAAAATTACCTTTACGCAATCGAAGAAAAATAGTCTAACTTTTAATGCATTTTCAATGAAGTTCAAAGTTAATCTTTATTTTAAGCTTTAATTAGCTTAGCTTTTATGCACTAGTAGTTATGTTCTGCAAAGTATCTATTTTTTGAAAGTATAATTATGATAAGCAACCGATTCCAATTGCTAGTTTGTAAACTAGCGTTAATTCTTGTTTTTTCTAGTTCTAACAGTTCTGCCCAAGCAGAGAATTATGAAAAAGGTTCACTTACTAAATCTTTGCAACCCTTTGTTGCTAGTAACTCGCTTGCTGGCGCCGTGGTCTTAGTTGCAAATAAAGAAAAAATATTAACGATAGAAACAGTTGGTTTACAAGATATAAAAACTGATAAAAAAATGCAGGAGGATTGTGTGTTCTGGATTGCTTCTCAATCTAAGCCTATTACTGCTGCTGCTTTAATGATTTTGGTAGATGAAGGTAAATTATCATTAAACGACCCGATCGAGAAATATCTACCTGAATTTAGAGGAATTAGAATTGCAATCAATCAAAATGATGAAACTATCTTACTTAAAAAAACACAAAGACTGATCACAATCAAAGATATTCTTAATCATACTAGTGGTATGCCTTTTAGGTCTGCAATGGAAGTTCCGACACTTGATGGACTAGCCTTGCGTGATGCAGTTCGCAGTTATGCAATGACGCCATTACAATCTGAACCAGGCACGAAATACGCTTATTCAAACAGTGGCATTAATACCGCAGGAAGAATCATCGAAGTGGTCAGCAATATGCCTTATGAAGAATTTTTGAACACTAAATTATTCAAGCCATTGGGAATGAAAGACACCACCTTCTGGCCAAATGAAGAGCAGATTAGCAGGCTGGCAAAATCGTATAAACCTGATGCAACTAAAAATAATCTAGAAGAAACAGTGATAAGCCAACTTATCTATCCGCTAAACAATCCAAAGCGCCAACCTATGCCAGCAGGTGGTTTATTTTCTACTGCAAAGGATGTAGCCTATTTTTGCCAAATGGTACTAAATATGGGTACACACAAAGGAATGAAAATTCTTTCAGAGAAATCGATTTTAGCAATGACAACTCGACAAACCGATTCTTCTTTAAAAGAAAGTTATGGATTAGGATGGTCGGTTAATGGGGAAAACTATGGTCACGGGGGAGCTCAATCCACAAATATGAATATTGATATAAAATCTAATCTTATTACTGTTTATATGGTACAACACGCTGGCTTTCCTAAAGATGGGGGAAAAAGCAAAGATGTATTTAAAAAATCAGCGGAATCGCTTTTTAAACAAAACCCGTAAAACTATGGTTATTAACAGTGTAGTTATTTGTTTTTAAACAATAATCCACTAAGATTTATCATTGCAAAGGATTAAAATTATGAATATCACAAGTTTCTGTTTATTAGTTTTTCTTAGTGTCGACCAACCTGACACCTCGATAATCCAAAAGAGTTTTGATACTTTAAAAAGTAAAGGCACAGCAGAGAGAGTGATTTTGTTAAATAATGGTACTAGCACCACTTACTTTAGGCGAAAGTTTGACCTCATAAGCTACAACATTGAAACAACAAGCACAGGTAATAAAGTTATTCCTTATTTCGCTGTGGTTAAATTTCGTGCTAGGGTTAAAACTTCAAAAGATTGCGCAACTATGTTGTTAGCTACAAACGCATTATTAGAAAATAATTCAGAGTCATTTTTACAATGGCAAGCGATTTACAGGCTTGTTCAAGATAACTGGGCCTTGGAAAATATTGTCTACCGATCTACTAATGGCGAAATCTCTGGCGATTATAAAACTACTATGGACGCACGACATTTTGTTTACGATTGGTTTAATGCCTTAGATGGTTACTAAAACCATTAATGTTATACAAAAAAGGCCAAAACACTTATTTGTGTTTTGGCCTTTTAAATTATCATCACTTATTATTGCACAGTTACTTTAAATGTTTGGATCACCGCTTCATTACGATTATCAATGAGTGTTACTGTGATTGTAGCGGTTGCAGATGTGACTCCAGTTGGCAGGGGACTTGCAACTATCTGAATTTGACTAGGAGAAAATGTTCCACTAAGGCTACCAATGGTGGCGATTACTAATGGATTATCACTGCTGACAAGGTAATTTAAAAACCCTGTGGGGGTTGCACCAGTGATCGTATTAGTGATCGCAAGATTGCTTGTTAAGGTTCCTATCGGATCATTGGGAACTGCAGGGGTTGCCCCAGTTAATGCTGGCATTGTGGCGAGGACATTTGAATTTATAGTGGCAGCCTGTGCAGTATAACTGGTTGCAAAGCTTTGCAGATTAGTCAAACTAGTGGCATTTGCAACATTACCAAAGACGGCATAACCATTACCAGTTTGCCCAAGGGAACTGGTGTTATCTGTAAGGTTGAAATAGAATTGACTAGTTGCACTATTAAGGTCCGAAGTTCTTGCCATTGCCAGGGAACCAATGCTATTTGGGCGAGAAGCATCAAATTCATTCGCAATAGGCTGATAAGTTGCCACATTTGTAAAAATAGAAACATTAGGTCCTGTGGAATTTGTAGTAAACTGGCCGCCTTGTAGTATTTGCGGAGCCCCACTCCCACTTAAATTTGCCATACGGTGGAACAAATCATTAGTATAAGCACTATTTTGAATATAACTTAAATAATTGGTAACGGAAATTGGGGCATCAGAATCCAGCAGCGTTACATCAATAGCACCTTTGGAAGTGTTAAATGTAATCGTTGTGTTGGTAGTGTCAGGGCTAAGATTAAAAGAAGCAAGATTTAGATAAGTGGTAGAATTAGCCGCAACGGTTTGGTTTGTTAAAGGTTTAAGCTGGGTCATAGTAAAACCAATGGCGGTACCAGAACCAGCGGTAGGAGCGGTGATACCCGAATTAACCCCGCTGGCCCATAAGTTTAAAGAAACTTTTGCAGGGGTAAGTCCACCAAGACCAAGGGTTTGGGAAATGCTTTGCCCTTCAACAATATTTAATTGAGCCGAAGTTGCTGTTGAACCAGATAAAAAGCCCGCTGGAGTTGATCGTGTAACGGTATAAGAACCGGGAAGAAGTTGGTTGATGGAGAAATTACCATTCGCATTAGTAACAATGGAATAATTTACGGCTCGGCCAGTTGTGGTTTCGCCAGTAATGCCAATATTTACTCCGGAAACACCCTTAGTACCACCATCAACGATTACAGATCCATTGAGCAAACCGTTAGCATATATAATTGAGGTTACAGGAGTGATTCTTTCTTCAAAGGATTCCAATTCAGGCCTAAAGGACTGTAATCTGGTGGCTTTTTTTGGTTTATTAAGGAGGCGATCAAAAACCTTAGAAATAATTTTAAACATAACATCTCCACAAAAGAAACTCTTGAACAAATCAAACCGAAAGATTTATCGACACAATTTATACAATCGGCATAATGCCACCGTAATTATAACGGTGCGGAAGAAAAAAGATTAAAAAACTCATTTTTTTTCAAAAGCGTCACTCTTTTATCACCAAGCTCATCTAACTTGCCCATTTGACAACTTCGGCATTAAAATTAAATTCGCTTCAACCTGCATTTTCAACAAATATAGCAAAGTTAACCTAGCTTATTGCCGATAATTATTATGCATAGTTGTTTTGTATAGTGTTCCGAGGTCGGAACAGTTCAAAGGATTACGGGGAGAATATAATGAAGTGCTTGAACTTAAAAACACTTTTCACAATGTTAGCGCTGGTGCCAATGGTGAATGGGCAAACGGGTACTCCCTTAGAAAAAGCTGGTGTTGAAAATAAAAATGAGATCGCTGAAGTTAATGCTGCAATTGCCAACCCTGCAGTTGCAGTCCAGAAAAAAGCTTGGGTAGATGCTGAGTACCTTCTTTGGTGGATGCGTGGGCAGAATTTACCTGCAATCGCCACAACAAGTACGGTTGGAACAAGTGCAGGGCAAGCTGGTGTATTAGGTGCACCCGGGTCTTCCACACTTATTGGTGGAAATTGGGCAAACGATGGCTTGCGCTCGGGGGGTAAGTTTTCTGGTGGCTATTGGCTCCCAAATACCCCTGATATCGCTATTGAGGCTGATTTCTTCTTTTTGGAAAATCTTGCCCAAGATTATAATGTAAATTCTAATGGCTCTGCAATTCTTGCTAGACCATTTACTAATGCACTTGATGGCCAAGCATCTGCAGTTAGAATTGCGTTTCCTGGCGATGTTTCGGGCAGTATTGCTGCTCACGCTACTACGAACGGACTTGTAGGTGGTGGCATTGGCTTCCGACAGAATCTAACTGCTTTTCAAACCAACAAATTTAGACTCGACGCTTTAGTTGGTTATAGGGCCCTCACTTTTTCTGATAGCCTTAATATTTATTCTAATCTTACTAGCATTAATCTTGATAATTCAAACTTTGTTGCGGTAGGAACCACAGTTAATTCCACAGATATGTTTAAAACTTCCAACACTTTTAATGGCTTTGAAACAGGCTTTGCAGGGGAGTACAACACGGGAAATTTTTCGTTCCAAACAACTTTTCGAATCGCACTTGGTATGAATCAAAGTTCTGCTAATGTTTCTGGCTCTACTCAGGTTTTTGTTCCGGGCACAGATGTCATTAACTCGGTTGGGGGACTTTACGCTTTATCAAGTAATATTGGAAATGTTGGCAACAAAGCTGTTTCAGTCATACCACAACTCAACACCCGTGCTGGATACATGCTAACCGACTCACTTAAGGCAAGTTTAGGCTATAACTTCTTAGTTTGGACCGGGGTGGTTCGCTCTGCAAATATTGTAAACACGACTATCAATCCAAACCTTTTGCCTAACTCCTCTACAACAGGCGGGCCACAAAGTCCAAGTTTCAGTATGTCACAAAGCTATATCTGGGCACAGGGCCTTAACTTTAGCTTGGAGTATATGTATTAATTAGATCAAATAGATTTAGTTAAAAATTAGGCAGGAGTGCTATGATCAAAATCAGGCAGTCCTGCCTAATTTCATAGCAGTACGAGATATGGAAAACCCATTTAGGGTAGAAGAAACTTTAAACTTTAAAGTTTGTTAGTATTAGCTCGGGCTTTAAAAACCACTTCGTTCAAAGCCATCTTCCAAATGAACCAAGATTTGTAATAATAGGCACGGGATTTGCTTAAATATAGTGGTATTGAACTTAAGGACCCCCATTTAGGACTTTGCATAATGGTTGTGAAAACTAATGCCCAGCGAAATATTGGGTTAGAATCTTCCGCAACAGTTAAACCAGAATCGATTTTTACTTCCTACAAACATCACGAAAAAGCTTGGGATGACCTGCTTGACTGGGATGGAAAACCCCACGCCCACTGCAAAACACTGGTCGAGTCTATAGGCAAATTATCGCCACATGAATTTCAAGATAAACGATCTGCTGCAGATTTGGCTTTCGTCACCCAAGGTATTACCTTTTCTGTTTATTCTGATTGCAGGGGGGTAGAAAAGATATTCCCCTTCGACCTAGTTCCTAGGCCCGTTGAGAAAAAAGAATGGGATCGTTTAGAAACCGGGCTAAAACAACGAACCAAAGCACTTAACCTTTTTCTTTATGATGTTTACCACGACCAAAAGATCGTAAACGACAAAGTTATTCCAAGAGATATGATTGAGTCTTCGCAAGGTTTTAGGAAAGAAATGATCGGCTTTACTCCACCGGGTAAACAGTATATTCACATTCTTGGAACCGATTTAATTAGAAATACTGATGGTGAATTCTTAGTTCTTGAAGATAACGGCAGAACCCCTTCTGGGGTAAGTTATGTGATTGAAAACCGCGTTGTGATGAAGCGAATTTTTCCAGATTTATTTAAAAACATTAAGGTTCGAAGAGTTGAAGATTATCCTCAAAAGCTTCGCGATGCACTTATTTCAGTAGCTCCCGAAAATTCTTCTTCTAACCCAACCCTTGCATTGCTAACACCTGGACCATTTAATTCCGCTTATTTCGAACATACTTTTCTTGCTGGCAATATGGGTATTGAACTAGTTATGGGCAACGATCTTTTTGTTCATAATAATTTCGTTTATATGAAAACCACCGCAGGACCTAAACGGGTTGATATTATTTATCGTAGGATTGATGATGAATTTTTAGATCCTAAAGCTTTTAGAAAAGATAGCCTCTTAGGAGTTCCTAACCTCTTTAACGCCTACTTAAAAGGAAATGTGACTATTGCCAATGCTATAGGAACTGGCATTTGTGATGATAAAGCAATCTATCCTTATGTCGAAGATATGATTCGATTCTATCTTTCAGAAGAACCTATTCTTAAAAATGTTCCAACTTACATTTGTTCTAGGAAAAAAGACCTTGCTTATGTACTTGATCACCTAAACGAACTAGTGGTTAAAGCTGTTAATGAATCAGGCGGCTATGGAATGTTAATGGGACCTCATTCTACCCAAATCCAGCGAGATGAATTTAAAGAAAAAATCAAAGCTAATCCTAGAAACTATATTGCTCAACCTGTTGTAACTTTATCTGCTTGCCCCACTTGGACAGAAGAAGGACTTGCTCCAAGGCATATTGATTTAAGACCCTATATTATAAGTGGCACCGATACCTGGGTTTTGCCAGGTGGACTAACGCGAACCGCCCTTGTAAAGGGTTCGTTAGTAGTGAACTCCAGCCAAGGTGGTGGTAGTAAAGATACTTGGGTAATGGAGTCAGAATTATGATTTCACGACTTGCGGAACATTGCTTCTGGCTTAGTCGATACTTAGAGCGAGCCGAAAATACCGCCCGTTTACTTGAAGTAAATCAAAATTGGTTGTTAGATTTTGATGTTCCTTTAGAACTCCAGTGGAAACCGCTTCTTATCATCAGTGGGATTCACGATTACAAAGGAAACCTCGACAAAGAAACAATACTAAGTTTTATGACATGGGATCTTGAAAATCCATGCAGCATTGTTTCTTCAATGACCTATGCAAGAGAAAATGCAAGAGTTATTCGAGAAATTGTAAGTGCTGAAATGTGGGAGCGCCTTAATTATAATTATCTTTGGCTTCAAAGTAATACTGCAAGAGATTTATACGAAAATAATCGGTACGAACTTTACAATCAAATAAAAAGAATTAACCAACTTTTACAAGGCATTGGTGAAAGTACAATGCTAAGAACTGAGGCATGGGAATTCTACCAATTAGGCAGGCATTTAGAGCGTGCAGGTCAGACTGCAAGAATTCTTGATGTAAAATATCATATGGTTAAAAGTATGCCTTCTATTTCAGGCTCCAATATGGAAATTTCTTATTGGACATCTATTTTAAAAAGCTGTTCGGGTTACGAACCTTTTTTAAAACACGCAAAAATTGTTGAAAATCAGGTGGGAAATGCAGTAGCGCAATTTCTTATATTCGAAAAATCTTTCCCTAGATCAGTGAGTTATTGTGTTGCGGAATGCTTAAAAGCGGTCTTATCTATATCTGAAAAATCAAAATCAAAGCATCGAAATCCAACTTCAGAATTACTTTTTAAAATAAGCGAATGGATGGGTACCCAAGGTGTCCAATCCCAAATTGAAAAAGAACTTCACTCTTTACTTACAACCCTCGTTGACAATATTCATTCAATCAGTAATTCGTTAAATCGCACTTATTTTGATTTAAACCCTGAAGATCATACCATTGAACTCAATGATTATGAAGTTGCGCAGTCCTAATTCACAAGGTATTAATATGTCGATAAAAGTTGCGCTAACCCACACCACTGAATTTATTTACGATAGAAATGTTAGTTTATCACCTCACATTATTAGACTAAAACCTGCATCTCATTGCAGAACACCTATTAAGAATTATTCATTAAAAATTGAACCCACAACCCATTTTATAAACTGGCAACAAGATCCTTACAATAACTACCTTGCTCGCATTGTTTTCTTAAAACCAACCAACAGTTTTAAGGTAACTGTTGATTTAGTTGCTGAAATGGTTTCAATTAATCCTTTTGACTTCTTCCTTGAAGATTATGCCAACAAATGCCCGTTTAATTATGAAACTTTTGTAAAAAAAGAGTTAGCTCCATTTCTTGAAACATCCACGCAAGGCCCCCTTTTTCAATCTTTTATTAAAAAATATAAAATCTCTGAGATGGTAACAGTTGATTACCTGGTTTGGATTAACAGTGATTTACAAAAACATATTAAATATGTAATTAGGATGGAGGAAGGCGTACAATCTTGCGAACAAACCTTAACCCTTATGAAAGGTTCTTGTAGAGATTCTGCGTGGCTTTTAGTCCATATTTTACGAAGCCTTGGTCTTGCTGCGAGATTTGTTTCTGGATACTTGATTCAATTAACTGCTGATATTCCTCCCCTTGATGGGCCCAAAGGTGCAGAAAAAGATTTTTCTGATTTACACGCCTGGACGGAGGTTTATCTTCCAGGAGCCGGATGGCTTGGACTTGATCCAACTTCTGGTATGTTAGCAGGTGAAGGACATATTCCACTTGCTTGCAGTGCAGACCCAGGTGAAGCAGCCCCAACTTCAGGATCATTTTCTTTTGAAAAAATTTCTGATTATGATGAAGACGAATGTAAAGCAGAATTTAAATTTAATATGACGATTTCTAGAATCGAAGATACCCCACGAGTAACAAAACCATTGACCGATTTGCAATGGAATTTAATCAATAGTCTAGGTTTAAAAGTAGATAATCACTTTACTAAGAACCACATTAAAATGACAGTTGGCGGAGAGCCTACTTATGTATCAGTCATAGATAAAGAGGGTGTCGAATGGAATGACTCTGCAATAGGCCCGACGAAAAGAATTTTAGCTGACAATTTGTTACATCGACTTAAAGATAAATTTAGCCCCGGAGGTTTCCTTCATCATGGGCAGGGAAAATGGTATCCCGGAGAGGTTTTACCAAGGTGGGCTTTTGGTTGTTATTGGAGAAAAGACCATGCTTCTATTTGGCTAGATTCCGATTTGTTTTCGCGCGAGTCCAAAAAATATTCCTTCAATGAATTAGATGCAGAAAAGTTTATTCATCATCTTGCCAGTAAAATTCACATCGCAGACGATTTTATTCAACCTGCATTTGAAGATGATCTTTATTATGCTTGGCGTGAAGGAAACTTACCTGCAAATGTTAATCCAATTGATAACAACCTTGATGATGCACAAGAAAGAAAACGCCTTACTAAAATTTTTGACCAAGGACTGCAAAAAGTAGCTGGATATGTTCTTCCCTTACGATTTGACTCTCATCAGAAAAGTAACCCTTGGATAAGTTGCAAATGGGAATTAAAACGAAAACATATTTTTTTGGTACCAGGCGATTCTCCTTTGGGGTATCGACTTCCACTAGATTCTTTGCACTGGCTTCCCCCAGAAGACAGACATAAAATTTTGAATGCTTGTCCAATGGTGCCTATAAACCAGTTACCGCTTATGCAAGAAAGTTATTGGCGTAATCAACAAACCTTAAAATATAAAACTTCTACCACTTCATTACCTAAAAAAGCAGGAGAGGATATTGTTCGAACTTCCTTGTGTGTCGAACCTAGAGATGGAAAAATTCATATTTTTATGCCCCCTTTAAGTTCAGTCGTTGAATACTTAGAGCTTTTAAATGCCATTGAGATTACCGCAAAATATTTACAAATCCCCATTCAAATCGAAGGTTACCCTCCACCATTTGATCCTAGACTTTTAAACTTTAAAATTACTCCTGACCCTGGGGTAATCGAAGTTAATATTCATCCTTCCTGTAATTGGGAGGAACATTGTGATAAGGCTTTTATCTTAAATGAAGAAGCTAGAAATACTGGTTTGTGCACAGAAAAATTCTTGCTTGACGGAAGACATACTGGAACAGGTGGGGGCAACCATATCGTACTTGGTGGGCCAACCCCTGCCGAGAGTCCGTTTTTACGCAGACCTGATTTATTACGCAGTATGATTGCGTATTGGAATAATCATCCTACACTTTCTTATTTATTCTCAGGGCTTTTTATCGGACCAACTTGTCAAGCACCAAGAATTGACGAATCGAGAATTGATATTATTCCCGAAATGGAAATAGCGTTTGAACAAATTTCTGAAAATTCGCCTGTTCTTCCTTGGTTTGTAGACAGAATTTTTCGCCATTTTCTCTCTGATGCTACAGGAAATACACATCGATCAGAATTTTGTATTGACAAGTTATTTTCTCCCGACAGCAGTACAGGTAGACTTGGGCTTTTAGAACTCCGAGGGTTTGAAATGGCTCCAGATCCTAAAATGGGGCTTGTTCAACAACTGCTTGTCAATGCGCTAGTTGGTATGTTTTGGAATAAGCCTTACAACAAAAGTCTTATTCGATGGGGCACTGAGTTGCACGATAAATTTATGTTGCCACACTTTCTTCAGCACGATCTTAGGGATGTCATTTTAGAATTACAAGAATTTGGTTTCGATTTTAAAGAACAGTGGTTCAATCCTCATTGTGAATTTCGATTCCCAAAATTAGGGGTTTTCACAAACAATAATATTTCTTTGGAATTACGATCGGCACTTGAACCTTGGAGAGTTCTGGGCGAAGAAAATGGAGGCACTGGTAATGTTCGATTTGTTGACTCCTCCATCGAAAGGCTTCAAATTAAAGCTAGTGGCGTTATCAACACCAGACATCAAATCCTTTGCAATGGCAGACGAATTCCTTTTCACCCCACCGGGGTTAATGGGGAATACATCGCTGGAGTGCGTTATCGTGCTTGGCAACCACCATCGTGTTTACACCCCACTATTCCGGTTCATTGTCCTTTAGTTTTTGAAATTTTTGATACTTGGACTAACAAATCTATCGGCGGTTGTACTTACCATGTTGCACATCCCGGAGGTAGATCTTACGATAGTTTTCCTGTTAATGCAAATGAAGCAGAAGGTAGAAGACTTTCCAGATTTATAAAAGAAGGTCATAAAGGGGAAAGATTTGAAATTGGAGATGAAGAAATTCGTCTAAGCTCTCCTTTGACTTTAGACCTTAGGTATGAGGGTAAAATGCAACGATATGCTAAACACTCCAACGAAAAAATTACTGATGAGTTGCGTACTGTTTATTCTCTTCCAAGACCACAAAGTGGTTCAATAACTTCACTAAGCTAATTTGCTCTTACAGAATTTTTATGAACAAAACAACCATTCCAAAAATTTTAAACCTTCAAAATTCCGTTTTTTTAAATGATTATATCCCCTCTACTATTGCATTTGATGAACTCAAACAAGAATGCAATATAAGGCCTCATTGGGAATTATTTGTTCGCTCTTTAGAAAAATTGCAACCAAGTGAATTTCTTAGATGGTGGAGCGAAGCTAGGCAACAACTTCGACTCAATGGCGTAACCTACAACCTTCATTCTGATTCTCGAGGTGTGGATAGACCTTGGCAATTAGACCCTATACCCTTATTGATTTCGGAAAATGAAGAAAGCCACATTCAGAAAGGGCTAATACAAAGGGCTATACTCTTAGAAATAATTCTTAAAGATCTGTATGGCCCAAGAACCTTAATTAAAAACAAACTGATAAGCCCAGAACTTATCTATTCTAATCCAAATTTTTTAAGAGCTTGCAATGGTTTTAAACCTGCCGGAAATCGCTATTTGTATATGGTTGCGGTTGACCTCGCAAGAGGCCCTTCCGGTGTTTTTCATGCTATTAGTGATAGAACTCAAGCCCCATCGGGGCCCGGTTACGCTTTAGAAAATCGCATTGTAATGACACAGATGCTACCTGAAATTTTTAATAAATGTAATGTCCAACGACTTGCTATGTTTTTCGGGTCTTTCAAAGAAACTCTAAAATCAATTTCACCTTTTAATAAAGATAATCCAAGAACCGTGCTTCTAACCGCAGGTCCTAGAAGCGAAACTTATTTTGAACACGCATACCTTGCACGCTACTTAGGTATTACACTTGTTGAAGGTGGCGACCTCACTGTCAGAAATAACAGGGTTTACCTTAAACTTCTTGATGGATTACAACCTGTTGATGTCATTATGCGAAGACTGGACGATCGGTTTTGTGACCCGCTAGAACTTCAATCGACATCCCTTCTTGGAGTTCCCGGCTTGGTACAATGTGCAAGGAGGGGAGGGGTAGCGATTGCTAACGCTTTGGGTTGTTCCATCGTCGAATCACCAATATTAATGCCATTTCTTCCTTATCTTGCCAAAACATTACTTGGGGAAGAATTAATTATTCCTGGGGTTACTTCTTATTGGTGTGGAAATACTGAATCGCTTAAGTATGTTTTTAATAACTTAGATAATATCGTTTTAAAAACTGCTTTTTCTAGCCGAAGAATGGAACCAATTTTTATCGAGGAATTAGCAAAGGCCCAACGGGAAGAGTTAATCGAATCATTAATTAAAAACCCTCAAAACTATATAGCCCAAGAAAGAATTGAACTTTCCACTGCACCTGTTTTAACCGAGAAAGGTATTCAAGCTCGACCATTGGTATTAAGGCGGTTTTTATGTGCACAAGAAGATAGCTTTCTAAATATGCCTGGAGGATTATGTAGGTATGCTTCTAGCACTTCTATGCGCTTGGTTTCCGTTCAACAGGGCGGGGGCAGTAAAGATACTTGGGTACTTACCTCGGATCAGGTAAGTACTTTTAGTCTTTTGAAATCTGGTTCAGAAAATATGGAGATAAGTAGGGGTGGTGGCGATTTACCAAGTCGTGCTGCAGATAATCTTTTTTGGTTGGGTAGGTATACTGAACGAACCGAAGGATTAGCCAGATTACTTCGAGGAATTTTTCTTAAATTACTCGAATCGTCAAAAACTAATGAAGGTTCTGAGGTTCATTCGTTGCTCAAGATTCTTACTCATTGCACCAAAACTTTTCCCGGCTTTACTTCTGACATCACAACTTCTAGTCTTTTAGAACCTATACCAGAATTACTTTCTATGGTTTACGACCGAGATAGACCTGGTACCTTCGCTTACGACCTTCAATCCATTTATCGAACCGCTAGTTCTTCCAGAGATCGAATTTCTTTTGATATGTGGCGGGTTATTAGCACTTTAGAAATACCGGAAAACTCTCACCTTAACCTTGACGGTTTTCATCAAGAAGGTTCTGCAAATATCATTGATATTCTTGAAGTACTTAACCGTAACATTATTATTCTTTCTGCTTTTGGGGGACTAGCTGCAGAAAGTATGACTAGGGGGCACGCCTGGAGATTTCTTGATATTGGCAGAAAAATTGAACGCGCTTTCCAAACCATACGACTTCTTAACGGTAGTATGATAAGTTCTACCAACACTGACATTCCTCTCTATGAATCAATTTTAGAAATCGCTGATAGCCTTATGACTTTTAGGAGGCGTTATTTTAATAAAATTAGTCCTGCTGCTGTTCTCGATCTTCTTTTTGCAGATCCTTCTAATCCCCGTTCTTTGGTATTTCAATTAAATTCCATCCGTGAAAATATGGCTTTATTTCCTAATAATCAGGGTTTGGGCAGAATGTCTCTTCAAGAAAAGTCTATACTTTCAACACTTACAACTGTTTTGCTTGCAGACCTTGAACATTTGATCCGACCTGCTGAAAATAAAAACCGAGAATACCTTCGATTACTGCTTAGTAATCTAGAATGTGACCTTTCAAATCTTGCTGATTCGATATCACACCATTACCTAAGCCATCTGCAATTATCGCGGCACCTTTCCGGAAATAACCAATGAAATATTTGATCAGGCACACCACATCTTACCATTACAAAGAACCGGTTTCGCTCTGTCATAATATAGTTCACCTCACCCCAAGAACAAATATCAGACAAAAAAACCTTTTTGAAAACATTATGATTTTCCCACAACCAGATTCTCTTGATTGCCAAGTGGATTATTTTGGAAATACTGTATACTTTTTTACTATTCAAAAAGCTCATAATGAACTTGTTATAGATGCCCGATATGAAACTATTGTAAATCCTAGAGAACCAATAAATTTTGTGGATTTACCGTGTGAACTAGTACTTAAAAATATTGCTACTAGCACAGATACAGAAACCATTGAAGCAACAGAATATACCTTCGACTCTTTTTATATTACTAGGCACAACGATTGGCTTGAATATGCAATTGTTTCTTTTTCTAAAGAAAGACCTTTCTTAGAATCAGTAATGAATTTAACTACAAGAATATTTAACGATTTCAAATATCAATCTAATGCCACTACTATCGCAACACCTATGGTTGAAGTTTTTAAGCAAAAGTCAGGTGTTTGTCAAGATTTTTCTCATTTTCAAATTGCCTGCTTACGATCCCTTGGTTTTCCTGCAAGGTATGTAAGCGGTTATCTTCTAACCAATGTAGATAAGAATCAAGAAAAACTGATTGGAGCAGATGCATCACATGCATGGTTACAGGTTTATTATCCAGGGCAAGGGTGGTTTGATTTTGACCCTACGAATAACTTACAACCTTCAGATCAACATATTTTTGTTGCTTATGGAAGAGATTACGACGATGTAAGTCCCATCCGAGGTGTGATATTAGGGGGAGAACATCACACTATTAAAGTTGGTGTAAGCATTATTCCATCAGATTCTTTAGTTACTTAACCTGTATTTTTTAAACCCGAAGCAATACCACTAATACTTTCCATCACTCCAATTTTTAATTCTTCGGTAACTTCGGTAGCAGATCTAATTTTTTTCAGCATAACAATTTGTAGATAACTTAATGGATCAACATAAGGATTTCTTTGTTCAATTGATTTCTGTAAGAAAGGCATTTTCTCTAACAAAACTTTTTGTTTAGTTATTAAACAAAGCAATCGAGTCGAAAGATTATGATCTTCAAAAATAATATTATAAATAATTTCAGCATTTTTTTTATCATCAACGAGATCGGCGTAAAGTCGCGCAATTGTCATATCAGATTTAGCTAGAATCATTTGGGCATTATCAACCAAACATTTCCAAAAAGCCCAGCGCTCGTACATATCTTGAAACACTTCTAAATCTTCTGGATATTCTTTTAACCTTGAATCGATAGCAGAACCAAGGCCAAACCATCCTGGAATAGTAAACCTACTTTGCATCCAACTAAATACCCATGGAATTGCGCGTAAGTCGTCAATATTATTACTTGAAACTCTCCTAGCAGGCCTTGATCCAATTCTTAATTGACCAATTTCATTTATAGGAGTTGATTGTTCAAAAAAAGATAGTAACCCGGGTTGAGCATAAATTAAACTACGGTAGGCAGAACAAGACCGAGATGAAATATCATCCATTATATTCGTCCAGATTGCACTGGGTAAATTTTTTTCTTCTCCAAAACTTGATAATAAAACAGCATTAACAACTTGCTCTAAATGGCGTCTAGCTATTCCTTTATGGTGATAACGATCTGCTATCATCTCGCCCTGTTCTGTAATTCGAATACGACCATTAACTGTACCCCTAGGTTGAGCTAAAATTGCTTTATTTGCAGGACCGCCACCCCGCCCAACTGCCCCACCTCGACCATGAAATATTTGTATGCGGAATCCATAGTTTCTACCTAACGAAACTAATTTCCTTTCCGCATTTTGAAGTGCCCAAGTTGATGCCAGCATGCCGCTTTCTTTACTGCTATCGGAATAACCAATCATCACTTCTTGTCGTTTATTGCGAAATTCCAGTTGCATACGATAAGCCGGGACTAACATAAGTTTTTCAATAATTTTATCCGCTTGCTGTAAAGGTGCTAATGCTTCAAACAAAGGGATTATATCTATCTTGCTAAATTGATGCTTAATGGAAAAAAGTCCAGCCTCTCTTGCTAAAACTAAAACCTCCAGCATGTGAAATGCCTCGGTGGTTGAACTTATAATATAAGATGCTAAGACTTCAGGGTTTAACTGTTCTGAAACAGAAGCCATGGACCTAAAGGTAAGAATAACCTCACAAATATCAGGCGAATAAGAAAGCCTTGCTGGAATAAGAGTTCTAGCTTTATCAAGTTCGATAGATAAAAGGTTAAATTTTTCATCTGGGGTGAGATTTAAATAATCCTGACAAACCCCTTCAATAATTAAAATCTCATTTATAGAAGAAGAATGTTTAGAGCTATTTTGCCTAATATCTAATTTAAAAAGGTGTAATCCAAACACTTTCACAAGAGTAATAAAATCTTCGGCCAAGCCTTGGCCAGCTTGGTTAAAACCCTTTAAGAACAGATCATCTGCGATTAATTGTAAGTCATTTAAAAGATCTTGAGATTTGAAATAAATAAATACTGGAATTTTTTTTGGAATAGCCCAATTCATTTCAAGGGTTTTTAACCAAGTTAATGTGCTCTCAAGTTTTTTTCCAATAAATATACATTTTAAACGGTAATATTCATGATAATTTTGTATTTCAAAGTCAGGAAAAAGTAATTGATCTGCTTCTAAAGACTTTAATATTTCTTTCCCCGCTTGAACAAATACAGATGAATGGCTAAGTAACTCACCTAGATTTTTAATTCTCTTAATATATTCATTTAAAATTTTTTCTGCATTAAAAAGAACAGATTGCTCTGTAATAGTGTGGGTTACAAATGGATTTCCATCTCTATCTCCACCTATCCAAGAACCAAATTTTAGAAAGGCAGGTATTGAAACATTTGAATCAAGAAAAATACTTCTAAATGAGGTTTTAAATTCACGATAAAATGATGGAACAATACTTATTAAACTATCAAGCACAGTTTCAACTACTTGTCGAACTTCATCAACAACCTTAGGCTTATTATCCCTTACCGTTTGAGTCACCCAAAAAGTTTCAATTAACTCACTTATTGAATTAAGAACTTCTTTTTTTTCTCGTGGAATCAAAATCTGGTACTCAAATCGATCTAAAAGCAAAGCCAATGCATCTAATTTTTCTAATACAGTTCTTCGCCTAGCTTCACTAGGATGCGCAGTAAAGACTGGGCAAATATTTGAACATTCAAGTAGTTCTTCAATTTCAGTTTTTGTAATTCCAGAATTTACAATTTCAATTAAAGCCGATTCAGCACTTTCTACTAAAGGTTCTCCTTCCGACAACAATTCTTTTTTTCTTAAAGATCGTACCCTAGCTTGTTGTTCCGCTAAATTTAATAAATCAAAATAAACACTAAAAGCGCGAATCAATAATCGCAAATCTTTGATATCCAAACCATCTAATCTAGCTAGCAGAATCCTTGCTTTGACAAGACTATTGTCTTTTCTTATCTCTTTGGATTTAGTTTTGATATCTTCAATAAGGTCAAATGCTTACTTACCAGCTTGTTTTAAAATAGAATCCCCATGCAATTTTCCAAGAAACTGAATATCATTTTCCAAAGAATTACCATTCATATTGTTTCTCATAAGTTTAAATAAAAATCTTAGAACAACTAAATTAGAGCAATAAATCCTAATCAAATAAAATAGGTTTTAGGAAATTAACAAATGAAGTCTTAGTGTTTTAAAAAACACCATAACTATCAGCGCGATGGGAGATTAACTATTATTCTATTAACATAATAACTATTGGCATTATTAGAAGGTAGTGGGTTTAAAATTTTCTCTAGGATAAAATTGCTTTAATAACTTTAGCGGGCTCTACCCCAGTAAGTTTAGCATTCAGCCCTTGAAATTTAAAAGTTAAGGCTTCGTGATTTAAACCTAATAAATGTAATATTGTCGCATTTAAATCAAAAACACTTACGGGATTTTCTGTAACATTATAACAAAAATCATCAGTAGAACCGTAAGTAAAACCTTTCTTGACGCCAGCCCCTGCTAATAATATTGAATAACACCTAGGATGGTGATCTCTTCCATAATTATTTTCAGTAATACCACCTTGGGAATAAATCGTTCTTCCAAACTCGCCACCCCAAACAATCAAAGTATCTTCCAAAAGTCCTCGCTGTTTTAGATCATTTATTAAAGCTGCAGTTGCACGATCGGTATCTTTACATTGACCTTTAATTGCATTCGGCAATCCACCGTGGTGATCCCAACCCATATGAAAAAGCTGAATGAAACGCACATCGCGTTCAGCAAGTCGCCTAGCTAGTAGGCAATTAGATGCATAACTACCTTGCCTTAAAACATCAGGACCATAAAGGTCCATAATATGTTTGGGTTCTTTTGAAATATCAAGCAATTCTGGAACACTAGACTGCATCCTAAAAGCCATTTCATATTGGCTAATGCGAGTTTGAATCTCGGAGTCACCAACGATATCAAAATGTTTTTTATTAAGAGCAGCAATTCTGTCGAGAGAACTGCGTCGAATTAAGGGTTCAATTCCTGGAGGATTGGAAAGGTATAAAACAGCATCCCCTTTGTTCCGAAACTTTACACCTTGATGCTTCGAAGGCAAAAAACCGGCACTCCACAAACGGTCATAAAGTGGTTGATCGTCTGGCCTACCGCTCCCAAAAGAGGTAAGCACAACATAAGCAGGTAGTTCTTTATTTTCACTACCTAAACCATAACCGACCCAAGAACCAATGCTAGGTTTTCCTGCAAGTTGCGATCCTGTTTGACAAAAAGTAATAGCTGGGTCGTGATTTATAGCCTCTGTATGCATTGATCGAACAAGACAAAGTTCATCAGCAATTGAAGAGATTCCTGGAATTAGTTCACTTAATTCCATCCCAGAATTTCCACATTTATTAAATTTAAAAATAGAAGGAGCAATAGGGAATTTTGATTGCCCAGAAGTCATAGTAGTTAGCCGTTGACCTTTTCTAATTGAATCTGGAAGATCTTCGTTTTTTCTTGAAATCATCGCAGGTTTGTTATCAAACAAATCTATCTGAGAAGGAGCTCCAGATTGAAACAAATAAATTACTCTTTTAGCTTTAGGCAAAATATCTGGTGCAACTTTAATTCCATCGGCTTGCAAATTAGTTGGTAACAATGAATTCATTGCCATTGAAGACATTACCGAGGAAGCACCTTTAAAAAAAGTTCTTCGGTTTAAACAATCTTGTAAACTAAGGAGAGGATTAAGATTCATAAACTGATTTCCTGTATTTCTTAATGCATTAGATAAATTCTATTCGCGGTTTACAACTTCATCGAGATTGAAAAGAACATTAGCAGTTAAGGTAAATGCTGCTAATTCGGTAATATCAAGCTTGGAATTATTTAAAGTTTCGCCTAATGAAATAAGGCTTTTGGCATTATCTGGCTCTGATTTAAAAAAGGAGTAATCTTTTAAATACCCTTTACTAAGGATATTTAATTCTGAGGGGTCTGGGGATCTCCCTGTAACCATTCGAAAACCGAAAGCTAACTTAGACTCGTCATTACTACCACCCTCAAGGATCATTTTTTCTGCAAGTTTTTTTGCAGCTTCAATATAAGTGATTTCGTTAAGGAGCGCTAATGCTTGAAGAGGCGTATTAGTTCTTGATCGCTTAATGCTACAAGCTTCACGATTTGGCGCATCAAACAGGAGCATCGTTGGAGGCGCAGCAGTTCTTTTCCAAATAGTATACATAGTTTTGCGATAGAGAGAATCTCCTTTATCGTGTTTATAATTTCTTAAATCTCCATAGACGCTAGTTTCATCCCAAACTCCTAAAGGCATATAAGGGCGAACCGAAGGTCCCCCTATCTGGGTGACTAACAAACCACTGGTATAAAGTGCTTGGTCGCGAACAATTTCCGCTGGAAGTCGGAATCTAGGTGCCCAAGAAAGCAAACGGTTTTCAGGATCAAATTCAAGAACCTTTGGAGAAACTTTTGAAGACTGCTTATAGGTAGCACTCATCACGACCAATTTGTGCATAGCTTTAATATCCCATTTCAAGCTCATAAACTCACTTGCAAGCCAATCAAGCAATTCTGGGTGAGAAGGGAATTCAGATTGAGAACCAAAATTTTCACTTGTCTTCACAAGGCCAGAACCAAAAAATTTCTCCCACATTCTATTTACCCAAACTCGGGAGGTAAGGGGATTAGAAGGGTCCACCATCCAATAAGCCAACCCAAGTCGATTCATCGGTTTATCTTTTGGGAGGGGTGGAAGAATAGCGGGCAGGCCAAAACCAACTTTTTCCCCCTTCTTATCGTATTCGCCTCGAATGAGCATAAAGGTTTCTCGTGGAGACCCTTCCTTCATAACCATTACACTAGGAAGGTTATTTTTAATATCAGCAAGTTTCTTTTTATTTGCAGTCAAATGATCTTCTGCAAGATTAATTTCGTTTGGAACAGAAGATCGAAAATATTTCTTTAATTCATTCTTTTGTATTAATGATCTTTTGCTGGGTTCGGTTTCAAGAATTTGCGAAATTATAAGTGGAACTTGTACATCTTTTAAACTTAACAACTCTGGAGATGCAGATGAAAAACTTAACCTAAAACGACCGATATTATGTTGCGCCAAGGATTCATGAATTAGTTTAATTTGTATCATTGCTTTTTCAGGCACATCAATTAAATGAGAGACAATAAACATTGCTTTCACGTTTTCTCTGCGCGTGGGTCCATCTACAGCCCAACCTATGGCTGGATTATTTTTAAGAACATTAGAAATATCCCAATTTTTTTGAGAATAATCTGCGAAAGCTTTTTGGAATTGTATTTTAATTGGATTATTTAAAAAAGGTGAAGAAACTTCGGCATCAATTTTTGAAAGTACAAAATTTCCATTACTAAACCGACCCAGACTTTGATTTGGTAATGAGGGGTCGGGAAAACATTCCAGAAGTAGGCCAGAAAATTTACCTTTTGCCAAAGGTGCTAAAAAAGTATAAGTGTCTTGGTTAGGATTTTTCCCCGTTGCTAAATAGGTATCATCAGGCAATTTTGAAAACTTCGCCATTCCAAGTGAAGTTAGCTGAGAAGGGTTTAATTGCGACCAAACCGAATCGGTTGATTTTATCTTTTCTTTAAACTCTTTCTCCCATGCTTGAATTAATACATCTATTTTATTTTCTAGTAAAACAATCTTCTTTTCTTGCTCTTTGACAACAAGTTCTAAATCAGCTATTTCTTTTTCTTGTATTGGGGAGGAAACAACTTCAACTGGATCGGTATTACCCCCATTTCTGTTGCCACCTAAAGCGCCATTTTCGGGTAAATTATTGAAAAATGCAAAAAAGTTGTAGAACTCTTTTTGCGAAATAGGATCATACTTATGGTCGTGACACCTTGCGCAGCCAAGAGTTAAACCAAGCCAAGTCTGGCTAGTAGTATCAACCCGGTCGATCACATTTTCAATGCGCCATTCTTCCGCAATAATTCCACCTTCGCCATTGAGTCGATGATTACGATTAAATCCAGTTGCAAGAATTTGAGATTTAGTTGCATTGGGAAGCATATCCCCAGCAATTTGCGAAATAGTAAATTGATCAAAAGGCATATTTGTATTAAATGCATTAATAACCCAATCTCTCCAAGGCCACATACTTCGACTGGTGTCGGTTTGAAATCCGTTGCTATCTGCAAACCTTGCATAATCAAGCCACTGCATAGCCATACGCTCGCCAAAGTGATCTGAACCAAGCAAACGGTCAACAACTTTTTCATAAGCTTCGGGAGATTGGTCAGCAACAAAATCATCAATTTGTTTAAGGGTTGGAGGTAAGCCGATAAGGTCGAGAGAAAGTCTGCGGATTAAAGTTTCCTTAGTGGCTGAAGAGGAGGGCGAGATTTTTTTCTGCTCAAGTCGATGGAGAATAAATGAATCGATTGGGTTTTGTACCCAGTTTTTGTTAATAACCATAGGAAGTGGTGGTTTCTTTGGAGAGATAAAAGCCCAATGCTCTGCATATTTTGCCTCCTGATTAACCCACTGTTTTATAAGAAACTTTTGTTCCAGCGAAAGTTTTTTGCCCGATTTAATTGGCGGCATCAATTCCTCATTAATGCCATCAATTCTATGGATAAGCTCGCTTTTATTGGCATCTCCCGGAGAAATATTTTTAAAACCTGACTTACTTAAGGCGAATAAGCCATCCTTGGTGTCGAGCCTTAAACCGCCCTTACGATGTTTTTCATCGGGACCGTGGCATTGAAAGCAGTTTTCAGATAGGATAGGACGGATTTGTCGATTAAAATCAATTTCAGATGAATAAAGCGATGGCTGATAATATAAAAATACAATTAACCAAATTATTAAGTATAAATTTTGAATAAAAGTTCTTCTAGATTTCATAGTTTGCACCAATCAATCCTTAGAAATAATTTCTATAATAATAGTGGCGTGCCGAACACTGGTAAGCCTAAAATCAACCGTTAGCAAATTTATAATGTGTTCCAAAATTCGCTCTTCCTAAAATCTATCTTTAAATTTATTCGTTATGTACATTGTTCAAAATTATCAAGCTTTAATTTCTTTTTCTATTTGCCTTACCAATGTTCTGAAATTTAAACAACTTTTGAGCAAGGCTTGGTCTTAAATTCCAATTATAATCTAAGACTGATTCTTGATGAATGGTCATTCGAAAAAGATTCAAAAAATTTAAAAGAGTTAGGTTCAATAATGGCCTCAACTAAGTTTGTTTATTGTGGTGTCATTATGGCTTTTACTTTTATTGCAGTCAACATAAAGAAGCTGTGATTATTATAATCCATTTAACTAACAAAATAAAACAATTAATTAAAGGTTAAAATGGTGTTGGCACAGGATAATCAAATCACTTTAGACTTTGCAAAAATGTAATTATTAAAACGGAACTTAATCAGAAATATAAAAAAACGATTTTAAATTGAAACAAGTTTAATTTAAATGAAGATTAAAATATTCAAAATAAAAAATATGGTATCAAAACTTTACGATCCGTATTAATTGCAAGAAAACTATATTCTTAAGCAGATGTGGAGGGTCGTCCACGCTGGGGTAAGCCAATTAAAGGGACTAAACCGCTAGCATAGGCGCCCAGGTGGGTCATTGTGTCACCATAGAAATGGAACTTAAGTTTTTTGCGAACCCCAAGGGTCAATGCTTGTCCACCCATTATTAATACTGAGTGATTTTGGCAAACTTTTTCAAACAATTTTTGATTATCTTCTAAAAAATCTTCAATATTTGGAATACTAGTCACGGACATCCAAACAACCTTTGGCTTATAAAAATCGATGCCATCAAAGAATGACTGAAGGGGCGTATTTGCGCCAGTGTTGATCGTTTTCCAACCTAAGTCTAATAACACTATATCAACAAGAAGGGTACACAATAGATGTTGATCTCCCTTGGAACAACCCCCAATAGCAACCGGTTTTTCACTTACACTGGTGGAACTTATGAGACTGCGCAGTTCCAAGATAGCGCTTAAACAAATTTGGGTTGAACAATGCTCAAAGAAAATAGGAAGTATACCGGTCTCCCATTCGTAACCAATCTTGGCCATCGCTGGTTGAATAATATTGTCAACAATTGATGTTAAAGGAATTTTGCTTCTGTAAGCAGAAACAAGAAGATTAGTGGCAGAAAGATCACTTTGGCTTCTAATGGCTTGGTAAAATAGATCACTAGAAACATCAAGTTTTGACTCTGTAACTGATGAATTGACCTTCATCCTGCTAAAGTCACCTGGCGGTAGGGTACCATTTCTAGAAAGCCTAATAATATCATTAAGTAAGATTTTACGATGCCCGCCGGGTGATTTATGAGCAGGAAGTATGGCGTCATCAACCCACCTTTTAACGGTGGAAACACTGACGCCTAGCATTTCAGCTGCAGTTTGGGTCGATAAAAGTGTATCAATTTCCATAAAATAGGCTCAAATCGTTAAAACTATTCAGATAATATATCAGATTAACAAGTAAACAGCATAATTTGATGTAAACATAAAAAAAAATCGTTCAAATCGTTTATTTTAATTGACACAACCGTTTCATCATCCTAATATTAGGTGAACGATGTGAACGATTAGTAATATTTTTCTATTCTCTAAGGAGTTTCAAATGATTACTACAAGTCCAGTTTCTTCCAATAACAAAATACCTGAATCAAATTATGGCGTCAAATTTATTATGGATAAGTCTTTTAATTCAAAAAAAGCACCTTTAAGTTTTCATCCATCAAATTTTACTAAATTAGATCATTCTGCTTCGTTTATGCCAGAGGAAATTACCAAAGATATTTCTAAAAGAATGCATTATGCTGGATTTCGCTTTTTTAAAGAAGCCAATATTACAAAAAAGCTTTACTGGAAAGAAGCTTACTTCTCTCTTAGAAATTTAGTAGTTAGTGGCAATTGTAAGCTTGTTTTTAAAGCTGTTAATAAATGGATTCCTATGCGATTCATGGCTGATGATGTTACAAGTAATTGTACAATAGTTTTAATTCAAGCAGTAGCAGCATTTAATCCATGGAAAGGAATTCGCTTTAGTACCTATGCGTTTACTTGCTTAATGCGCGCACTTTCAAGGCTTAATCATAAGAACACTAATGACAAATTAGTTAGCTGTGATTCTTTAGATAACATTATGGGCAGCGACTTTGATTCCAATTTTCAATCTTTGCCTTTCTCACAGAGTTCTTCTCTTGCCATTCTTGATAGGTATTTTGCTAAAGATTGTTCTATTTTAGATGATCGAGAAAAATTGATTCTTACCGAGAGGTTTGGTCTTGGTGACAAACCTCTCAGCAGCCTTGAAGAAGTAGGTAAGATTTTAAAGCTTTCAAAGGAAAGGGTTAGGCAAATTCAGTTTACTGCACTTGATAAATTACGAAAAGTTTTAGTTCCTAATGATTCAGATTAAGTTACACTTTTCCCATTGAGTTCATTTACTGATTCATAAACTTTGGTATGAAAGTTTTATTATGTTTTTTTCTGATGGTGTATTTATTGTAATTGGCGCTTATGGATCAATCGGCTCTGTTATTTGTAGTAATCTTAAGCAAAAAAACGCCCAAGTTGTAATGGCTGGTAAAAATATTGATAAGCTTCAATCATTATCATCTGAATATGATTATCCTTTTTTTCAATTAGATGCATCAAATTTTTCACAGATGGATTCTTTGGTTGAGTTTACATTAGATAAGTTTGGAAAACTAGATGGTGTTGTAAATTGTTGTGGTTCATTATTACTTAAGCCCGCTCATATTACTTCGGAACAAGATTACTTAAATGTTATTCAAGCAAATCTTACCACTTCTTTTGCAACTGTTAGAAGTTGTTCTAAGGCTATGATGGGTCAAGGTGGTTCAATAGTGTTGGTCTCATCAGCAGCAGCCAAAATTGGACTTACTAATCACGAAGGTATTTCTTGTGCGAAAGCCGGCATTATTGGGTTAACATTATCAGCAGCAGCAACCTATGCGCCAAAAAAAATTAGAGTTAATTGCGTTGCACCTGGCCTCGTTGACACACCACTTACAAAATCGATTACCAATAACGAAAATGCGCTGAAAGCTTCCATTTCGATGCATCCTTTGGGTAAAATTGGGAATTCTCAAGATATTGCTTCTGCAATATTATGGTTTCTAGATCCTGTTAATTCCTGGGTTACTGGGCAAACTATCGCTGTTGATGGTGGGCTTTCTAGTTTAAAATCTCGATAAATTTTTTGTTTTTTAAAATTAATTCATTTCATACATTTTTTGTTTCGGTGCTATCATTTTATTTGGTCTCTTAGTCATTTTCGGATAATCAAATAAATTGTGTCAAAGTACTTTTTTGCTTACCAAACTTTTATTTATTAGAGTATCTTATATTTGTATAAGATTTTAGCACAGGGAGACACAATGAACTTTTTCACAAAAATTAATTTAATTTCAATGGTCATCTGCTTCTTTATCGTTGGACAAGATGCTAATTCACAACCAAATACTGACAAAGGAAAATGGCAAGTTCTTTTTGATGGAAAAACTTTAAATGGCTGGAAGCAAGCTGACTTTTTCAAACCAGGAAAAAGCACTGTCAAAGATGGTGCTATTATTCTTGAAAAAGGTTCAAAAATGACTGGCATCACCTACGATGGCAAAGATTTTCCTAAAGTAAATTATGAAATTAGCCTTGAAGCAAAGAGGGTTGATGGGCGCGACTTTTTCTGTACCACCACTTTTCCTGTTAAAGATTCTTTTTGCTCTTTCGTGGTTGGCGGGTGGGGAGGATCGGTTACTGGTTTATCCAGCATTGATGGGGTCGATGCTTCTGAAAACCAAACGGGGCAGGGCATTGATTATAAAAATGACCAATGGTATAAAATTCGAATTCGTGTCTCTGACAAACGAGTTGAAACTTGGGTTGATAAAGAACAAACCGTTGATCTGGACACCACCGAAGTTAAACTTGGCATTCGAATTGAATGCAATGTTTGCACCCCTTTTGGCATTGCAACCTACGATACCGTAGGAGCAGTTCGAGATATTAAATTGAGAAATCTTACTCAAGATGAAATCAAGGAAATTGCTAAGAAAGCTTTCAAAAAGTAAACTTTTATTCAGGAATTCAATGAAAACTCTGACAGCGATTGTTACGGGCGGGGGAACTGGTATTGGAAAATCTACCTCCTTACTTTTAGCTTCTAAGGGGTATCAAATTGTTGTTAATTATTCTCGTTCTGCAAAGGACGCCGAGGAAACTTGTGCAGAAATTATTAAATTAGGTGGCAAGGCTATCGCTTATAAAGCAAATATTTCTGATGATAAAGCTGTAAAATCAATGGTAAACATATGCACCTCCGATTTGGGCAGAATTGATGTTCTCGTTAATAATGCCGGAACAACACACTTCATCGATCACAGCAACCTTGTTGATTTAACCGATCAAGTTTGGGAGGATATTTTTTCAGTAAACATTAAGGGCACTTTTTTTGCTTGTAGAGCTGTTTTGCCAGAACTTAAAAAATCCAAAGGCAATATTGTTAATGTCACTTCTGTTGCAGGTATTGCAGGCAACGGAAGTTCTATCCCTTATGCTATGAGCAAAGCCGCTTTAAATTGTATGACTAAGTCACTCGCCAAGGCTTTTGCGCCAGATGTCAGAATTAATGCGGTAGCACCCGGGCCTGTGTTAACCCGTTGGCTCGCCCCTCACCCAAATATGATCGAGCAATCTTTAATCCATACACCTATGAAACGCGCTGCTTCGCCTGACGACATTGCGGCGGCAATTGTTTTCCTTGCAACAGGCACATCTCTTATGACAGGCCAGGTGATGGTAGTAGATGGTGGCAGAACGATGTAAAAGGGGAATTCCGCATTATATCATTCAAGTATTAATTATTGACTTCAAAGATTATAAGCGATAAAATTTAATATATTTAAACGGTTATTCCTACTTACGAAAGACTTCAATGACAAAAATTCTGCCGTATGTTTTTATACCTTTTGTTTTTGCTAGCCAAGTATTTGCTCTTGATCCAACTCTTTGGAATCAATGGCGTGGCCCTAATCGGGATGGTATCTATTCTGGGATTTCTTTCCCCTCTAGCCTTTCCAAAGAAGCTTTAAAATTGACTTGGCAAGCACCCCTTGGCCCCAGTTACTCGGGTCCAATTGTTTCTGATCAATTTGTTTTTACTACCGAAACTAAAAATAAAGAATCCGAAGTTGTTCACGCTTTTGATCGAAAAACCGGTAAAGAAATTTGGGCAACTGAATGGAAAGGTGCGATGTCCGTACCTTTTTTTGCAGCAGCAAATGGCAGTTGGATTCGTGCTACCCCTGCTTTTGATGGAGATTCTTTGTTTATTGCTGGCATCAAAGATATCCTCGTTTGTCTAAACGCAGCGGATGGGAAAGAAAAATGGCGTATTGACTTTGTCGAACAATTTAAAAGTCCTGTACCCAGTTTTGGCTGTGTTTCTTCTCCCCTTGTGGATGGTGATGCAGTTTATGTGCAAGCAGGTGCATCTGTTTTTAAATTAAATAAAAACACTGGTGCGGTTCTTTGGAGGGCTTTTAAAGATGCTGGTGGTATGAATGGCAGTGCTTTTTCATCGCCATTACTCACGCAGATTTTTGGGCAAAAGCAACTTCTTGTTCAAACTAGAGAAAAACTTGCAGGGCTTAATTCTAATAATGGGGAGGTTTTATGGTCAAAGGTTGTTCCTTCTTTCAGAGGCATGAATATTTTCACACCTCTAGTTATTGGAGACACAATTTTTACCAGCACCTATCAAAATAAATCTTGGCTTTATAAACTTCATAAGTCCGAATCTGGTATTGCGGTTAATGATGTTTGGGAAAATAAGATTCAAGGTTATATGTCTACACCCGTAATTATAAATGGTTTTGCTTATATGCATTTACAAAACCAACGCTTCGCCTGTATTGATTTATCCAATGGTGAAATCAAATGGACTTCGCCAAAATCTTTTGGTAAATACTGGAGTATGATTGCTTTTAAAAACCGCATTCTTGCACTTGATCAGAAAGGCATCTTATATCTTATCGAGGCAGATATAAAAGAGTTTAAAATACTAGATACCAGAGAAATTAGTGATAGTGAAACTTGGGCTCATCTTGCTATTAGTGGAAATCAAATTTTTATTCGTGATCTTAAAAAAATTGCTGTCTATGAATGGAAAGACTAACTACTTTTCAAATGAAATACAAAAATGAAAAATCCAGTTCCTTCTATTAGAATTACAGATTGCAACAATCGCCTTGTAAACAATGATGGTGATTTTGTTCTTTACTGGATGGTTGCCAATCGTAGGGCAGAATATAATTTTAGTCTGCAAAGGGCTATTGAATGGGCTGAAAAGTTAAAAAAACCATTAATTATATTTGAAGCATTGCGAATCAATTATCCGTGGGCTTGTGATCGGTTTCATAAGTTTGTGATCGATGGAATGAAAGATAATGCAAAGTATTTCGATTCTTACAAAGAAAAAGGTGTTTTTTATTATCCCTACTTAGAATCAAAACACGGGGAACAAACTGGGCTATTAGAAACCCTTGCAACGAAATCTTGTTTAATTATTACAGATGATTTCCCTTGTTTTTTTATTCCTGCGATGATTAAGATTGTTGCTCGGAAAGTATCGGTCTTGGTTGAAAAAATTGATTCTAACGGGATATTACCCCTTGGGGCTACCGATCAAGTGTTTACAACAGCATTTTCGTTTAGAGCCTATTTACACAAGAATTTAAGGGAACATTTAGATTATTTCCCAGAGCAAAATCCCTTGGCAGGAATACAACTTCCTTGTCTCAAAGAATTACCCAAAGATGTAACTAAAATATGGCCTACTGCTTTTCCTATTCTTAATACCACAAACAATAATTTCCTAAAATCCATTGCTATTGATCATGCTGTTACAGAATCTTTTATTGAAGGTGGATCAAAAGCTGCTATTAAAGGTTTAAACCTGTTTTTAAAATCTAATCTAATTCAATATAAAGAATTAGGCAACGAGCCTGACGAAAATGTTCGTAGTGGATTATCACCCCATCTTCATTTTGGTCATATTTCTTCTCACCATATTTTTACGCAAATTACTAAAAACGAAGATTGGAACCCCAATCAACTTTCTCTCAAAGGTGGAGGCAAAAGAGAAGGCTGGTGGAATATGAGTCCCTCTGCTGAAGCTTTCCTTGACCAACTAATTACTTGGCGAGAAGTTGGTTACAACTTTGCTTCAAAACAGCACGATTACGATCAGTACAACTCGCTTCCAAATTGGGCAAAATTAACCCTTCAAAAACATTCCTCTGATAAAAGAAAGTATCTCTATTCACTTGAAGAATTCGAATCTTGTAAGACACACGACCCCCTTTGGAATGCTGCTCAAAACCAACTCAGCTTAGAAGGTAAGATCCACAATTACTTGCGTATGCTCTGGGGTAAAAAAATTCTGGAATGGTCGAACACTCCTCAAGAAGCACTTAAAGTAATGATTGAATTAAATAACAAGTATGCCCTGGATGGTAGAAACCCGAATTCTTATAGTGGTATTTTTTGGGTTTTAGGTAGATATGATCGACCTTGGGGTCCCGAAAGGCCCATCTTCGGTTCGATTCGATATATGAGTTCGGTCAACACTCAGAAAAAACTTAATGTAAACAATTACCTTAAAAAGTATGGTATTGATTCTAATAATCAGGGAGAATTTAACTTTATTCCATCAAATACTAACTAAAACTATGAAGAAAAAATGTTGGACGGTCTATATACTTGAATGCTCCGATTTCACTTTTTACACGGGTATCACAAACAATATAAAAAAACGCCTTATTTCGCACAACTTAGGCAAAGCCTCGCGATACACTCGGTGCAGAATACCAGTTAAACTTATTTTCACCCAGCAAAATTTAAATCATTCTGATGCATTAAAAAGGGAATATGAGATTAAATCGTTCACTCGAAAACAAAAAGAAGAGATGGTAAAAAAATCTTCTTAAAGTTCTGTCTTTCACTTCTGCCATTAAATTAAAATTTGATTCAAATTCTTTCTTCCTTTAAAGTAGTTTTTAAGTTATTTTAAAATAATGGTATTTGTTAGTTGAGCACATTTTTATGGACTTATTTATGTTTAAATTTGCAATGCTGTTAAGTGCAACAATATTTGTTAGCATTACTTTTATTTGCGCAAGCGAGAAAGAAAACCCTGCCACTAATAAAAAGAAACCAATCAAAGCATTAATGGTAACCGGAGGTTGTTGCCACGATTTTGAGAGACAAAAATTAATCTTAAGTAAAGGCATTTCGGCGCGTGCTAATGTGGAATGGACTATTGTTCATCAAGGAGGCAGTACAACAAATACTAAAATCCCACTTTATGAAAACGTTGATTGGGCCAAAGGATTTGATGTTGTTGTGCACAATGAATGCTTCGCAGATGTAAAAGATCAAGCGTGGGTGGAAACAATATTAAAACCACACCGCGAAGGAATTCCTGCTGTTTTAATTCATTGTTCGATGCATTGCTATCGAACAGGAACTGACAAATGGTTTGAGTTTACTGGCGTTCAATCCCCTGGGCATGGCCCACATTATGGTTACACGGTTAAAAATCTTAACAAAACTCACTCAATAATGAAAGATTTTGGCGACACTTGGGAAGTAGGAAAAGGCGAACTTTACCATACGGTAAAAGTTTGGCCCCGTGCTGTTCCACTTGCTAGTGCCCCTAAAAAACCAAATAGCGAACCTCAAGTCTGTATCTGGACCAATGAGTTTGGCAAAGGTAAGGTATTTGCAACAACTATTGGGCATTACAATGAAACGATGGTAGACCCTATTTACCTTGATACGGTAACTAAAGGACTTCTTTGGAGTGTTGGCCGAACCGATGAAACTGATTTTCGCAAAACGGACGAAAAAACTAATAACGAAATTAAAGCTCTTGCTAATATAGTCATCAAGCTAAAACCTGAACCTATTAAGCCAAGTGTTTCTTGTTGCAAGGAAGGCAACCTCGCTTTTGGTAAAGAAACTAAAGCTTCCTCTGAAGAAAAGTCCAAAAACAATTTTTCAAAAAATGCTATTGATGGCGATACAGGTTCTCGATGGTGTGCCTCATCTGGTTCAAAAAATGAGTGGTGGCAGGTTGACCTTGGTAAACTAGAAAATATTTCAAATATTCGCATCCATTGGGAAAAGCAAAATACTGCTTATCAGTATAAAGTTGAAAGTTCCATCGATGGCAAAGAATGGAGCCTAGTCGTCGATCAGGCCAATAACACAAAAAAAGAAAGAATCGCACCACACAAAGTTTCTATTAAAGAAAGTAGATTTTTACGGCTTACTTCCCTTGGGGCGAATGCTGCCAACTGGGCTAGTATTTTTGAATTTGAAGCCTACACAGATACGATGCCTGACTTGCCTAAAGATTTAACTTTTATTGATTCTGCTAATAATCCTGCTAACACATCTGAAACCTCTTCGCTTGATGTTAAGGCGCCCGATGACTTCGATGTTTCAATATTCGGCAAACCTCCTGAAGTTAATTATCCGGTTTGCATTGCAACTGGCAGCAGCAGCGAATTATTTGTTGGGGTTGATGAGCAAGGTTCTTTAGGAAAGGAAAAGGGTAGGGGTAAAATTCTTCGTTGTATTGATACCGATAATGATGGCAAAGCCGATAAATTTAATGTTTTTGCTACTGTTGACCATCCCCGAGGACTTTTCTACGATCACAGATCTCTTTGGGTTTTGCACCCCCCATTTCTTAGTGTTTTTCACGATGACAACAACGATGGGGTTTCTGATAGACACGAAGTTTTGATTTCCGGCATTAGCACCGATCAAGTTTCTAAACGAGGTGCTGACCATACCACTAACAACATTCATATGGGAATTGATGGCTGGATCTATATTGCTGTTGGCGATTTCGGTTTCTCAGAAGCCAAAGGAACAGATGGAACCATTCTTTCCAAACGCGGAGGCGGCATAGTTCGAGTCAGGCCAAATGGGAAAGAAATGGAAATTTATGCTTGGGGATTACGCAATATTCTTGATGTCTGCATTGATCCTTTTATGAATATTTTTACTCGCGATAACACAAATGATGGTGGAGGTTGGAATGTTCGAGTAAATCATATTTTGCAATCTGCAGAATATGGGTACCCAAGCCTTTACATGAATTTTCCAGAGGAGATAATGCCTCCTTTAGGTGATTATGGTGGTGGTTCTGGTTGTGGTGGGGTTTTTGTTCAAGATTCTCGATGGCCAAAAAAATATGGTAATTGCTCTTACACTTGCGATTGGGGCCGTAGCGAAGTTTACCTTCATTCTCTAGAAAATAGTGGTCCAACATATAAACCAAGTCAGGAAGTTTTTTTGAAAATTCCTCGGCCTACTGATGCCGACATTGATGCTAATGGTGCTCTTTATGTAAGTAGTTGGAAAAACGGAGGTTTCAATTTTTCGGGGCCTAATGTTGGCTTTATCGCCCGCATTACTCCGAAAGGTTTTCACCCAAGTCCAACTAAGGATTTGGGCAAAGAAACCATTAATAATCTGGTAACCGAACTAAATTCGCCATCTGCAAACCAAAGACTTAATATCCAACGAGAGATTCTAAGAAGGGGAAAAAATTCTGACACTTCCAAACTCCTCGAATCTTTTATTAACAATAAATCGCATTCACTTGAAGCTAGAGTTGCTGCTATTTACACCCTCAAACAATTAGATGGCGCAAGTGCAAATAATTTCATTCACTCTCTTTGCAAGGATTCTCAATTAGAAGAATTTGCATTAAGAATTTTAACAGACCGAAAGTCTGAACTTTTTCTACTTTCACAAAACAAACAATCCTCTTTACCACTCGATACCTTTGCAAAATCATTACACAGCAAGAATCCAAGGGTGCAAGCACAGGCACTTATTTCAATAAGTCGCCTTAATGATAATTCGCTTGCCAAAGATGTACTTGCCCTCACTAAACGATCCTCAGGGCAAATTATCCCTAAGGAAACATTAAATCACGCAAATCCTGATGTTGAACGGATCATTCCTCATCTTGCGGTTCGAACTCTAGTGCAAACCGATTCAACCGAGGCGTGTATTGAAGCTTTAGCAAGTGAATTTTCTTACGGTGCTTTTTGGGCATTAAAATATCTTCACAACGATAAGACTATTTCTGGCCTAGTACAAAAGTACGATTCTACGAGTATTCCTGCAATACGAGCGGAAATTCTTGCAACCCTTGTCAGGCTTTATTTTAAAGAAGGAATTTATAAAGGCGATTGGTGGGGCACAAGGCCAGATAACATTGGGCCTTATTACGATAGGCAACCTTGGGAGCAATCTAAACGAATCGGAGATTTTCTAAAATCTTCTATGACTAGTCTCGATGAGAAATCAAAAGCTGAACTTAACAAGCAAATTACATTTTTTAAAATCCCTCTATTCGATAGTAAGAAAATTTACGCTAATAATCCTAAAGAAGAGAATCAAATTCCTATCATTATCCCAACTGCTAACCCTAAAAACCCTAACCTTATTGCAAATCTTAGTTACGAAAACACCTTAAGCAAAGTTATGTTAACTAAAGGGTCGCCGGAAAAAGGTAAAGCTTTATTTAATTCCAACACCTGTGCTTCTTGTCACACAGATGCCAATGGTCTTTCTCCTAAAGGACCACATCTTGTCGATATAGGAAAACGCTACAAAAAAATGGAACTTGTTGAATCTATATTAAAACCTGACGCCAAGATTGCACAAGGTTTTGATACTGTTGCTTTCTCAACCAAAAGCGGAAAAATTCTTACTGGTTTTGTCGTTAGCGAAAGTGCACAACAAATACTTATTAGGCAAATCACTGGAATTTCTCTTGAGCTTAAGAAAGACTCCATTGAAGAAAAAACCGTTTTAAAGAACTCAATGATGCCTGCGGGACTTGTGGGCAACCTAACCGCTGAACAGTTGTCTGATTTGATTTCTTACCTAGAAACTTTAACCAGCTCAACAGTCGTGAAATAATAAATTTTCCCAGTTAGATGAAATTAATCTATCTAGAACGATAAGTTCATTGTATTTTTAATAATTACATTCTGATGTTTCTTAACCACGAGATTTTACTATGCAAACATTTCTCAGATTTTCAAGAACCGTTGCTTTATTTACTTTAATTTTATGTATTTGTAAAAGCAATGTTGTTAAAGCTCAAGAACAATCCATTAAGGTTTCTAATGCTGATATTCAAGGGGAAGGAAATGGCTGGTCCATACTTAAAGAAGGTGATTTTCAAAATGTCAATTGCGCTGAAGACACTTGGGTATGGAAAGAAGGCGTCATATTCTGCAAAGGAACCCCAGTAGGCGTTACCCGTACTAAAAAGAAATACACCAACTTTGAATTGGTTGCAGACTGGCGTCATATGAAGCATGCAGGTAATTCTGGTGTTTTCTTATGGGCCGGCGATGAAGGCTTAGAAGGACTTAAGCCAAACCAACTGCCTAAAGCTGGCATTGAGGTTCAAATTCTGGACCACGGGTATGCTGAAAATTATGAGAAGCAAAATAAAAAAAAATCTGATTGGTTTACAACTCACGGTGATGTTTTCCCTGTAGGTAAATCAAAGATGACTCCTTTTGAACCAAAATCTCCAAATGGTAGTCGCAGTTTTCCCTCCAAGAATGTTTCTAAAGGGGTTAACGAATGGAACCACTATTATATTCGAGCAATTAATGGTGAAGTTCGCCTTTGGGTTAATGGAGAAATAGTTTCGGGTGGTAAGGATTGTGACCCTAAAACAGGTTATATCTGCTTGGAGTCGGAAGGTTCTCCAATTGAATTTAAAAATATAAAGATCAGGGAACTTCCTTAGATTTAAGGTTAATTAAAGCTTTGATACCAAGGAAAAGGCGCCTTATGTCAAAAAATCTATCGCGAAGAAAGTTTATTAAAAATGCTGTTTTAACAGGCTCTACATTTTCGATTGCAGCACCAAATTTTATTCGAGCACAAAACACCTACAACAAATTGAACCTCGCTATTGTTGGCGTTGGGGGTAGGGGTGCAAGTAACTTAGCTGGCGTAGCATCCGAAAATATTGTAGCACTCTGCGATATCAATGCTGATTCTCTTGGTAAAGCTTCTGCAACCCACAACAAAGCTAAAAAGTTTTCCGATTTCAGAAAGATGTTTGAAAATGCTAAGGACTTCGATGGGGTCGTGGTCAGCACCAGCGAACACACTCACGCTTTTGTTACCTTAGCAGCATTACGGTCGGGGAAGCATGTTTATTGTGAAAAGCCATTAACTCATAATATTTGGGAAGCTAGATTAATTCGAGAAGTAGCTGCAAAAACTAATGTTGCTACACAAATGGGCATTCAAATTCACGCAACCGAGAATTACCGCAGAGTTGTTGAACTTGTGCAAACGAATGCAATCGGCCCTGTGAGAGAGGTACATATTTGGGTTGGAAGGGCTTGGGGTCTTCAGTCCAAAGAAGATGCGAAAAAAAACGGCGATATTGTACAGGTTACCGAAAGGCCTAAAGAAACTAGTCCTATTCCTACTGGGCTAGATTGGGATCTTTGGCTTGGGCCAGCGCCCTATCGTCCTTTTAATTCGGTATATTTACCAGGACCTAAATGGTACCGATGGTGGGATTTTGGTAATGGAACTATGTCTGATTTAGGTAGTCATTGGAACGATTTAGCATTCTGGGCATTAAAACTTAAGGCTCCTTTAAGCGTAGAGACCTCTGGCCCTTCTGCTCATCCTGAGATTGCACCAGCCTCTATGCAAGCTAATTATGAATTCCCTGCAAGGGGAGAGATGCCCGCAGTGAAAATGGTCTGGTATCAAGGGGCCAACAAACCTCTTGCAATTATTGAAGGAAAAATCCCTGCTTGGAACAGTGGTGTTTTATTTGTAGGTGACAAAGGAATGCTACTTTCTGACTATAGCAAACATTTAATGCTGCCCGAAAAAGAATTTGCAAGTTTCAAAAAGCCTGAGCCATTTATTCCAAAATCAATTGGTCATTATGCGGAGTGGTTGTTAGCCTGCAAAACTGGCTCACCCACCACCTGTAATTTTCAGTATTCTGGATGGCTAACAGAATCTAACCATCTGGGGAATGTGGCATTCCGTGCAGGTAAAAAGCTTATGTGGGATGTTGAAAAACTCAAAGCCACCAATTGCCCTGAAGCAGATTCCTTTATAAAGCGAGAATACCGAAAAGGTTGGTATCTTGCTTAGAAATTATTTAGTAAAGGGCATAAGTTGATGAGTGGAAATAATCTTCCTGAAAGTGATCACACACCCCTAGGGTTTAAATTCTTTTTCTTTTATGTCATTATTTACACTATTTTTGTGTTACTAAACACTTTTTATGCAGACAAAATAGCATCACTTACTACTATAGGGATCAACATTCCTGTTATTTATGGTTTTGCTTTAATTTTTAGTGCAGTTTTTCTAGCACTTGTTTATAGCTGGGTCTTCAGAAAAACAGGCAGCCACTCGGGAGAACTTGACCGGTGATACATGAAGCCTCTTGGATTGCAGTTCTTATTTTCTCAACTTTTGTGGCTCTTACTCTAGGAATAAGTTTTTTCTTCGCAGGAAAAACCAAGTCATCTCAAGGGTATTTTGCAGCGCATGGCGAGGTTCACTGGTTCGTTAATGGTATAGCTTTTGCTGGCGATTACCTAAGTGCAGCTTCATTTCTTGGCATTTGCGGTATGATCGCTTTTTTTGGCTATGATGGCTTCCTGTATTCCATCGGGTACCTTGCAGGGTGGATTGTTGCGCTGTTTGTTATTGCAGAGCCTATTAAACGCTTGGGAAAATATACTTTCGCTGATGCCTTAGATGCAAAGTTTGATTCGCCCGGAATCAAACTTGTTGCTGCAATAAGTACACTTGCTGTTAGTATTTTTTATCTGATTCCTCAAATGGTTGGGGCTGGGGTGCTTATTCAACCGCTCTTGGGCTTTCCTCATTATGCTGGGGTTCTTATCGTTGGTACCGTAGTAACTCTCATTGTGACAACGGCTGGAATGGTTAGCACAACTTATGTTCAATTTCTTAAGGGCTCACTTCTTGTGCTTTTTAGTTTTATTCTTGTGGTACTAATTTTAAATCGCGGCCTAACAGTTGATCAGCAGACTGTTGATCCAAAGCACCATCAACTTCAAGTTCGTGGACCATTTGAACTTCAAACCCAATCCGACAGCAAAGCTATGGGGTTTACTAATGGGGTTATTTTGAAGGATGAAAGTATATGGAAAGATAAACCGTTTCTTAGAATCAATGATTCGGAATCGAAACAAACCACAATTTGGAAAATTCAAAAATCAAAAAATGAACCAAATTACTTCCATCTTTACGAAACACAGACTGTCCTTGAAGGAACGAAAGTTGGTGAAAAACCGATTGTTAATGGATTGCCCAAAGGTAAAGGGCCAAATGATGGTGATATTTGGCCTGTTGGCACTGTTGCAAAACTTCCAAGTGATAAAAAAGAGACTGGGCCCCTTGGACCTCTTGAATTCATCCGAACGGTTCAGCAAAGTGAAATCATTCTTTGGGGAAATGAAAAATTCAAGCAAGAGGATGGTTCCACTCTAACGGTTTATTTTCCCAAACCAACCCAAGGCAGCGAAATTTTAAGCCCAGGAAATCATCCTTCTCTAAAAGGCATTCGAAGCGACAAATTTACTGATAAGCTTAACTTCATTTCACTTATGCTTGCTTTATTTTGCGGAACCGCTTCTTTACCACATATTTTAATTCGTTATTACACTGTAAAAAGTCAAGCTTGTGCCAGAAATAGCACCGTGGTAGGAATTACAACTATTGGATTTTTCTATGTTTTAACTTTGTTTCTTGGATTAGGGGCTATGACTAGTGGTGCCCTTGATGTGAGTGACAGTAATATGGCGGCACCTCTGCTAGCCCGTAGTTTTGGCGAAATTATGTTTGCAATGATCTCTGCAATTGCTTTTACCACGGTACTTGGAACCGTAAGCGGATTGATTGTTGCGGCAAGTGGTGCGGTTGTTCACGATTTACTTTCTGGTTACCTTAATATTCCAATGAAAGATGAAACAAAAGTCAAAGCTGGGAAAATATCATCCATTTTTGTTGGTATTATCGCAATCGTCCTTGGTATTTTGTTCCAAAAAATGAATGTAAATTATCTCGTAGGATGGGCGTTTAGTGTAGCTGCAAGCGCTAATCTCCCTTCGCTAGTTATGCTACTTTTTTGGAAAAAAACTACAAAAGAAGGCATTATAACTGCTGTTTTAGTTGGGATGGTTTCCTCTCTTGCTTGGATACTTTGCAGCGCTGATACCTTTAAAGATATTTACGGCTTATCTCCCGAAAGTGCATTAGTTCCATTCAGCCAACCAGGAATTGTTACAATCCCGTTAGGATTCATTACTTTGATTTTAATTTCTTTAATGACGGGTTCAAAAAAAACAACTTCTGCTTAAAGTCTAAATGTAATTAAACGGAAACAATGAAATCGTAGATTACATGTGCGCCCACTGCAATTCCGAATCCTCGAAACATATAAACCAAACAAAAATACAATCCAGCCAAGGATCGGAATATAAAAATATCGAATATAAAGGGTTCACCGTACACACCTAGATGATGAGAAAAAGCAAATCCCAAAGAGGATAGAACAAAGGCGAGAGGTAATGCGGGGAAATATTTTCCAGGAAAAAGCAATAACACCAAGTGAATTCCTAACAATCTAAACAAAGCTTCTTCATAAATTCCTGCGCCTAGGTAGGTTACCCATGCAGATGAAATACCCCCAGATGAATCTACGCCTGAAGCAAGAAAACCTTTACTCCATAATCCAGCAATGAGCCATAAGACCATACCAAAAATTCCACTTTCTAAAACCATACCTGTAACAGTTTCGACATTTTCATCTGGCCTGCTCCACCACCTTATAAAACTCTGAAACGCATAAAAGAAAAGAAGGCACACGGGTGGCAACCAAATAAGATGTTGCCCATACTGAATTAAATTCTGCCTGACCCAACCATCAGCCCCATTCCTTACCGATTCAGCTTGATGATGATTGCAATACCAAACTGCAACTTCATAAAGAAATACGATAGGAAGCAAGAATAGAAAATTAGGCCAAGGATGGCGAGTTGCTTCTACATAAGTAATATAACGCCTAGGAAACATTTACCACCTTCGTTTAATTAGTTCCACTCCGGAAATTCAGATGCAATCAACTCATCTTTTTCTAATTGGGAAAGGCACCTAAGTACCGCAGGGGATACTTTTCCAGCAAGGTCGACGATTTTTGGTTTAGGAAGATAGCCACCATCCGGTTCTCTCAAAACAGCAACAATTTCACTGTTTGAATCTGCATCTAACGGTCGTGGCGGCGGATTTGCAAGCACTATGCCTAGCGAACCATCCGACAATTCTACGGCTGTACCTGAGGGATAAAAAGATATTGCAAGCAAATACCTTGCATAAGTTTTGTCTAGTTTTCCATCTTCACTATCTATAAGTACTGAAGTAAGTGCGCCTTTAGTATTCATAGCTTTATCGAGAGGAGAGGACATACACCTGGCGATATACCTTTCGCAAACTGCAAGAAATCGAATCGTAAGAGATATCTCGTGGGCATAAAAACCTGATGGGAACCCTGAACCATCGTTATTTTCGTGATGACAAAGGGCAGCTTCAGCTAGTAGAGGAAATTCAGGAAATGCATTACGAAGTAGTTCCGAACCAAGAAAACAATGGGATTCGTGTTCTCGGGAAATTTTTCCATATAGCTTTTCAGATTCTAAAGCCCCAGAGGAACTTAATTTCATGATCCCAACATCGAGGAATAATGCAGCGCTAATTATTTCAGTGCTTATATTTCGTAATTCTAAATCTTGGGCTATAACTCGAGCAACCACACGGGCTAGGTTCAATCCTTTACAAGCAACATAACGAGAAACATATTCTGCATCTTCCCGAAGAAAACGAATGTGTTCTCCAGACCTCGCCTCCGTAAGAATATCATCCACTAAAAATTGAACTTCAGAAAAAGCTACATGCTTTGCGTGAGTAATTCTCTCAAGAATTCCAACAAGCTGATTTATTTTATGAAGCTCTTTATCTTTATTAGAGCATGCTTGCCTAAGAATTCTTAGCCGCTGTGAAATAACCTGAAAGATAGCTTCTACCCCAGCACAGAGTTGCAACTGACTTGAAGCCGATTCTGGGAAATTTGGGATCATACGAAGTGCGGTATCGGCCATCGCTGCCGTTTCTCGATAAAGCTTTATTAATGCGCCAGATTCTTGGACCCCTCTTTTAGGAGAAGAATCTTCATCCGTTTGGTATAAGGTAAAAGCATTGGCAAGGCATCTAAGATCTGTAATTAATTCTTTACCATAAAGGAGAAGTTCTCGGGCTTTAGAAGTGAGTTGAACTGGAAGTCTCAATAATTGCGGGCTTTTAGATTCTGCAATTATTAACGAGTCAGAAACATCAAGTTCCTCTAGTTGAGATCTTAATTTATCTTTTTTTAGAAATACAGAAAGGTTGTCTTCGTCAGAAAATGGTGCTGAAACAGAATCCTGCACTGCTTTTTCAAGCTTTTCCCTCAAAGCGGATATTTTCTCTAACAACAATTGTGGTTCAGTCAAATTCATTACTTTATCCCAAAAGTTACCCAGCTTTGTCAAAATACCCAGCCTGTTACGATTTTACCAAATCCAACGAATCTTACTTGTATTATCGGGTTTACGAACTTGCGTTCTTTAACGAGAAAATAAGAAGTTAATAGAGACTAGGCAACTGCTTTAGTTAAACCATACAATGTCACTATTGTGAAAATGATGTGCAAGCAGGGGATTGTTTTATGGAAATTAATAAATCTAAACCCCTTTTAAATCGCAAAGCGGGGGAGGGAATGCGTGTTTTAATAATAGATGATGAAAAACATCACGCAGAAGTTGTTGCAGAAAGTCTGGAGCGAGTTGGATTTGAGTGCATCCTTGCCTTAAGTGGTAAAGAAGGTGCCAAGAAAATTGAAAGCGAAAGTTTTGATGTCGTACTTACTGACTTACGGATGGCGGATATTGATGGGCTTGCGATTGTTCGAAAAGCTAAAGAAGAGCTTCCAGAAACAGAAGTTATCGTAATTACTGGTCACGCAGATATTAAAACAGCGGTTGAAGCAATTAAGCAAGGTGCATCTAATTACCTAACCAAGCCACTTGATTTGGCAGAGCTAAGAGTTATAGTTGAAAAATCGACTGAAAAACTTAGGCTCGCACGCGCCAACCGAGAGTTAAAACGACAGCTTGATGAGAAGTTTGGATTCGAGGGAGTACTTGGAAACAGTGGCAAAATGCACGAGGTGGTTGTAAAATTACAGAGCATAGCTCCAACTAATGCTACCGTTTTAGTTCAAGGTGAAACAGGGACCGGCAAGGAATTGGTTGCGAAAGCCATTCACAACAACAGTCCCAGAAAAAATAAACCTTTTGTGGCAATGAATTGTACTGCACTAAATGAAAATCTACTTGATGATGAACTTTTCGGCCACGAACCGGGGGCTTTTACTGGTGCCGAACGGATGCGTAAAGGAAGATTTGAATATGCGCATGGGGGTACGCTCTTCCTAGACGAAGTGGGCGATATGCCTATGGCATTACAGGCCAAATTACTTCGCGTTCTTGAAAACAATGAAGTTTTCAGGATTGGCAGCAACGAGCCTTTAAAAATTAATGTGCGAGTTGTTTCTGCAACCCATCAAGACTTAGAAACTGCGGTTGCAAACGGAACCTTCAGGCAAGATTTATTCTTCAGATTGAACCGACTGAAAATACGCCTACCCACCCTTCGAGAAAAAAGAGAAGATATTCCTATTCTTGCTGCACACTTTTTGAAAGAATTTAATCAGCTTCACGGCAAAAATGCAATCAACATTGCTGAACCAGTCCGACGGGCTATGACCCTTTACGATTGGCCCGGAAATGTTCGTGAATTGCGAAATTTTATCGAGAGTATGGTCGTGCTTGATGTCGATTCCACCCTTAATATTGACGATGTTCAAGAAGGAAATATCCTTAATCGAATTCAACCTGGTACGGGCCAATCTCTGCAGGCTTCTCACTTAATTGGCAGGCCACTAGCTGAAGTGGAACGCTTCTATATCGAACAATCTCTTGCACTTACCAATGGGAACCGTGAGGAAGCTGCACGAATGCTGGGGATAGGCGAGCGAACCTTATATCGAGTTATCCAAGATTGGAAGTTACAGGATAAAATTAAAAAGGCTCTTTCAGAGAATTCCAACGATATGGAAAAAGCTGCCAAATCTCTTGGAATGAAAGCTGATTCCCTACAAAAAAAACTCAAGAAACTTGCTGTTTCATCTGCTACAGATGCCTCATTTAATCTTGAAAATTCTAAAGATTCTGAAAACGAAGTTTAATCCAATACGGTTATCTAACACGGAAGTTATTATGGCAATAATCCAACTACTACCACCCGAAGTTATTAGTCAAATTGCTGCGGGCGAAATTATCGAACGCCCTGCAAGCATAATCAAAGAGCTTGTCGAAAATTCTCTAGATGCAAATTCTAAAAGAATTGACATCGAAATCGAGCAAGGCGGCCATGATTTAATCCGAATTGTAGACGATGGATGCGGTATTTATCCCGAACAACTCGAACTTGCTCTTACCAGTCACGCCACCAGCAAACTAAAATCAGCGGATGATCTTTTTAGAATTTCAACACTTGGCTTTAGGGGCGAAGCTCTTGGATCGATTTCAAGTGTTTCCAAACTTCTATTACAATCTTGCCCACCCGACTTAGAGCAAGGGGCTGAGATTTCTTGCGAAGGCGGTAAACTACAGCCACTTAAGCCTTGGAACGGCACCCCGGGTACTAGAATTGAAGTTCGACATCTTTTTTACAACACCCCGGTTAGGCGTAAATTCCTCAAAGCTCCACCCGCGGAAACTGCTCAAATAACTGAAACTATTACCAAGATGATTCTTTCTTCTTTCAGAAATAATCTTGATAGGTGCGATGTCCACTGGACCTACAAAAACAACGGGAAACAAGTCTTCCAAACACCGCAGGGTGCCAGTTTGCAAGAAATGATCGATATTCTTTTTGGCAACGAACTTGCTAAGGATTTGCTTTACATTGAAACGAATCATCAGGACTTTAGAATCCGGGGATATATTGGTTCACCCAATCTCGACAAAAGTAGTGCACGCTCCCAGTATATGTTCATCAATGGGAGGTGGTTTAAAGACAGAACAATCTCGCACGCAATACAAGAAGGATATCGAGGGCATTTGATGACTGGACGATATCCAGTTGCGTTTCTTTTTTTCGAATCAGATCTAGAAAAAGTTGATGTAAATATACATCCAACTAAATCTGAGGTAAGATTTAGAGACTCAGGTGCGGTTCATCATCTCGTTTTTAATGCGGTAAGAAATATCTTACTTGAACAAAACAAAAGCTCAATTTTTCAAATTCAAAATGACATTCCAACTCTAAAAAAACCTGCGATAGAACTTGGACTTCCAGAATTTTCAATCACCCTGGCAACTAAAAACAAACCCCAAGAAAACTGGGCACTTGAGTCTGGGCCATCTCCACCTCCTAATCTTCCTTTCTTGGCAACGAATTCTATAGGTAAAGCCAAAGATACCAAAGAAGAAGATACTAATCCTTCCTCAAGCACCCCTATTAACTATAGTTATACTGAAAAAAATATACCGCCTACGACACAGGCCTCTCCTCTTTTTGTCGAAGAAAATATTAAAGTTATGCAGGTTTATAATTCCTACATTGTAATGGAAACGGAAGAAGGTGTTTTGGTTATAGACCAGCATGCGCTGCACGAGCGGATTCTTTACGAACAACTTAAAACCAAACTGACCAATGGACTTGTGCCCGCTCAAAGACTTTTGATTCCAGAAACGATAGAACTTGCAGCTTTTCAATCAGAAATGGTTTTATCGAGAAGAGAAGAACTTTTACACCTAGGTTTTGAATTAAGAGGATTTGGTGGGAATACGATTCTCGTTGAGAGTTTTCCCGCACTTTTAGGTAAAAAATCTCCCAAGGTTCTTTTTAATGCGGTTATTGAACAACTTTTTTCAAAAGACGAAATCCCAAGTAAAGATGCGTTTTTTCATCACATCATCAGCCTTACTGCCTGCCATTCTGCAGTTCGATCGGGCGATCGATTAAATCAAACGGAAATGGATCTACTTGCCAAAATGCGCCATTTATCCAAACTGCATTATCACTGCCCGCATGGCAGACCTACTTCGTTACTCATTAGCAAAACTGATCTTGAAAACCAATTTGGTAGGACCTAGGCAACAAAAACAGGCAATATAGGCAAAACGGGCACTTGTTTGCCCCAAAATTTCGTCTTAAACATCACCGTGCAAATTGGCCTATACTTCCTTACTGATTTTTTTTAAACCATTGATATGAAAGAAGATGAAAATACTTTCATTTCTGAAAATCCTACCGTTGCTTGCAAAGCGACCTTAGCTTTTTCGTCTACAAACAAGCCAACACTCAACTTACCCGTTCAAAACATTTTCTTAGTTGGAACCGTAGCAGGTTGCAACCTCCGCCTAGCGGGAACCGACCTACCTTCTTTAATTTTTCAAATTTCCAATTTTAAAACTCATGATCTAACAGTTCGCTCTTTATCCCCAATTTCTGGTTTAACTTTAAATGGGTCCACTTTTCGAGAAGCAATCCTAAGAACTGGAGATAGGTTAAATATCGGGAAATATGAATTTGTTTTAAACTTTGAACAATTGCAAGAAACCGAAAAAGCCAATACTTATTTATTGCACAATGAAAACCTTATTTCTTCATCTGTAACGAAAAAGAAAAAAACAGTCCTACCTAAAGGACTCCGTAAAAAACATTTGTCTTGGTTAGTAAGAAAGTTAAAGAAGCGCCATCTAACATTTAAAACTAAATTCATTGACCTCCAAGTTAAAGAACAAATCTTAAGTAATCGTGAACAAGAATTACTTTCAAAAGAATTAAATCTTCAATCTGAAAAAGTTTTAATCGAACAACAAGTTGAACTACTTTGTAACAAAAACAAACGGGACTCTGAAGAATTGGATCTTCTGAAAAATGAACTTACAGAACAGAGAGCTTCTTTAGAAAAAGAAAGGGTTTCCATTTCGAACTATGAATCTTCAAGAGATTCAGACTTAGCAACTTTGGCAAGAATGCAAGATATGTTAGATAGAAAGTTTCAAAATTTAAAAGAACGGGCTAAGGAAGTTGACCGCAAAGGTGAAGAATTAGAAAAGACAAGCAGAGAATTAGAGGAACAAGCCACACAAATAGATGCAATTCACCACAAACTTCAAGCAGACCGCCTGATATATGAAGAGCAAAATCAAACAAGAAAACTTGGACAAGAAGAAACATTTAAAAAAATCGCTGAAGTTGACCAACAGATGGTAGAAGTTTTTCATTTAAAAATTTACCTCGAGAAAATCAAACTTCGTTGCATTGAAAAAGAAATTAATTTAGAAAAGCACCTTAGTCAGATTCAAAATATGGAAGATTCAATCCTAGCAAAAAACAATGAATTACTTAAAAAAGAAACTGATTTGGCAATTACCCTTATTAATCTAAATCAGAAAAAAGAAGAACTTGAACATCAAAAAATATATGCAGATGTTTTCTTAGCCCAAATCGAACAAAAAGAAGTTTCACTTCTAGTACGAGAATCGTCTTATAATCAAATTGAAATCGAACTTCGTGATAAGCTACAAGCAATTGAAACTGAAAAAATCAGTATAGAAAACTTCAAGAATACTCAAGAATACAAAGAAAAACAATCAGGGCCGTTAGAAAAGAATCTTGCTCAAATGCAGGAAATTTTGCGCAAAAGGCTTGAAGAAATTACTGTTAAAGAAGCATTATTAAATGAAAAAGAATCTCTAGTTTCTAATCAGATCATTTCATTGCAAGCTAGAAACGAAGAAATGGAAACTGATCATGCCGAACTTATAAAGCATCTTACCTCGGCTCGCAATGAGTTTGATCAAAACAATCAAGTTTTGCAAAATAATACAGCAGAACTTGAAGCTCAAAAATCCAGAATTGAAACAGAACATCGGGGACATGAGGCCATTAAAAACGAGATATTCCAGGCACTTCAAAGGTTAGAAGAAGAAAAAGATGCACTAGAAGAAACCCAAAACCTTTTTCTAAAAAACAATAATATTAAGTTTATCGAAAACAAAGATTTACAAATGGAAATCACCAAACTAAGCGATAACATTCCCGAACTTATCGCATCAGCAGAAAATGCATTATCAAGATTACTGGGTGCACGAGACTTACTCCAAGAACATTTGCATGAATTTCACGATTACACAAAAACTGCAAGAGAAGAATTAGAATCTCTTCTTAGAGAATCTCGCAACCAAGAAGACCATTCTCAAAATATTGAAAGTAAAATCACCAATGCTCGCGAAGAACACCGGCTATCTGTTGCATCATTTAGGCAACAATTAATTGATTGGCAACATAAACTTGCAGATATCAAACTTTCCCTTCATAACGAAGAATCTGAACTGCAACGCAAGCAAGCTAAGTTCCACTCCCAATCACAGATTTTACAACATCAATCAGATAAGTTATTACGAAAAGAATCAGACCTGCGCGAAAAAGAAGGGGAAGTTTTTGCACAATCTATAGAAGTTCATCGCCATCTCGATGAAATGAAAGAATGGTATCGTACCAAAATAAAAGACCTATCGGGGAATGCTTCTAGTCAATTGCTTTCAGGTTATTTTGATCACTCTTCAGACAAAAAGTCTGCAGATTTTATAGTTACAAAAACTGACTCCGTTGACCCAACGGACAAAAAATTAGGGGAACAACTTGTTTCTTTACACCTTGTTGAAGCAGAGACACTTTCTTCTTTAATGGCGGAAGCAAAAAAAACTCGAAAGTCTTTAAGGCAATCATTATTAAATGGGGGATATCTTACTTTTTACCAATTGGCCCTTATCGAAGCTGGAAATATCAATGGCTTAATGATTGACCGCTTTAGGGTAATTGATAAACATCCATCCACAAGCAAAGAGAATATTTATCATGTATTTGATCCTGTCAGAAAAACTGAATGTCTTCTTAGGCATCTTTCCGAAAACGAGATGAATGACCCGTGTCATCCAGATGAGTTCCGACAGCAATTTATCTCAGCCTCAAACATTAACCACGAAAATGTTTCATCGACCTTTGAGGTTTTGGAAATTCAGGGGAGGCCCGCTGTTTTGATTGAATTTTCTTATGGCATTAGCCAATCTGATTGGGCGCCTATTTTTATTAATCACGATGCCTGGTTACATCTAATCTGGCAATCCCTTTCGGGTCTAGCTTCCATCCACGGTGCTGGCCTGATTTATGGCCTCATTCAACCTTCTTCTATTATTCTCACCAAATCAGGATTAATAAAACTAATTGGTGCTGGATGCCCTTTATGGATAACTTCTAATGAACCCCAAGCATCTTATTCTGTTAAAAAAGATTTAGCTAATCTAGCTACTGAAACTAAGCGCTGGTTTTATAATGAAGCAAATCCTAGTTCACTAAAAATAGCAACAGATTTTGCTTTGGAATCCTATATTCAATTTATCACAGAAGTTGCAGCGGGGCAGATCTCAACTGATTTGAATGAATGGCTAGTTAAGACATCTGATTTACTACAAAGCAGAGAAGGCTGGGAATCCAGTTACAACGACTTCGTCAAATCTTGTCTTAGTGCTCATTCTTATGTATCAGCTAGGCTTTCTGCGTAAGTTTCAAATACGAATTACCTGTTTAGATTCTCGCAAGTGAAGACTATTTACTGTATCTATAATTAAATTAGCATTGTTTTCCAACATAGCCCAATCTACTTGATCGTGATCCACAAGAACCAAACATAAGCCTTGTTGTTTCAATAGAGATTTGGTCAAAATCGATTCCTTTAACTTAGACAATTCAGGAATTTGATCAACTACCAGAGGGTCGTGCCATCTTGCATTAAAACCAAGTTCTGAAAGTTTATGCAATATTTCCAGAGAGGGTGATTCTCTGATATCCGCCATATTTTTTTTATAACCGATCCCGATCAATAAGATATTGAAATTTAGAATTGAATTGTGGTGTTTTTGAACAAGGTCTATTATTTTTTCAACGATTTTAAGGGGCCTTTTTTTATTTAAATCACAGGCAAGATTTATTAGATCTGAATTGATACCGGTACTTTTGAGTTTAGTGATTAAATAATAAGGGTCTACAGGGATACAGTGCCCTCCAACCCCGGGACCCGGGAAAAATGCTTGAAAGCCAAAAGGCTTTGTTGATGCAAGATTAACGACTTCCCAGACATTCAGGTTTAGCCCTTTACAAATTTCGCTCCATTCATTTGCCAAGGCAATATTTACTGCCCGATAAACATTCTCCATCAACTTTGAAGCTTCAGCAGTTTCAATTGAGGAAGCTTCATAGATTTCATCGAAGAGAAGTTTAAAAAAAATGCGAGAGATTTTTAAAGAGTTTTGATCAGAAGCCCCGAAGACTCGTGGTAAATTTTGGGTATTGTATTTTTTATTGCCTGGATCTTCTCTTTCTGGACTGCAAGCAAGGAAAAAGTCTTCCCCTAAAACAAGTTCGCAATCGTTTTGGAGTTTCTCACTTAATAGTCGAGAAGTTCCTGGAAAAGATGTGCTTGAAACCACAACAAGAAAAGGTTTTTTTGTATGGTTTGCAATTGAAGCTACCGCATCAAATATTAGGTCTAAAGTTGGAGCACCATTTGACAATGGGGTAGGTACGCAAATCCAATAAACATCGCAAGGTTGGGTATCGACTAGGTTTCCTTTTGGAAGGAACCTACCTGTTTTCAACAGGCTAGCAAGGCGAGAACTAGAGAATGTTTCAAGATAACTTTCACCACGAATAAGGGAAGCGATTTTGAAACTATTTTTATCAAAACCTAGAACATTAAACCCTGCATTTGCAATACACTCAACCAAAGGAAGTCCCGTGTACCCAAGTCCAATGACCATCACTCGAGATTTTTTTTTTGTGAGTCGATCAATGAACTGATTCTGTTCTTTTGGATTCATAATAAAGGCTGCAGAAGAATACTTTTTGTTTCAATGTTGGGAAATTTTTGCTGAAGATTTTTTTCACAAAATTGAACACGCGTAATGCTACGGGCTTTGCCATCAATTTTGTTAATCTCTAAGATTACACCAGAAATTCGGACATCGTCAGAAGCTACCGAGAATTGATTGGGAACAAAAGTTGTGGTGGTGGCAGTAACCGCATTGATGTCTCGCCCTAAAATGCTGTCATAAGGCCCAGTCATACCAAGATCACAAATAAAAGCAGTTCCATCACCTAAAATTTGTTCATCTGCTGTAGGCACATGTGTATGTGTACCAAGTACAGCGGAAACTTTGTTTTTTAAAAAGTGTCCCATTAAATATTTGTCGGCAGTTGCTTCTGCGTGAATGTCTACAACTACTACTGTTGCTACCTGTTTAACTTCGGGTAAAAGTTTTTCGATGGCATTAAATGGGCAATCAACGGGGCGCATAAATGTACGGCCTAGTAAGGAAATAACTGCGACTTTTACGCCGCTAGTCGTAGTTGCAATAGCAAAGGTATTACCGGGGGAAGCAGGGGGATAATTAGCAGGTTTGCAAATGCAATTTTCTGATATAAGTACACTTATAATTTCTTGTCGTTTGTAAATATGATCGCCAAGAGTAAAAAGATCAACGCCTGCTAATTTTAGTTTTTTAAATATGGCAGGAGTAATACCAGAACCTCCAGCAGCATTTTCTGCATTGGCAATTACAAGATCAATATTGTTGTTTTTTTTAATTGAAAAAAGATATTTTTGCAAAATAGAAACGCCGGGGGAACCCACAATATCCCCCAGCATCATAACTCTTACATCTTGAGAGATGTTATTTTGCAATTTCCACCACTCTTAATTCTCGAATCACTGTAACTTTAATTTCACCGGGGTAATTCATCTGTTCTTCAATAGCCCGAGCGATATCGTAGCAAGTTTTAATGGCTTGCTCGTCGCTTGTTTTGGAAGCGTTAGCAATTACACGAAGTTCCCGACCTGCTTGTATTGCAAATGCCTGCTCAACATCGGGAAAACCACACGCAATTGCTTCTAGTTCCTCAAGGCGCTTGACATATTTCTCTAGGGTTTCTCTTCTTGCTCCTGGCCTTGCTGCACTAATTGCGTCAGCAGTGGCAACCAAAACCGTGTAAATATGATCCACAGTGATATCATCGTGGTGGCCTGCAATTGCATGTAAAACATCAGGATTAGTTTCACCATACCTACGAGAAAGTTCGGCACCAATTTTTGGATGGCCTCCTTCCATTTCGTGGTCAGCTGCTTTACCAATATCGTGTAACAAACCGCACTTTCTAGCTAGCCTTCCATCCAATCCCAATTCATCTGCTAGCATTCCTGCAAGAAAAGCTACTTCGACGCTGTGTCTTAAAACATTTTGGCTATAGCTAGTACGAAACTTTAGGCGGCCTAATAACTGAATTAATTTTTCATTTAAGGGCCCAATATTTACTTCGTGGAGAGCTTCACGGCCAACTTCCAATATATGCTTTTCCATTTCTTCTTGTGATTCCTTCACCACTTCCTCAATTTTGGTAGGGTGAATCCTTCCATCTTGAATTAATTTCAATAAGGAAAGTCTAGCTATTTCACGCCTGACACTATCAAACGCGCTTACAACTACAACTCCTGGGGTATCATCAACGATTAAATCCACTCCTGTAACATTTTGGAAGGTTCTAATGTTTCTTCCTTCTCTACCAATAATTCTGCCTTTAATATCGTCATTTGGAATATCAACAGTGCTTACAGTGGTTTCAACCGAATGTTGAGAGGCATATCGTTGGACAGCCATCGCAAGAACTTTTCTAGCAGATTCTTTAGCAGTATCTTTAAGTAGTTCGTCGTGTTTTTTAAGTTTATCTGCAAATTGTTTGCTGAGGGAGCGTTCGAGATTTTCGAGGAGCATTTTTTCTGCTTGATCACGGGAAATCCCAGTCATATCGAGCAGTCTTTTTTCTTGTTTTTCAACAACTTCTCCAAGTTTTTTATTTTTTAAATCAGCATCATTTTTTCGATCTTGCAACTGATTTTGTAAAACTTCTGTTAACCTTTCTCGTTTATGCATATCTCGCAATTTTTCTTCTATTCCATCTTCACGCTTTTCTAATCTTTTTTCTTGTTCTCTTAATTCTAGCCGAATCTTTTCGAACCCCTTATTAAGATCTTCTTTTCTTTGAATATTTTCTTCTTTTGCCTTAATTTCAGCATCTTTTATAATAATATCTGCATCATATTTGGCTTTTGCTAACAATGAGTTTTTATTGGCAAGGGTACTACTGCCTCGCAAACGATCAATTAAGGTTGCAAGCAAATAGCCAATTACAATCGAAGCGACGCCAACAAAAAGCATATAAAATAACTGTTCGGAATTCATTTTTCACCTTGTTATTAAATTAAAAGTGAGTGTAACCGCAATAAATTTAACGGTTAATCCAAAATAGAAATGAACTTTTGAAGACAATACTTAATTAATAAAGGTAAGAATTACTGCGAGACTTAATCAGCCAAAAACTTTGTATTAAGCAAGTTTATAGTAATAAAAAAGGAAAAAATCTATTTTAATTAGAAGCATAAAATATTCCCTTACAAATTACCGTAAACAGCCAAAAACGCTTAAAGCTTCACCTCTTCTTATAAATCTTTAACCTTTATTTTGGCTTTTTTGGGCCAAAATTTTAACTTCGCTTCAAAATTCCAGATACTTCTATCCCAAAAACTCACAATTCTTAAGTCTTTACACCACAATGAATTATTATGCAAAATGTATGGCTATTTATCCAACATTATTATAAAAAGATAATGATAAGGTATACTGGTGAACTAAAGTAATCAAAGAAATCAAACAATATTTGATTGCTTATTGACATTTTATTAGCTTAAAATAAAATGATTTTTTATAGTTTGGAGATTTGTATGAAATGTTATATGGCTAAGCCGTCTCAAGAACCTGAAAAAAGGTGGCTTGTTATTGATGGAACTGATCAAGTTGTTGGTAGACTAGCCGTGCAAATTGCTAATCTTTTGCGGGGTAAGCACAGACCTGAATTTACCCATCATCACGATACTGGTGAATTTGTAGTCGTGTTAAACGCTTCAAAATTGCGGTTTACTGGTAACAAAGTTAATACCAAAGTTTATCGGTGGTATACCCATTATCCCGGTGGTCTTAAATCCGCTTCCGCAAGAGATTGGCTTGCTGACCATCCAGACCGTATCATTCGAGAAGCTGTTAAAAGAATGATGCCGAAAAATCCATTGGGTAGAAAGCAATTGCTTAAGCTTAAGATTTATGCGGGTACCGAACACCCACATCAAGCCCAACAACCTGTTGAATTTAAAGTATAATTTTTACTGGAGATGATATTGTGGCCGAAACTAAGTCTAAGAAAATAACCTATTGGGGCACTGGTAGAAGAAAAACTGCTGTTGCAAGAGTAAGAATTTTTGAAGGTACAGGTAAAATTTCCATTAATGGAAAAGAACTTAATGAGTATCTTACCGAAGAAAAAGATAGGCAATTTGTTCTTGGTCCAATTATACTTGCTGATATGGTCAAAAGAATTGACGCGATCATCACTACCAAGGGTGGTGGGATTTCAGGCCAAGCTGGCGCCATCTGTCAAGGGGTTGCTCGAGCTCTTAAAACTATGTTTGGCATAGTACCAGTTGAAGAACCTGCCACTACTGATGAAACTGGTGCACCTGTTACTTTGGCAAAAAAACTTCGTGATTCAGGATTCCTTACTCGTGACGGAAGAATGAAGGAACGAAAGAAATATGGCCGAAAAGGTGCTCGTAAGAGTTTTCAATTCTCCAAGCGTTAAACTTTATTTCAATCAAAAAAAAGAATGGATTTCAAAGATCCATTCTTTTTCCATTTTTGTACCCTTTGCAAAACTTCGCCTAATCTTTGAAGCCTTAAAATTTCCTTATCTTCTTCAACACTTTCTTGAGACCACAAAATCCAGCGTTTTAATGCCACTATTGCTCCTAAAACATCAAGTTTCCTACAAATAACATAATTGATTTCATGAAAATTTCGGTATACATCCAATCCTTCTTTCCACATTTTATAGTCATCTAAAGCAAAGCTTGAAATTAATCGTGACACATCAACTTCTTTACAATCGAACCTGGCAGAATAGAAATCTATAAACCCACCAAAGTGATCATTCTGAAATAAAACATTTTCACGCCTAGCATCTCCCCAACAATACTGGATAAAACATTGAGGCAAAGAATCGGGTAAAATCTTAGGAACCTCTTCTAAACACCAGGCTAGAAGTTCAAAAGCTTTTTCTAAAATATGTGTATTTTTTGATTTTTGATTTTTAACAATTAAAGAAGATAATCGACTACAAGTAATCTCATTAAGCCGAATTTTCCACGAAGGAACGTCGCCAAAATTGACATTTGAACAATCTATTGCAGAATGAAATTTACTTAAATTTTCAACTGATTGAATAAGATTTTCTGTTGAAACAATTGGTACAGATCCTTCAATCCAAGTTGTAAGTTCCCAATAATAACCCCCATAAAAAACCACCGAATCATTTTCGTTGGATTGAACAACTTTTGGAAGAAAATGAAATCCGTTTTTAAAGGTATGAAACATTAAGCGATGAGATAAGCGTAAATTTTCTAAAGAATTACAATCATAAGCTTTTAATACATAAACAAGTTCAACAGATACAAATACTTTCCAAGCAGTAGAGTTACTTAATCCAAAAGTTTTAATTTTATTAAAGGTACGAGGGGCTAAAACACTAAATTTATCAAGAATGAAATTAATCATCCCTTCTGAAATCATTACTTTTTCCAAACTAAAACGTCAGAAGGTTGAGAATCTTCTATTTTTAATTTTGAAGCTTTTATAACGGGATTTCCCAAACCTTTCAACAAATCAAGATTTATTACAAGATTTGGTTTAACACCAAGAATTACCGTCACAATGACACAACCAAATATTGGAATAAAACTTGGTTGAAAAGAAGATTTACCAGCATCAGGCCACATCGCGGGCTTGAAATATATCCCTGATAAAATCCTTAGGTATAACCAAGAACCTACCGCAGCATTTAAAAATGCTATAATCCCTAATATCAAAAACAAGTTATGTGAATCTTTGCTTAACGCATCATCCCAAGCATATGGAACACTTGCACAACCAAAAACGATAAAGAATTTACCAAGGAAACCACCAGTTAAAGGAATACCAATCAAGCTAAATAGGAAAACCGCTAAGCAAGCAGCAAGAATTGGGTTATGACTAGCAACTCCAGCAAGATCGTCCCAATCTTCCACGGGTCTGTCTTTAGTTTCTAAAACGTCCAGGACAGCAAAAACCCCAAAGGTGCCAAAAAAATAAGCAAACAAATAGAAAAATGATGCACCAATCCCATCAATACCAGTTGAAATACCAAGCTTAGGGGCCACAGCAATGCCAGCCAAAATATAACCTGAATGAGCAATACTGGAATAAGCAAGAATTCTTCGAAGATTACGCTGCAACAAACCGAGAATAGTTCCAATAGTCATAGTAACAGCAGCTAAAATCCAAAAAAGAACATAAATATTATCAAGTGTTTTAGAGGAACCAGAAAAACTACCTTGGGCTAAAGCGAAACCGAATATTCGAATAATAGATGCAAAACCTGCGACTTTTGAAACTGTAGCTAGGAGCGCACACATTCTATAACTAGTGCCTTGGTAAACATCTGGGGCATAAAAATGGAAGGGGACCATACTAATTTTAAAACCTAATCCACCTAAGATTGCAAGCATTGGGATTAGAAACAAAAGAGCAGACTGGTTGTCAGATTCTGATGCAGATTTAAACCGAAACCCATTTATTAAAGCATCGGAAATTGCAGAAATGTTAGTAGTTCCTGAAATTCCATAGAGGTAGCTAAATCCGAACAAAAGTAAACCAGAAGAAAAAATACTAAGGAAAAAGTATTTTAAAGCTGATTCGGCAGCAAGTTTTTTATTTCCATAAAGATAAAGCAAAACATACGAAGGAATACTAATAAGTTCTAACCCTAGAAACAAAATAACAAGGTCATTAGCTAAACCAACAATGGAACAACCAGCTACAAGGAAGATTAAAAAGGCAAAAGTTTCATGATTATTTTGATTGTCCGAGTTGGAATTATTCCAAAACAAGAGAGCAAAAAAGATACCCATTCCCAAGGCAAAATGGCGCACAAAATTAGAATACATATCATCAAGAACATTAATTGAAAACAACTGAGTATGATCAAGCAAATCTGGTTTTTTTAAAATTAACAGTAAATATGCAAGAAAAAATCCAACGGTGGTGATTAAAGACCAAGGGTAGTTTTTTTTCAAAAATGGTCCCAAAAAAACCATTATGCTTGCTAACGAGAATAAAAATATCTCGGGCAGCAAGTACTGAACATAGTCGATAAACAAAAACTGTCCTGTCATTGATCCACCAATTCCAATCTAAAAAAAAATGAAACTATTTTCCCAAATTAACAATTGGAACCTGATTATTAGCTTGATTATTTAATTTTGAAATCAAATGAATTTCTGGACGAATCAAATCGATCATAGGTTGGGGGTAAACCCCAAGCAAAAGGCATAAGGAGGCAAGTGGAAAAAGGAAAGATTTTTCAATAAAAGTAAGGTCAGAAACTGGATTATCTTTTTTGAATACTGGTTCAGAGAGTTTGCCAAAAAATATTTTCATAACCATTGAAAGCATATACCAAGCTCCCAGCAACATCCCAAAACTGCAAATAGAAGCTATAATTTTACCAGAGATAGCAGGGTTTTTTGTATCAAACATACCAAATAGGCACATAACCTCTCCTACAAAACCATTAAGCCCTGGTAATCCCACGCTGCACATCACAAAAAACACTGTTATTCCAGAAAGAATTTTGAGCTTACTAGCTAAGCCTTGAAGGTCCTTAAATTTAGTTGTGCCATATCTATTTAAAAGCAATTCACAAACGAATAAAAGGGCTCCAACATTGAGCCCGTGATTAATCATCTGCAGATAACTTCCTGTTAAACCAGTCTCATTTAAAGCAAAAATACCTAAAAGGCAAAAACCCAAATGGCTAAAACTACTGTAGGCAAGCATTCTTTTAAAATCATCTTGGACAATCGCACAGGCTGCACCATATAAGATAGAAATTAAAGCAAGAGTTGAAAACAAATAGGCTCCAAATTCCCAAGCAGGAACAGGCAACAAAGGAATACAAAGCCTTAGAAAACCATAAACACCTAATTTTGCAAGAATTCCAGCCAGTACAAGCGTTACGCCCGTTGGAGCTTCAAAATAGGCAGTTGGCTGCCAAGTATGTAATGGAAAGGCAGGCAACTTAACAAGAAAGCCAATCGTTAAAAGTACAAAAATCCACTTTTGAGTAACTGACCAAAACTTAACCTTTGCTTGATTCAGTTCGAGATTTGATGTCGAGCTCGCATCGTTATTATTTTGTTCAGCCTTTGATTCCGCTAATTTTTTATTAAGAGCGATCTGAGTATCGTGGGTTGCCTTAACCATTTCTGGAATCGAAAAAGTAAAGTACGATTCTAATTGATCATCGATAGAGTTTTGATTTAAAGCAGAAACTAAACCAATAATTCCTAATAAAGTTGTCAGGCCTCCACCCAAGGTATAAACAAATATTTTTTTAGAAGCATATTGACGATTTGGTCCACCCCACATTGCGATAAGAAATAGTAAGGGTATCAAGGTTAATTCAAAGAATGCATAAAAAAGAATAATGTCAAAAGCTAAAAAAGCCCCAAGAGTAGCGAACTGGAGCAATAACAATAATCCATAGTAATTATGACTTCTTTCCTTGATTGAATTCCAAGAACCCAAAATAGATCCGGTAAATAAGATGCAAGTTAGGGGCAACAAAAATAGATTTAAACCATCGATGCCAATATAAAAACGAATTGCACCTGTATCAGAACGGGCCTCAGAAGGTGGAGAAATTCTTACTAGATCAAAAACAGTCACACTAGACGCTATAGGCACAAAAGTAGTTTTTTCTTCTATAGCAGCAGCATGATTTTCTATTAATGGAAAATAATCCCAAGTTATCTTCAACGAAATTAAAAGGCTCAATAGAACAAAACCTAATGCTAGCTTCCTACTAAACTCAAAACCTACATTCCTAACCAGTAGGGAAACAAATCCACCAACCAGAGGAAGCAATAACAGAAGTAATACTAATTGACTCATTTTACACTACATCGATCTTGCTAGAGCTATCAGGAATACAGTCACCGCCAACACCATTGCTAAGGCATAAAACTGAACCAATCCATTTTGAATAGGTCGGAACAATTGAGCAATCATTTTTGGAAAATGAGCAATTAAATCTACTATGCCATCAAGGATATACTGATCAAAAACTTTAGCTATTACAAAGGTTACATTTAGCGGGGTAACAATAACTTTGTTATAAATTTCATCAAAGAAGAATTTATTTTTACTAAGTTCAATAGCAAAATTAGCTTTTAAAGGAGTTTGTTCAGAAAGAGTTCCGCCCTTACCATAAAAAGCAATAGCGAGAAATAAACCCACAACCCCGGCTCCGGTTGCAAAGCCAACGGTAAGCCAATCGTGGTGGTGTTCAACTTGAACAACATAGCCTGGCATTTTTGATAAAAATCCTTCAATAGAAAAGGGTGTAAGGTTAGAAAGGGCAAAGCCGATTCCTACTGCAAAAATAGAAATAATCATTAGAGGTAAAGTCATAGAAATAGGAGATTCGTGGGCTGCGCCATGCACTTCCTCGGGTAATTTACAATCGCCCCAAAAAGCGAGTAAATAAGCACGAAAGGTGTAAAAGGAAGTTAAGAATGCAACATAGATGCCCACAGCCCACATAAAAATATAATATTCAGGGTAATTCGAAGATTTTGAAGCTTCGTGAACAACACTTAAAATCTCATCCTTACTCCAGAAGCCAGCAAATGGCGGAATACCAGCAAGTGCAAGTGCCCCAAACAAGAACGCAAGGTGCGTAACAGGAAGTACTTTTCTTAGTCCACCAATTCGCCTTAAATCAATTACATGATGCATAGCGTGCATAACACTTCCCGCACTTAAGAACAGCAGCCCTTTGAAAAATGCGTGAGTAAGTAAATGAAACATCGCTGCACTTATTGCTAACATTGGCAAAGCTGATTCCATTTTAATACCCGAACCCAATGCCATAAACATATATCCCAACTGACTAACCGTGGAGTAAGCAAGAATTCGTTTCAAATCTGTTTGGGTCAAAGCGATTAAAGCTGCAAGTAAACTAGTAAAAGTTCCTATCCCAACTACCACCATTTGTACATCGGGAACGGTTGCAAATAATGGCATAAACCTAGCAAGCAAATAAACTCCAGCAGTCACCATAGTTGCAGCGTGAATAAGGGCGCTAACAGGGGTTGGCCCTTCCATAGCATCAGGCAACCAAACATGGAGAGGGAATTGGGCTGATTTTCCACAAGCTCCGATAAATAGTAGAAAACAAGCCAGTCCAACACTCGAATCGTAATTTTTCAAATTAAGTAAACCGTCGAAATCAAGCCTATATCCAGAGGAAATCCAAAGCAAAGCAAGGCCAATAAATAATGCAATATCACCAAGACGGGTAACTAGAAATGCTTTTCTTGCAGCTAAAGATGCAGATGTTTTTTCAAACCAAAAGCCAATCAACAAATAACTACAAAGCCCAACACCTTCCCAACCTGCGTAAAGAACTAATACATTATCAGCCAAAACTAGCATTAACATTGAACCAATAAAGAGCGAAACACAAGCAAAAAATCTTGAGTAACCAGCTTCAACTTTACTATGATGGTCCCTCATATAACCGGTAGCAAACACCGCAATAAGTGTTCCTAAAAAAGTTACCATCACGGCCATTGCAGATGAAAGAGGGTCTAACCTTAGACTAAACTCCGCTTTTAAAGAACCTACTTTACGAAGATGGTCGCCAACAAGGTTGGGATCACCCGAACGAAACCACTCAAAGTAAGTAATCGAAACAGAAGCAGGGTTAGAAAGTTCTGGGTTAGCAGCAAAGGCCGCTTTTGAAACTTCAAGAAGTGCTACGATAGAAATTGCAAAGGAAGCAACACCTGCAAGAATACAAGGCAAATGAGCCTGAGACCGCAGTACCTTTGGCCCGATTAAAAAAGTTATCAAACCGCCAACTAGTGGCATTAACGGGATCATCCACAAAAAACTCATTACCTCATACATGACTTGCATCCCCTTCTTTTACAGGGCGGCGACCCGCCACAGGAAGAATAGGCATAGGCTGAATCTGATTATCATCAATCGCCATTATTTCCAGATCCTCATTAGGTTCAAGATCTTCTTCACGAAGATCTTGCCATTTGCTTACATCTAAGGAGCGTTTTGCACGGTAAAGAATTACAATCAAAGCCATGGCAATAGCAGCTTCACAAGCAGCAACAGAAAGAATAAAGAGAACAAAAGATTGCCCCTGAAGGTTGCCCCTAAATCTTGAAAAAGCTAGAAAATTAATCGCAACCCCTTGGAGCATAAGTTCTGCACCAAGGAACATAGTGATCATATTCCTTCGCGAAATAAACGCAATCATCCCAAGGGCAAACAAAACAGCACCAAGGACCAAATAGGCTTTCAAATCTAAAACCATCATAAGCTCACCTTCGTTGGCAACTTGCGAACAATAACAATCGCCCCAATGGTTGCAACAAGAAGAAGCAACCCAACCAGTTCAACCGCAAGCAACTGATCTGAAAACAAGAGTTTACCTAAGAATGAAGTATTATCTGCGGGCATAGCAGGCCTACCAGTTTTATCTTTCCGAATTTTTGCTAAAGGCAAACTAGGATCAGCACCAGCATTACTTGCGACTGGCCCCTCGGGCCTTAGTAAAGCTTTATTTTTAAGGTATTCGGTACCGATATCTAGCATTAAATTTAGGGCGCTTTTAATTTCATCAATATTTTCACTTTTATTAAGAAGAACTGTACCGTTTTTTTGGACCTCAACTTCTATACGCTCAACCCAGTAACCACTACCCCCAAAAGCATTTTTAAGCCTTGAAACGACATAACTATCACCGTTTATAACTTTTACCTTAAGTTCAGAAAGATTAGAAATATCTAAGGCCACCTTAGTTTCAGATAAAACCCGCTCAACTTCCCCTCGGTTAACCGTTAGGGAATTAGATGGAAATGCAGCCGTAAGAATACTCACAATTGTTGCCATTAATGCAAAACCAGCGAGTGAAGCAAGAAAAGGTTCACGGCACTCGGTATCAGCAAGATCAGCATGGTGCTGTTTTACAAGCATAAGGAGGAAAAGAAAGGTAACAACTATAGCTCCAGCGTAGACGATAATGTTAGCAGCCATTACAAATGGAGCGGCAAGAAGAAGAAAAATTCCCCCGGTACTAGAAATAGTTAACGCAAACGCCAAAGCACCGCGGGCAGGGTTTTTTGAAACAACTAATAAAGTTGCACCAACAATAGAAAAAAAAGAAAAAATACAAAACAAAACTAGTTCGGGGTTAAACGAATACTCTCTAAAAACCTGAGCACCCGCAATTAACAACGAGATAAAACCAAATCCGTAACATAAAAAATTAGAAGAACCAATACTACCCCGCTTGGGAAGAGCAACATAAATGCTTAGCCAGCCAAGCAAAAGCGAGAGGTTTGTCAAACCAAACAAAAGCGAGAGGTTTGTCAAATATATCCAAGATTCATTATTCATTAAATTACTTTCCAGCCAAAAACAACACGATAATTTTAATCATCAGATTCAATTTTATGACTGCATCGAAGAAGAATCAGTAATTCCACTTTGAGCAGGTTCACTAGCAACTCCTAACCTACCCTTATTAGTACGAATAGGATCAGTTCCCATCGCAACCGTTTGGTCAAAAACGCTAAGGAGTTTTTCCTTATTGAAAATCATTTCTTCACGGCTTAAACCAACAAGGTCATAAAGAGTTGTTAATTCGATAGCATCAACAGGGCATGCCTGTTCACACATGCCACAATAGATGCAACGCAATTCATCAATGACAAAAACTTCAGGATATTTTTCACGATCAGGCCAAGGGGAAGGAGCCGCAACGATATCAATACAATGGGCAGGACAAGCAGTCGAACACATATAGCATGCAACACATTTAACGCGGCCTTCTTCATCCCGATTTAGGCGATGAACACCGCGATAGTTATCTGCTAATTTCGGTCGTTGCTCAGGGAATTGTTGCGTTGTATTTTCCCCAGTACCTAAAAGTGTTTGCCCCATATGGGTTAAAGTTGTAGCCAATCCGGAAAGAATGGCTGGTAAATAAATGTGATCCATTACCCCAAATTTTGGAGGTTTTACCCAAGTAATCTCATCCGCTTTCATCTCAACTCCTCAACCATAATTGTTGTTTTATTTGCCAGTGTTTTTCAAAAGGACTTTATTGCCCCTTTGAAGTGAATACCCAGTTCCGTGACCTATATAAACAACCTCAGATTTAGTAGGGCCATTGCGAACTTTAACACCTATAAATCCAGCCCCTAGTAAAATAAACAAGGAAAAAGGTGACATCAACCATAGAGATCCTTCACCTATGGGTTGAAAATGGACCAGAAGCAATAGAACCGTAAAAGCGCACAGTGAAATGGGCAGCATTACTTTCCACGCTAAATCCATTAACTGATCAAAGCGAAATCGTAGAATTGTCCAACGAATCAACATATAAAAAACAATAAAACTAAGCATCTTTCCAACGATAACAGAAAATTTTAAGCCCATACCCAAATATGAAAAGTCGTCAGGTTTGGTAACAAAAGGTAGGTGCCATCCACCAAAAAATAAGGTCATCATTACAAAGCTCGTGGTAATCATGTGGGTGTATTCACCAAATAGAAATAATGCAAATTTCATAGAACTATATTCGGTATGATAACCTCCTACCAATTCTTGTTCTGATTCAGGCAAATCAAAAGGTAACCGATTACATTCTGCAAATATCGAGGTAGCAAAAAGAACCATAGCCAGCGGTTGAAACAAAACATTCCAACCGTGTTCTATTTGATACTGAATAATTCTTTCCAAATTCAAAGAACCTGTTACTAAAACAACTCCTAATACTGATAAACCTAATGGAATTTCATAGCTGATTAATTGGGCACTAGAACGAAGGGATCCTAAAAGACTATACTTATTATTCGAAGACCAACCACCCAGAATCACGCCATAAACTGCAAGACTACCAACTGAAAAAACAAAAAGAATTCCGATATCAACATGGGGGGCAATTAAAAAATTAGTGGTATCGTTGTATTGTTTTATTTTTTCTTTAAACGATAAAGACTTCGTTACTTCAGCATGATTTCGGTCTGCTTCAATCACCGCATCATATTCAACTTGGGTAGAAGGCCAAACTGCAAAACCGTGTGATGCAGTACCTTCACGATAGTCAACAAGAACGGGGCTAGGACTGGTAGCGCCAAAAGGTACAACTGCAAGTGCAAGAAAAGCTGTAAATAATGCAATTGCAGGAGCAATCATATAAAAAACTTTGTCGACTCCCTTAGGAATAACTTCTTCTTTGAGAAGTAATTTTACACCATCAGCAATAGGTTGCAAGATACCAAAAAACGCACGATTAGGGCCTACGCGATCTTGAACCCAAGCAGATATTTTACGCTCAACCAAGATTAAGTAAGCCACGACTCCATTTAAGGAACCAAGAAGCGCCACAATCATTATCAATGTAATCAGTAATGAAAATTCCAGACTCATTCCAATCCTTTCAAAAACCATTAGCCATATCAGGACAAGTTTTCTAACTCTATTCCATTCTCGCCAAGTTTACCACCAGAGAATTTGAAAAAATATGGAATTGCTTTTGCAATTTCTTCCCGAATTGTTGACGCTTGAAGAAGACCTTTTCTTTCTAATAAATCTAAATAGACTTGGCCTTCAGTCCTAACCTGATGTAAAGGCACACATCCCCAATGCAACTCTTGGGCTAAACCAGAAAAGTTTACAAAGCTTCCTTCTTTTTCTGAAAAAGTAGCAGAAGGAATAACATATTTAGAAGCCAAGGTAAGTTCACTAGGGAACAAATCTTGTGCGATTAAAAGTTTAATCTTTTTAAATAAACTTAAAAGATTACTATCCATCCAAGAACCATCTTTGTCTGGATACCCTGCAGCAACAAACATTACATCAGGAATAGTTTGGTTCAAGTAATCAACAACAGAAACAACTTTCTTTTCAAAATATCTGATAACTTCTTCTACCCCTTTTCGATTAGGACATTTTTCATTTCGGATTGTAAATTTAGGCTTAAGTGGTGTCGTTCCTCGAGTTTTAGGATAATGATCATCCTCGCCTATTACGGGAATAGGTCCAAGTACCAAAACGGCGTCGGCTGAAACGGATTTAATAAAGCTTGCAAGTAAATAAGCTTCTTCAACTGTAAGGAAGGGAGAAAGCATCACAGCGATTCCATTTGGCTTTTTAGTACCTATAGCTTTTAGATCAGTTCTCAGAGCAGGAATAATGTCTTTCCAAGAATTTTGATGTGCTACGATCTCGGTTTTCATTTGCGGCTTAGAAATTCGATCTCCAGAATTGGCGTAGTGATAACCAAGCCTTCCATCATCACACATAAAATAACCTTGTGCCTTAGGGTTTTCTCTAGGGCGGAGCCTGTAGACAACATTTTTATTGGTATCGAGATGAATACTGCAACCAGTGGAACACCCTGCACAAACACTATCCTGAGTTTTCAAGTTCCACACCCGATGAGTGTAAAGAAAATCTTTACTGGCTAAAGCACCAACTGGGCAAAGATCAACTACATTAGATGCAAGCTTATTGTTTAATGGTTCCGTAGGAAAAATGTCAATTTCAGAATGACTGCCACGATTTACAATATGCAGTTCAGCGGTACCCGAAATTTCCCTTGTAAATCGGACACACCTTGAACACATAATACATCTATCGGTAAACAAACTTATATTATGACCAAGGTCGGGCTTATTGGGCGGAGTATTTTTATCATCCACCATCCGGCTTTCAGAATTACCATATTTATAGCTGTAATCTTGAAGTTTGCACTCACCAGCTTTATCACAAACGGGGCAATCAAGAGGGTGATTCAAAAGGATTGCTTCAAGAGTTTGAGCTTGAGCAGATTTGCTTTTTTCTGTTGCAGTTTGAACCACGAGGTTATCTTTAGCAGGGGTTTGACAGGCAGGTATAACTCTGGGTTGCATTACCACAGTGCCATCTGGTTTTTTTTCGCCCACTTCTACCAAGCACATTCTGCAACTTGCAACCACCGAAAGTTCTGGGTGGTAGCAATAGTGTGGAATAGTAACCCCAGCAAGTTCGGCTACCTGAACTAGGTTCAGATTTTTATCACCGATATCAACTGCCTTGTCATTAATGTAAACAGTAGCCATCCAAAAGCTCCGATGCTAAATAAGAACAGTTCATTTAATGATGAGCCATTTGCAAGTGCAAATGCCTGAACTTTTTGGTTCCATTTTTAATATATGATTCAAATTCACTGCGATACTTTCTAATGGCATTTTTAACAGGCCAACCCGCGCCGTCAGCAAGGCCACAAATAGTCGTGCCCGGCATAGTACCAATTCTATTTCCGACTTCTTCAAGTATATTTAAGTCCTCTATGCTACCGTGCCCTTTTCGAATTCTTTCAATAATTTTGTACATCCAAGAAGTACCTTCTCGACAAGGGGTACACTGTCCACAAGATTCGTGGGCAAAAAACCGACAAATATTGTACAAAACATCAACAATGCTGGTTTGATCATCAAATACAGTAACAGCACCAGTTCCAAGGCCTAAACATCCAACTTTGCCCGGGCCATTAAAATCCAGCTTAGTATCAAGTTCGTCATAAGTCATAAACCCCATACTATTTCCACCGGGAATAATACCCTTAGCTTTACGATTTTTCCAAACCCCGCCCCCGTATTCGTCAATAAGTTCTCGGGCAGAAATACCCATTGGAAGTTCAACAAGTCCAGGTTTATTAACATGGCCACTTATGCAATAAAGTTTAGGCCCGTAACTGCCTGCATCTCTTGGATTAGCAGGGTCAGGGGGTATGCCAAGAGACTTAAACCAATCACCACCTAGATCAATAATATTTTTAATACACGCAACCGTTTCAATGTTATTGACAATGGTAGGCTTTCGAAAAGCACCTTCAATGGCAGGAAAAGGGGGTTTAATCCTAGGCCAAGCACGCTTGCCTTCAAGGCTTTCAATTAAACCAGTTTCTTCACCACAAATATAAGCCGCTGCCCCTTTATGCATAACAGCTTCTAAACTATAAGGAGAGCCTTGAATATTTTTACCTAAAAATCCTTTTTCGTATGCTTGATTCACTGCTCTTTCCGTGGCGCGGTAAGCATCGCCATATTCATATCGAACATAAATAAAAACCTTACTTGCACCAACAGCATAGGCGCTGAGAATAATCCCCTCAAGGACTTGATGGGGATCTTTTTCCATCAATACGCGATTATTAAAAGTGCAAGGTTCGCTTTCATCAGCATTAATACAAAGATAAATAGGACCAGGATGATTTTTAGGAAGAAAAGTCCATTTCAAACCAGTAGGAAAACCAGCACCACCCCGCCCCCTAAGCCCAGAACTTTTAACAAGATCTATCACTTGTGAAGGTGAGCAATCTTTCAAAATTCGCATAAGGCCAAGGTAACCGCCATCTGCTAAATAAGACTCAATAGTGTCGCTATTTTCCTTAGAAATTCTTTTAAGCAAAACTGGTTCATACTTTGCCATTCGAAAGATTCTCCTAAAATAAACTACATTTAAAGCTTTTTCTTAATTTCTTCTACGAGTCGATCTGCATCAAGCACATTAAGTGAATGAACATCATTTATTAAAACACAAGGTGCCCCTTCACAAGCGCCAATACATTCCGCCTCTTCAAGAGTAAATAAACCATCTTTAGTTGTTTCTCCAAGACCGACCCCAAGCTTATCGATAAGGTTATTAAGCAAATCATCAGCCCCACGAAGATCACAAGCCAAACTTCGACAAACCCAAAGCCTACACTTCCCTAGAGGGTTTGCCTCTGTTTTAAAAAAACCGTAAAAGCTCATAGTATCGTGAACTTCGGCTGGGCTAAGCTCTAAAAGTGCTGCAATTTCAACAATAGATTGAACCGAGACACAACGATATTCATCTTGAACTAAGTGCAATGCTGGAAGAGTGACGGCCTGCTTAGCAGGATATAAAGTAATCAGATATTTAATTTTTTCAACAATCTGTGGGTTCAAAGCGCTCATCGATCTAACTCCGCTGCAATAATGTTGATACTTCCCAAAACCGCAGGAACATCACTGATTTGATGGCCCACAATCAGATGTGGGAACAGGGCAAAATGAATAAAAGAAGGTGGCCTTGTACGAGCACGGTAAGCCACGCCACTTCCGTCAGAAACAATATAAAAACCAAGTTCTCCATTTGGCGATTCAGTCGCAGCGTAAATTTCTTCTTTTGGAGTTTCCCATTTACGATTGGTCATATGCAATTCAAAATGCTGTATTAAACCTTCAATGCTTCGATAAACCGAAAGTTGATTAGGAACAACAACTTTGGTGTTTACATCAATATTTATAGGGCCAGTTGGAATATTTTCGATTGCTTGGGTAATGATTTTAATACTTTCAACCATTTCCTGCATTCGCACAAGAAACCTAGAGTAGCAATCGCCCTCTAATGCACAAATTATTTTAAAATCTAAGTCTTTATAAGCTAGGTAAGGTTCATCCTTACGAAGATCGCGAGTAACACCACTAGCACGGGCAATAGGGCCTGTAACGCTACGATTAATTGCTTCTTCTTTTGTAAGAATACCAACGCCTTTACTACGCCCTACAAAAATTTTATTTTTGAGCAGTAACTTATTAATGTCTGCGTGGACTTTATAAAATTCTTTAACAAAGGCTCGTATTTTTGTAATCCAGATATCATCGACATCGCGAAGTAAGCCACCAACACGGGTAAAACTAGGATGAAATCGCTGGCCACTAGCTTGTTCCGAAATATCGTTAATTTTTTCACGAAGATTAAAAGCATAAAGAAAAGCAGTAAACGCACCAAGATCAAGGGCTGCTGCACCACAACATAATAAATGATCGTGAATACGCATCAATTCTGCAAATATAGTGCGAATATATTTGGTACGAGGAGTTAATTCAATATCTAGCAACTTTTCAACAGCGTGGTGCCAAGAAATTTCGTTAGAAACCGGAGAAACATAATTCATACGATCAACAATGGTTACATATTGATTAAAATCAAGATGCTCACCTAATTTTTCAAAACCGCTGTGAAGAAAACCTATATCAGGAATTGCATGTACAATCACTTCCCCATCTAAAGTTAAGATAAGCCTTAGGGTGGTATGGGTAGCAGGATGCTGAGGTCCAAAATTAAGAGTCCAAAGAAACTCCCTGTCGGTTGTGCTAGTATCTGGTATGGCGTCTGCCAGAGTTAAAGGCATCTAATTCCTTTCGTAAATCAAGCTTCAGAACGGGTAAGTGGCTGAAAATTATGCCTTTCACCCATACCTCTTAAAGGATAATCTTTACGCAAAGGAAAGGCTGTAAATTCATCGGGCAAAAGAATTCGACGAAGGTCTGGATGACCATCAAATTCAACCCCAAACATATCATAAACTTCTCGCTCCATCCAATCAGCACCTTTCCATAAATCATATACAGATGGCAGTCTAGGATCAGGATCATCAAGATGAGTTTTCACAATCAATCTTTTGCCATTCTCAATGTTTAATAACGAATACCAAATCCCGTAACGATGAGCAGACCCCTGTAAGTGTAAATAATCAGCTGCGGAGAGATCAATTAGCATTTCAAATCGAAGTATGGTCTTCGCAAAAGATAAAATCTGTAAAACACTTAAAGCAGGAACTATCACCCTATCGTTGTCTCTGAACGAGGAAAATTCTAAAAATAAATCTGAGAATTGAGCGGTCAGATTTTTTTTGATTTCATCAAAATTCAAAATAAACTCCTTACAGAAAACTATATTGTTCTGGTGGAACTTCTAAAATTAGCAGGGGCTTGTACACTTTTTTCAGGGGCGGTAATCTGAATTAAAGGCTTGGGCCCCTCGTGCACATTCCTCTTACTAAATTCCAACGCAAAAATTGTCCCTGTATTAGCAATTTTGTCTTGTAAATCAATAATGCCTTGCAGTAACTGTTCTGGCCGAGGCGGACAACCAGGAACATAAATATCTACGGGGATAAATCGATCTATTCCCTGAACCACAGCATAGGTATCAAACACCCCACCGCTTGAAGCACAAGCACCCATTGAAATACACCATTTTGGTTCGGGCATTTGTTGCCAAATTCGCTGCATAACGGGAACCATTTTCATTGCAACTCGACCTGCAACAATCATTAAATCACATTGGCGTGGAGAAAAGCGAAAAGCTTCTGCGCCAAACCTTGAAATATCGTGCTTGGAAGCACCGGTTGCCATTAATTCGATGCCGCAACAAGCAGTAGCAAAAGGCATCGGGAAAAGACTATATTTCCTGCACCAACTTGCAAGATAATCTAACTTTGAAACGACAAAGTTATCTTTAAGAAAATCTAACGCCATTGAAAAACTCCTGCTTTCCAAGCATAAATATAGCCTATGAGCAAAACAAAAATAAATAGCATAACTTCAAAAAATGCAGGGAGCGTAAAGCCAACAGGAAGGGAAGCAACACCAGGCGAATAAGCTGAAACAGCCCAAGGATATAGAAATAATAATTCAACATCAAAAACAAGGAAGAGAATCGCAATCAAATAAAACTTAACATCAAATTGTTTTTTTGCATCACCAATGGGGTCCATCCCCGATTCATAAGGCATTTGTTTAACTTGTGTTTTTTTATTAGGACTAAAAGTGTGCGAAACAACCATTGCAGATAACGCAAATCCGAACACAAAAAATGCATAAATAAATATTGGATAATAAGTTGCTAAGTCGAAATCCATGACTGGAGCGCCTTCTTAGTTTATAAGGACTAGAACATCAATAATATTATAGTCATTATTAAACTTTAGACATAACAATCATTACGAATAAACTCATAAATATTAAAAGTACAAATTATAAATACAAATTTAAACTATTTTTTATTTCCCCGAGGATGAAACTGGGAATGTATTAATTTTAACCGGTTCCTATCGACATGAGTATACAGTTGAGTTGTACGAATATTCGAATGCCCCAATAAATCTTGAACAATTCGTAGATCCGCCCCACCAGAAAGCAAATGGGTTGCGAAGCTATGCCTTAAAGTATGGGGGCTTATTTTCCCAGTAAGCCCAGCCTGCAATGCGTATTTTTTCAGTTGTTTCCAAATAATGATTCTGTTTAAAGCTTTTCCTGCTTTACTCACAAAAACTGCACTGGTGCTAGTTTGAATTTTAACAAGCAAAGGCCTTAAATTTTGCAAATATTCACGCAGAGCAATTATTGCTTTTCTACCTAATGGAACAATTCGTTGCTTCCTTCCTTTACCAGTGCAAGTAATAAAACTAGAGTCGATGTGAAGATCTTTTAATTGAAGATTCACCACTTCAGAAACCCTACACCCCGTTGCGTAAAGGACCTCCAAGATTGCCCTATCTCGCAAAAAGTACCTATTTTGCTCACAGGGTGATTCCAGCAAGGTGGTTACAGATTCTGGGCTTAATACAAAAGGGATTCTGGCCCAAAGTGATGGCGATTCAAGCAATTCAACCGACTGATTCGTACTTTTTTCTTCCATTCTTAAAAAGCGAAAGAAATTTTTAAGTGAAATCAAATGCCTTGCAATACTTGTATGAGCTAAGCCTTTTTCTTTTAAATATTCAACATAATTTAACAAGTCATCGAAATTTGGATTAATACATTTGGCAATTTTATTTTCAACCGACCATTCAAAATATTTTTTCATATCCCGCAAATAACTTTGATAAGTATTATCCGAAACAGACCTTTCCGTTTTCAAATAAGCCCCAAACATAACGATTTGTTCTTGAAGTTCAACTAATAAAATTTTAAGAGTAGCCATACTTATCCTATTGTAAAATATAGACTTACAAAGAAACAATTAACAAATTTAAGGGATTCTTGGTTACCCCTGCTTAAACCTAATTCAATTTAAAGAGATAGTTCTAATGGAATCGAAAAAGGACGGTTTTAATCAGTATAAACACCGTTAAATCCAGAACAATCGATCATTCTTCAAGAATAATTACCAATAAAGCAATTATTTTCAAAACAGATACTATTGTTTTTTGTTCCAATAGGTTAGAAATCCAATTAAGGGGAGTTTTATGATAAAGTATTTGAGTCTTGGGTTAACTGGGTTGTTACTAATTTCGGGCTGTATGAATCAAGATAAAAGGCCAAGCGCTGGTAGTTTCAAGGTATTTGGAACCCTTCGGAGTCCAAAAAATCTAAACGAAAGCCCACCAACACCTTTGCCGATTAGAACTCCTGCGCCAGTAGCCCTAGAACCTACGCCTCAAGTTCCATATTATTCTGGGCAACCAGTTCCAATTCCAAATCCATCTCCAGCATTAAATCCCCAACCAATAAATAACTCGATTAACTCGGGGTTATCAGGTTCAATATCACAAAAACCAATAATGACGAACCCACCCACTATCAAGCTTCTTCCCCCTGAGTCAGCGTCAAAGAATTCAACCCTAAAACGGATTGAGGAAAAACCTGTTGAATCAAAGGAACCACCATTAAAATCACAGGCTGAACCTTCAAAAATCAACCTTAATCAAAAGCAACCCCTAGATATTCCTGGGTACGCCCTTATTAATAATTCGATGGCAATGGGGTTACTTCCTTACCCAGATGGAGTCGAATGGCTAGTTAAAGAAAAATTTAAATCAGCGTTATTTATTTATTCCTCAAACCAAGAAACAAAAGCCATAGTGTCGTTATTTGAAAAACGAGGGATGAAGCTAAATTTACTTTTACTTGAAGAATCAAACCTAAGTGCTGAAAGATTAAACATTGAGTTTTTAAAATTACAAAATACAAATGAACAACCGATTTATGTTTTTGATCTTGATGGATCAATTGCAGCCTCGTTCTGGTACGTGTATTATGGTAAATCTGGTAATAAATCTGAAGCTGAAATTTTAGATCAATTTACAAAACTTGGGCTTGATCCAAGTAAGTCTGAGCAGAGTAAAGCGATTTTTAAAGCAGCAAAAAAAATGGTGTGGTAATTGTGTTAAAAATATCTTCTTCACTTGTAGATCCAATTTATCCCAGTTCAGTATTCAAATTCGCTGACCTTGATGCTTATGAACAAGCGCTTAAAAATCCTGGTGAAGAATTTATTTATGCTAGGGATGGGCACCCTAATGCAATTTTAACTGCAAACCAAATTAACAAACTTCACGGGTCAGAATGGGGCATTGTAACCGGAAGCGGGATGGGTTCGATTTCCGCTGTCTTTATTGGAATTCTTTCCGCTGGTGATCGAATCATTGCGGGAAAAAGACTCTATGGCAGAACCTTAAAAATACTCCAAAAAGACTTTTCAAGATTTAACATTTCTTGTGACCTTGTTGATGAATGCAATACAAACGAACTTGAAAAATCTTTATCTAAACCTGCCGCAATTATTTTTTTGGAATCGATTACCAACCCCACTTTACGGGTACCAAACTTAAAAGAAATCGCAAATCTTGCAAAAAAAAACAACACCCTTGTAGTAGTTGACAACACTTTTGCAACCCCACTACTATTCAAACCACTGCAACACGGTGCCGACATCATTATAGAAAGCTTAACGAAAATTATGTGTGGCCATAGTGATGTTACAATGGGATATGTAGGGGGTGACAAAACCACCGAGGAAAGAATAACTAAAGCAGTAAAAGATATTGGATTTCACGCTAGCCCTTTTGATTGCTGGCTTATTTCAAGAAGCTTGGAAACTTTAGAACTGCGGTTAAAAGCAAGTTGCATAAATGCATCTAAACTTGCAAACTGGCTAAAACTTACGCACCCAAATATACGAGTAGATTATCCAGGTTTAGAATCTCACTTTGACTATCAGATTGCAAAATATCAATTCGGGGATTACCCGGGCCACCTTCTTGCAATTGAAATCCCTATGGGAAGGGAAGGGGTAAATCGATTTTTGCGGGCTGCCAAAAATATTCCTTTTTGCCCAAGTTTAGGCCACTCTTCTACTAGTTGCAGTCATTCTTGGAGTACCTCTCATAGGCAATTAACACCTGAAGAAAAAATAGGCCTTACTATTACAGAAGGACTTCTTCGAATTTCTGTAGGCCACGAACCAATTGAAATAATTCTTCAAGAATTTAAGACTGGCCTGCAATCGCTTTAAATAAATGCTTTTGTTTAGCTTAATTTTTTATTCGCCAAATACTTCTGCGAAATTTTTTCTGTAAGTTCCGGGAGTCGATCCATCAACCTTCTTAATTTTCTGGGCTGAACTGTTTGCATCGCATAGAGTGAAATCAATGGTAAAGCTACGGTTGTATCTAAATAGCAAGTTACCGTATCGGGTAATTGTGCTTCATCAACCTTGCCCCAAGTCATCGCTTCTTGAGGTGTTGCCCCACTTAACCCCCCGGTATCGGGTCGGGCATCGGTAAATTGAATAAAGTAATCATGTCCTTTTTCTTCTAAGCCAAGAACTTCTTGAATCTGGGGTTCCGTTTGAAGGATAAAGTTTTTAGGCGAACCACCTCCAAGTATTATAACTGAACTTTTTCCTTGTGTTTTAGCCTCATAAACAATTGCTGCAGATTGGTTAACATCTAGCAATGGATCCAGTGATAAGCGATTTCCTTCAAGCTGCAAAGCTGCAAGATTCATCCCGATAGAACTATCACCCGGGGAAGATGTAAATACGGGTACGCCTGAACGGTAAGCCGCTGCAAGAAAACTTTTAGACTTATTATTGTTTTCTTGTTCAAAAGCATCTAAGTATTTTCCAGCAAGATAATGAAACTCTGGGGTTCCCATATTTTTCTGAAAAGCTTCACCTCGGCTTAATTCTCTGAAAAACTTATCGGTTCCAAGTAAGTTTTCATAATCAAAAATAATATCATAAATGCGAATAATCTGATTAGCTTTTAAATCGTGATCATTTAAGCCAGGCCGCGATTGGAATAAATCCATACCCAATGCAAAATGTGCATCGTGATAGATGTTAGCTCCTGTACTAACAATCCAGTCAATAAAGCCAGCTTCAATAAGAGGAACTAAACAAGACATTCCTAATCCAGCAGGGGTTAATGCACCACTAAGAGACAACCCCACGAAGGAATCCGGTGCAAGCATTTTATCGGTATAAATTCTGCAAGCTTCCCTAAGTCGACCAGCGTTATAAGACAGAAAAATATCATCGATTAAGTCTTTACATGAATAAGAAGCAACAAGAGGAGGTGGTTCAATTTTCTTTTGGCTTATTTTCTTAATAAAGTTTTGACATTTATCTTTTTTAAGCGACATAACTTGCCTTCTCTCAGTTATTTAAAATTTTGTTAAAATTAATTTTGTTTAAAATCAAGTGAAAATGCAAAGGGTTCTAATTCACTACCCGTTGCAAACTTCACAAGTTCCTGCCAAGACATTGATTTCCCTGGGGCAAAAACTTTTTTCAACATAAAGTCCCCGACTTTCGTATTTCCTGCATAAATAACCTCACTTAATTTTTTATCTGGATACAATTCTTTCGCAATTGCGTGGTGTACTTGCGATGCAAATAATTCACCTAACATATAATTATGATAATAAACTGGAGCACTTACGATGTGAATTTTACTTGCGAAATCTGGAAAATTTCTATCCCTTGGTTTTGTAATCCCTTGATACTTAGTTACCAACGACCACCATAGTAAATTTAAATCTTGATCAGGATTTTCATACATTGCTTTTTCAAATCGCAACATTACTTGACACCAACGGGAAAATATCAACAATCGATGTTTAAGATTTTTTGATGCAGCAATATCAAAATTCACTGCATCATCAACCTGCAATCCCATTGCTTTCAAAAAAGATGAGCTTTTCGTTAATCTTTCAAACATCATTGCAACACCTTCAGTTGCAAGAATATGGCACTCAGATCTTAATAAATACGGCAGGGTAGAAGGTATATTATTATTGTTTGTACTATAAACAGCGTGGCCAAATTCGTGTAGGAGAGTCGAAGCCCAGTAATCATCAGGTTTTACATTGGCAAGAACTCGTACATCACCCGACTTATCAATATCAGTACAAAAAGCGTGAGGGCTTTTACCTTTTTTCTCGTACAGGTCACTATTGGCAATAACTCGATCAACGGGCAATCCAATACCTTTGTAGAATTTTCGTGAAAAATCTAGGAGGTCGGCTTTTTCAAAAGGCTTATCTAAACTTAAACCAAAAATCGCAGGGGCTTCCTGAAAAAAAGGATCATGATAATGCCAAGGCATTAACTCTTTTTTATCAAGCTTATACATCGATGCCAATTTTATGTCTATCTCTTCCTTGACCGCATTAAAAGGTTCTCGAGTAAGGGTATCAAGTTTATCAAAAAGCTGGATTAGATCTTTTCCATTTTGCTCATTTAAAAACAGTTGCAATTCATGGTAGGTTGAGAATTTTAGGTGTTGGGCTATTTTGTTTCTTGTAAGGACAAGATCCTTCATATCTTTTTCGAGTAAGGAGCCCACTTTTTTGCTAGCTTCCCACGCTTCTTTTCTTGCAAAAGAGTCAAAAGAATTTTTAAGAATTTTTCTAACATCATTTTCAGAACTTTCTTTTCCACCAATCATTGGTCGAAACGAATTAAATGCTTGCTCAACTTTATTTGATAAGGCGGACGATCTTTTAAGTAATTCTAATGGGACTTGTTTTTCAAGGTAGATCAGGTACAAAACTCTCACACTTCGAAGCAAAAGTTTATCCTTAATTTGATCTTTATTTTCTTTTAAAGATTTTATTTCTTGAAACAACTCAGGACGACTTAATGCTTCATCTATTTTATTTTGGGCTTTTTCTTTCCTTTCAAATGCTGTTGCACTACCTGTCGTGTTTGCTTCCCACCAAGCAAGGTTGGCGCTTATTTCTAGGGGACGCATCAAAAGTTCATGCTTTTCAAGGAATATTTTTGCAGCTTGATCCATATTCTCTACACCTAAAATATAATTATTGATAAAAAACAAACTTATAAAAACAGTAATACTTGATTTAATTTGCATGATTTTCTCCAATTTTGAACAAATGATTGGTGTACAACTAAGTTCCAATGCTTATCATTTACATATGCCTATTACCAATTTTAACATAACTTCCTAGAGATGCTGCATTACCCTTACTATTCTTGTAGAGTTCTTTATGACAGACCATCAGAAGGTAATTATACTGGTTGAGGATGATACATCCACAAGGCTTATACTTCAACGGAACATTTCCTCTTGGGGGCACAAAGTTCTTCCCGTTTCTACTGCAGAAGAAGCCATTAAGGTGTTTCATTTAATTAAACCAGAACTGGCAATAATTGATATTTCGCTGCCTGGTATTGATGGAATAACATTAGCCGAGATGATTTTACAAAAAGAAACAACAAAAATTATTTTAATGAGTGCGGAGAAAAATCACTTAACTAACCCAGATCTTCACAGGTACAGAATAATTTGCAAACCATTTAAAACAGAAGACCTAAAAGAATTGATTAGAACAACTTTATTTATTTAAGATGAAATCAACTTAGGAATTAAATTTTCCCTTTAGATACTGGACAAAATAATCTGGGGTTAATTTTTCACCCGTAACTATTTCGCAAAGTTTCCCAGGCTGATATCTTTTTCCGTGCCTATGAATATTTTTCTTGAGCCATTGCCTTAACTCGCCAAGTAATTCCAGATTCAAAGTGTGATTATTCCAACTTAATTCCTGCTTAGCTTTTGCCATAAATTGCGAGGCATAAAGATTACCTAATAAGTAAGTAGGAAAATAGCCAAACAAGCCTGCACTCCAATGAATATCTTGTAGACATCCCATTGCATCATTTTTAGGGGTTATCCCAAGATAAGCCTTAGTTTTTGCTTCCCAAGCTTCTGGGAGATCCTTAACTAATAAATTATTTGAAAATAAATCTTTCTCTAACTCGTAACGAAACATTATGTGTAAGTTATAAGTAACTTCATCTGCATCAACTCTAATAAAATCTGGCTTAACCTCATTAATTGCTTGATGGAAGTCGGTTAAGGAGAGGTCGGAAAGGCATTCTGGGAAAAAGCGAACTGCAAGGGGATAAATAAAGCGCCAAAATTCTAACGATCTTCCAATTTGATTTTCTAGTAACCGTGATTGAGATTCGTGAATTCCAAGAGAAACAGCTGTACCAGTCGGCAAGCCAAAATGGTCTGGGTCTAAACCCTGTTCATAAAGGCCGTGGCCAGCCTCGTGGAGGACCCCAAAAAGCCCAACCGAGAAATCTTGTGGATTAAAACGAGTCGTAATTCTACAGTCTCCTGGGCCAATACCACAGCAGAATGGATGGGCCGTGGTGTCTAGGCGACCAGCATTAAAGTCGAAACCACAAAAGCCTGCGATAATTTCGCTAAAGGTTTTTTGTTTTTGTTCGGGGTAATTTCCCAAAATAAGCTTTCGCTTATTTTCCCCTATAGCCTTATTTAATACTTTTAAAATCGATTCTTTTAATGGATTAAAAATTGAATCTAGTTCATTCGAGGTTGCTCCAGGCTCATAATCATCTAACAAAGAATCATAAATGGGGTTTCCATTCGAAAGACAGCTAGCTTCTTGCCTTTTAAGTTCGATAATTTTTGTGAGCCAATCTTGAAACAAGCTAAAATTACTTTTTGATTTTGCTTCTTGCCAAGATTGCTGAGCATATACCAAGGTTTTTGAGAGCTGTTCAACCAAAGTGACAGGAATTTTATTAGCACGAGTAAAAACGCGATTCCATTCTCTAACATTTACATAAATGTCTGAATTATCGGGTAATTTGGAAGATTCGTTTGCTAATTCAGAAAGAGCATCTCCAACCCAAGGGGCGGTAACGATTTCGTGGTGTAATTTAGAAAGAGTTGAGTTTTGCTCGGCTCGTAGATTTGCTCCACGAACCGGCATATAAGTTCTTTCATCCCAACCTATAAGTTCTGCACAGGACTCTAAGACCCTAGCATGTTTAAAATGCTGTTTTAATTTTGAATATTTTAACTCGAGATTCATCTGATTAAGCCATATTCATATTCATTAAAAACTCAGCATTTGTCTTACTTTTCTTCATTCTTGAAATCATCAATTCCATTGCATCTACGGGGTGCATATCAGCAAGCACCCTTCGGAGGGCTCGAACTCTTTCTGTTTCATCGGGGTGCATTAAAAGTTCTTCTTTGCGAGTTCCAGAACGGTTGATGTCGATAGCAGGCCAAACTCGCTTGTCCACAAGTTTGCGGTCAAGGTGCAATTCCATATTGCCTGTTCCCTTAAATTCTTCAAAGATAACTTCATCCATCCTTGAGCCTGTATCAATCAAGGCGGTTGCTAAAATCGTAAGGCTTCCACCCTCTTCTACACAGCGAGCAGCACCAAAAAATCTCTTAGGCTTTTGCATTGCGTTAGAATCTAAACCACCGCTCAACAACTTACCACCCGAAGGGGCATCGGTATTATGAGCACGAGCCAGTCTAGTAATTGAATCAAGTAAGATTACGACATCTTTACCGTCTTCTACCATTCTTTTTGCTTTTTCTAATGCAATTTCACTTACATGCACATGCTCTGATGAGGGTTCATCAAATGTGCTAGCTACAACTTCAGCATTGGGCCCTGCAACTGTACGAACCATATCTGTAACTTCTTCGGGGCGCTCATCAATCAGAAGAACAATAAGGTAAGCTTCGGGATGATTTTTTTTAATTGCCAACGCAATTCTTTGCAGCAATACAGTTTTACCCGCTCTAGGAGGAGAAACGATTAAACCACGCTGACCTTTGCCAATTGGGGTTACAAGATCTACCACCCTAGAGGCAAGATCATCTGAATTGGTTTCAAGAAAAATTCTCTTGCAAGGGTGAAGGGGGGTAAGGTCATCAAATAGGATTGATCTTACACGCTCTTCTGGAGGCCGGCCTCGAACAAGTTCCACTTGCATCAAGGCAAAGTTATCTTGTCCTTCGATAGGAAGCCGAATTGGGCCTTCAACGACCAAACCGGTTTTTAAACCTAGGCGACGAATCTGACTTGGTGAGACATAAATATCTTCTGGGGAAGCTAGGTAATTGTGTGCAGCGCTACGAAGAAAGCCGTAACCGTCGGGCAAGACTTCTAGGGTACCAAAACCCTTAACAACCTGACCTCGTTCTATTTGTCTGCGGACAATTGAAACTATTAACTGAACACGATTCATACCAGTATGTTCTGCAATTCCTTCTTGTTCAGAAAGGGCAAAAAGTTTAGGCATTGGCAACCGATATAAATCATCAAGCCTAGCACCTAACTGAGGTTTTGAAGCTTGGATATTTGGTTGTGGTTGTTGAATTTGATCTTGGATATTTGAAGGGGAAGTTTGTTCGGGAGATTTCCGAACGACTTTTTTTCTGGTGACATTTTCCATCCCTTCGTCGCCACGCGCGACGGGCATAAGCAATACTCCTAAAGAGAAAAAACAATATTTTACAAATCAAACAGGTTTTCACAAAGAATAAGTTTAGTAAACAACTTAAATAAATACCGAAGGCAAGCACCACTACGATTTAAATATTTTTGATTAGAACCGAGTGAATTGGTAATGAATGAATAACTACTAGTCACTCTAGTTAGTAGATTAAGGCTTATTTAAAAAAATGCAAGCATATTTTTTAGTCTTTTTGTTATTCTTACAGCAGAATAGGAAGGAGTCGCGGACTCACTCGAAAATATTGTTTTAAAAAATTGCAATAAAATGGCTATAAATTCTTATGATTTCACTTAAACTTTCTCGTGGAAAATGCCTACCCCTTGGAGCAACCGCTACAAACGAGGGCATTAATTTTGCTCTATTATGCAGGCACGGCACCGAGGTTCACCTTGTCCTTTTAACTCTGGAAGCAAAAGAACCCTTAGCTGAAATAGTTCTTCACCCTAAAAAGAACAGAACCGGCGACCATTGGCATATTATTGTGGAAGGTCTTCCAGAGTCTTTTTGTTATGGGTGGAGAATCAATGGACCGCAATCCCCAATCCATCGATTTGATCCAGAATTCCTACTTCTTGACCCTTTTTGTAGCACGATTTCTGGTGGAGCAGAATGGGGTTTTAGTGAAGAAACCAATCCTCATCACACCAACCGCCTAAGCATTTTTACTAAAAATGATATTCCGCAGATGGAGGACACTCATTTATGTACGCCTATGGAAGACAGTATTATTTACGAAGTGCATGTCCGAGGGTTCACCTGCCATCCTAGTTCAATGACAGTAAATCCTGGAACATTTGATGCATTAATAGAAAAAATACCTTACCTTAAAAGTTTGGGTATTTCTGCTGTAGAGTTATTGCCCATTCATGAATTTGATGAAAATGATTGCCCTTTTTTTGACCCTGCAACAGGTAAAAAGCATCGAAATCTTTGGGGCTATAATTCTATTTCTTTTAATGCTCCAAAAGCGTCTTACGCTAGCACGGGTGATAAAAACTTACATGTAGCGGAATTTAGAAAATTGGTTAATGCTTTTCACCTTGCAGGAATTGAAGTCATTTTAGATGTTGTTTTTAATCATACGGGCGAGGGGAACCAACTAGGAAGAACCTATAGCTTTCGTGGGCTTGATAATTCGACCTATTATATGGTTGATAAAGAAGGGAATTACTTTAATTTTTCGGGTTGTGGAAACACTCTTAATTGCAACCATCCAGTTGTAAGAGAAATGATTACCAATAGTTTGCGGTTCTGGGTTGCAGATATGAATGTTGATGGCTTGCGTTTTGATCTAGCCTCTATTTTAGGGCGTGATTATATGGGTAATGTATTAGTTGAACCTCCTATTGTTGAAATGATTGCAGAAGACGGTGTTTTAGCAGACACCAAATTAATTGCAGAACCCTGGGATGCCGCGGGACTTTACCAAGTTGGGGTTTTTCCCTTTGGCAGGAGATGGAGTGAATGGAATGGCTTGTATCGAGATGATATCCGCAAATTTTGGCGTGGCGAACCGGGAATGGCTTCTTTTCTTGCAACCCGTATATGTGGTAGTTCTGACCTTTATGAAGCATCTGGTAGACGGCCACGCCATAGCATTAATTTTGTAACTTGCCACGATGGATTTACCCTGTGGGATCTTGTCAGCTACAATGTCAAACATAATTTCCGTAATGGTGAAGGGAATAACGATGGTTCATCCGATAACATCAGTTGGAATTGTGGTGAAGAAGGGCCAACTAATGATCCTCACATTCTTGGATTAAGAAAAAGACAAGTGAGGAACTTTTTCGTAACTTTATTTCTGTCGCAAGGCGTTCCTATGATTCTTGCAGGAGATGAATTTCTTCGCACCCAAAAAGGCAATAACAACGCTTGGTGCCAAGACAACGAAATCAGTTGGGTTGACTGGTCGCTTCTTGAAAAAAACTCAGACTTCTTTAGGTTTACGAAAGAAATCATTAAACTTCGAAAGGCTCACCCAGCCCTTCGACGAAGAAATTTTATGAAAAATGGAGATATCACTTGGCATGGGCCAATGCCATCAACCCCTGATTTCTCTTCCGAAAGCACCTTTCTTGCTTTTGCGTTAAACGGGTTACGAACAGGTAGAGAGACAGATTCAGATTTTTTTGTTGCAATGAATGCTGGAGATGAACCGGTGGAATGCAAAATTCCTTTTTCCCCAACTACAAGGCCGTGGAAAAGGATAATCGACACAGCAAAGGCTTCTCCGCTTGATATAGTAAGCCAGCAAGAAGGGCCAAATGTTGCATTTGAAAGCACCTACCAAGTGGAAGCAAAATCTTGCTTGGTATTAGTGTCTGAAAAGTGAAGACTAATTTTTGGAAAATTTAGCGCCTGCCCGAAGGATGGCCCGGGCCCGATTTTTTATTTTAGCTTTTTCTAGAGCGTTCTTGCCTTCTAAGCTAGATTCAAGGGTGGCCTTTGCATCATTAATATCAAGAGACGCAACTTCAGTAGCACGAGGGGTTAGAAGGGTAACAATGTTATTTGCAATTTGAACCGTGCCACCTTCGATAAAATAATAGCGGTCGGAAATACCGCTTCGAATTTTTAGGCACCCAAAGCCTAGTTTAGAAACGAGAGGAGCCCGCTTAGGAAGGATACCCATTTCCCCATCGAATAATGGAATAACAAGGGAGTCGGCTTCCTGATCGACGATGGATTTTTCAGGTGTTACAAGAACGCACTGAAGCTTAGTACTATTATCAGCCATAATTAATTGCCTGCAGCCATTTCTTTTGCCCGTTCAACAGCTTCCTCAATTGCCCCAACATAAAGAAAAGCAGATTCAGGAAGAAAGTCCCATTTGCCTTCGCAAATTTCTTTGAAACTTCGGATGGTATCAATAAGAGCCGTTACTTTTCCAGGCTTTCCTGTAAAAACTTCTGCAACGATAAAAGGTTGTGACAAGAATCGCTCAATCCTTCTTGCTCTTGCAACCACTTGTTTATCGTCTTCACTAAGTTCTTCAATACCAAGAATTGCAATGATATCCTGTAATTCACGATAACGCTGAAGGATTTGCTGAACTTTACGAGCTACAGCATAATGTTCCTGTCCAACAATGTTAGGATCAAGAATATTACTATAACTTGCAAGCGGGTCAACTGCAGGATAAATACCTTTTTCGGAAATTTTTCGCTCAAGGTAGATGAAAGCATCAAGATGCTGAAAAGCATTAGCAGGTGCTGGATCAGTTGGATCATCAGCAGGGACATAAACAGCTTGAACGCTGGTGATGGCACCTTTTGCGGTAGAGGTAATTCGTTCTTGCAACTCACCCATTTCGGTAGCAAGAGTAGGCTGATAACCTACAGCACTAGGCATACGCCCAAGAAGTGCAGAAACCTCCGAGCCAGCTTGAGAGAATCTAAAAATGTTGTCGACAAACAACAGGGTATCTTTACCAGTTGCATCACGAAACCATTCTGCCATGGTCAGGGCAGTAAGTGCTACACGAAGGCGAGCGCCAGGTGGTTCATTCATCTGGCCAAAAACCATCGCAGTTTGCGTGATAACAGCTTTATCGGTTTTACCGATTTTGGTTTCTTGCATTTCTAGCCAAAGGTCGTTACCTTCACGGGTTCTCTCACCGACCCCAGCAAAAACGGAGTAACCCCCGTGCTGGCTGGCAATGCGGGCGATAAGTTCGGTAAGAATAACAGTTTTTCCTAGACCAGCACCGCCAAACAGACCAGCTTTGCCACCACGGACAAGCGGTGTAAGAAGATCGATAACTTTGATACCGGTTTCAAACAGTTCAGTTTTAGGAGATAATTCAGAAAAGAGAGGAGGCAAACGGTGAATCGGCCTATTTTCAGCAGCATTAATTGGCCCCCGACCATCAATAGGTTCGCCTAAAAGGTTAAAAACCCTGCCCAAGGTTTCTTCGCCAACGGGGACGGTAACAGGTGCCCCTGTATCGACCACGGCCATACCACGAACTAAGCCTTCAGTAGAACCTAGAGCAACGCATCGAACGCGATTACCTCCCAGATGTTGTTGAACTTCCCCTGTAAGAGCAAGTTTAACACCTTTATAATCGGAATTAATTTTAATGGCGTTATAAATTTCTGGAAGATGACCTTCTGGAAACTCAGCGTCAAAGGTTGATCCAATAACCTGAACAATCTTTCCTTCGACTAAATTTTCTGAATTTGAACTAACCATATCAACCCACCCTCTCTAAGTCTAAAAGAGCAAAAGAATCATATAAAATCAGGAATTATTCCAATGCCGCCGCACCACCAATAACCTCAGAAATTTCCTTGGTAATCTGAGCTTGCCTAGCACGATTATAAAGCAAAGAAATACTTTTAATCATATCATCAGCATTTTCAGTAGCTGCTTTCATAGTGACACGCCTACCGATTTGCTCGCTAACAGCAGCATCAAGAAAACATTTAAAAAGGGAGGCTTTAAATGCCTGAGGCAAAAGTTCTTCAAGAATTTCTTTAGCATTAGGCAGAAACTCATAGCTAATATCTGCAGATTTATTAATTGAAGATTCTGGAAGTTTTGAAAATGGTAAAATTGTTTCCACAACAGGAACCTGTCTTCCCGCAGTAAAAAACTTCATATAAGCAACATCAACCGCATCCACATTACCAGAAACAAACTCATTAATAAATTTGTCTGCAAGAACTTCAACTTGATCAAATTTTGGTTTATCTTCAAAATTAGTATAAGTTGCAACAGGTTCAATACGCTGATATTTAAAGAAAGAAATGGCACGCTTGCCACTCAATTCAAGAAGAGTTTCTTGGTGATTATTTTTAAAAGTTTGAAAACTGTTAAAAGCTTCTCGGAGTACGCCTGCATTATAGCCTCCACAAAGGCCTCTATTCGAGCAAATAATGAGTAGAATTCGCTTAGAAATTTTCTCAGGCTTAATTAAAAGTGGATGCTCAACGTCCTTAACTGATGCAGAAAGTTCCGCAGCAACTTCAGCAATTTTTTTTGTATAGGCAGTTGCTTCTGTAGCACGATCCATAGCTTTCTTAAATCGCGCAGTAGCGATAAGTTCCATAGTTCGTGTAATTTTGCGAATATTACGAATCGCTTTTCTACGAACAACAAGTTCTCGTGTTTTTGCCATAATTAAACGCCCTCACCTAATGTTAGCCTTTGAACTGAAATCCAAATTCTTGAATAGCAGCTTCTAATTTTTTAGTAAGGTCCGGGCTGAGTTTCTTTTCTTTGATCAACGCATCGCGGAACTCGGGTTTCTGTTCTTTGATAAACGCAAGAAACTGTGATTCCCATGACTGGACTTTTGGTCGATCTATTTTGTCTAAAAAGCCTTTAGTTGCAGCGTAGATGATCATAACCTGATCCGCAGCATTCATTGGTTTGTATGCTGGTTGCTTTAAAATTTCAACAACTCTATAACCCCGGTCTAACTGGGACTGGGTTGCTTTGTCGAGTTCTGTACCTAGTTGGGCAAACGCTTCAAGTTCTCGGAACGATGCAAGGTCTAATCGTAAGCCTCCCGAAACTTGTTTCATAGCAGATATTTGAGCTTTCCCGCCCACGCGTGATACGCTAATACCCACATCAACTGCAGGCCTTACTCCTGAATTAAAAAGCGAACCCTGCAAGTAAATCTGACCATCAGTAATTGAAATAACATTAGTAGGTATGTAAGCAGAAACTTCACCTTCCAAAGTTTCAATAATAGGAAGCGCTGTCAAAGAACCCCCAGAATTAGAAATCTTTGCAAGTTTATGGTTTTGATACTTAGGAAGGTCGTGCATTAAAGCGTGTTCTTTTCCAGCAGGTCCGACATAAACAACTCCAGAACCATCGGTATTACGGTTAACGCCATAATTATCGGTAACTTTTGACTCATCAGTATTGTTATCAACAATTACATAACACTCTGCAAGTTTGGCAGACCGTTCCAGCAAGCGAGAATGTGCATAAAAAATATCACCAGGATATGCTTCACGACCAGGGGGCCGGCGCATAAGCAATGAAAGCTGACGATAAGCAGCAGCTTGTTTACTAAGGTCATCATAAACACAAAGGGTGCTCATGCCTTTTTCATACATATAATATTCAGCCATTGCACAACCAGCATAGGGTGCAATGTATTGCAAGGGTGCCGGGTCTGCGGAACTTGCAACTACAATAATCGTGTAATCTAAAGCGCCATTAGCCTTCAGAATTTCAACAACTCGAGCTACGGTGGAATCTTTTTGGCCGATTGCTACATAAACACAAATTACACCATTCCCTTTTTGGTTAATGATTGTGTCTAGGGCAATTGTTGTTTTACCAGTTTTTCTATCACCGATAATAAGTTCGCGTTGACCACGACCAACGGGTGTCATCGCATCGATTGCCTTAATACCAGTCTGCATAGGTTCGTCAACTGGTTGCCTTCCTGCTACTCCAGGGGCATTGTGCTCAACAGGCCTGGAAAGAGTTGTAATAATAGGACCTTTTCCATCCCTTGGATTTCCAAGGGGGTCAACGACTCTACCAATTAGTCCATCCCCAACAGGAACCCTAAGGAGCCCACCAGTAGTGCGAACTTCATCGCCTTCTTTGATATCTAGGTATTGTCCCAAGATAATAACACCAACAGAATTTTCTTCTAGGTTAAAAGCAAGGCCTTTAACACCAGCTCTAGGGAAATCGACCATTTCCCCAGCCATTACCCCAGTTAACCCGTAAACACGGGCAATACCATCGCCAACTTCAAGAACCCGACCGACTTCTTTAGCGTCGATGCGATCCTGAAATTGTTCAATTTCCTTCTGAAGAACTGAGGCTATTTCGTCCGCTTTGAATCTCATAGGTACTTCTCTCAATTAATTGATTGCGCAGGGTATGAAGACGATTACGCAAACTACCATCCCAAAGCCAATCACCAGCTTTGATGATTAATCCGCCAACAATGGAATCATCCACTGAAAAGTAAAGGATAGGTTGTTTACCAAGTTTATCCTGCAAGGTTTTAGCCAATGCAGATTCTTGTTCAGGGGTAAGTTTAACCGGAGTAATAACCTGAACATTTTGCTGATTCTTCTTGGTTTCATTCAAACCTTGGTAGGCGTGAATTGTGGCACGAATTAAACCAAGCCGGTCGTGCTCATTAAGCACATAAAGAAAATTACTAACAAAGGCCGAAGATTTACCTTCAAATACATCTTTAATTAAACCAGATTTTTCATTTCGGGAAATAATTGGGCTTGCGAAAAGCGATTCAAGTTTAGAATTACTTTCTAAAAGCGAATTAAGTTCACCAAGTTCGACCTGTACTTCATCAGCGTTACCTTTAGCAAAGGCAGACTGGTAAAGTGCTTCCGAATAAACTTGTGCAATACGCTGTGAAACACTATCAAGCACGGTATATTGCTTGGCTAATTCAGCAAAATTTGCAGCGTTTTGGCTCGAAGACATTATCTGGCCCCAGAAAGGAACTCACCATCACGACTGTATTTTGAAAGTTCTTTGATGCAATCATCAACAAGAACACGATGGTCATCAATCGTAAGAGACTTCTTAATAGCTCTGGAAGAAATCAATAAGGCTAAGTCGGAAGTTTTGGTTAAAAGCTCCTTCATTGCCTGGTCTTTAGCAAGCTGAAGTTCACGGTGTAATCTATCTCGCTCGGAAGCAATTTCTTCCTTTGCTTTAGTTACCATTTCTTCTTTAAGAGCTTGGCCATCCTTACGAGCTTCTTCGATCAAAAGCCTAACTTCGTCTCCGGCGGCCCGAAACTTAACATTAAGTTCTTCTTGCAAATTTTTAGCTTTAAGACTAGCTGCTTCGGCTTCATCAATAGCACGACGAATATTTTCTTCGCGCTTTTGTAAACCTTCTAGCATAGGCCCCCAAGCGGTTTTTTTCAGTGCCACAAATAGTAGTACAAATAAAACTAAAGTCCAAACGCCTGTATCAGCGCTAAAGCCAAAGATATCCCTTGACTGACCGGGTTCAGCAGCCTTTGCTTCAGCAAAACAATTTGTGCAAAACACAAAAGTAAGACTAAAAAAACAAACCAAAGTCAAGACGAAAGTCCGTCGTAACATGGCCACTCCATCTCTTGATAAAAAGGAAAAACTACAATTAAATAAGGAAGCAAATCAACAATGCAAATAGAGCTACGCCTTCAAGCAAAGCAGCAATAATAATGCTTGCATTTCTTAAATCGTCTTTTAATTCTGGTTGGCGAGACATACCTTCAGCCATACCTGCGCCAATATAACCAAGGCCAATACCAGCACCAACAATCGCAAGGCCTGCCCCAATACCTTTTCCAATATTACCAAGGCCATCTGCAGCAGAAGCACTGTCTGCAATGCAGAGCGTAGCCACAACAACTGCACACATTAAAAACAACTTTTTCATCGAAAGTCTCCACATCTACCAAAAGGAAAAAAACACCACTAGCAAAATTACATTCAGACAGATTTTATTTACGAACCACTTGTAGAATAGTCAAACGAATTTTAATGATTGCTTGGAATCAATTTTTCTTCGTGATCGTGATCTTCGTGGTCGTGCCCTTCGTGGGTCGCCATCCCCATAAACAGTGCAGTCAAAAAGGTAAAAACATAAGCCTGCAAGAATGCAACAAGCAATTCTAGAAAACAAAGCGCAAGGCTTGCAACAAGGCTAACTACTGTTACCCCGCCTTGCAGAAATATACCTGCACCTGCAACTTTAACAGCAAAAAGAAGCACAGTTGCAAGCACCATATGGCCTGCAAACATATTGGCAAATAAACGAACCGCCAGTACACCACTTCTAATAAAAATACCTGCAAATTCTAAAACAAAAAGTAAAGAACTAATTACGGGGCCCGCAACAGGAAGATCGATTTTCATCCAAAACCCTTTTACAAAACCTCCAACACCATTTTTTTCAATTCCAGTGTAATTAATAAAAAAACAACTAACTAACGCCAATGCGCCCGTGACAGAAATATTGGCTGTGGGTGAACCCATGAACGGAAGCATTCCAAATAAGTTGGCAAAAAGAATAAATAAAAACAGTGTCCAGAGAAAAGGTACATACTTGTCGGCTTGTTTCCCTAAGGTGGGCTTTGCAACTTCATTACGAATGTAAGTAAGGAGTGATTCAAAAGCATTCCAATATGGGCCTTTAAGTATTTCACCTTTTTGCACTCTGCGGCAAAGTGGAATATAAATCACTGCTATAAGAATTGATGCTATTAACAACAAAATCTTAAATTTACTTAGCGAAAAATGCATTCCAAGCAATTCAAAATGAGGCAAATCTATATGAAAACCATTTTCAAATAACCCTTGTTCATCAAAAAAATGCCAATGATGGAGTTGGTCTTGAACTTCGTCCATCGCATTAGGAACAGGCTTAGAACTCATTTTTAATTACCTGAATAACTCAGAGGAAGATTTTAATTAATATCACTATAGTTCAATTACGAGAAACGAATTTCATCTTCAAGCCCCCCTCTAGCAGGCTAAAAAGAAAGAAAACACTAATAGCTATTAAAACCAGATCATTTTGAATCTGAACTGCTACGGTATTTCTTATAATTACAAATGCAAGTAAAAACAATGATAACCTTGATAGACTGTTAACAAATAGCAGAGAAGAGTGGTTATTTTTTGCAAAAAAAGCGAAGAAAATAAAGATCAACTTAGCCAAGAAAAAGGCTATAAAAAACAAAGTAATCCCTATCAAATAATCAGCGAACCTAAAGAAAACAAAATAGTCTTTTACCAGATATAAAGAAAAAGATACTAAGACTGCAAATCCATAAAAGACAAAAAAAACAAGATCTAACCGAGTTAACGGGTTTGATGGTGCAGGGATCATAGAAAACGACCAATCAAGTTATTTGCTATAAAAACCAATTAAAATAATCGTTTTTTAATATGAAAAACTACGCAAGTGACACCAAAAATCATTCCTAAAATAACACCTGTGGGTTTTGTGTTAAAAATGGAATCAAAAAAAACCCCAAAAGCAATTGGAATAACCATTTCCATGCCTAATAAGGAAAGTTCTACGAAAAGTAGGAACCCATTTTTATTTCGATTAGAATTTGAAACCATCAAATACTTCACTTTAGGTTAATTGTTACACTTGGGAAAACTATGATGGCACAATTACAAGTTATAACTCTTGATATTATAACGATTTCCAAAGATTTTGTTTGACATTTTTCTGCTTTCAAATTAATCTAATGTTACTGAATTTCAACACTCTTGTAACATAAAATGTGATCTTTACTTATTACATTTGTGTTTTGTCCGTAGTAATATATTTAGCGTGTTGATTATTAGGTGATTGAACTATTTTAATACACACACACCCGATTCTTTTTGACAAGGAGGTCATTAGAAGCAAGCGGCAAATTGCCAATTGGAGCTTATCAGATGGCCACCAAAAAGTCTTCTATCAAGCAAAAGGTTAAAAATACAGCTCCTGCTGTGCGCTCGGTAAATAAAATCACTAAAGAACCAGTGATCACAGTTTTAAAAGCTAAGCCGATTTTAAAAGCTAAAGCTACTTCTAAACAATTAGCTATTAGAAAAAGCAATTTACTTAAGAAAAGGACTCAGATTACCCTTGCTCGGGATTCTGCTTCTGATGCTAAAGAAAAGTCTATAATTTCTATGGGTGTACCTACTAGAAACCTAGCTGCAAAAACTCCAAAAGGTTTACCTAAAGGTTACGATAAGGATAGGGTGGTAGTAATGGTTCGTGATCCTTTTTGGCTTCACGCTTATTGGGAAATCACTCGTCAAGCCATTCAAAGGGCGGAAGCAGCCCTTTCACAAGATTGGCACAATTGTAAGCCCATTTTGCGTCTTCTTGATGTAAGTTCGAACGATACGACTAGTTCCAGCGAAACCATCATTCAAGACATCGAAATTCACGGGGGTTGCAACAGCTGGTATCTTAATGTTAAAGAACCACCTAAGTCCTATCGTGTAGATATTGGTTACCTCGCCAAATCTGGTAAATTTTATGTGATTTCTAGGTCCAATGTTGTTACCACACCAAGAGCAGGTGTTAGTGACATCATAGATGAAAACTGGGCAGACCTTGATAACGAAAAGGCTGATCGAATTTATGCAATGTCTGGCGGTTTCGACCCAAATTCTAGTAGTTTAGAACTTAAACAACTTTTTGAAGAACGACTGCGCAGGCCCCTTGGTTCTTCTGCAATTACCAGTTTTGGTTCTGCTGGCCTTATTCCAGGCAAAAGCCGCGACTTTAAGTTTCAGGTTGATGCCGAACTTATTGTTTACGGGTCTACCGAAGCAAATGCTAGGGTGACTCTTCAAGGGGAACCTGTTAAATTAAGACCAGATGGCACCTTCACTATGAGATTCAGTCTTCCGGATAGCAGGCAGATTATTCCCGCGGTTGCTGTTTCTCCAGACGGCGTGGAAGAACGGACTATCATCCTTGCTGTCGAAAGAAACACGAAGCATCTGGAACCTTTAGTTCGCGATGAAGAGGACTAACTCTTAGCGAAGTTTTAATAAACTCGCCATGATTGTACCACCCCCTTCCTACCAAAAGAAGGTTTTAAGTCATGGATCGAAGATCTCTTTTGAGCCCTGCTAGTCTACTTCATAAAGCGGGGCTTATTACTTCTGTAATCACATCACCATTAGAAATAACACCTTCTGAATTAAGTTTGGTTCACATTGAACGAAGGGCAATGGCTACTAAATTTGAAGTTATTTTCCCCTTTAGTACTGCGGATGCGGTTTTCATCGCAGAAGAATGCTTAGATTTGATTGACCAGTTAGAAAATCAAATGACTGCTTATAAAGAAAGAAGTGAAATCTCACAAATAAACGTTAACGCTCGTCATCGCCCGGTCGAGGTTGAAAAAGCTCTTTTTAATTTACTTACCATTGCTAAGAAATTAAGTGGGGAAACTGCAAGGGGATTCGATATAACATCAGGGAAACTTATAAAATTATGGGGATTTTTTAAAGGCCCCAAACGGGTTCCTAGTTCCAATGATATAAATGAATTGATAACAGGATTTGATTCAGAAAACCTTATTCTAGACCCTAACAAAAAGTCGGTATTTTTTGGAAAGCCCGAAATTGAAATTAATTTAGGAGCGATAGGCAAAGGTTTTGCCCTAGATCGAGTAAAAAATTTGCTGACACAGCGATTTGGCTCCACAACTTTTATGATTCAAGGTGGGAAAAGCAGCATTCTTTGTGGAAACTCACCCTGTAACTTACCCAAAGGTTGGCCAGTTGCTATAAATCACCCGTGGGTCAAAGATCGCAATATCGCCACGATTTTTTTAAAAAATAATGCCGCTGGAATATCTGCAGCTACCTATAATAATTTTATTTATAAGGGCCTAAGATATGGCCATATTTTAAACCCTAAAACTGGCTACCCTGCTTCTGGGATTGCAACTTGTGTTGCTGTTGCACAAGATGCGACCACTGCAGATGCACTATCGACGGCTTTTTTTGTCCACGGAAAAGAATTAGCAACCAAGTATTGCAAAAATCTTAAAGAAACTGGCATTTTAATTCTTCCAGAGAATGACAAAGAAGATATCGTCATTATTGGAAATATGGTTGTAGAATTTTAATTTGTATTTGATGATTTTTTGCTCAAGCTACCAAGGGAATTTAATGAATCGTTATACTCAAATTACTTTGATAATTCTTCGGCTCATTATTGGATGGCATTTTCTTTTTGAAGGCCTTCACAAGATTCATTCTTTATACACGCCTAAACCCTTTAGCTCTGAGATCTACTTTCGTGAATCTTCGGGCCCTATGGGCAAAATAATGAAAGGGTTTCTTTCAGATCCTGATGCAGAACTACTTGCTAAACTAGATCCTAAAGCAATTGATAACGATTGGCGTTCCGCAGCAAAAAGTTTTTCCTCTTCTTATGCATTAACACCCGAACAATCTAAATCGGTTGAAGAAACGCTTGAAAAAAACCTTGATAAAGCAAATGGTTGGTTTAAGAACGGGACGAAAGATATTGAAATTCCGTCTCCCGATGGAAAGCCTAGCGGAACTTTAAAAATAAACTACTCAACCACCCAATGGCTAGATTACTACAAAAACAAAATTGGTGATCTTGAGAAAATTAAATCTGATGACCGAAGTTGGTATCTGGGCAAAGAAATTGATAAGTCTCGTATTGCTGCTATTAAATCTGAAATAACCAAGGCTAGAAAAGAACTGTCGGAAGACTACGAATCGCAAAAAAACGCATTTGTTTCTGATTTACAAAAAATTCTTTCACCTGAACAAAAATCTTTAACCCTTTCAGCACCAGAAAAAAACAAAGGGTTTATACATTGGGTTAATTTAATGACCATTTTTGGCATAACAGCAATCGGCGCTGGAATGTTTTTAGGTATATTCACTCGAACTGCTTGTATGGGGGGGATTGCATTTCTTGGATTAACTTACTTAAGCATACCGCCTTTTCCTTGGCTTCCTGTGCCACCGTTAAATGAAGGAAATTATGTATTTGTTAACAAAAATGTTGTAGAAATGTTTGCTATGATGGTGCTTATGACCACAAATTCGGGCAAGTGGTTTGGGTTTGATGGATTACTTTCGAATTATCTTCCAAGTTGTTGTTCACCTGACTCAGATGCGGTTAACAAAAGTATTTAAATTTTTTACTAATATTTTTTTGAGGATATTAAAAATGGCAATGGATCTTACCCCAGAACAAAAAGAGCAAGGAAAGTCAAACTTTCAAAATGTAACCCAAGATCTCTCTAGGAGGGGTTTTCTTAAGGGACTTTCAGCTGGCGCTGGTGCTGCTGCGATCACTCCTGCTGTTTATTTTGGTTACAAATCTATGGAGGGGAATCCAGTTCGTGCCGCCCTTATCGGCTGTGGCGATGAAGGTGGAATTCTTGTAGGTGCGCACAACCCTGAATATCTCAAATTTACAGCAATTTGTGATATACGACCATATAACCGTGACCGCATTATGGAAGGTGACCCTAAGGTTCCTCTAAGGCCTGGTTTTAAAAAACTTTATGGCCCCGAGAGTAAAGACATCAAGATTTACACCGATTACAAAAAAATCCTCGAAGATAAAACTATTGAAGCCGTGGTCATTGCTACCCCACTTTCTACTCACGCAACGATTGCTGTCGATGCAATGAAGGCAGGAAAGCATGTCCTATGTGAGAAATTAATGGCTTGGAATGTTTCACAATGCAAGGAAATGATTAAAGTTGCAGCAGAAACCAAGAAGATTTTGTCCATTGGTCACCAACGCCATTATAGTATGCTTTACTCCCACGCCTTTGAAGTCTTAAAATCTGGCGTTATTGGAGATGTAAAGCACATTCGTGCACTTTGGCATCGGAACAACTCTTGGCCCTTTACTGCTGATGCTGCTCCCAAGTTTCCTATTGCAAAACAATATCCTGCTCCTAAATACCGTGATGGTTGGTATCCTCCCATTTATCAGATAGACCACGACGAGCTTAACGAACAGACCCAAGCTCACGGTTTTAAAAATGTTGAAGAGCTTGTTCGGTGGAGGCTTTACAATGAAACTGGGGGCGGACTTATGGCAGAACTTGGCAGCCATCAACTAGATGCTTGCAGTATCTTCCTAGGCAAAGTTCATCCAATTGCAGTCTCAGGGGTAGGCGGTAAATACTTTTACGGTACAGACCGAAACGATCGCGATTCTGACGACAGCGTTTTTGTCACCTTTGAATTCCCAGGCCCTAACCACCCTAAAGGTATGAACAAAGGTTCCGACAAAGATGATATCGTCGTTGTCACCTATTCTTCCTTAAACACCAACGGATTTGAACAATATGGCGAATGCGTTATGGGTTCTAGGGGCACTATGATTGTTGAAGCCGAACAATCCGTAATGCTTTATAACGAAAAAGATCCCTCTAAAAAAGCAGCAGACCCAAAAAGTACAAATATTAGTGTATCCACAACTGCAGGTAACAAACCTGTAATTGAAGCAAGCTCAACTTGGGGACCCGGGGGCGGCCCCTCCCCAGTGGGAGGAGGCCCTGCATCTGCTTCTGGAGCGGGAACACCTGTAAGTCGTGGCTATAAAGAAGAAATGGAAGATTTTGCATATAAAATTCGAGTTTGGGACAAAAGTGCCAAATCTGAACCAGATATGCCCCGATGTCACGGGCGAGTAGCAATGGCGGATGCAATCATTGCATTAACTTCAAATATCGCAATGAAAAAGAAACAGCGGATAGAATTTAAAGAATCTTGGTTTGATCCAACTTCTGGGGAAGTTCCAGACGCTGATACCGTTCCCAGAAGCCCCGTAGTTTAAATTTCAGCAACCCTTTATCACCAACGGATAATGCTGAAAATGATAGCAATTAAATCGATTTTGTGAACCTTGAAGGCTCTAAACTTAACGAAGAGTTTTCAAGGTTGTTATTTATTTGTAATGATAAATAAAGCACTTCTGAAACCAAGAAAAAAGAAGCGAACTAAACCTTCATACCTTTATATTTTAAAACATAATAATTAAAATTAGTCGGAATTAATTATAGGACTTACGCAGTTATGTGCACTGGTTGTTGAAACCAAGGGTTTGCCCTGAAGGCCCGAACGGCATCCTGGAATATCATTGCTTTGAGACTAACCCAGTTAATACCGGTTCTAAAACAGTACTTTTCAAATACCAAAAAG
>JBDNHI010000142.1:0-3453 GCA_041694635.1 Gemmataceae bacterium | reverse complement strand
TATAGTCATACTTCAATAATTTATTCATTTCTTGGTGAGGTTTTATCATGTCAATCTTCTTGAAATCAAAAAGGTCCGGCTTTACCCTAATTGAATTACTGGTAGTGATTGCAATTATAGCCATATTGATTGGCTTGCTATTGCCTGCGGTGCAGAAGGTTCGGGAAGCGGCAGCGAATGCCCAATGTAAGAATAACCAGAAACAACTGGCATTAGGGTGTCATAACTACGCTGATACGAATGGAAAATTTCCGCCAGCGATTAGGTTAAATGCTGGGGTAAGTAGAACAAATGCCTTAAACCAGTCGTTTGGTCCAAATTGGGCTGTATTGATTCTGCCATTCCTCGAACAATCGGGTTTATATAATCAGTTTGCTTCAAACATAGATGGTTATACAGCCAATAGTAATAGGGCTTGGCAGGCTATAGGAGCCACAGAATTAAAGCTCTTTAAGTGCCCAGCTGATAGAGGGCATGAAATTCCTTATGCAATCAATGGGGTTAATTTTGCCCGAGGGAATTATGCTTGTAATGCAGGTGGCATTCATGGGCCGGGCACCGCTTGGCTCACCACTGAAAATGGGGCTAGTCCTGTTAATAGTAATGGTTGGGCGGGGCTTCCTACCACTTACACTGGCGGTGGGGTTATGTGCATAAACTTTGGCTCAAAACTTAATGGCATTGTAGATGGTACTTCCAACACCATCCTGATTAACGAGGTTCGAGTTGGTTCGCATCTTGCAGCAGAGGATCCTCGTGGTACTTGGGCTTTAGGCTTCCCTGGCGCCAGTGTTACCGTGGGCCATTTTTCCTGGGATTGTAATTTGCCAAATAATACCGATGATAATGCCGACGATTGTGAAGGGTGTATAAACAGGCCTTTGGATGCTATGGGTGCTTGGCCAGGTTGCCCTTATCAACAGGCTCAGGCCCGAGCTAGGCATTCTGGCGGAATTAATGTTGGCCTTTGTGATGGTAGTGTTCGTTTTATTACTAATTCGATTTCTCAAAAAGCTTGGTGGTTTCTCAATGCCAGCGATGATGGATACCCTCTTGAGCCCTAATAACTCAATCGTGCGATTGCTTGCGCTGATACTTCCTAGCCTGATGCTTTGCATTGCAGGTTGTGGGGGTACAAAAATTGTTAAGGTCAAGGGTGCCCTTCAGGTTAAAGGCCAAGCCCTTACCGCAAGCGCTTCCACCATTGTTACTTTGCAATTTATTCCCAAAGAAGGTGGCGATACCTTTGGTGCAAAACTAGCTGCGGATAAAAGTTCTTATGAAGTAGAGGTTCCAAAGGGTACCTATAATATCAATTTCATAATGCACGACATGCAATCAGGCAAACCTATGCCTAAGCTAAAAACGCTGAAAGCTGATCTCGAAATCAACGAAAATCAAACCCTAGACCTAGAGACCGGTTCCTAATGTCTGGGCGCAGCAGGGTGTTTATTCTGCTACTGTTAATTGCCTTGGGATTTTGCTGGCTATTCCAGCCGTATAAACTTCCTTTCGATAACCCAAACCTTGCATCGTTTGTCTTACAGCCACTTCCCTATCCGGTGGTCTTTACATCTCGAAGTAACCTTTCGGCTTTTATCGCAGTTCCTGAGGAAGGCTTAGGTTTACAATTTCCAGGTCGGGGGTTGTTTCAAGCAGAAGGCTGCTTGCGATTAATCACGCCGTCTGGGAGGGTTCAAGAACTTACTCGGGGTAGAGAACTTCCTGGGGGAGGCACCCTTATCGATGTGCTCTCACCCTCGGTTAGCCCAGATGGCAAGCGGGTGCTTTTTGCAGCTAGAAAATCTGCACCAGACCCTGGGCGTTTTAGAATCTATCAGATCAATCTTAAAGACTTTTCCATTAAACAACTTACCGGAACTAATACCGATCCGGGTTGTGTCAAATTACCGCCCATGCGCCATGATTCTATGGGAGCGATGCTTTCTAACGATTTAAGAATTAAAACGGATTTTGATGATATCGACCCGATTGAACTTGCGGATGAAAGCGGAACACTCGTGTTTTCATCTTCGCGAGAACCAGACCTAGGCCGAGATCACTCGCACAGATCGATGCAAATCTGGAGTTGGAAAAAGAACAGTTCAAGCCCCGTTCCTATGACTGCCAATCGAAATGCCGATCGTTGGCCTTGGCAGCTTTCTAGTAACATTATTGCTTTTTCTATGTGGAGCAGGGTGCGGGAAGTTATCTCCGCAGATGGCACAGAAATAACAGCGTTTTCCTCAAAACTAAATCAACTTACCTCTCCCACCAACCAGTGGATGGCAATGTTTCTAAGTTCTCAGGGTGAGCACTTCGGCTTGCTTGCCAAAGGGCCTTTCTCCATATTTCGTCCCCGAGCTTTGGAAGATGGCAAACTTATCTTTATGACCCTAGATAAGAACGGCGATATGACACGCCTAGGGATTTGTCCCCCAGGCTGGGTGGGCGATTCGCCCAGTTCACGGCCTAAAACTACGCCCCTTGTTTCAACCCTAAGCCCTGTTATCTTTTCTAGGTTAACGGACCCACAAGGGAGAAATCTTCGTTTTGCAACTCCCACGCCCTTTCCTGAAAACAAGATTCTCCTTTCCTTTTCAAATGCGGAGGCCCCAAACTCCTTTGGCTTGGCTTTGCTCAGCACCAAGGCAATGGAGCAGCAGATACCCGAAATGATTTTTGATGACCCTGAATTTGTCGATGGAGAACCGGTGGTGGTTTTACCTAGAAAGATAATGCCTACGGTAACTTCTTCTGGTCAGGAATTAGTTGTGCCATCTGGTCAGGAAGATAAAGGTTTGATATTCGCAACAAGCTTGAACTATTCTGCAATGGAGAATCTTCCAGGCCAACTAACTGACTTAGGGGGAGGGCCCATTTTTAATCCCCCTCCTGCTGGATTGATTCATCAACTTCGCTTCTTTTCTTCTCCTCGCGACCGCTTCGATGACCCAAAAATTCCTCGTGTTATCACAAACCATTCTCCTATTTCAAAATTGAATGTGATTGCTGAATCAGCGAATGGCTGGGTCCCTGCTGGCACTCCAACTCTTCTTGCAGCCTTTGATTCCCAAGGTAAAATTGCCTCTTGGACTTCGAACGCTAAAGATAGCAATGGGCGTCAATCCACCACCTTGGGTTTTGCGGGCGATCATTACAGCTTGATAAACTCAGGCAAAAAACACTTCTGCGTTGGTTGTCATCCCGGGCATAGTGGCTTAACACCAATCGAGCATAAGCATCACGAAACTTGGCATTTTAACCATTGATTATCTGGGATTATAAAAAACCAAATCCCCTTTCTTTCTTGCACCCTATTTAGTACTTGGGTATAGTATAGTGATACTTCAATAATTTATTCATTTCTTGATGAGGTTTTATCATGCCAACCTACTTGAAATCAAAAAGATCAGCTTTTACTTTAATTGAATTACTGGTGGTGATTGCAAT
>JBDNHI010000141.1:0-11507 GCA_041694635.1 Gemmataceae bacterium | reverse complement strand
TGACCCGTTGGGAAAAGAACTGGTGCAGCATTTAAAGCCCTTGGAAAAACTTATTGTAAAGCGTTACCTCGATTATTTCCCTAAGCAGACTTACCCTATTCGTAGCGGGGTGCATTCCAATACAGCTTTTGGGTTAACCTACGCTCTTGATTATTCGAGGCAGATGAAAAACATTGAACTCGAGCAATTGATAACCAAGCGAGCTAAGGAGTATTATCTGCAAGATGAAATGATTCCTGCAAAGTGGGAACCTGATGGTGCGGATTTTTTTTCCCCCAGCTTAATGGAGGCCGACTTAATGCGCAGGATTCTTGTTCAAAAAGAATTCTCAAACTGGCTTGATAAATTTTATCCTAACTTGTTGAAAAGTGAACCTGCCAGCCTTTTAAGCCCTGCCATTGTTTCTGATCGTTCCGACCCGCAGATTGTTCATCTCGATGGCTTGAACCTGAGTAGAGCTTGGTGCATGAAAAATATTGGGCACTCGCTTTCAGAGGACGACCCCAGGCGAATCATTTTTTTGGAAAGCGCTACCAAGCATGCTATGGCATCGCTTGGGCATATAAGTAGTGGCGATTACGCGGGCGAACATTGGCTTGCCTCTTTTGCAATCAATTTATTATGCAAATAGGTATACGATTCAAGGATGCGGTCTTACTTGGGAAATCACTGTATATTATGTATTATGAGTGGTAAGTTTTTAATTTTAATACTGAGATATGGTTTATGAAATTATCTTTGCTAAGTGTGTTTCATCTTAGATCAGCATTGTTGGTCTGTTTTATTGGTTTGACTTTGTTTTCGGGCCTGTCGATTACTTTGTTAAGCATAAGGCTTTCCTATTCTGCGCGGGTAAATTACACTCAAAATGTTGGGCATTTGCTTTGCCAGGCAGTCACTATCAAAGTGGAAAATTTTCTTCAAGATGCAGAAGATACTATTGAAGCATCAGATCGTTTTGCTTTTAAAATAGTAAATAACAAAGTGGATTATGCGTTGCTAGTAAACACCTTGACTAGCAACCTTATTATAAATCATAACCTTGGTACTGCATTTTATACCGAGGAAAAAACTGGCTATACACTTAAAGTTAAACTGATTGAAAAACCCAAGATTAATTATGATTCACGCGAGCCTTCTCGATTAAATGAAAACTCAATTTACACTGAAAAAGATGTTATTGTTGAGGAGGTAATTCCCAATGCTTCAGGTACTTTCACTGTAAAAACTTATTCGTATCTTGATTATCCGAATAAACCTTTGTCGGTTGATACAAATGGTGGCTTTGATCACAGGTTAAGGCCTTGGTATGTGCTGGGAAAAGTACAAACTATTTTAGAAAAAGGCCGCTGGACTAATTGTTTTTTTGCTAAAAACAACCAGGAATTTAAGGTTGGAATGACCTATGTGACTGCCTTGGGTGATGAAAAAGGCGAATTTTTTGCCTCTCTGGGATTACGCATCACTACCGAATGGGTCAGTGGGTATCTTGCAGAAGCGATGGAGGAAATGCATATAAAAGGGCTCAATGCGTTTATTTTTGAACAACTTCCGAATAAAACAAAAATGATTCTGGCCCATATCCTCAAAGAAAAGGCTTTCCCAAAAGATCAAGATGGGAATACCAATTATTATGCTCCGCCAAATGAAATGAAAGACCCTGCCATTGAAAAATTGATCCTTTCCATTCCCGATGGGGTTTTAAATGGTTTGGAAATATCCGGTAATTTTGAAAATTTGTTTCATTATGATGTTAATGGTGTCGATTATATTGGCAGAATCAAAACGATTTTACCAGAGCGTTCCCCTGATTGGTATTTGGGTTTTTATATCCCTGAAAAAGTCTTGTTTAGCAATGCTTATTGGCATTTTTATATGGCTATCGGAATCCTTGTTGTGGTGATGATTATAAGCGTGATTCTTTCGATCATACTGGCACGGTCTGCTTCCAAACCCATCGAGGGTTTAGTTCTATTCGCACAAAAAATTGGTAGGCTTGATTTTGATCATAAAATTATCTCCGTATCTAAAATTACCGAAATCAAAAATCTTTCTGATTCTATGCGCTTGATGCAAATCGGACTGCAATCATTTATCAGGTACCTTCCCAAAGAGATGCTTAAAAGCCTTTTTGATGCGGGTTCAGAAGCTAAAGTAAATGTAATTGAAAAAGACCTAACCATAATGTTTACTGACATTGCTAATTTTACATCCTATGCAGAAATACTAGACCCGAAAGAACTTGTGCTTCAGTTAAATGAGTTTCTTGGTTGCTTTACCTCAGCAATTTATAAGAACCGGGGAACGGTAGATAAGTACATAGGTGATGCAGTGATGGCATTTTGGAATGCCCCAAGTGAAGTAGAAAATCACGCATTAAAAGCGTGTAAAGCTGCCTTTCAGGGTTTATATAATTTAAGTTATCTTCAAAAAGAATGGGCCAGATTAAACAAACCAATTTTTAAGGTTCGTGTGGGAATTCATACAGGCCGTGTAATCTTAGGAAATATAGGCACTGAAGAACGCCTAAGCTACACGATCATAGGGGATAAAGTTAACCTTACTAGTCGCCTTGAAGGGTTGAATAAAATTTATGGTACCACCGTACTAATTTCAGATGCAACCTTAAAGGAGTGTAAGAATCAATTGGTGACACGCCCCATAGATTTAGTAGCGGTTAAAGGTAAAGCCAAGGGTATTTTGATACACGAATTATTGGGATTTGTTGGCGAAGTAAATTTAGAAATTACTAAGTTAAGTGAAGATTCTCGGTTGGCGTTTGAAGCATATTTAAATAAAGATTGGGAAGCAGCATTGAAACTTTACAATCAGATTTCAAATTATGATTCAGAAGATCTTTATGCAAAAATGATGGCAGATCGTTGTAAGAAATATATAGAGTCGCCTCCAGAACAATCGTGGGATGGTATTCAGCACTTAAGCGAAAAATAAAACTTAAATTTTTTATAATGCGAAATAAAACCCATTGTGCTGGATAGGGCCTAATGTATTTACATAAAGAAGGTAATAAGCCGCAGCGAAGGCGGGGCTTTATTTAATTACACAGAAGAGTTGCTAAGGCCTAGCCCTTTTATGCGGTGCCCACCCTGCTTTGCGGGGATGTGAAATAATATCATTCAGCTTTGGTTTTTTTAGATTTATCGTGCCTTCCGGTGCCATCTCCTGTGTCCTTAAAACCGCTAGCAGGTTTAAGTTGTGATAAGGCAAGTTGCAATCGATTGCGTGCTAAAATAGCAGAATCGTTTTTAGAATCTGCGGGTGTAAGTTTTTCAGAAAAAGGGGCATCCACCATATCAAAAAGCTCGCCTGCCTGATTTAACTTCCAGCCTGTTTCTCTGACATACCACATATTAGCAAGTTGGTTAAAAGCCCATTCTCTAGGAATTCCCTTTTCACCCCGAAGTTGTGAAGCAAGGCTATGCCCATCGATGATTTTTTTTGGAAGTTTCGCCCCAGCAAGTTCTGCAAAGGTAGGAAGAAAATCGCTGGAATCCACCATATCGTTAGAAACCTTGCCTGCTGGGGTAACGCCAGGCCAGTTTGCAATCATAGGAACCAAGCCACCCCCTTCTTGCATAGAGCCTTTAGCCCCAAGAAGGCGACGCCCCCCGATCATAGCTTGATCAGCCCTACCAGTAGCGGTGCCGTTGTCTCCGAAGAAAATAATGAGAGTATTATCGCGTAATTTTTGTCGTTCTAATTCAGCAATTAACTTTCCAACAAGCTTATCCATATAAGCAACATTATCTTGATAATGGTTTTTGCTATTTGGTTGGCTATCTGGGGTGGGCAAAATTTCTGTATGCACATGAGAAAGGGAATAATAAAGGAAGAAAGGTTGGGCTTGGTTTTTGGAAATAAAATCGACAGCGTGTTGGTGTAAAATATCGGGCATGTATTGTTTATCAAGAAGTTTTTTGGTCTGTCCATTCACTTCATAAGTTTTGCCTTTATCTTGGGTATTCCAATAAACGCCACTTCCTTTAAACTTGACATAGTAATCAAAATCAAATTGAGCAGGGCCAAGAGGAAGTTGGCCCCACTTCCCGATAGCAGCCGATTTATAACCTGCGGGCTTTAAAATTGCTGGAATCATCGTTTCACTCGAGGGAGAAATTTTTAAGCCGGTGGCATCTTGATTCGTAGCGCCTGTACGAAAAGCATAACGGCCGGTTAAAATCATTGCACGCGACGGGCCACAAAGCGCAGCGGTGTAAGCATTGGTGAATCGAGTTCCACCCTTGGCAAGAGCATCGATATTAGGGGTTTTATAATGATCTGCCCCATAGCAACCCACTTCGCCTATTCCATAATCATCTGCGAGAATAAAAATAATGTTTGGCTTTTTAGATGTTGAATCTGCTGCTTTACTTGTTTGAACTAGGGTAGTTTGGCAAAAGCTAGTTTGAGGTAAGAGTAATGCGACCAATAACAAATACGAAAAGCGTAATAAATTCATCTTTCACCTTTAAAGAAGTATTTAGACAAAACACCCGCTCAAATTATACAAAGCATTTAGATTTGATTTCTACCTTTAAGTAACTCTATCCTAAGGAATAAACTCATTAGAAGAACTTTTTGAGATGCTATTACTAACCCTAAAAAGGGTTCAAAGTTTCATATCAAGAAACCTTTCATCGTTATTATTAGGCTTGTTTAAATGAAAGATGTTTAAAATAGTATTAAAATAATGCAATTATTGCAGGTTTAGTAACCTTACCCATAGCATTACGGGGAAGTTCATCGAGCAAAATCAAGCGTTGAGGAATTTTGTACACCGAAAGTTTAGCTCGACTCCATGTGCGTAAAGATTCAAGATTAATAGAAGTATTTTTTTCAAGCACCACAGCCACCGCAACGGCTTCACCCCAAACTTCATCCTGTACCCCAACCACAGCACATTCTTTGATATCTGGATGCTCATAAAGTACAGCTTCGATTTCGAGAGCGGAAAGTTTATACCCCCCGCTTTTAATAATGTCGACTGATAACCGACCCATAATCCGAAAGTATCCCCGTTCGATAACCGCCATATCTCCGGTCCGAAACCAGCCATCATCAAAGGAATTTATAGAAGCATCGGGTCGATTCCAATAGGAATGGAAGATGCCTTTGCCTCGCACTTGAATTTCTCCGGGTAGGTTTTCAGAAGAAAGGATATCACCTGAATCAGATTTAAGACGAACCTCTACGCCTGGTAAAGGAATTCCAACAGCGCCCGGCCTGCGCTCGCCTTGATAAGGGTTCGAAAGTGCCATTCCTATTTCGGTCATTCCATAGCGTTCGAGAAGTTTTTGATTGGTTAATTCTGTCCATTGATGATGCACGCTAGCAGGAAGAGCAGCAGAACCTGAAACCATCAGCCTCATTTTTTTAAACCCATCAACCACTTGAGTTTGTTCTTCAAGGTTTAATTCTTTTAAACACTGAATGAGTTTTACATAAATGGTAGGCACAGCCATAAACAGAGTATAAGAACCTTTTATAACTTTATTAAGAATAGTGGGTAGATCAAAGCGGGGAAAAGGTTCAACCAAGGCGCCGATCCATAAAGCACAGCTAAGCACATTAATTATGCCGTGAATATGATGCATAGGAAGAAATAACGGAATACGATCCGCAGGGCTCCATTCCCAGGCTTCAATCAAACTTTCTATCTGCGCTTGAATCATCTGGTGCGAGGTAACCACTCCCTTTGGTTTGCTTGTTGTGCCACTTGTATAAAGGATCATCGCATTGCGATTAGGGTCGATGTAGGGAAGTGGCTTATCGCTATAAAGGTGTGGATCATCAAGGTTAATAAAGGGAAGAGAAAGCTTATTGCAAAGTGGGGCAATTTTTCCTGCCATCGTTTTATCTGTAACCACGATGGAGGTAGTGGAATCGGTAAGGGCGTACTCCCATTCTGATTCGGTAGCAGAAAGGCAAAGGGGTAATTTGATGCCACCGGCTTGCCAAATTCCCCATTGAGCAGCGGCATATTCGAACCCTGTAGGCAGAAGCAAAGCCACCCGTTTCTGATTCAAATCTTCTGTATCAGCAAGTAATATTTTGGCGATAGTTGCAGATCGATCCAAAAGTTCTTGATAAGTATGGGTAAGTGATGGTGTTTGAAACGCAATAGAATTAGGGTGCGAATATGCTCGCTGAATGATGGGAAGATTATTTTTCAGATTCAAAACAAAGCCCTCACAAGGATGAAAATAAGAGAAGGGCCAAGCAAGCATCCTAGCCCCGTATAAAAGGTTGCAGTCATAGCGCCATAGGGAACAAGTTTTGGGTTTGTAGCAGCAAGGCCTGCCATTACGCCACTGTTGGTTCCCATAACGCCCCCAAAAATCATAGCAGCACGGGGGTTATTCAGCCCAATATATTTTGCTACTAGGGGAGTAGTAATCATAACAAGAATTGCTTTAACCAAACCCGTTGCAATACTAAGGGCAATCACCTCGGAAGTTGCGCCGAGGGCAGTTCCCGTGACTGGACCAACGATGTAGGTAGCAGCGCCCGCGCCTAGCGTGGTTAAGCTAACTGCATCTCGATACCCGAAGGCAAAGGCCACCGTAATACCAATCATAAACGAGCTAAAGATACCGATAAAAAGCGATGCGACACCTAATATCCCCCCTTTACGCAGTTCTTCCATTCGGACGCCAAAAGCAGTTGCAACAATGGCAAAATCTCGAAGCATAGCGCCACCCATAATGCCTAAGCCTGATAAAAGTGGAATATCCGCAAGCCCTTTGCTTCCTTCTGAATAAACTCCGCCTACATAGGCAAGTATCAACCCAATAGAAATCGCAACCACTGAGCTATGCAGAAGGCCATACAACAACTTGTCTGATATAAGGTACGAAATATATGTAATTAAGCCTATGAAAGCGAATGCGGTCAAGAGTGAATTTTTTATAAGAACAATTTCAAATAATTGAAGCATTTAAAGTATCTCGTTTTGGTCAGCGGTAGAAATGCGCACGAGAATACCAACAAGAGCAAAAGAAATAATAACAACGAATAGCCCAGCAAGAAAAGCAATTGCACCACCTTTGAAAGCAGCAACAACATTTTGGCTAGCCGCCATTGCGATCACAATGGGGATGTAAAGAACCCCCCAAAAAGTAATGCCAAGTTCTGTAGAGGGTTTCAAACGGCCAGTGCGGTGCATCCATTCTGTAACCCAAATCAATAGAAGCATCGCAATGCCTACGCCGCCTATATCTGCATCGATGCCAAGAAGCATTCCAAGAACTCTGCCAAGAGAGATACCTAAAAGTAGGCAAGCAGATAAAAGTGCGGTGCCATAGATTGCCAAATGAAAAGCTCCTGTACGATTTTAAGAGTAAAATAGAAAAAGTTATTCTACTTGCATAGCATTAAAGAAGGCAAAGATAAAAGGAGGTTACCTAGAAATTGTTGGTTTGAAAGCTTAGCGATTGCTGAGAAATAATGCGGTAGTAATAATGGTAATAATGGCGCCAAGAATAACGCCAACTCCTACGGTATAGAAAACCCAGGTGGGCAACGAGAACTTTGGTTTCAATTCGATATTGGGTGCGGAGGTTAAAATTTGTTGCGAGGGTATAATCTTTAAATTGTTGGTAATTCCAGGTGCTATAACTGCTTTAGTTAAATTTACCACGAGGTCTCTGAACTCGGGGAAGTTGCGCATATCTTCAAACGGTCCGCTAGATTGCTTACTAAGCTTATAACGGGTTGGGTCTTCCAAAATGCCATCTTTAAAAGACCGCCTGATGGCTTTTATCGTTCCCTTTACAATATGTTGTTTACCCTTATCATCGAAATAACTCATAAACCAAGAATCTAAAGAGGGTGCGGCTTTATCTGATGTTTTTATTTCTACGGCTGCTTTTCGAGTGCTTTTTCCTGTTAAGTCTTCGACAAATTCCCTGCAGTTTGCAGGGCGAATATCTGGGTCGCTATCCATAGCTCTGCGGATGGCCCAATCAGTACGCTGAGAAATAGCGGGGTTTAATTCTCTGGGGGAAGGTACATCATTTTGCACCTTTTTCATCCAAGTTTCTAAAGGATTCGCAGACTTGTAGGGTAATTCCCCAGTAAGCATTGTGTAAAGGGTAGCCCCCAAACTATAGATATCGCAGCGTTTATCGGCATTCTTTGCATCTCTGAATTGCTCCGGTGCCATAAAGTTGGGGGTACCTAAGCCTCTTCCAGATTGCGTAAGGTTTAGGTCGCCTGCAAATCTTTCTTTGACTAGCCCCAAATCGGTGAGCTTGGCTAGGCCCATTTTTGTAACAAGTATATTATCCGGTTTTACATCTCGATGAATCAGATTATCCCGATGCAATCGGTTAAGCCCTATGGCAACCTGAGCAATTATTTTGATACCTTCAATTTCATCGAACTTTTCTTTTTGATCTATAAGAGACCCAAGAGAATCGCCATTAACGAATTCGAGTACGAGGAAGGGTAATTCATTTTCTTCGCCATATTCTAGGGCCCGCACAAGGTTTGGGTGCTCAAACTTGCTAGCAACCCGATATTCTTGTTCAAAGCGTTTTAATAAGACGGGGTTATGAACATAATTAGGCGACATAACTTTAATGGCAACAACTTCATTTTTGCTAGGGTTTCGAGCCATATAAATGGAACCCATGCCCCCTTCAGCAATCTTCTTTAATAATACATATTTCCCAATTTTCCCTAGGGATTGAAGATATCCTTTGGGTTGGTTGGGATCGGGTGTTGGGTCTGGTTCAGCCATCAGATAGTTATAGCATTATTTAAATTAGAAAAGACCTTTAATTAAAATATCAAAGGCTTCGAAAAAGTAAAAGCTTAACCTAGTTATAATTCCATTGGTCGGAAAAACCACGCTTATTGGAGTAATTAATACAGCTTCCCTGAAATATCAGCACCTTTTTATTGGCCTAACACTCGGTTATAGGCAAAGATATAATAAGAGATGGATTCTCTTGCACCACCTAAACCTTAGGAAGAAGAGACGGATCAATCGATGTCCCTACTTGGAAAAATCTTTGCCCTCCTGAATACCCTGCTGGCCTTTGGCCTTGGCGTGGTTCTTATTCAGGATCTTGGGGTTCGTAAAAGCTGGTCTTATCTAGTTTTTAGACAAGACATTAAATTAAACGGCTTACCTCTTGATGCCGACGAAACCACCTTCACAGGCATTAATATATTCAACAACCTTACTGGACTTCCTAGCACTGCTCTTGCAGGTATTTTTAAAGATGCTGGTGGTGTCCTTAAGCTTGGTGACCTGCCCGTCTTGACTCAAGTCGATGAAATTAAACGACTTCACCAGAAGCTTGAGGATAAAGAAAAGGAATTTGAAGGTAGTGATAAAAAAGCTAAACTTCTTGCAAGTATCTTGCTTGAAAACTCGATTACTTATGTCGACAGACGCAAGTACGATAGGCTGATTAATATAGCAGACCCTAAAACCTTGGCGGATGAATACACCTCACTTAAAGAAGCGACTGAGAACTTGTTTCTTTCTTCAGAACCAAGAGAGAAAAGCAAATTGCCTCAGCAGGCACACATAATCAGTAAATCAGAAACTCGAACTTCGATAGCCAGTTTGTTATTATCTCTCTATCAAGTTTTGGAAGATGGTTCTGAAGAATCAATGCAAAGGTTTGTAGTTGTGGTGGGGCCCGATTACGCTGCAAAAGCGATGGATGGTTACGCGGTGGTACTTTCCCGTACCTACGATAATCTTGAAAGTTTACTTACAAGAGAAGAAGCTATTTTTGTAACCGAACATCGCGAGCTTATTTCAGAAATGCGTAGCAGGGCCCTGCGTATTAAAAAGATAGAAGCCTTCAAAAAAGATTACGATATTCGTATCCAAAGTCAGAAAGTTTTGCTTGAAAAAGAAAAAAGCTTAGTCAAAAAGATTCAGAAAGAATTAGAAGAAGAACAGGAAAAGACTGCAGAGGTCGTTAAAAATCTTCAAGACCGGAGTGAACGACTTTTTCAGGTCCATAAACTGCTTCAAGGGGTTAGGGTTGGAAACGAAGGGGTCGAAAAGAAACTTCGTGCGGTTGAGGCTAACCACTAGGCAAGAATAAGTTCAAAGGAAGATATGGCTCTTAATATTGGGAAAAAACTGGTTCACTTGGTTGCCTTCAGTAGCTTCACCCTTGCTACCATAGGAATCGTGCTATTTCTAACCCCAGTTCTAACCCCAGAGGTTGGCGCTAATGGGAAAGTTAAAGAAGGTTCTTGGCGAGAAATCGAACAAAGAAAAACCAAGCTAGAAGGTTGGTTTAAGGAAAAAGGCGGTTCCCCAAGCCCCATTCAGATTGCTGCTAACCGTTATTTTGCTATGCGTTCTAAAATTCAAATTCTTGAAAGTCAGGTGGTTGAGGCCGAAGGATATTATGCCAAGGAGACTCAGTTCTTAAAAACAGTTGCAACCGAAAAGGAACCTGCCAAAGCTATTACTTTAAAAAGCGGACAACCGGTGCGCCTTTCTAAAAAGTTGGTTCCTTTAGCTTTTGAAGAAGTTAAAGATATCGATGGCCAAAGCTTAGAAAACCTTAAGGCTCAAGCAAGTAAAATTCAAGCATTGGATGATGAGATTCGTGTAAAGCAAAGTGAATTTGATAAACTTTCAAAGGAAAACAAGCATTTGGTAGACCTTCAGGCCGATGTCAAGGAAAAAGGAGCAGATGGCAAGGAAGTGATCGTAACCAAGGGTTATCAAACGAGGGTTGAAGAAGAGAAGGTAAAAATAAAGCTATTTGGGACGGAATTTGATGCCATCGAGCAAGCGTATATAAATTTGAGTTTAGAACGGGCAGATTTAATAAAACGACGCAAAGAATTAGATACGCGGTTAATTGAACTTCGGAATTCTGGCTTGGCAACTCTTCCCTAATCTACTTCTTCTTCCCTGTTTATTCCGATAACCTAGCTTATCTTAGGTGTTTTATACTTCACCTTTCCTAAACGCATTTTGCAGTTGACTTTTACTATTCTTCTAGGCATAGTCCCGCTCGGATTCTTGTATTTTGGTTGTAACTAGTTACAAGCTTCTTTTTCTGGTATGATGATTCTGTTTAATTCGAATTTTTAAACGAGGGTTGGGCTATGACACCTGTAGGAAAAATTCTTGTCTTCGTTAATCTGATTTTTAGCTTGTTCGTCGGCGCTATGGGCCTGATGGTTTTCACCGCAGATACCAATAAAAATTACGAAATTAATAAAGTACAACGCGAGCGCGATGTCCTCAAGGCTAGTAACACCACCTACCAAGAAGAATCGAAAGCGCTTACTGAAAGCAGTGCTTCAGGTATTAAAGAAAATGAAGTTGCACTTAGCAAAGCTAAGGTCGACCTTGAAGATGTTAAACGCAGGATGGATGATAGTGAAAAGAAATACAACGAGGCTTCTAAAAAGCTTAACGAAAAAGATATCGTACTGCAGACCTCGGTTGCAGAGTTAAACCGTAGGCAAGAGCTTAACAATCAAATGCGCGA
>JBDNHI010000140.1:0-4361 GCA_041694635.1 Gemmataceae bacterium | reverse complement strand
TGGGCGTAATGATTACAGAATTAATCCATTAGCATAGTAGGACGATGAGAAAAATCTCGTCAAGAAGAAAGTAAAAAAGATGGCACTATCAATGGTGATCGCATGTGTCCGGTGTTCGTAGCGGGGTCTATCACGGGAGGCAGTCATTGCGCCACAAGCCCGAGTGAGCGTGGATTGATCTGCGTAAAATCAATAGATCATAGGTGTAATTTATTGATGCCTAACGACCCAGCTCAGCAGGGGCGGCCGCGGGTGAGCCGTTGAAACTCAAAAGAATTTGATGCGATGCAGGCGCACGAACAAAGGCTTGAGTTGCTTGAAGTACATCAAGCCGGCGAACCCGTTTGCCGATCGAAGGACGCTGGAATTGTCGTGGCATGTCGTAATTGTCATTCGCAGGCTGTCAAAATAGCCCCAAGGAACACCCAAAGGGCCCTTCTGCTGACAATACAGATGCTTTCATGCCAAACCGCGACAAAATGTGAAAGGAACTTGGCCAGCCAGCCGCGACACGGCGGACAAATTTCGTGCCGAACGCTATTGGGCTTGCAGCCATTCGCGCATCCAGTAGGCTAATACATATCGTCCCACCTTGCGGCGATACCGTATTATCACATCAACCCAACCCGAGGATAAACCCATGAACCGACTTATCTGTGTGGGAGTTCTGTCAGCAATGATGGCCTCGGTGTTTTGCGAGTCCGCAATCGCCACGCCGCCGGATACGCGTGCGGATGCGGAAGGGATTGCCGGCAAGCTCAAGTTCTTTGCCACGGGCGAGTTCCTAGACGATCGGCACGACTTCCACTTCCACAAACTTCCCCCAGATGTGATAAAGGAGTATGTCGAGTTGCTCGGTCCGCTTTCGGACAAGCAATATCCGGTCGAGGCCTGGGTTGCCCTCTTGAAGCATCCGAACGCGCGGGTCCGCACATTGGCGCTGGCGGCGCTCTTCGTGCGGGAGGATCCGAAGTTGCTGCCGCACCTCGCAGCGCTCCTGAAGGATAAGGCGCCGACCTTTTCGCAACCACCCCTCATATACGATGCCTTCGTCGTGCCGAAGTTCGACCCGAAAGCGCTGAAAGAGCAGACCGTCGGCGAGGTGGCCGGGCAGATGATCGGCTTTTATCTATGGCTCGTCGGCATTGACCTTCAAGAACGAAACCCGACGCCGGCGGAATTCAAGAGTTACTGGGATGCCCGTAAAGATCGCTCGCATTGTGCGAGTTGGTACGGTGTACAACTGGCGCGGGCGTCGCAACGCACTTGGCCGGTTGCCAGGGAGCGCACCGAGCGCATCCGTGCGGTGCGCGCGAAGATCGATAAGCTGCCTGCCGTGGAGCGGGCATGGGTACTCCTCTGGCTGTTGGAGCAACCGGGGTGCGACATCCTCGTTTCCGACGAGGAGCTGGTGGCGGCGGCGAAACAACTGGGCCCGGATCGCCTCCTCGGCCTGCTTCGGCGCGAAGCCGACACCGATGATCCCGACTGGCGTCATCCGCAGAAGCAAGGCACCTGGTTGTACATGCTTGCCACCCGGTTCGTACTGAAGAACGCGGGGAAGTTGCTCCGACCCGAAGACGCTCAAACCCTTCTGAACTACGAATTTCAGGAACTTCAATCGGTCTCCAAGGGAAACATCAGTCCCAACCTGACCGCGTTCTGGGCCATCGGGGCGGCTCAACTTCAACCCGCCAAGGCCAAGACCATCTTGCACGACGCCTTTGGCCGCTATCAGGCAAGCTACCAGAAACGCGACCGTACGCAGCTTGGCTTGGCGCTATGGCGCACCGGCGGGCTGGCGGAGAGCAAATTTCTTCTCGATTGGTTCTACAGGGAAGTTCCCGGTTTGGGCGAGAGCGGCGAGATCGGCGGCCGACCGGCATTCCTGCATGCAGTGCCGGGCCTTCGACCGCCGGACGATCGCAAATTGGTTGCCGCTATCGTGCGCGACAAGCGCTTTGATTCGCTAGACTGGGAATCGCTGGAGCGGCTCATTGAGGTGCTCAACGGTTGGACGAAGGAGCCCGTGGTTGACCGGGAAGGCCTGCGCAAGGCCTGGCATCCCTTCGGCATAAGCCATTTCACTCCGGCCTGGCGGCAGAAGGCCGAGAACGAATATCCCCAAGAGACCCAAGAACTCCTGAAGACTCTGCAAATCTGGCGCAGTGCGGTGCGCGAGTCGTTGCCGCGTTGGGAACAACCGCCGGCGGGAACCTTTTCGCCGACGCCGACCCCGCCGGGGGCGTGGCGCTCGATGAGGCCCTGGCGGGTGAAATTGCACAACCGGATTAGAGTCATGGCAAGGAACCGGAATCTGGGTCCATACCTTTGAAAAAGGAGTCAATGTTGTGCAAACGAATAAAATTACCTATATTCCAGATGAATGTTGGGCAAAAATACCGGATGGCAAGAGCTGGTCCGAAGTTGCCGGCGTAGCTGTTGATTCGCGTGATCGTGTTTTTGTTTTTAATCGCGGGCCCCATCCCGTGATGGTTTTTAATGCCGATGGAACCTGGGTGGACTCCTGGGGCGAAGGCATGTTTGCCCGACCGCATGGTATTACAATCGGATCTGATGACTCGGTTTATTGTGTGGATGACCTTGCCCATACCGTGCGAAAATTCAGGCCCGATGGCCGCCTGCTAATGACCCTGGGGACGCATGGCCAGCCATCTGCTACTGGTGCAACGAGTATTGACTATCGGACTATCCGTCACGCCGGTGATCCTTTTCATTTTCCCACCAATATTGCCTTGGGCCCGGATGCGTCACTTTATGTGGCAGATGGGTATGGGAATGCCCGTATTCACAAGTTTTCCCCAGAGGGCCGGTTACTTTTTTCGTGGGGTGAACCAGGGGAAGGGCCAGGCCAGTTTCATGTTCCACATGGAATTGCCATGAACCGTGCAGGAAACCTGTTTGTTGCTGACCGTGAGAATAACCGTATTCAGATTTTTTCACCAGAAGGGGAGTTTCTTGATGCATGGACAGATATCGCCCGGCCCTGTCAGGTTGCTTTTGACCCTTTAGGTAACTTGTGGGTGGCTGAGTTGGGTTATCGGGCAGGTATGTGGCCGGGGACTATGGCACCAACACCAGAGGCTACGGGAGGCAGGGTGAGCTTGTTTGATCCGGAGGGGAAACTCCTGAAGCGTTTTGGCGGTGGAGATAATCCTGCCGCTGCCGGGGATTTTTTTGCCCCGCACGATTTGTGCCTGGATTCCCGAGGCGATTTCTATGTCGCCGAGGTGGTGATGTCTGCGGGTGGCAATCGGGGCCTAGTGTCGCCCGGGTGTCATAGCTTGCAGAAATTTACCAGGGTGGAGAATTAGCAGGGGAACGCTTTGAAGTGGATAGTATTGGCAAAATATGCTAAAAAAGCCATTGCAAGAGTCTTTTTGCATGGACTTCAAAGTGTAATTAACAGGGAGGTTGGCTTCGATTGAATCTGGTTTTCAAAACCAGGTATTAAAAAGGAAAAAGAGATGAAATCTTGGCAGTTTTATGGATTTGGTGATTTTCGTCTGGAGGAAGTACCAGAGCCCGTGTTGCAGCCGCATCATGTGCTGGTAGAACCGTTGTGCGTCCAGCCCAGTGTCACAGAGGCGCAGCTAGCTTTTGGTATTCCCACTTTGGCCTATGACCGGGTCAAGTGTCGTTTGGAAAAAGAGGCACCCATCGGGTTATTTGGCCATGAATTTTGTGCACGCATTATTGAAATGGGTGCGGGTGTTACTGGATACAGAAAAGGAGACCGTGTTGCCGCCCGGGCAAAACTGCCTTGTCAGAATTGCCCCTTATGCTTGTCGGAGCGAAGCGCTCTTTGTCGGAGAGGGCCTGTGATCGGCTTTGACCAGCCGGGTTGCTTCAGTGAAATCGCCTTGTTGCCAGAAATTGCCCTGGTGAAGGTAGATGACCGGATTTCAGACAGTGAAGCTGCCTGCCTTCAGTCCTTGAGTGACAGTGTGGCGGCAGTGGAGACAGCACAACTGCAAATAGGCGATACAGTGGTTATTTTTGGTCAGGGCAGCATGGGGCTGGAGTGTTTGCAGATTGCCCGTTTGAGTGGGGCCGGGCGGGTTATCACGGTGGATGTGCGTGAAGAATCATGCCGGGTTTCGCGTGAGTTTGGTGCAGATCATGTGCTCAATGGCAGGGAATGCGATGCCGTGGCCGTAATTCGTGAACTGACGGGAGGTGTTGGGGCTGATGTGGTGTTTGAGTGTGCGGGTGGAAGCCCCAAACAGGGCCTTGCTGGATGCCAGACTCTGGTGCAGGCAATTGATGCGGTGCGGTCCGGGGGCAAAGTAATAGGCGTTTCCTGGTTTGGTGGGCCCGTGGAGTTGCATGTCGATTTG
>JBDNHI010000139.1:0-28104 GCA_041694635.1 Gemmataceae bacterium | reverse complement strand
GGCTTGGAAAGCAAGATATTACTAGGAACAGAGTAAACAACATCACCTTGGGCAAAGGCAAGAGAAAACAAAAGCAAGGAAACTGTGTTCAACAAAGTGCCTCCAGAAAAGGCAAACTTAAGGCGGGTAAGCAAAAGAACTTAACATAACATACCACTTTTAACAAAACTACGCAAATAGAATCAAAGCCTTTCGATACCACCTAAAAACCTAGAATCAAGCAGGAATGCTTACTTAATCGCTATTACTCTTAGAGTCGCAACTACTTATTTCCTGCTTGGTCAAGAATGAGATGGTTTGAACTGACTTCAAATCCTCGCTCATCGATAAGGCTGATGTAGTAAACGATGGATTTATCGTTAGGCAATTTAGCTTCTGCGGTTTTGTTGGTAACATTTGCGGGAATGCTTTTCCATTCTTTTTTTTGCCAAGGGCCTTCGTTAATAGCAAAATGGAGGGAAGCGGATTTAATAGGAAAGCTTGAATCAAACTTGACCCGAGCGGTGCCATCTTTAGTTTCTAAACTCTCAACTTTGGCGAGAGACTTAGTGCCCTTTAAATGGCTATCAATAAAAGCATCCACTTCTTTAAAAGTCCAAATATGGCCATGTGGCATTCGAACTTTAATAGAAAGTGTTTTGTTCTGCTTCACAAGATCATAGCACTTTTTGTAACTATCCAAAGGATAAGCAAAATCATTGGTTCCATTAATGAACATTATGGGGCAAGTCACACCGGGCAAGTAAGAGGAAGGATCAAAATTACGAACCCATTTTTCCCTTCTTATTGCATCCATTTTATCTAATCGATTTTCCTTCCAGACGCTATTTTCGTGCAAGTATCCGCAGCCATAAACTGGAACCGCAGCTTTTAATCGGTCGTCAAGTGCAGCGATAATACAAGTTAAATAACCGCCCCAACTAATACCAGTAACTGCAATTTTATTACGATCTACTTCGGGGAAGGTAGCAATTATAGAATGCCCACGAAGAACAGCAGCAACGGCATGGTAAGTCCACATATCTTTAAGGTTGTCCTCTTTAAAATCTTGGAATTTTTCTTCATCACCTTGATTAGGGCCACCTTCGGGCAATCTGCCATTGGGGCCATTTCCCGCAAGATCCATTGCTAAGGCGCAATACCCACGCTTATTCCAATGTTTAACCCAATCAGGAAAAGCCTTGCCCCCGCCACCGTGAACTAAGAGAACCGCAGGAAAAGGTCCATCACCTTGAGGTTTGCCATAGTAGGCAAATACTTTGGTAGGCTTCCCTTTAAAGGGTTCCCCGGGGTAATAAAGTGAACGAAAATTCTTATCATCCTCTACCCAAGTAGGTTCAATTTTTAACTTTTGAAGGGCGGGAACATCCCAAGGACCAGAAACTTTAGGAGACTCAAAGCCTACAGAAACAAGGGCAAGCATCGCTAACAAAGAAAAGTTTAACATCAAAACCTCTAGGAAAATAAAATAAGGTAGGCCTCAAGAGGGTAGCAAGATAGATATTAACCGAATGTTTGCAAAGAAACCAGCAAAAGTGAGGGTTAAAGTTTGCATTTCAGCAAAAGAAAAGCGATAATAATGATGTAATAAATCCTACCTAAAGAAAACTCTACGATGATTTTCCCCTTTCAGATATTTATTATAATGATGAATTTTGGAACGGAACCAACCCAAGCCATCAGCTTTGAAAAAGATATACGCCCTATCTTCAAGGCTTATTGTTTGGATTGCCATGGGGCGACCGAAAAGCTCAAGGGCAATCTAGACCTTAGGTTAAAGAAGTTTGCATTACGGGGTGGAAAAACAGGAGCGGGGTTCAAAGAAAATTTCCCCGAGGAAAGCCATCTGTTAGTACGAATAAAAGCGGGTGAGATGCCCCCAAGTGAAAAGAAAGTACCCCCAGAAAAAATTGCCCTTATTGAAAAATGGATTCGCCTTGGGGCACCAACACTTAGACCAGAACCCGATACCATCCCAGCAGGTATAGGCATAACCGAAGACGAACGCAACTACTGGTTTTTTAAACCTTTATCAAACTCGACTACTCCTATTTTTAGTGCAGAAGAAAAGATAACCAATCCAATCGATGGTTTTGTTTTAAAGAAGCTTAAAGAGAACAAATTGAGTTTTAATGCCCAAGCGGATAAGCGAACTCTGATTCGCAGGGCTTATCTCGATCTGACCGGATTACCCCCTGATAGGGAACAGGTTGCAAGATTCGAAAAAGATAACTCTCCAATTGCATATGAAAACCTGCTTGATGCGTTATTAGCATCGCCAAGTTATGGAGAAAGATGGACACGCCATTGGCTTGATGTTGCGGGTTACGCAGACACCGAGGGTGATTCGCCAAACGATACTTTGCGCCCCTATCTTTATAAATACCGTGATTATTTGGTTCGTTCCTTTAATTCTGACAAACCCCTAAACCAGTTTATTATTGAACAACTAGCAGGGGATGAGTTGGCACCAAAACCATGGGATGATTTAAATGCTGAGCAACGAGAATTATTGGCGGCGACCGGATTCTTACGCTGTGCCCCGGATATCACTGCTGGCGGTGGTGGCATCGCAGAAGCAGAGCAAACATTTACCGAAGCACTTAAAATTATTAGTTCTGGCTTACTTGGTTTATCGGTAGGTTGTGCCCAGTGCCACGACCATCGTTATGACCCAATCAGCCAAATTGATTACTTTCGATTAAGGGCGATATTTGAACCAGCGTTTAACCCAACGCAATGGCGAAAACCACCAGAAAGGCTTGCTGCACTTCTTAACAAACCCGGCCGAGAGAAAAGCAATCTTGTTGAAAAAGAAGCTCAAATTCTTGCGAAAAATATTCAAGAAATCACTACAAGTAAGGTCAAATCGATATTTGAGAATGAACTGCAAAAGGTTCCTTCTGAGCAACATTCCTCACTTAAAAAGGTGTTTGAAACCCCAGAGGCAAAGCGCACCGATGCGGATAAAAAACTGTTCGCTAAATACCCCAAGCTTAAAGTTAGCGCTGGAATCATTTACCAATATGACCCCAAAGCTTCTGAGGAATTAAAGAAGCTTCAAACGGGGTTAGAAGCAAAGCGAGCTGAAAAGCCTAAAGAAGATTTCATTGCGATTATGGCAGAGATGGCTAATAAAATCCCTGTTACTAAGTTACATCATCGGGGTGATTATCGGCAACCAATGCTGGAGGTAATTCCAGGTGATTTAACAATTGCAACCATCAACGAGGGTAAAAATTGGGACTGTCCAACCGATCTCAAAGCTGAGTCTTCGGGTCGAAGATTGGCGTTTGCAAAACATCTTACTGCAGGAAATCATCCTCAATTTAATCGAGTGATGGCGAATCGAATTTGGATGCATCACTTTGGACAGGGAATTGTCGACACCCCAGGCGACTTTGGAAAATTAGGACAACTTCCTTCGCACCCAGAGCTTCTCGATTTCCTTGCGCTTCAACTTCCAAAAAATAACTGGAGCATTAAAACATTTCACAAGCTTATTATGACTTCCCTTGTCTATCGTCAAAGCTCGACTCATCGCCCTGCCCACGATGCGGTGGACAATAATAACAGTCTTTATGGTAGGTATCCCTTACATAGGCTTGAAGCGGAAAGTATTCGAGATTCTATTCTTAAGGTAAACAAAAGACTGGACAATACGATGTTTGGCCCAGCGATTGCATTGAAGGAAGATATTGCAGGCGTGATGCATTACCCCGATGACCAACCGCGTCGAACCCTTTACATGCAGGTTCGCAGGCACAAGCCTTCCGCATTTTTACTTACCTTCGATGGCCCAAGCTTATCGCCCAATTGTGATAAGCGAACGCCCTCTGCTGGAACACCCCAAGCCCTTGCGCTAATGAACAGTGATTTTATCCGCAAAGAATCGGGGCATTTGGCAACTCTTATTCTTAAATTGAAATCATCAAGTGAAAAAGAACTTATCATAAATATTTGGGAAACAGTTTATCAGCGTTTGCCCTCGATGGAAGAGATTAAATTTGCGTCAATCTTTCTTGAAGAGAGTCAAGCAAACTACTTGGCAACAAAAGCTAAGGATCCAAAACAAATGGCATGGACAGATCTTTGCCAGCAGTTACTTGCTTCCAACGAATTTATTTATCAGGAATAAAACAATGATAACACGCAGAGAGACTTTGTTCAGGTTAGCAGGCGGAATTGGGGGAGTTGCCCTTTCTGATATGCTTTTCCGCGAGGGATTACTTGCTGCTGATGGTCCATCAAAACCAGGCGAAAATCTTCCTCTTAATATGACTACGAAAGAGCCGCATTTTCAACCACGCGCAAAAGCCATGATCTCTATGTTCATGCATGGTGGGCCTTCCCATGTTGATCTATTTGATTACAAGCCAGAGCTTCAAAAAAACCATGGTAAAGAATATTCAGGGGATGTTGCCTACAGCTTTGTTGGCAGGGCCAGCAAAAAACTCATGGGCAGTCCTTTCAAGTTTTCGAAACATGGGCAAAGTGGTACCGAACTTTCCGAACTTCTTCCGCACACTTCCATGATCGCTGACGATATTTGTGTTATTAAGTCGATGCATACTGGGCATAATGGGCATGAAGTTTCCATCCGCTTTTTTCATGGCGGCATCGCTGGTATTCTTGGCAGGCCAACCATGGGCAGTTGGCTCACCTACGCCTTGGGCAATGAATCCAGCAACCTGCCTTCTTACATGGTGCTTTCAGATGAAGGTGGCTTGCCTGTTGATGGTACTCACAACTGGGCGAGTGGTTTCATGCCTGCCTATTATCAGGGAACGGTACTACGCCCCAGAGAACCCAGAATTCTCAACCTCGAGCCTCCGAAAGAAGTTGCTGGCCTTTCTCAACAACGAAACCTTGCACTTCTTAAACAGTTAAATACAAACTATAGCCTGACTCGCCCTGGGGAAACTGAATTAGAAAGTAGAATTTCTAGTTATGAACTTGCTGCTGCTATGCAGGATTCTGCCCGGGAAGCTTTCGATATTTCTCACGAGCCAAAGCATATTCTTAGCCTTTATGGTATCGATAAAAAAGATACGCGCTCTTATGGTACACGATGCTTGATTGCACGACGGTTAGTCGAACGCGGCGTACGATTTGTACAACTTTTTCTTAGTGGCCAACCTTGGGATAATCACAGCTCTATCAAACAAGGGCTTCCATCGATTTGCAATAGGACCGACAAACCTGCTGCTGCATTAGTGATGGATCTCAAACAACGCGGCCTTCTTGATTCTACGCTTGTACACTTTGGAGGAGAGATCGGCAGGCTTCCTGTGGTGGAAGGCGAACTTGATGACCGTGCGGGTCGCGATCATAATGGGCAAGGGTTTTCTATCTGGCTAGCAGGGGGTGGTATAAAACCAGGTATCACCTACGGTGCAACTGATGAGGTTGGACACAAAGCTGCTGAAAACATTGTTAATCCAAATGATTTTCAAGCCACTATCCTTCATCTTTTTGGCCTTGATCATTCCAAACTTGTTTACTTTCATAACGGACAATCTCAGGTTCTTACTGCGGGTAAGCCTGCTCGCGTTGTCAAAGAAATCATCTGTTAGCAACTTTTAAGGAAATGCATATGAGCCTGGCAACAGCATCATTCATTATCACTATGTTTCTATCTCAACCGACCAACCAAGGAAAACCGGATATGGAATGGCGTTCAGTGCTTAAAAAGGAAGTTTTTGATTCGGGGAGTTCAAAGCTTCCTTATCGGTTTATGGTTCCAGAAAAGATTGAAAAGGATAACCAATACCCACTTGTGATTTTTCTGCACGGTGCTGGGGAACGGGGAACTGATAACGATATACAGTTAGTGCACGGGGTAAAAGATTTTGCAAAGCCTCAATCTCGAAAATCATACCCTTGCTTTTTAATCGCACCCCAGTGCCCACTTGACAAGAAATGGGTTGATGTTGATTGGTCTGCAACTTCTCACCAAACACCGATTAAACCAAGTGAACCTATGGAAGCTTTAATCAAACTGATAGACAGTCTTTGCAGCGGTCAACCCATTGATAAGCGACGGATTTATGTTACTGGGCTATCGATGGGCGGATATGGGGCATGGGATTTGATTAGTAGAAAGCCAGATATTTTTGCAGCAGCGGTACCAGTATGTGGTGGTGGAGATGAAAAAGAAGCAAAGAAAATTAGTGGGATACCCATCTGGGTTTTTCATGGTGCAAAAGACACCGTAGTTAAACCAGCAAGGTCGGGCAATATGGTAGATGCACTAAAAAAAGCAGGTGGGTCACCCAAATACACGCTTTACCCCGAAGTTGGCCATAATTCTTGGGTTAATGCTTATTCTGATGCCGAAATGCTAAAGTGGCTTTTTACTCAAAAGAAATGAAAACAGACAATAATCACTAAAATTTGTTGTAATAATAGTCGTAGCCCCGTGTTAGTAAGTTTAAGGAAAATGATGCATTTACGAATTACTACTTTAATTGTTTTAATCAGTTTTTCTGCCTGTTTAGAAGCGGGCAACTGGCCTGCCTTCCGAGGTCCTTCGGGGGATGGAAAAAGCTTGGGTAAAGACCTTCCTTCGGAATGGTCTCCCAGTAAGAACATTAAGTGGAAATTAAAATTGCCTAGCTCGGGGAGTTCTAGCCCTATCATTTGGGAAGATAAAATCTTCCTCTCACAATCTATAGATACGCTTGGCAAACAAAGGGCGCTCCTTTGCATTGACCGTAAGGATGGAAAAGTCCTTTGGCAAAAATCAGTCTCCTTCAATGACAAAGAACCTACTCATTCAACCAACCCCTATTGCTCGGCTACGCCAGTAACCGATGGGAAAAGAGTAATTGTCTCTTTTGGTTCTGCGGGTATTTATTGCTACGACTTCGAAGGGACTGTTTTATGGAACTTTAACCCTGGGCCTAGCATTCATATTTGGGGCAATGCAGCCTCTCCGATTCTTTATAAGAATTTAATGATTCTCAATTGCGGACCGGGTGAAAAAACTTTCCTTTTGGCTTTGGATAAAACCACTGGAAAAGAGATTTGGCGTGCCAATGAACCAGGTGGGGTATCGGGATTAGGTGAAATAAAAGATTGGCTTGGCTCTTGGAGTACTCCCATTATTTATACGAACCAAAATACGAACCAACTTATAATGAGCTGGCCCAATTATTTAAAATCTTATAACCCCGATAACGGCGAAGTGCTCTGGACTTCTAAAGAACTTACTAAGCTTGTTTACACCTCGCCCATTACGACTTCTGATCTTGTTATAGCTATGAGTGGATTTCACGGCAGTGCGGTTGCAGTAAAAACCGATGGCAAAGGTGAAGTGACTGCATCACATCAAGTTTGGAACAATAGTTCTAAAAACCCACAACGCATTGGCACTGGGGTTATTCATGATAAATATCTCTTTATGGCAAATGCAGGCCCGGGTAATATTCAATGCATTGACATTAAAACTGGTAAAGATCTTTGGGAAAACCAGCGACTTGGGGCCAATCATTGGGGCAGCTTGATTTATGCAGATGGCAAAATTCACGCAACCGATCAAACTGGCGAAACTTTTATTCTTGAAGCTAGCCCTGTCTTTAAGCTTCTTGCTAAAAATTCGCTTAAGGAACATACAGATTCAACCATTGCTATTGCTGACCAAGAAATTTTTATTAGGACTTATCAGCATCTTTGGGCTATTAGTATTTTAAAGTAGAGTTCAAGACTTTCTAGGAGTTTACTCAGTATGAATATTCTTGTTATAATTACTTCGCTTTTATTAAGCCAATCTTATGGTCCTAAAATCAATCAGGGGCCAAAAGATGCGAACTCGGGTTCTGTTGGTAGGATTATACCTAACTTTGTTTTCACGCTTCCTAACGGCAAAAAAACTGCCCTGTCAGATTTCCACGAAAGCAAAAGCGTCGCTTTTGTCCTCTTAGGAACTTCTTGCCCGGTTGCAAATGCTTACATTCCAACCCTTAATGAAATTAGCCTTAAATTTTCTAAAAATGAAGCTCAGTTAATTGGTATTTATGCAAATGCTGGAGAAAGCAAAGAGGCGGTGCTTCAGCATATTAAAGATTTTAAAATCAACTTCCCAGTATTCATCGATGATGATCAAATTACAATTCGATTGTTAGGTGCGCGGAGGTCAAGTGAGTCTTTTGTTTTAGATCAAAGGCGGGTAATCCAATACCAAGGCCGTATCGACGACCAAATAACCAATACCGCTAGGAAGGATAAACCAAGTAGTAATGAATTAGTGAACGCAATTGGCCAAGTAATTTCGCTCAAAAAAATTGATTCTCCTTTTACTGAGTCCCCTGGTTGTTTAATTACAAAAATAGAAAAGACCTCACTCAAGGGAATCACTTATTCATCTCATATTGCATTAATTTTTTATAAACACTGTGCAGATTGCCATCACCCAGGAACTGCGGCACCTTTTTCGTTGCTTACCTATGAAGATGCCAAAAATAACGCATCGATGATTAAAGAAGTTACAAGCTTGCATACGATGCCACCTTGGCACGCCGATACACGCTTTGGCCATTTCGCAAACGAACGAAAATTATCTGTAGAAGAAATCCATCAAATTGGGGCTTGGGTCGATAGCGGGATGCCTTCGGGCGATCTTCCAAAAGCTCCTAAAGCACCTTCTTTTGAAGAAGGTTGGCGTTTGGGAAAACCCGATATTGTTTTCAAAATCCCTGAAGAGCAAACCATTCCTGCTAAAGGAACGGTTGGCTACAAGTATTTCAGTGTCAAAACAAATTTTACCGAAGATATGTACCTCCAAGCTGCAGAAGCAAGGCCGAGCAACAGGGCTGTGGTTCACCATATTATTGTTTTCTATCGAGAGCCAGGTAAGGGAAAAAGGCCAATGTGGATAGCAGCGACTGCACCCGGTGCAGAGCCAGTAATTCATCCGATAGGAATGGGGCGAAAGATCCCCGCGGGTTCCGACATAATTTGGCAGATTCATTACACCCCCACGGGTAAAGAAGAAAAAGATCGCTCAGAAATAGCTTTTACTTTCTGCAAAGAAAAACCTAAGCAATTTGTTCAGACACACGGGGTTGCAAACTCGATGTTTATGATTCCGCCTCTTGCAATTAAGCACGAAGTGTTATCTTCTTTTACTACCAAAAATGATGCCGTAATTCTCGCATTCTTTCCCCATATGCATTTAAGAGGCAAAGACTTCGAGTATCAGGTACACTATCCTGACGGGAAAGTTCAAACCATACTTTCAGTGCCTCAGTTTGATTTCAACTGGCAAGCCACTTACCGGCTTAAGGAACCGCTTTCTGTTCCCAAGGGAAGCAAAATAAAGTGTATTGCACATTTCGATAACTCGAAATTGAACCCAGCCAACCCTGCTCCTTGGAAACCAGTTTTCTGGGGCGAACAAACTTGGGAAGAAATGATGATTGGTTATATCGATTTTTACTACCTTGATGGAACACATCCAGAAAAAACTCTTTCAAGTAGTAATTAATATGAAAGCTCTTTTATGAGTGTCAAGGCCGTAACTCAAAGCAAAACTCATATTAGCAGAAGAAAATTGCTTGAGATCGGTTCACTCTCTGCCTTGGGAATTGGCATTCCAGAATTGTTGTTTGCGGATCAATCTAAAAACCAAAGCAAGGCTAAGTCTTGTATTTTTATTTATCAATATGGTGGGCTTAGCCAGCTTGATTCTTGGGACCCAAAACCTGATGCCCCCGAAGGCATTCGTGGCCCTTATAAACCAATTGCAACTTCAATTCCAGGTTTTAGAGTTGGCGACCTGATGCCAAAGTTGGCCTCTCGTGCCAATAAATACACAGTAATTCGTTCGATGGCCCATACCATTCCCGTACACGATATTGCAAACAGAATGTTGCTTGCGGGGCAATCAAACCCACCTTTAAACGCTCCTTCATTTGGGTCAATCGTTTCAAAGCTAATCCCCAGTTCTGAAAATATGCCCAACTATGTTTGGCTTCAAAAATTTGGTGGGGGTGCTGCCCCCCCAGATAACACTTATCTCAATGGCGGATTTCTTGGTATGGGTTATAGCCCACTTCTTATCGGTACTACGCATCTAGAAAATCCTTCTATTCCTGGATACAAAATTAAAGCTTTTGAATCTTCGGGCCTTTCCCACGATCAACTTATTAAGCGCAAGCATTTGCTTGCTTCGATTGATATTCCACAGACAAAACAAACAAATTTAAAAAATAATTCAATGGATCACTTCCGCGAGAAAGCTTTTGATCTTCTTACAGGAACAAAAGCGAAAAACGCATTTGAAATTGATAATGAACCTTTAAACATTCGTGAGCTTTATGGTATGCACCCCTTGGGGCAAAACCTTTTACTTGCACGAAGGCTAATTGAAGCCGGTACCCGTATGGTAGGCGTTGTTGCTTGGACCGGGCTTGCACCCAAAGATAAATTTGTCAGCTTAGAAACATGGGATATGCACGGTAATGCAGGGATCAGCATTTTTGATAATGGCTGGAATGGGCTTGGTTGGGCCCTGCCTCGCTGCGATGAAGCGGTGAGCGCGCTGCTAGATGATCTTGAATCTAGGGGACTACTTGAATCGACTTTAGTCGTTTTAGTAGGAGAATTTGGTAGAACTCCAAAAATCAGCAAGGGCGGGTCAGCCATTGGTCGAGATCATTGGCCAAAATGCTATAGCGCAATGATTGCAGGTGGTGGTGCAAAAAAAGGGTTAATCTATGGCGCATCCGATTCAACCGCAGCTTATGTAAAAGATAATCCAGTTTCACCGGAAGATTTTTCTGCTACATTATTACATATAATGGGAATAAATCCCGATACTAGATTAAGCCCCGATGGATTTACTACCCCTGCTAGCGTAGGCACACCAGTTTCTGGATTAATCTAAACTATGAGAACCTTCTATTTACTTTTTGTGATGCTAATCTTAATCACAGGAACTGAAATTGCGATTGGGCAAACTCAAGCTGATTTAGGAACTCGAATTCTTGTTGAAAATTGCGTTTCTTGCCATTCGGGTGTTAAACCTAAGGGTGGATTAGATCTCTCAACTCGAGACAAATTAAATACAGGTGGAGACAATGGTGCTGGGTTAGGGGTTGCCAAATATCAGAATGGCCAACTTTGGCAGGTTTTAAAAGAAGGCAGAATGCCCCCAAAAAAAAACCTTAATAAATCGGATACAACCATCTTACAAAACTGGGTCATTGCCGGAGCAAAATATCCATCTGCTAAACTTGACATTTTTAGCCTCACAACTTCTAAAAGAGCCGGCAACGATTGGTGGGCCTTAAGCCCATTAACAAAACAACTGATCCCTATCATTCGCGCAAAAGAATCACCGATTGAACCTTTGGATTATTTCATCTTAGATTCTCTGGAAAAAGCTGGGCTTAAAAGTTCAGGCAATACAGATCGCAGAACTCTTATTAGAAGACTTTTTCTAGATTTAATTGGCGTACCTCCAACGCCTTTAGAAGTATCTACTTTTGCCAACGATCAATCCCCAAACGCTTATTCTGCTTTAGTTGAAAAACTACTTGCCTCGCCACATTATGGGGAGAAGTGGGCAAGACATTGGCTCGATATTGTTCGGTATGGTGAATCCGATGGGTTCGAAAGAAATAACCCTAGAATTAACTCTTGGCATTACCGTGACTGGGTCATCCAAGCCCTTAATCAAGATATGCCATACAACCATTTTGTGCAAATGCAAATTGCGGGCGATTCAATAGCAACGGGTTCAGAAGACAGCATAAAAGCAATGGGATTTTTAGTTGCTGGAATTCATAACACGGTGCTAGGATCTAATGCGGATGCTAGGGAACAAGCTCGTCAAGATGAAATGGAAGATTTAGTAAGTTCAATTGGACAAACTTTCTTGGGACTTACCGTTAATTGTGCCCGTTGCCACGACCACAAATTTGATCCGATTAGCCAGCAGGATTATTACAAGGTAGTGGCAAGTCTTTCGGGGATCAGGCACGGTGAGGTTGAGATTCCCAACGCCCAAGCCACGAAGAAAATTCTTACACTTCAAGAAAAAGCCAATCAACTATTAAAAGTACAAGCGGAACTTGAAAAATCTGTTTTAGCTAAAATTGGCATCAAGCCAGAGACCGTTGTTTCCAAGCCAATTGCTCAATGGGACTTCCGCAAAAACCTTACCGATTCACAAAACAATTTTAGTCTTAAGCTAGAGGGGGAAGCTAAATTAACACCACAGGGATTAGAACTAGATGGCAAAACTGCGGTGGCCCGCTCTTCCCCGTTAAAAAAAGAGCTTAAAGAAAAAACGCTTGAAGCTTTAGTTCTTATTAATAATCTTCAGCAAAAGGGCGGGGGAGTTCTCACGATACAAACTCGCAACGGAAATCTTTTTGATTCAATTGTATTTGCGGAACAAGTTCAAGGAAAATGGATGGCGGGAAGTAATTTCTTTAGTCGAACCCAACCCTTTAACGGCGATACAGAAAATGAAACTCATTTAAAACCAGTTCACCTTGCTATTACTTATTCTGCTGATGGAAAAATTACCGCTTATCGTAACGGTAAGATTTATGGTAATGCTTATAAGTCGAACGCCGCTGCCCTTTTTCCTGTAGGCGATTCAATCATCGCTTTTGGTATCCGCCATGAACCACCCGGGGGGAATCGTCATTTTGCAGGGACTATTATAAAAGCTCGTGTTTTCGACAAAGCTCTTAACGATAAAGAAGTTAAGTTAATTTTTGACCAATTAGATACCAGAATTTCAGAAAATGAATTCTTCGAAAAACTTACTCCAAAACAACTTTTAATCCATCAGGAAAATTCAAAATTTCTTTTACAGATTAACACTGAATTAAAAATACTTGAAAGCAAGAAAAATAATTTGAGTTACTCTGCTATTTCATCCAATCCCATTCCAACCAAATTTCTAAACCGTGGGCAAGTTACAGAACCAGGAGATGATGTATTCCCCGGAAGCCTTCAAGCTCTATCTTTTATTAAATCGAACCAACTTGATTTGAAAAAAGCTTCGGACAAAGAACGAAGGTTTGCTCTAGCAAAATGGATTACTAACAACGATAACCCCCTGTTTTCTCGAGTTATTGTCAACCGAATCTGGCATTACCATTTCGGTGCTGGAATCGTTGAATCTCCAAGCGACTTTGGTTTTAATGGCTCAAAACCATCGCATCCAGAATTACTTGATTATCTTTCTGAAATGTTTGTACGATCAGGATATTCGCTTAAGCAACTCCATCGCACCATCCTTCTTTCTCGAACTTACCAGCAATCTTCCAGCCCCAACCCTAATGGTTTAGCCAAGGATTTTGACAATCGTCTGCTTTGGCGTTGGACGCCCCGCAGACTTGATGGAGAAGTTATTCGCGATTCCGCTTTAAAGGTTTGTGGTTTACAAAATCAGGAGATGTATGGTTTAAGTTTTTCAGATTACAAAACAGCTTTCTTCAACGGGACCAACTATTTTACCCCCATTGAAAAACTCGACTTCCCTTTAAGTAAAAGAAGTATTTATCGCTTTACTCCTCGAGGTGCAAATCAAGGCCTTCTGGATAGTTTTGATTGCCCGGATAATTCATCGGCAGCACCCAAAAGAAGTAGGACGACTACGCCGGCTCAAACTCTTGCTTTTTGGAATGGTTCCTTCACCCAGTCACTTGCAGATTCTTACCCCAGCAACTTTGCAAATTTCAATGCCATTGCTGCTTCTGATTCTAAGGTAAGACATATTTTTATAAACTTGCTTCAGCGAAATCCCACGGAAAAAGAGTTATCCCCGGCCATAAAGCTGGTTGAAAAATATGGAGCTTCTACTTTGATTCGATCCTTATTAAATACCAATGAATTTTTAACCCTAGAATAAGTAATTATGAATACTGAAATAAATAATAGCCGTAGAAACTTTTTAAATCACTCTAGCCAAAGTATTGCTTTAACTGCATTGGCTGGGCTTTTTGCTCAAGATAATTTAGCAGCAAACATAGTTAAAGGTTCTCCAATCCGAAGCAAAGCTAAAAGGGTAGTTCAAATTTCTTTAGTTGGCGGACTTTCTCACCTCGATTCTTTTGATTACAAACCTGAACTTGCTTCTTTTCACGGTAAGACATTAAAAACTGATAAGCCCCCAGATACTTTCTTTGGCCAAGTTGGCTTGATACGAAAAAATGATTGGGATTTTAAGCCCCGTGGGAAGTCCGGCCTTTTTATCTCTAACTTGTTCCCTAATATTGCTAACCGTGCTGACGACCTTACCCTCATTCGCTCTATGGTTGCGGACTCTGCCAACCATACTCCAGCTTTATTTTTTGAAAACAGTGGCTTTGGTTCTAATGGTTTTCCATCTATGGGTAGTTGGCTTTCTTACGGCCTAGGTTCCGAAAATCAAAACCTTCCCATTTATGTTGTTCTACCAGATGGAAGGGGAGAGCCAAATGGTTGCGCCTCTAATTGGTCGAATGGGTTTTTGCCTGCCAGTCATCAAGGAGTGGTTTTTCAAACAGGCGAAAAGCCACTTAACAATCTATATCCGACAAAAAATCGTAGCAATGCGGAAGAAAAAGATTCTCTTCAATTTTTGGACCAGATGAATCAAGATCACCTTGAACAATTCAAAGGGGATACTAATCTTGCAGCTCGGATCAAAGCCTATGATATGCTGGCAAAGTTACAACTTTCTGTGCCCGAAGCTACAAGTATTGCGAACGAGCCAAAACATATTCAAAATCTATACGGGCTAGATTCACCCAATACATCAGATTGTGCTAAGCGCTGCATTCTCGCACGAAGGTTGCTGGAACGGGGCGTGCGCTTTGTACAAATTTATTCGGGTGGACCAATCGCAGGAAATCCCAGGGCGAGTTGGGACGCTCACGAGAATGTTTTTCAAAATCATTCCATTGAAGCTGAAAAAATTGATCAACCTGTTGCTGCTTTACTCCTAGACCTTAAGCAACGCGGAATGCTAGATGACACTTTGGTTTTATTTACAACAGAATTTGGCAGAACTCCTTTTGCGCAATCCAGTGCAAGTAGTATTGGCCCCGGTCGTGATCACAACAAATATGCTTTCTCAGTCTGGATGGCTGGTGCTGGTTTAAAAAGCGGGTTCAGTTATGGTGAATCAGATTCCATTGGCTGGAAAGTTGCTCATAATCCCACTCAATGGCACGACTTCCACGCAACTGTACTACACCTTCTTGGCATCAACCACGAGCAACTTTCCTACTACCACAATGGCATTCAAAGAAGATTAACCAATGTGCACGGAAGCGTAATCCAAGACATTCTTGCATAACCAAAGAAAATCAAATGCAAACATATCAACGCTTTCTCCCTTGTGTAATTTTTTTTTATGCCTTACTGCCTTTTAACAATGCAACATCAACAGAACCAGATAAAGTTGCAGTTGCAAAATCACTTGAACTATTAAGGAAAGCAGCAAAAGGTCACATCGAAATGAAAAGCTGTTTCGGTTGCCATAATCAAGCATTCCCGATGTTAGCATTTTCAAAAGTTAAAGATAAAAACTTCACTATCCCAAAAGAAGAAATAGAAGCTCAAACAAATTTCATTATGAAATTTCTTGAAATAAATGAACAAAAATTCCTAGAAGGGGCAGGCACTGGCGGAGCTGCAGATACCGCAGGTTATGCCCTTTTCACTCTCGAACTAGCAGGCGTTAAACCTAATCAAACTACCAACGCAGTTGTGACCTATTTACTTAAACATCAAGCTGATAACGGCTACTGGAAAGTAACTTCCAATCGACCTCCTTCGGAAGCAAGTCATTTCACTACAAATTTTTTAGCCTTAAGGGCATTACGGGTTTGGGGTAAGTCTAATCCAGTGGAACTGATTGAAAAAAGGCGTAAGGCTGCATCAGATTGGGTTATTAAAACATTACCGAAAACTACTGAAGACTTAGTCTTTCGTATTTTAGCTCTGCAAGAGATCAGCTTTATTTCGGATAAACAAATAGTAAACGAAACTCTTAAACAATCTGCAAAGGCACTTATCGATAAACAAAATAATGATGGCGGATGGGCTCAAACTGAGAAGATGGAATCCGATCCTTATGCCACAGCAACCTCATTAGTTGCGCTTCATATGACTGGTCAAGTATTAAAAAATGATAAAGTTTTTCAGGAAGGTATTAACTATTTAGTTAAAACAAGAAAAGAAGATGGATCTTGGCTTGTAAAGTCTCATAGCAAACCTTTTCAAACTTATTATGAAAGCGGTTTCCCTCACGAGAAAGATCAATTTATTTCGGTTACTGCTTCTGGTTGGGCAACCGCTGCAATGCTGATCTCACTTTCAGATAAATAATGAGTTGCCATTATTTATTAGTAAATGAGGATTATAATTTCTAAGGTTTTAGTATTCTTATTTGGTTTCATCGCAAAGCTATAAGTTAAAATTAATACACAATGTTCAAAAAGTCGTAAGCAGTAACCTTTAAGTTTATAAATAGACAAGTTTTATTAATTTGACTTTGTTTCTAAAAATCTATCGCTAAGAATGACTTCCTTAATAATATCTTTAAGCTTAAATGAATCATTCTCAGTTTTATTAACAATATCTTCGATAACAAGCGAATCAATTGGGCTAAGTTCTCGTGATAATGCAAAGCGGATTAAATGTGCTGTAAACGCTTTTGCGAAACGCTTTTTCTCGTTCATTAGCAATTCCTTGAACTGCACGATGCCATCAAATTCTTGTTTTCGCGTAAGGGTACCAGAAGCATCAACTGCCCTGCCATTTTCATATTTATCACGCCACCGACCTGTAATGTCAAAATTTTCGAGCGCAAACCCCAGAGGATCAATTCGTGCGTGACACCCAGCACAAGTCAAATTTTCGCGGTGCTTGGCGAACTTTTCTCGGATTGTTAAATTCCCCGCTGTTTGCTCTTCGTTCAATGGAGGTATGTCATTAGGCGGAGGAGGTGGCGGGTCATTAAATATTACCTCCACCACCCAAGCGCCACGCGCAATGGGCAAGGTTCGTTTTGGAGAAGAAGTCATACTTAAAACGGCAGCATTAGTAATCACCCCTCCATACCGAGGGTCAGATGCCTTTATGCGTTCAAAAATATGTGAATTCATTTTAATGCGAAGTTCGTCTTCAAACTTGCGCTGGACATTCTGCAATTCTTTCTTGGAATCGCGTGGAAGGGGAATTTTATTTCGCAATTCTTTTGCTTGGCTTATTGTTTGTAAAAGAACTAATCTTTTTACTTTTTGTTCATCAGAAAGGCCCTGTAGGATTTCTGCATCCAAAATCCCGCTACCTGAAGAAGCAACTTCGCTGGCAGATAAAGCACGGTCATAGAGCCTAGCTTTATCTAAACTAACGGAAAGAAATTTATTGCCTCCCGCTGGTAAATGTCTTATACCAAAAATAACAGAACCCTTATTTTTAGGAAAAGAAATGGCACCATTGCTGTAAGGTTTGCCATACGGTTTGCCATTACGATAAAGTGTAGTGGATCCATTTTCTTCATAAACCATAGCAAAATGTAAAAGTTCATTTGGCTTAGTTTCTGGAGTAGAGTCAGGAAAATCTAAAGTGCGTTTATGGTTATTACTGCCTGAAATCCAATGGTATTGCTTTCGCTCCCCCAAGACAATGGTGTCAAAAATATCGCCATCTCCTTGAATACCCATAAGGCCGCCACCACTTTGTTCAAGGTTATGAATTTTACACCAGACTTCAAAAGTTTTGGCCTTGAGTGTAATGGGTAACTTTTTACTTAAGAGGTAAGCCTTATCCAGAACGACAAAGCCGTTCTGAAATTGCACAGGTCCAACAGATTCTAAATGGAGTGAACCGATAGAGTCATTTAGGTCGCCATTAAATTCCCAAGCAGCGAAAGGTTTAAGGTTGGGTGGAATTTTTTTCCCATTACTAGTTTCTTGATTTGCGTAGAGTTTAGCTTTCACGGGTTCAATTAAATTGTCAAGTTCTGCTTGGGTAATTTTGATTATAGAATCTAGTTTAGTGCGCTGATTCTCAATTTCATTGTTTTCCAAGTTGATTTTGGCTAAATCTATTACAGGTGGTTTCAGATTTGAAGTGTACCAAGTTTTCAAAAATTCACTTTGATACCCAAAGTCGGGAGATATAAAATCAGTAATTGATCTATTCTCAAGAAACACTGCATCAAAAAGCAAAAGAGGTTCCATAACCATTTGCAAACTTGCTAGATTACTTTCGTCAAGTTTAAAATAGCGATAAATTTGGGGGTCTGGAGTTGCAGCAAGCACATTTTCAAGTTGCATCCACTGTGAAGGAAAAGTATCAAGAAACCTCTCAATTTTTGGATCTGCAAGCATCCGGTCAATCGTTTTTTTTAAAACTTCTTGTTTTGAAAGTTCATTTGTCCGTGCTAATTGCAATAATTCTTGGTCAGGGATACTAGCCCAAAGAAAGAAAGAGAGGTTAGATGCAAGGTGGAAGGAATTATCTTTATCAACTGCAAATTGCGATCGGTATAAAAACCTAGGAGAAGATAAAACTGCAGAAACACCTTTCTTCATACTCTCTGTAAATGTTCCCCCTTTTTTTATCTTTGTAACAATATAACTTGTGTACCGATCTAAAGTTTCTACATCAACCGAAGCGCGGAATGCAAGTTCAAGAAAAGGGGTCAACCTAGTTTTAACTTCGGCTTCAGTATCATTTTTGGATACGGGTTCCTTAAAGAAGTTATTCCAAATACCTACATTTGCTTCAATAAAATCTGGGCTTTCAACAATTGAAACACTTAGCCTTAAAAACGAATCTAAAAGAAGTGGGGATAGAGAAAGCTGATTGGCTTGATTATCGAAACCGTGAGCAGCACGCAAATCTTTAGGAAAAGATTTAACACCACGCAAACCAGATTTTGGGTTTAAAGCATAAGATTCTACCTGCACTTTGTCTGGCATTTTTAAGATCGGGCGCATTAAGTAGTTATCGTGCCTTGTCATCAATTTTTCAGGCAACTCGAATAGATCAAATTTCAACTGCAAAAGGTCTTTCACTGCATTGTTATATTGGAATCGATTTAACCTTCGTATCTGATTTTGCGTAAGTTCGTTTGAATTAGTTGTGCTGCGAAGCATCGTTTTCAAACTTACCAAAAGTTTTAAACGATCAATTTCTTTTAATTCGGGTTCACCCAAAGGCGGCATATCACTAGCTTCAACCACCTTAATTATATCTTTGATAAGAGCAGGCTTTTCGAGGAGATGTTTTGCAGAAGAAACGATTTGCAAATTGATTTTGCCACTGACTTTTTTTTCACCGTGACACTTATTGCAACTTTTGACAAGTAGGGGTTTAATTAAGTTTTCAAAGTCTTCTGCGGCTTGAACTTTGGTAACAAAACCAAATAAACAAAACAGAAGAAAACAACTTAGATTAAAAGTTTTCTTTAATGACATAAACAAATCGCCCTTAGTGCCACAAATCAGAAATCACACCATTACTGTCCGCATATGAATTCAAATTCAACCCCATCAAATTAGCAATGGTTAACCACATATTAGAATTAAGGGTACCGCTTTTGCATTGGATAAAACGGCCTTGTTTTATCTGTCCTTGAGCTTTACCAGCAACGATCAAAGGTAAATCAAAATATTGATGCGTAGCCCCGTCTCCCAAACCTGCACCATAAGTTACAATCGAATTGTCTAGCAGCGAAGATCCATCAGATTCCTTAATTGTTTTCATCCGAGAAAGAATGTAGGCATATTGCTGCATATTAAAAATATCAATTTTCTGTAATTCTTTGTAACCTTGACCCTGCTGATTGTGGGTCATGTTGTGATGCTGAACAGGTTTATCAAAAACCCCTTCATAAAGAAGAGATGCATCCCACCGTTCGGGCCCAACCATAAAAGTACAGACATTCGTAATTCCCATTTGCAATGCCATCAGCATAAGATCGGCTTGTAATTTTATATACTCACCCCTGGGCACAATTTCATTTTTTGGGATTTTAATATCTGAGGCAATAATCATCTTATGCATTTTGGCTATTCTAATTTCAATATTTCGAATCATCTCGACGAACTCGCCTAAAGTTTCGCGGTCCTCACGGCCTAGGTTTTTCGACAAAGATTTTACATCGGCAAGCACAAGATCAGTGACATCGGCAATATGAGTTCTATAGCTATCGGTAAGAAAAAGGCGGTCATAAAGTTTTTTAGGGTCTTTAATTGAAGGGGCAATCTTATCAGGGCCATACCATGATATATTATCAAAGTAGATATCTTCTTTACCAGCAGTGTAACCGTTGCAACTAATTTCCAATGTATTAAACGGGGTTGTTTGACCAACTTTATCCCCAATCACCTGATCTAAACTTCTACCATTAGGATGTCTAATACCTTTTGATTCTGCTTGGATGGGAGATAAACTTGTAAGATAACAAGATGCCCCCTGAGCATGGACATCTTGACCATTTTTGAAAGTACGATCTAAGCCAGTGGCAAGCGTTATATCCTTTATATGGCTAGCCAGGGGTTGCATAGTTGAAGTAAGTTCTAATGGATAGACACCTGGCTTGGTGGGGACTCTTTTTTTATCTTTGACCTTATCGGCATCAAACCCACCTACGAACCGAGGCAGTTCGCCATTTTCTTCACCGGGAAAGAAACAACGGCGCACCAGACCATTTGGAACATACATTATAACTAATTTTTTACTTGGTTTTAATGCCTTGGTTACAACATCCTTGGCAACAGCAATCGAGGGCAAGAAAGGCAAGGTCAGAACCGCACCTTGAGCTTTAAGAAACATTCTGCGTGATTTGTTCATAGCTATTTCTTTGCAAGCAAAATTATCTGAATCATAAGGAAAGCAAACTAATTAATTTATAGCACAAAAATGAAATTTCGAAAAAGATTTTTTTGATAATAATTATTGAGTTTTAGTCAGTAACTGGAATAAAACAATCATTTTCAATAATTAGACCATAAAACTTAAATCTTATAAAAGTTGAAGTGTCTTAGTCTTGTTTTGGATTAAGTTTTTTGTTCTTTTTTCTTGTTTAGTTTAGAAGGAGTTCAATTTACTTTATTTATCAATCCTTTTATGTTATTTTTATAATTAAATCACATTTTAATTTAGAGATTTGAAATGAGCAATAAAGTGTTTTTTTTCGGGACATTATTTTCTATTCTTTTTGCCTTTCAATCTTTGGTAGCTGCACCACAACCTACTCCACCTGAACTTTGGAAAGATTACAACCCTCATCAAGGCGATTTCAAAGAAGAAATTATCAAACAAGAAACTAAGGATGGCATCTTAAACAAAGAATCTTACATCAGTGCCTATGTTTTAAATCAAGAAATTAGGGTTTATTGCAAATACGGAGTTAAGGTCGGTGCAAGTAAAGCACCCGGGCTTATGAATGTACACGGCTGGATGGGCTCTCCTAATTTGCCAAAATCTTTTATTGATAACGGTTGGGCTGTTATGGCACATGATTATTGTGGAAAAACACGCGACCGCAAGCACTTCACCAAATATCCTGCTAAGCTTCAACACGGTAATATGGATCGCGAAATTACTTCTCCGATTTGGTCGGAAACTCCTGATCATAAATCAATCTCTGATCCTAAACAATCTTCCGACTACATTTGGTACGCAATCCAAAGGCGCGTTCTTAGCTACCTAGAGCAACAACAAGAAGTTGATAATACACGCCTCGGGGCTGTTGGATATTCCTACGGCGGCACCATTATGTGGAACCTTGCCACAGATCCTAGGATCAAGGCGGTCGTTGCTTACTTCGGCATTGGGTGGACCGATTATTACCGTAACAAACAAGTTTGGATGTATAACAACCCTTATGTCGAACCTGCTAAATCTACTGGGGAACAAATTTATCTTGCCAGCTTGGCGCCTGAAGCTCACCCTCCCTTCATTAGTGCTGCAACGCTTTTTTTAAACGGTAGCAATGATCACCACGGTGGGCACGAACGCGGGTTGGAAAGCTTTAAGCTTTTTAAGAATGGTGTGCCTTGGGCTTTTGCCATTCAAGCTCGGGGCCATCACAACACCGAAAAAATTGATCAAAATGCCATTACTTGGCTTGATAAATATGTTCTTAATAAAGACATCTTTTGGACTGAACAACCAAAGGCTGAAATTAAACTCTCAGCGGAAGGTATTCCGGAATTGATAGTTAAACCTTCATTCCCCAACAAGGTTAAAAAAGTCGAAATCTTTTATGCGCTTAAGGAACCCTGTAGCTTTAATCGTTCCTGGCGTGATGTTACTAGCATAATGCAAGGTAATTTTTGGTCTGGAAAATTACCCGTGCTGGATGTTAACGATTATCTTTTTGCCTATGCTAATGTCACCTATGACACAAACCTTACCCTTTCTTCTTTTTTTAATGCAGCGATTCCTGCAAAGATTGGTAATGCCAAAGCTACAGACACTAAATCGAATACTATTTATAATGGTGGCGAAGGTGTCGAGGCTTGGACTCAAACTTCCTTGGTGGAAGGGCCGATGGGTGTCAAAGGATTCCGGTGTACCAATAATAAGGCTGGTACCATCAATGAACAGCTTTACGACCCTAAATGGAGGGCACCCACAAATGGCCAACTTGCATTTAAGTTCTATTGTACCCAGCCACAAACTATTGTTTTAACCGCCAATAACCACGAGGTTGTTCAAATTAAAATTCCTGCCTCGGACACTTGGCAAGAAATGGTTATTCCTTCAAAAAACCTGATTAACCGATCGAATAAACTGCCAATGAAAGATTGGACCAAAGTTGGAAAACTTCACTTTACATCTCAGGAAGGGTCAGACATAACTAAAGTAATTTTTTCAGAATTCAGATGGGAAAAATAAACAAGATCTTTATTATATGATTAACAAGAAAGGCTTTGCACTATGAAATTTTCTCTCTCTCTTTTTTTCTATTTGCTTCTTAATTCTTTTACACTTCACGCTGCGGAAAAACCAAACATTCTTTTCATCGTCGGGGATGATATGGGCTACGCAGATGTTGGATTTCACGGCTGTAAAGATATCCCCACTCCCAACCTCAATGCCTTAGCTTCTTCTGGAGTTCGCTGCACTAATGGGTATGTTACGGGGCCGTATTGCTCACCCACACGCGCTGGGCTTCTTACTGGCAAATACCAAAATCGCTTCGGACACGAATTTAACCCAAGCGGAGGGGCACAGGGGTTGCCTCTTTCTGAAAAGACTATCGCAAATCATCTCAAATCTAATGGCTATGCCACCGGCCTTGTAGGTAAATGGCACCTAGGTTCCCTGCCCTCTATGCATCCACAGCAAAGAGGTTTCGACGATTTCTTTGGTTTCCTTGGTGGCGCACACAGTTATTTCAAATCTGATTCTATCCTTCGTGGTAAGGAACCGATCAAAGAACTTGACTACACCACCGATGCTTTCGGGCGCGAAGCTGCCAAATTCATTGATTCACACAAATCTCAACCTTGGTTTCTTTATCTTGCCTTTAATGCGGTGCATACTCCAATGCACGCCACCGAAGATAGGTTGGCAAAACTATCCGCCATCACCGATAAGCAACGGCGAACTTATGCCGCTATGATGCTTGCTATGGATGATGCGATTGGAGTTGTAAGAAAAAAACTTGCGGATACTGGACTTGAGAAAAACACTCTGGTTATTTTTATTAGCGATAATGGCGGACCCACTATGAAAGGCGTAACCGTTAATGGTTCTTCAAATTTACCTCTTCGCGGTAGCAAACGCACCACCCTCGAGGGAGGGATTCGTGTTCCGTTTCTTATCTCTTGGCCTGGTTATATTAAACCAGCAGTCTTTGAACAACCTGTTATTCAACTTGACCTCACTGCAACCGCACTTGAAGTTGCGGGGGTGCCAATAAATCCTGACTGGAAATTGGACGGCGTCAACTTGCTGCCATTCCTTTCAGGAGAAAAATCTGCAGCACCACATAAATCTCTCTTTTGGCGTTTTGGAAACCAGATGGCAATCCGTAATGGTGATTTCAAGTTGGTCCGTTACGATGCCAATGCAGATATGCAAAAAGGGGTTCGCCAAACAACTGCCCAAGCTTCAAAACTTTATAACCTAAATAATGATATTGGAGAAAGCAAAGACCTTAGCACGACAATGCCTGAGAAAGTTAAGGAACTTCAAGCCGAGTGGGATCAATGGAACGCAACACTGGTAAAACCATTGTGGGGTGGAGGCGCGGGTGATGGGCCAGAACCGGGCAAGGCTCAACCAAAACAAGCTAAGAAAAAGAACCAACCTTTAACCCCGTAATAACCTTATAAAAGGGTTATAAGAAAAGCATCTAGGGGGAACCCAGCCTACCTTTGGTCGACCTTTAAGGGCTGGGCATTTGTACCTTTGAATGCACAACCTCAATAATTACACAGGCAAGTTTGCCCTGAGTTCGATCTACTTGCCCAAGAAATGATTGACTACTTGCCTGGCTTTCCGACTGGCTCAGCACATTTAGCTCAAGTATTTGCCAGATTGTATCGGGGCCAATGGTCATGCAAGTTACGATGCACCTGTACATATCGACATGCCAGGAATAATCGATTCGTTTCAAGTAAAGGCCGTTTCGATACCAGTAGCATACAACTAGAAAGCGATTTTACGCTCGGGATTGGCATCACGGCGGAGCCCCTACTCCCTCTCCTCGAAAGACAGCGAGCGGGGTTTGGCGAGCGCTGCGAGCATCTACCGGATATAGCCTCGGATTCCTTCGTCAAACTCTGCGTGCTTAAACTTCCTCGGGTGATGTTATTTATGTAACGCACATACAACCTCTTCACTCCTTTTTGGATTGTTATGAATGGCACCTGCATAAAGCTTTGATCAGGGTAGGCTGATAACTCTCCCAACCTCGGTGTCGAGTAAGGCAACCATCTCTTGCGACGGCACCATAGTGTCGGGCTTCTTTTGAAGCCCGTCAACTAGCTTTATGCCAGTGCCAGTCCAGCACCGGGCAGGTCAGGGTTTGAGCACGACCTTTTTTACTTGATAGCGGTAGGGTACAGGCACTCCAACCGGTTTGGCTGCCCCAGAAGTGGATTCCCACATAGCAATTCCCAATTCATCCCAGCCGCTGCTTTTTTTAGCTTCTGAGATGGGTATTTTTACCTGCGCTAAAGGCTTATCGGGCCAAGATGTATCCGTGAAGGCCGCCTGACAAACACCCACGCCTTTCTTTTGGTCAAGACTTAGGCGGTAGGTTTTACCGGCTTGAAGGCCACCGCTCACAACTAGGGAAAAGTCGAAAGATTTCCCGGCCTCATTTAATACCAAATTCACCCGGTTTTGTGATGCAATGCGCAGAGTTAAGGAACTTTGATGAACAGGGTGGTCACTGGTAAAAAAACCCATAACGATTGGGTTTTCAGGGTCGGTGCCAAATTGTTCAACCTGAAAGTCAATGCTTGCATAGAAACCGGCATCCCGGTGGACAGGCTCGACCGGGCGAGCAAACCGGCGACGCTGGCTGGTTGCGGTTTCCCCACGAACGCTAAGTGCACCGGGCGTTTTCTCCCAGACATACGGCACTCCATCCAGAGTCATGATAGGCACGGATTGGCCTTCTTTCTTTTTGCCAGCAATGGCCAGCATATCGAAATCAAAAAACCAACCATTCTGGAGAGGGTCTTTAGCAAAATCCTCGGCGAAAAAATTTACTTGCTCTGTGCCGGTGTTGAAGGTTCGGTTGCGCAGGGATGCTAGGAACGGGTTGATGGGCCCCTGAGTGTTCCAGCCGTATTTGGTGTGTTCTGACCAAACCCAGACATATTCATCACTGCTGGCCAGCGCTAAAGGCAGGTTGGACCAGAACGAAGACTTGTCACCACTTGGCCAAGAGTTATCCCAGCGGTTCCAAGGGTCGTCTTCTACCCAGGCAGCCATCCCGACTTTTAGAAATTTATCGTATTTGGGTGGATTGGTACTGAATGCTCGCCACTGACGCATTTGTGCTCGGGCGGTATCGAACCGGCTTCGGTCTCCTGGAAAGCCTTCCCGGGTGTGGGTGGTGCCGGGGCCTTGCCCAAAATAAAAAGTGTTTTCATAGCCATGAATTAGCTGGCCGGGTGCCTCAATGCCATCCAAAACCCCGTTGAGAAATCCATTTACGCCTTTAATAGGGCCGTATTCATTGGCATCGGGTGACCAGGCAAAGGTGATGATGATTTTCACAGCGGGCAACTCGGCCTGCACTGCCTTGATCCACTGGGCACCTCTGCGTCTCAGAACCTCGGGCTTATCCTTACCCAACGGGAATTTCAATTCGGTTGGCCTTTTGGGATCGAATTCGGGTACCCCCGATTCGGTGCGCCAGCGATAGTTGCCGTACTGTTCGGTGTCGAGCCAAAAACCCTTCAGGTTGGATTCACGACATAGGCGCGCCGCCATGCGTGCATTATGCTCCAGTATCGCCCAGTCCTGATCATTGGTCAGATCGGGAGTGAAGCGGCCACGGGCACCATCAATCAAGGTGAAGTTGAGAAAATTATCTGTAACACCGCGCCAATTAATTAATTTAAGGTCTTTAATAATATCATCGATTGCACCATCTGGGATTTTGGTGCGATTCCAGATCAACTCATGGAGGAAGTAGTCATGTGGTTGGTCACCAATTTTTGGCTTTAGACCCATCTTTTGTCCCCAGGCGGCATCGAGCAAGGCGGGAACAATATAACCATCATAGGGGAACAAAGCAGTGAATTCGGGGTGTTTGGCTAGGTAGCGTGCTGTTACTGCAGTATTACCACCATTGGTACCAAATTGGCCGCCGCAGATAAATTTCTTGTTGCGCAATTCGGCTGATGTAGCCCATAAATCTTGAAAGGGTAAAGAGCTTGTTTCCAAACGGATCCATGCCAAACCCACCTCTCCATCACCGCAGGGAGGATCAAACCGCAGCCGACAACCAGGCCCCATGGGCGGGAGGCGAACCGAGTAGTCGTGCCAGAGGCCATCATTATTAACAACAAAATTACGACAATTCGTTTCCGAAAAAACCGATCCAAAATAAAGCTGGGCCAGTGGTTCACCCATGCTGCGCATACGGAGGGTAACAGTAACAAACTCGCCAGCAGGTAAATTCAGCACTGGCCCGACCAAAAACGGATCGGGAGTTTTTAATCGCATTAGCAAACCATCTGTACTGATTTTTGCGCTGGTCACCATCTCGTTGGGAATCCAGCCCTGCAGGCCACGGCTAAAGTCGTATTTTTCCACCGTGGTGGTGCACCATCCCGGGGAAATTATGGTTGCAAGTAGGGTAACGACAACCAAGAATAATCCGAAAAAGTGCCTTAAATAACTTGCCATAATGGTGCCTTGATGAAAACTGTTTGAAGCATATAAAATTAGAATAGCACTTTAGCCAAACAAGCGATTGATAACAATAAGCTAATTACGACTATTGCAATTTTATGATTGAAAAGATGGAGGCCAAAAAGGGGACAGGCACCTTTTAAATAGATTTATTTGATAATCCCTCGGAAAATAGATATTCCTTTTTAATTCCAAGTTTCATAAACGTGCCTGTCCCCTTTTTAGTGGGGCGGCATTGTGGCGATCGGTCTGCGCAATAAGCTGTGCGTTGAAGACTTCGGTCTAGATAATGAATTTAGCATTGTGTCGTTCGGTTTGCGCGATAAGCTCTGCGTTGAAGGCTTCGGTCTGGGCCTTGAGTTAGCCATTGTGTTCATCGGTCATTCGAAAAATATTATCGGAATTGAGCAATACCAACAAGAAGGCGAGAAAACAAAGCATCGGAATGGTGTTGAATTTTAATGTTTGTTTTATGGATTGTTTCACATCAGAAGGGGTGCAGGTGATGGGCCAGAACCGGGCAAGGCTTAACCAAAACAAGCTAAGAAAAAGAACCAACCTTTAACCCCGTAATAACCTTATAAAAGGGTTATAAGAAAAGCATCTAGGGGGAACCCAGCCTACCTTTGATCGACCTTTAAGGGCTGGGCATTTGTACCTTTGAATGCACAACCTCAATAATTACACAGGCAAGTTTGCCCTGGGTTCGATCTACTTGCCCAAGAAATGATTGACTACCTGCCCGGC
>JBDNHI010000138.1:0-46739 GCA_041694635.1 Gemmataceae bacterium | reverse complement strand
CTTTAGGGTCTCCGCCTTTAGGGTCTCCGCCTTTAGGGTCTCCGCCTTTAGGGTCTCCGCCTTTAGGGTCTCCGCCTTTAGGGTCTCCGCCTTTAGGGTCTCCACCTTTAGGATCGCCACCTTTAGGGTCTCCACCTTTAGGGTCTCCGCCTTTAGGGTCTCCGCCTTTAGGGTCTCCGCCTTTAGGGTCTCCGCCTTTAGGGTCTCCGCCTTTAGGGTCTCCGCCTTTAGAGTCTCCACCTTTAGGGTCTCCACCTTTAGGGTCTCCACCTTTAGGATCGCCACCTTTAGGGTCGTTATTATCCTTGTTTGGGTTATCCTTGTTATTTTTAGCAAGGGCTTCGTTCAATTTTTGTTCTTGGTCTTTGAAGTTCTGCTCGCCCGCTTGAGGGTTCATTTGTGGGTCATTTTTAGAATCGTTGTTATCGGATTTGTCTTGCGGTTGAGGAGATCCCGCGCCCTTCTGATCGTTTTTTGATTTTTCTTGACCTTTGCCATCACCTCCGTTGCCGCCAGCGGCTTTATCAGGATTTTGCTTACCATCTGATTTATCGCCTTGCTGACCGGGTTGTTCTTTTTCGTCTGGGTTCTTTTGTTCTGGAGGATTTTTCTTTTGATCTTCTCGTTGTTGATTTTCTTTTTTCAAATTTTCGTCCTGCTTTTGTTCATTCTGTTTCTTATCTTGTTGAGCTTTTTCTTTTTCTTTTTTAGCTTGATCTTCGGGGGCTTGATCAGCAAAAGTCAGTCGATAAACTTTGCTTTTTCCCAGATTAAATTTAGGGAAGTCACAGGCATCTTCGGCTTCAACCCAATAATCAACAAAGGAGCCAGAGGTTGGTTTGTAAGGAAGACCGTCTTGTGCTTGAAGCGTACTAAAATCAATAAAGTCTTTGTAAATAAGATTAGAAAGATTACCGCCTGCAGGAAGTTTAAGTGACTTTTCATCGCGATAGGGTTGGGCCCGTAAGGGGCGGTCGCCAGATGCAATCATTTTCAGTGTAAGCTTGTTGATGCCAAAATCGTCTGTAATTTTTCCTTCAAGGTTAAGCATGCCATTAACTGGGGCAGTTGATTCTTTCCCAGGCATAAACAGATCTACAATCGGTGCATAATCTGGAACTGCAACCATTATTGCTGGCATTGAATCAGCATATTCATCTCTATCAGCAGAAGTAAATTCAATTTGATAATTTCCAGACTGGGCAAGCACAAAAGATGCCTCAAGCAAGGTAGGATCAGAAGGAGATTTAAGAAGGTAGACTTTACTTGAACTTTCTTTATTATCTTTTTTGTCGTTCTTATCGGTTGGGTATTGGAAGCGAATCGTACCGTCCTTAACTTTACAATTGGCACGCACCCGAACTTTGACATTGGTTCCAATAGGGGCTTCAATTTTACGCTGTGACGAGGTAGATTCAGGAAGCCCAGTATAAGTCCGATATTTGTAGACTGTTTGAAAATCAGAAATCAGAGGGGTTAGCCTCACATCCACTTGGTAATCCTTCGATTTAGAATCGCCCGCAACAACCCGGTAGGCAAAACCACTTCGAACATCACTGGAGGGAATCCGGATTTTATGTTCACTGCTAATGTCGCCGGGCCCCATAAACTTGGTCTGCCAAGGTTCGTTTTCGTGGTAACGCATCATAAGTCTGGGTGAATCGGGGCTACCAGAACTAGGCAACTTTCCTGTTACCTTAGCAACAATCTCGATAGGCACACCCATCGAAATCGTGACATTTCCCTGCTCGGGGTTAAGAATTAAAACCGTATTACGGGTAGCAATCGTGGTTTCGACAAAAGGTGTAAAGGTTCTACCCAGTAGGGAAAAGAAAGGATTTTTCCCAAAAATGACTGCAAGGATGATTAGAATAAAAAACAAAAAGCCCGCAAGGGTTCCAAGCATAAAAAGGTTTTTATGCGAAACAAACTCATCTTCATCGTGTGATTTTAAATCCTTAGCGGCTCGCTTTCCTAAAGCCAGCTTTACCGATTCAGGGATAACTGAATCTTTGAGATCTACATAATTAACTAGGCTATTCTTCGTATCGGGGATAGCCTGCTCTAAAAGCAAAGCAGCATAAATAGGATTTACAGGAAGAAGAAGAGGCGTAAGGATTTTTTTGTAAACCCACCAACCAGAATAAAGCACAAAGCCTGCAAAAAGAAACTGCCTCGCTAAGGAAGATAACGCTAAAAACCGGTCAAGCAAAACAATAACAACCGTATAAGCAAAGAAAAGTGCAAGCAACCCTAATACACCCGTACCCAAATCTACCAAGCGGATTTGTTTTTCGATTTTCTGAATTTGGTCTTCAACCATTCTTTCGCTGCGCGAAATTTTTTGAGTCGGAGGGGATTTAAGTTCAGTTGCCATTAATGTAATTCTCCCAATTAAAAAAGCCTAAGCTTATTCTAACCTTAATTTCGACTTCTTGTTGCCAAAACTTCGTGCTTATCACTTATTTGATGCACAAATTTATACTTTTAAAGCCCAATGCTAGACAAGAAGACTTTAACAGATTAGGATGCTACAAAGGTAAGACGAGATAAGTTGTTAAAAGATTGTCAAAACTTGGAAAAACTTGAAGGAGTCGGGCAATGGGCATTACAAGCCGCAGAAACTTCCTAACTTACACATCCGCCCTAGCGGCTTTAACCAATTTACAACCTGTTTTTGGCCTAGAACCTGAAAAAAAAGAGGTTAAAGCCATTCCCTTTCAATTAGGGCTTGTCACCTATAATTTAGGCGCCAAGCTTGATCTTTCTTCCCTACTTAGGGTTTGCAAAACTACTGGTATTTCACCTGTTGAACTAAGAACCACCCACTCCCACGGCGTAGAACCTAGCTTATCGCCAGATGCCCGAAAAGAAGTGCGGAAAAAGTTTGCAGATGCGGGGGTTCAAATTTGGGGAGCAGGGTCTGTTTGTGAGTTTCATTCTACCGACCGCAAAAAAGTTGACGAAAATATCGAAACTTGCAAAAAATTTATCGACCTCGTTCATGATATCGGGGGCAAAGGCGTCAAAGTTAGGCCCAATGGCCTTCCCAAAGAAATTCCTATTCCTCAAACTTTAGAACAAATTGGCAAAGCTCTTATCCCTTGCGGCAAAGCTGCCAGCGATGCGGGCATTGAAATTTGGGTCGAGGTTCACGGGGCAGGCACCGCTAAACCTGAAAATATGAAAACAATTATGGAGGTTTGCAACCATCCTTCCGTTGGCCTTACTTGGAATTCAAACCCCGAAGATGTCAAAGATGGTAGCGTTCAAGAATCTTTTAAAATGCTCAAGCCTTGGATTAAATCTTGTCATATCAACGACCTTTATAAAAACTCGCTTGGAACTTATCCCTACCGAGAACTTTTCAAACTATTTAGGGAATCTGGTTACAATCGGGTCACTATGATTGAAGTTGGCAAAACCTTTTCAGATGAAGCTTCAACCATAGAATTTCTTCGTACTTATAAAGCTCTGTGGACCGAACTCGCTTCGGTATAGTTCTGGATTCAATTTATGGGACAAACGCAAAGAATAGAAATAACCAGCGGCAACTTTCGCCGCTATGCTCTTCTTCGAACACCTAGCGAATATAACTTTCCCAGGCCACTACTTCTAGTACTCCACGGCGCGGGGGGTACTGCTACTTGGACCCTTGACGAAACCAAGCTGGATAAGTTTGCAGATGATAAAGGTATTGTGCTTCTTCTACCTGAAGGTACTCGCGAAGATATGAACCGCGGCCCGGGATTTCTGCAAAATCCTCAAGTTTGGAACGATGGTTCACCTAGGGCACAAATGGGACAACCGGGGGTTGATGATGTTGCTTTTCTTGATGCACTTATCGACCACACTTTAAAGCTGAACCTGATCGAGCCCACTAAAATTTTTGTATCTGGTTTTTCGAATGGTGCTGGAATGACTTTCCGCTATGCAGCCGAAGGGAAGCAAAAACTTGCTGGAATTGCACCTGTTTCTGGCTTATTTCGACAAGAAAACTTCCCCCATAACCTTTCCATTCCAACTGTTTTTATCGTGGGGAAATCTGATCCCTTAATGCCTTTTCTTGGCGGAGATATTATTTCTCCTTGGACTCGACAAACCGAAACTAGGCCCGCTGTTTCTAGCACTATTTTATCTTGGGGAAAAGCCTTAGGCGGCATTAAAACTACCAGCGTAATTCAAAACCTTTCTGGGGGCGAAATCATCGACAGGCAGTGTGGCGAACTTCTTACCCCATTTCGTACCATTGCGATTGAAGAACTTGGGCACCATTGGCCGGGCGGCAAAGGAACTTTAACCAAGCGACTTGCGGGGAACCCTTCGAGCAAGATAAATGCAGCGCAAGAAATCTGGGATTTTCTAAACCGATAGAATGTAGGATTAACGCAGTTGCCCATCATTTAGCTGTTTGAGATTTATCATCTTTTTCTGATTATTTTGTCGTATTAAAATTCCACCTAAATAGCGTTGCTTTAGTTCTACCTGCGTTTAATCAAAGCCCACCCACCTCTTCGAAATCAAGCCCACCAACTGCGCTCGGTGGGACTCTTGTTCTTTAAGTCAAGGCAACTATCCAAACAACTGGTTTCCCACCTTCGTGGGAATGACGGTAAGCAGGGTGCAATATTCCGAGCCATTCTCAGAGCCAGAACATCTTTCAGAGCCGGAAGTGTAATCGACGGTTTACCCAGCCCTGATCGTGTCGCTGATGCTAGGTTCTGTAGTTGGTGAAGGTGATGAAGTAAGTTAGGTCATTACCGTCGCTAACGCTTCCGGCTCTGAGAGGACAAACCGTCGCTTACGCTTTTGGCTCTGTAAGCGGCCTTACCATCCGCCTTCGTGTCTTCGTGTGAACAAAAAAAATGCTGAAGGAGCGGGACTCACACGAAGCCACGAAGAAAATGCAGAAAGGCAGCCCCAGCGAACGCAGTCGCTGGGCTTTTATGCTCTCTTTTGATAATGCGGGATTTCAGAAAAAGAGACATAATGATTCCCTGTTATTAAAAAGAGGGGGGCTTTTTGGGGTTTCACAACTGCTAGAATTATCTGATTTGCCTAGGTCGCATACAAAGTGGTAAAGACAAAATTTCTTGAATAACAAATGCTGATCCTAATACTTTTGGCCCCTTCAATAAAGCTAATGCTTCTTTAATCATCGGAGAGGTTTTAGAAGAGAAAGTACGGCCAGCAATTCCGGATATGGTTTCAGGAGAATGTGGGGTTACATCCAAATCGCGCAAAAACTTATGCGGTTCACCATCCAGCGAATTTGCACCAGGGTTTGCTAATGATCTTTCATTTGATGGTACCTTAGAATCACTAAAAGCCATCTCGGGGTGCAAGTTTTTATTGACTGGTGGCTTTTTGGGAAGTTGTTTTTTAACTTTGGGCTCTGCGGGCTTAAACTTCCCAAAAGGTTGCCCCACTTGGACGGCTTCTGCATTGAAAGCTTGCTTAGCCCTGCGAGATTTGGCTTCTTCAAAAAAGCGATCGATATCGGAAACGGGATTACGATTGGCAGGCCCCAAAGGGGACTTAACTTTGGCCCCCTTTTTCTCACCAAATAACGAACTGAAGATAAATATCCCAAGAGCAATTAATGGAATAATTAAGCTTTCCCAACCTACCGCAATGATCAAATCCATAGGTTTTATCCAAATGACTAGGAAGGAGCTCGTTCAGGAGATCCGGCAATTGCGTTTCTCATTTGGGTATCGGATTGCAAATTTTTCATTTGGAAGTAATCCATATAGCCCATTTTTCCTTCTCTAATGGATTGAGAAATCGCCTTAGGAACCTCGGCTTCCGCCAAGACCACATGAGCTCGATTTTCTTCAACCTTGGCACGCATTTCTTGTTCTAGAGCGACTGCAAGGGCCCTTCGCTTTTCAGCATTTGCTTGAGCTACCCGAAGATCTGCAGCAGCTTGATCTGCTTGCAAGTTCGCACCCACATTCGCACCCACATCAATTTCTGCAACATCGATCGATACGATTTCGAAAGCTGTCTGAGAATCTAAGGCGTTTCTTAATACCGCCTGAGAAATTAAGTTTGGGTTTGCAAGCACATCGGTATGATGCTCTGCACTTCCTATCGCTTTCACAATACCTTCGCCCACGCGGGCGATGATGGTTTCTTCGGTAGCCCCACCAACGAGGCGATCTAATTTTGTTCGCACCGTAACACGAGCGCGTGCTTTTAACTGAATCCCATTTCTACAAACTCCGTCAAGGGTTTGACGGCCTTTGGTTGGGTCTGGGCAATCGATAACCTTAGGGTCTACACTTCTTCTTACCGCTTCGTAGACATCTCGACCTGCAAGGTCGATAGCAGCAGCAGCACTCCATTTTAAATCCATCTTCGCTTTATGAGCAGCAATGACAGCACTAACAACCTTTTGTAAGTTACCCCTAGAAAGCACATGAGCTTCCATATCTTGGGAAGTAACATCTTTAATCCCAGCTTGAACTAAAGCGATTTTTTGTTTCACAATCGAAACATAGTCTAGGCCTGTAAGTTTCATTCTCAACATATCAACAATACCAATGCCAGCATGAGTTAAAAGTGATTGCACCCAAAGTTGAAAGAAGTTAAGAAGAAAAAAGGCAGTGATCAAAAAAATAATAAAACCAATTCCACCGAGAACAATCCAAACAGTATCAAAAGAAAACTGCGGACTTGGGGCAAGGATTACACCAAACATATAAAGCTCCATTGTTGATTAAAATCAACGATTCTAATTAAAACTAGGTATTTGAACATTTTCCAAATCGTTAAGATCTGGACCAATCGCAGGCTTTACCACAATATGACCACCTTGTGCTGAAACACAAAGAATCGCTACTCCTTCAGCTATCAAAATCCCTTCACTTATTGCATCAATCCTACGACCATTAAACTCCACTATACCAGAAGGCCGTAAGTCTGAAAGTGTTTTACCCACTTTTCCAATTAATAAATCAAGCGCAAGGTGTGATGCCATATTGCCTATGGTTTCTTCAGCAGAGGTACTATGAACGGTCATCATTTTGCCCATCGAAGTTCTGGGCCAAACCCAAAGCAACAACTTAAAAACAAAAGGGGTGCCTAAAGCAGTAAGGCCCAGAACAACAACACCAGAAATGGTGCCATACTTAAAAGCAAAAGCAATTCCAACCGCCATGCTTGATAATGCAAGCATACCAAGGATTCCCCCCGTAGGCAGAAAAACTTCTAGTCCAACAAGAACAAAACCAAGTACAACTAAAAATATACCAAGTGTTAAACTGCCTATATCCATAAGCGTTTTATCACTCCTTTTCAATTCGATTAAACTTCACAAACAACAACTCGTGAACCTTCTACTTCACATACTTTAATCTTAACACCCTCATCAATAAACCCACCATCAGAAACAACATCTAACCAATAATCACCAATGCGGGCTTTGCCTGAGGGGTGAAGAGAAGTAACAGTAACCCCAAGAGAACCGAGCAAGCCAGCAAGGTTTGGATGCAAAGAATCCTCAATAAACAAAGGGGAATCATCGAAGATGGGGGGTTTAAGAAAGAGTTTGCTAGTGAGAGGAAAAGAAGGCAAAAACTTAGCGATAATCACAGCGAAGAAAATAGCGCCCATACAACTGATGCCATAAGGGGCTAAAGATTTGCCAAAGCCCAGCCATTCATCGGGGCTTTTTGGCCAATGACCAAAAGCAACCAGTCCTAGGCTAGAAAGGACCAGTAAAATACCTGCAACACCTGTAACACCAAAGCCTGGAATGATAAAGATTTCGACCCCAAGCATTACCATTCCCAAGACAAAAAGTAAGATAGCAAGCCAGAATATTTGCCCTGAAAACTGCGAATGCGACCAAAAGAATAAAACAAAGAAAAATGCTGACATTACTCCGGGTAGACTAGCGCCTGGCAACTTGACCTCAAGTATCAGGCAGGTGATGGCCAACATCACAAGCATAACTCTGGTCCAAGGGTGGGTAAGAAAATCTGCGAGTTCATCGAGCCAATCGGTGCCAGAAACAGGTACATTATCTATCTTAAAGTTTTCTATTTGCATTGCATTTTCAGCATCCTTGGCAATGCTGTTTGCAATTCCGATCCTAGGGTCAACTGCTTGTTCTGGTCTAAGGGTAAGGGTTTTATTTTCATCCTCGGGGAGGAAAGGTTTAATTTGGAACTCGATTTTATAATCTGGGAAGCGGACGACCTCTTCTGCATCAACGATTTTAATTTCGCCTGTCACCCGGTGCATAATTAAAGCAATTCTAGTGTTTGAATTTAAAAAGCCCCGTGCCAAGAGATTAGCTTCGGGTTTTCCCAAAACCTTTGGAAGCAATAACTCTTCAAGTAAGGTTAAAAGTCGGGGTTGATTTTGCGGATTTGCAGTTAACCAATTATCTAAGGGCCCAAAAGTTGCACCTTCTTCAATAATAATGCGAGAACAAGCCAAAGATAAAAACAGGGAAAGGTCTCTTGCACGCTTCGTATGAAACGCAATGGTTTTAACCGGATTTACCCGAGGAGATTTCTCAAGATCCCGTATGAAAGATGCAATTTCAAGAGCAGTATCGCCTATGCCGCCACCACATTCAAATTGGAAAATAAGGCAGGTCGCACCATTGCCAAGGGCTTTACTGACTCTGCGTTTAAACCTTTCGAAGAGTTCGGGTGTAACTTTCCCTGTTAGCACAATTCTCCAGGGAACAAGTTCATAATTTGAAAGTGTTGCATCATTCATACTTTGAGCAGAGAGCCTTAATATCGAGGCTAATGCAGCGATGGATTCTGCTGATTCTTGTTCAGCAATGCCAAAAGTTTTTGCACCAGTAAAATCGTACCGCCCTTCCTTGCCCGACTGTAATACCACTTCGCCTTCGGGGTCATCTTTAAGGTCTACGAACAAATCTCTACCTTTTGGATTTTTTGCTTTAACAATGGTAAGTTCGGGCGTAAACATTTTGCGCACCACCGCACGAGAATATCTTCCAGAAGATACCTCTTCATAGGCAGTACGAATCGTGTTACTAATAAACTCACCGCTTTCACCCAGCACTTTTCCTATCGAAGCTTCACGAGAAAAATAAATGTTATCGCAAGCAAGCACCGGTAACACCCCATGCCTTTGCACCTCTCCGTGAACCCAGCCAATAACGATCATACTGCCACGATTTTTTAGCAAGCGAAGTGATTGAGCTAGATCAAAGGCCGGGCCAAACTCCGAGGTAAAGGCTTTTCCCTGTGGGTTAAAATCGATAATTACTTTGAAAGCTTGTCTTTCTTGAGGAGGGATATTCTTGGTTTCGTTAATAAACTTATCAAGCGATTCGGATGCGAGATTTTTTATTCGTCTTGCGCTTTCACTTTCTAATGGCACGCTAACCGGAATTACCACCGCAGGAAACGGCGGAGCTGATTTAGCTACGCCATTAAACACAAGAGTTAAAACTATTGTAATGACAAAAGTAAAAAAACGTAAACCCTTCATTGTGGGCTGTATCAAACCGAACAAAACATTCTTAAGCAATTGATTACACGGGTTCATAATATCTATTGTACCTTCTCTGAGGCGGTAAATTCAAATTCTTGTTCAAACCCATCCTTTTTTTCACTTGGCTTACCATACTTCCCAAATAAAACAAGTAACCCCGAACATAACAAATACCCACCTGCCCAGTGATAAGGTGTTTGCACCCGAACTGCCTCTAGGAAAGGCTTTTCCACCTTAGCAATTACCGACCAAGGAAAACCAATCGATTCATCCCCCAAGGGCGAATGAATCACACCAAAAAATGCAAATAGGCAGGCAACCAAACAATAACAGCTTGCCTTATTAAGCTGATCATCCAAGATACATACCATCATCGCAGCCCAAAGCATTCCTGTAATCAAAAATCCATTTGCCAAACACCTAAGCGTCTGCAATGCATAAATGGCATCTGGCCTTTCAGGCAACATTGGAGCATAAATACTTTTCAACAAAAGCAAGCCAAGGTAGGCAAGGGATGGAAGCATCGCCAGGGCAATTGCGGGATAATGTTTAGGATTTACAACTTTGAAGGTTTGAGAAGTGATTTCAATTCCAACAAAAACAAGAATGGGAAACAGCACCACTTTAGGCAGCAGATGAAATAGAACGGTAAGCCCACCCATAAAACCTGCAACTCCAATAAATAAAGCGGTGAGAAGCGTATACCCTGCCCTTGCGCCCATTTTTTTATAGGCAGGTTGACCAATATAAGGTGTGGTTTGAATCACACCGCCAAACAAACCTGCAATCAAAGACGATATCGCTTCGGTAAACAGTACCGAACGGGTATCGTATTCATCCCCTGCAGAAGCAGCGCTTTCGGTGCAATCTATTCCGCCAACAATGGTTGCAAGTGCAAAGGGGAAGATCATAGGCATTCTTCCCAATACCTCGGCCAAGATCAAGTTCCACCATTGTGAATCGCCGGCAGAAAAAGCCCAAGGAATTTGGAACCCAAAGTGGCCTACAAACTCGAAGCCTTTAATATCTGCAACAATGGGAATTCCCAATCCCTTGCCCGCAACAACAAAAATCGCATAGAGAATCAGCCCTAAACCCAAGGAAAACAACGCTCCGGGTATTCGTAAGGGTAATAACCTATGCGCCAATAAACTGACCAATATAACCAACAAACAAGGCAAGCCAACAATCGGAATCCCTGCTATATCTTCGCGCAATGGCATAAAAGATATAAGGGTCAAAGCAATTGCTGCAAGCGAGCCAAGTAAGCCAGCTCGGGGAACCCACTTTCTTACCAGATTTCCGAAAGGTGAAAATAAGATTTTAATCAGACCCGTTAGCACAAGAACGCCTAGGCCAACATTCCAACCAAAGGTCATAGCTTGGTTATGATCATTAGGGAATAGTTCGTTACCTTTAGCAAGTGCGGGCAATAAAACGATAAAAGCCATTCCAAATGTACTAGGTGTATCTAATCCAAGAGGCATTGCGGTGACTTGATTGCGGTTTAATTTTTTTGAGAGTCTAAGTGCCATTAGAGTAAAAACAAGATCCCCGATTAAAACACCGAGGGCCGTTCCGGGCAGCATCCGAGTCAGCACGAACTCTGGGGTATACCCGTTAGGAATTCCAGCAAAAGTTAGGAGGCTGAAGAGTGAAATCATCACCGCTAGGTTATCAATCGCCAAGCCAAAGAAGGCATTCCAATCACCCCAGGAAAACCATTTCAAGTTCATAAGAAATCCTGCCTTAAAACAAAACGGAAAGATGAAATGGAAGTATGTAGATTCGAAGGCAAGTAAGGAAGCATAAAAATGGATGGAAAGGGAAGAATTGTGCGGGTAAAGGCAAAAAGAGAGGTAGGGATACAACGATAAAATGGGATGCATAGGCAAAGTAGACGCACAAACAAAACAACCTGACCCTTACTCCAAAATAATATTTGACCAAAAGTCAACATTTTGGGTAATATAGGATGACTGGGATTATACCGCACCGAGGTCTTGTGGGGCTTTTGTGACCACGGCTTTTCACTTAGCCACTTCCCCACCCCTGTTGGAGGGCGCCCTTAGGTTTTTACCTAGCGTTTCCTGTTATGCGCAGAGTTGTTGTTACGGGTCTTGGGGTTCTAGCCCCAAATGGAATTGGCAAAGATGCATTTTGGAAAAATTGCGTTGAAGGAGTAAGCGGCGTAGGGCCGATTAAAACTTTTGATGCATCTTGTCACCCGGTAAAAATTGCAGCTGAAGTTCCTGATTTCAACATTAACTTGTATGTGCCACACGCACATCGCAAAAGCATAAAAATTATGGGTCGAGCTGCAAAATTTGGCGTCGCTGCATCCGGAATGGCAATCCAAGATAGTGGCCTAAACTTAAACTCCATCAACCCAGAGCGGCTTGGCGTTATTATGGGCACAGGCTTAGTTCCTATGGATCTTCCCGACTTGGCCCCGCTACTTGCAGCCTCTTGCGATCATAACACAATTTTTCAACCTCACCTTTTAGGCAACCAAGGGCCCTCCTCTTTATTTCCACTTTGGGTTTTAAAATATCTTCCCAATATGATTGCAGCACATATTTCTATGATTCACGGGGCACAAGGCCCCAACAACACCATCACCACAGCCTGCGCCGCAGGAACTCAAGCCGTTGGCGAAGCGTTCCGACTTATCGCACGCGATGATGCCGACTTTATATTAGCGGGTGGGGCAGATAGCAGAATTGATCCACTTTTATTTCTTGCCTACTCTTCCATTGGGGCCCTTAGCCCTGCCAATCGGTCTGCATCTGAAGTTTCCCGACCCTTTGATGGCCAGCGAGATGGCTTCGTTTTAGGCGAAGGGGCAGGCGTTCTACTTCTTGAAGAATACGAGCACGCAAAAAAAAGAGGCGCAAACATTTATGCCGAAGTTACCGGGATGGGCAGTAGTTTCGATGCTTACGCTGTTACCAAACCTGACCCCGAAGCAGGTGGTGCTGCACGAGCTATCCGCTGGGCTCTCCGAGAAGCAAAGTTAGATGCGGATCAGGTTGATTACATAAATGCCCATGGCACAAGTACCAAGCTTAACGACCAAATGGAAACGGTTGCGATTAAAACAGTTTTTGGCGAACGGGCGAAGAATCTGCCTTTATCATCCATCAAATCAATGATCGGCCACTTGATATGCGCTGCAGGGGCGGTTGAAGCGGTTGCAATGGCCTTAACCCTTAAACATAGCGTTTTACCACCCACTATCAATTTAATAAGCCCTGATCCCATCTGTGATTTAGATTATGTTCCTAATAGCGCAAGAGATAAACGCATTCGATCTGCAATTAGCACAAGTTTTGGGTTTGGTGGTCAAAATGCTGCCTTGGTTATGCAAACGCTTACTAATTAAATTACGATTTAGAAAACGCTTAGTAGGCTTACTGCAATTTGGCCCGAGAAACAAACATCCACATCGGTACCTTGGTCGCAATGCCTTAAATGGTAATCTCCCGCATATTTATACGCCGTTCCTTCAACATTAAATTTCAATGGCAAAGGCGAGGCACTGGGTTTGCAGAAAATCAATTCAGGATCTGGTTCAGAATCTTCCAAATGCGGCAGGTTCACATTCCAATAGTTACCTTTAGCAAGAGGCTTTTTCATCAATAGTTTCACAACCATACTTGCAAACTTTTCGGAGCGAACCCAGTCCATAGGAGTTCCGCGTTTTCGATATTGAGAAATCGCAATGCCAGGAATTCCATGAATTGCAGCTTCCCTAACAGCAGCAACGGTGCCCGAAATAAAAATATCAACTCCAAGATTTCCACCCGCATTTATTCCCGATACCACCCAATCAACTTTAGGCGTTAAGGAATGTAATGCAACCCTGACGCAATCTGCAGGGGTTCCATCCACCGACAAAATTCCCAAGCGATGTTCTTTTAAATTCAGAGGGTGCTCGGTAGTAACCCGATGACCACAGCCCGATAAACCTTCCAGTGGTGCCACCACGGTAATTTCGCCCAAACCCAAGATTGCCTTTTCAAATGCAAGAATTCCTGGGGCATCAACTCCATCATCGTTTGTCAGTAATATTTTCATTTTAATGTTTCTATTGCCAATGGGTTCCTAGAATAATGTTAGGCAATTTTATTAGAAAGGTCTAACATGAATGATTATTCCATCAAGGAATTGAAGTTGGTTTATCGAATTCTTCATAAGAATCTACCATCACATACCGAGCTAATGGATTCGGATTTTTTAAGTGATTTACAAACAATGCTGCAAAAAAAGGCACAGTTAGAAGGGGTCGATGTTGGGAATCATGGGGATTGGGATGCGTGGTTGGGCAACGAGGTGGTCTCTTGTCAAATTCGCAATGAAAACCGAACTTCATTAAACTAGGTTGGGCTTATGCAAACTGGGTTTGCCCTTGGCAAAATAAGCAACTGGGTTCAAATCAGTTAGCAGAATGCCGTTTATTTTGGAACAAGATGAACCGGGTCAACTAATTGATGTAAACTCTCCGTGCGTTTCGAGTAATGCAACAAGCACATCTTCGCCGCAACCTGTCTTCGCCGCAACCTGTCTTCGCCGCAACCTGATTGAGTAACCGAGGTCCACTCGGCTTCGCCGACCGCATTGTTGCATACGCCATTTAAAGGATAAAGACTCCTAATGGTAAAGGCTGCGGCATATCATATACCTAGCGTGGGGTAGTGGGGTAGTGGGGTGTAGCACGGTGAATTGAACTGCGCTCCGTCGCAACTCCTTACCCCTTCGGAAGAACTAGATTTGACAAGTCAATGTCGCACCGTTAATATACGGTAGATTTCTACTGCACTTCGGCGGTCGAATACCTGTTCGGCGGGGAAAGGCGAATCGTATACCTACGATCTCCATGTTTTACGGCATCATCGTATCTCTGTATTTTCTGGACAACAGGCGGCATAATCGCCCCCACATCCATGCGAAATACCAAAACGATGAGGCCGTGATTGCTATACCGGAGGGGGAAGTGCTGGAGGGATTTCTGCCTCCGGGTAAGATGAAGATGGTGCTGGCGTGGGTAGAAATACATAGGGATGATCTAATGGCCGATTGGAATCTTGCCGTAAATGGACAGCAACCGTTTAAGATCGAACCGCTGAGGTGACCATGAATCCTCGAGTTAAGGCCGTTGTGCCAAAGGACGACTATAAGCTGGAGATTACCTTTACGAATGGCGAAGTCGGCATCTTTGATTGTGCACACCTGCTGACATTTGGAGTATTCAGGGAGTTTGAGGACATCCGTTACTTCAGACGAGCGTGCGTGCTACTTGGAACCGTCGTATGGCCCAATGAGCAGGACATTTGCCCCGACACTCTCTACGAAAATTCGATGAAAATTGCGCCGGTGAGCGCCGAACCAGACGCTGCACCTGACCCGGCCCGCACATAGGCTTTTCGGGGTTCCTAACTCACCGAGCAGGCCGGGCAGGTGAGCTTTTTCGTTAGCCGCTTTCAGGAACACCGAGCAATGACAACAGCCGAACTCACACTTGAACCTAAAGCAAAGACCTTCGGCATCGTTGGTGTGGTCGCCGCGTTTTTCGGCTTGTTATCCGTGCTCGTCGGCCCAGCCATCCGGGACGCGATTATTCCACCTCCACCCGCCAACCAACAACTCGCGGAGACGGTCGTGAGCCTCAAGCAGCACATCACCGCCAAACTCAAGAAGACTCCACCACCACCCGAAGCTCCACGGCAGCGTTTCTCTCCCCAAGAGCTGCCTTATACCCTTTCTCTCTCGCTCGCCGCAGGCGCAATTATTAGCGGGGCGGTTTCTTACCTCCGTCGCGAGGATCATCGGTATGCCTACGTCGCTTGCGGCGTCGGCACCGCTACATTGGTCTGGCACGCACTTATTATCGCGCTCGCAGCCGTAGTTTTGTGCGTCATTCTCTACTACTTCCTGCCGGACGCTTTATCCTGATGCAACGAACGGCGGCTAACCATGCGCTGCCGCGAACAAGCAAACGGCGCAAGCCGTTGCGGAGGTGGCCTTGATCACAGCGGATGGTGCCGCAATGACCGACCTTCTCAGCAACCGAGGCACTGCCGAACAGCCATGGACTACCGCTGAAGCAACGATATGGAATGTGTACCTCACTGCCAAAGCGGATGCCGATAATATCGTGGTGAATGCCGAAAGATCCGCCTGGCTTAAGTATAACGGTGACGTGGTGAAGTTTGAATCCAATCTGGCGTTCATCGAGTTCACGGCACAGACAAAGTTCGACATGCAAATGACTTCGGCGCTGACCGCATGGCAGAACCGTGAGAACAACGCTTGGTCGGCCTATGTGATGGAAATGGCCAAGCAACCCAGTGCACCTTTCTTTGTCCTTGACCCTTCCGTAACAGGGGGCTCGACCTAGGTGACGATAATGGTCCAGCCCCCTTGGGCGTAAGGATTCTCGAGCCCGTTGGGGTGGTGATTCCGCCCGTGGTTGCCTTTGCCAGGATTGCGTTGCAAGTTCGCTTGCAGCCTATCCTCTTGGCTCTCGCGCAGAGTTCCGAGCCGCTAATCAACTCTTGCAAAACGGTTCCCGATTGCAGGACATTCGCTTTACCAACGCAATGCGACCTAGGACTGGTGAAGTCATTCCAAGCTGTGAAAACTGCCAACAGATTTTCGGTTCGAACTTGGCTGCCGGCAATTAAACACGACATTAGGAGAAAATCGATGATTACCGACCTAGAAGAAGAAACTCTAGACCTCGACTGGTTCAGCGTCGATGTTGATGGCGAAATAGCTCATTTCGCCTCCGGGGGAAGAGGTTTCTTACCGCCATCAGTGAAGGCGTCTAGGGAGAACCTAAATCGTTTGATTGCTTATTTCCGAAGCATCTTGGCTGTGAATGGCGATGCTATCGAATCGCCGAATTTTTCCTCGCACAAGCAGTTTCAGTCGGAAGCACAAAAATCCATGTACCTTGCCGATTACTCACAAATGGGGGCAAAAGGACTGTACTCCTTCGATTATGTCGTGGTTTCTAAACGGCCAAGTGGTTATTTCGTAGTTGCAAGACCTTCTCATCCCCTTAACGTAGAAATCCTTCCCCACAACATCCAAGAAATTATCAAAAAGACATGCTTTTTTGGGGCGTTTTCCAGATTGAATATGGTTGAAGAAAACGAGTTCGGATCCCGGGGACACCCTACTTAATTCGCGCTTCGGAATTCCGGGGACAGCTTAATTAATTCTTGACATCATAAAATCGCCTGCAAATTTAAAGCCATGGTCAGATGGATACGCGCATGTGGTAAAATGTGGGTTGGGTGGCACGACGGCGAGCACCGCAAAAAGGAAATATCATGCATTGCCTTATCATCGAACTCAAAGATTCCCTACACATGTGGCTAACAGATGCGATCCCTATCGGGTTGCCTCATATCATTATTTCAGAAAAAACCTTTAATTTTATCTCCGATGGTAATTTTTTTGATTGGCTTTTTGATTCGGCTGGCAGCGTCGTAGGAGTAGAATTACATAATCCTCCTAATCAAGCAATGTTCTTACCTTTGGCTACGGATACGGGTGTCTTGGACTGCTCCGACCCTCCGTATCCCCGCTTCTGGTTCTCGGCCATTCGCGAAGGCACTAGTCGCTCTCTCCAAGATTGGGAAGATTATTATTACACGGCCTCCGACGGCACTATGCTAATAATATTAAGAACCCATTTGCTGACACAAGTTGAGTTAGATACGCTGATACTTTCGTTGAAAAACCGATAAGGTGCAAAATGAACGGGCTCTTAATTTCATGCAATAGCACTGTCCGAATTTGGCTGGAGGAAAATCTCCCGCTTGGCTTGCCTAAACTCGTGATCGAGGGCAAAGAATACAATCTCGTGGCGAGTGCACAGTTTTTTTAATGGCTCGTCGACCCTTCCGGCAATGTTGTCGGCGTGGAATTACATTTGTCGTCGGATGACGATATTCTATCCCAATTTGCAGATGCTAATGCAGTTGAAATTGACCTTAAAGACCTGTTTCCACGGTTCTGGTTTTCCTCCATTAGCATGGGGACAGACCACTGCCTGCACGATTGGAAAGATTATTACTACAAATCTGAGGATGGCACATTGTTAATAGCCTTGCCGACCAACAGGTTGACCCAAGATGAGGTAGATACGCTGGTGCTGGTACTCTCACTGGGAAGAAACGGGGACAGATCCAGTTGATTGATCCGCTCCGCAGCCGACAAGAGCGCAGGCAACTTCCACCGACAAACACAGCGTCCATACTAAATGGCTTGGCACCAACCGGAGACACCCAGCCGCTAACTCCTGAGCCTAAGTAAAACGCGGGTTTGGTTGGTATGATCCCAAACTCCAGCAGAATGGCGAGCCCATTTGAAGGCAGCATGTGTTTCTCAGTGAATCAAGTATTTCTGCACCTAGCCCCTAGCAAAATCTCCAGATGTGCCAACTCGGGCAACTCGAGAGCATGATTAGGCGCAGATTAGGCACTCCAAAAGCTGACTACCAGCGGCGAAGTTTGTCGGGCGATCCTTCGGGAAACACTTAAAGGTACATTGCCTTGGGCCATCCGGCAGGCAACAGAGTTTTCTATGTCCAGCGATCAGGCCATACAAGAACAGGGGTTGATCTGTATTTGCAAAAGTTTAGTTATTAAACTAAGTTGGGCTTGAATCAATCGGATTTGAACAAAAGACATTCACACCAATTAATTTTTGAACCGGGCGAAGTTTCTATCACGACCGTTAATTCTTTAGCATCAGCTAAAGGTATATTAAAATATTGGGGTCCGTCTTTCCAAGATGAGCCTAGCCATTGTTTAACCGTTTTTCCATCTTGGATAATTTTCACATCAGCTCTGCCCCTTCGGCCATCGAGGTTATCAAAGCCAAATTCGCCACAGATTCTCTGAAACTTTCCTTCAAGTGGAATAGAAAATGTTGAATTTCCAAGAGTAGAAAAACCGTGAGAATGAGAAGCTCCGCTGCTTAGAAAATCCGAAAAAGAGTTCGATAGCAAAAGATTATAAACAATAGGGTCTGAAAAAAATGGGCTTCGAGTTACTTTAATATTTTTTAATTCTGTGATTCTAATAGCGTTTTTGTGAAAAACAACCGCGTGCTCGACTTTCTCAAGCGAAACCTTTACCGCCAATCCCTGCATATTTTTTCCTTCAATCATCCCTTTTGAAAGGCTAAATTCTGCTAAGGTGATTCGTGACCCAGAAGTCATAATTAAAGTAATCGCACCATTCTTCTTCTCTTTTTTAACATTATCATCCTGACTTAATCCGATAACGCCTACAGAATCTACCTTGAATTGCGATTTGGCAACGCCGTTATCTAGGCTCAGGTTTTTTGCATCCAAAGATTCAAGAACACCTTCAACTCTTTCTCCATTATTAAAAACCAAAGCATCCTTAATGCGTAACTCGACCAAAAGTTTAGAACGAAAAACTTCTGGGTTTAAAACCCCGAGAGGTTGCTTAACCCAAATCAGCTTTGTATCAATTAAAGGCACGGATAATCTAGCGTTGGCTTCAGAATAAATTCCCGGACTTTCAAATTCAAATCGATCTTCTTTCATCAGAAGATTCGTAAATCTTAGGCAATCATCATTGATAAGCCAAAGTGTGTTGTTATCGGGAAAACTAGGCACAAATGAATTTTTTCTGGAAAGATATACAGGATTATTAATCGTGATATTTTGACCTTCAGCCGAAACCATTTCCATCTGCACCGCTGTTGTCCAGCGTTCGATTGTGCCGGTGCTTACGGTTCCTAGCTTGTCGCGCACCATAAAAACAGGTTCATTCCCTTGAGCCAACGGTAAACAAAAAAGAACGATAATCGAAGTAAAGAGTTGTAATTTCATTTCTGAAAGATCGGCAAATAATTGTTAGGAGTTTGTAAAACAAGGCAAGCCATCGCGGTTCCATAATGACTACAGACCTGGTCGGCCCAACTTCCATCGGGGCGCTGGCGAGCAATTAATTCATCACGAATTGAAGGGAACCAGTCGGCCCAATATTTCCCACCAGCGGTGTACATTGCCTGCACTGCATAATAATGACCATAGAAATAATGCATTTCCGTCCGCTGAATATTTATCCCTTGTGGTTTTGATTGAATTAAAAATTGCAACCCAGATTCAATCTCGGGGCCATCGTATATCCCTGCACTATAGAGTGCCACCACACCCGCTGCTGTGCGGGCGAACCCTAGCTGACCACCGCCACCCGACTGCGCCATATACCTAAACCAGCCCTCTTTTTTATCTTGACAGCGTTTGACATATTCAACACAACGATCGACCCTAGACTTAGGCACAACTATGCCAGAATTCCTTGCGGATCTTAATGCCATTATTTGACAAATTGTAACGCTAATATCGGCATCTTTAGGAATTGGATTATAACGCCAGCCCCCTTCCTGCGTCTGACTATCGATGATCAGTTTAATGGCCCGCTGTAAGGCATCGTGGGTTTGAGTCCTTAATTCTTTATCAGGAATCATTCCATAAACTTCAGCAAGAAACAAAGTAGCAAAACCGTGACCATACATCGGGCCGTGAGGCGAAGCTTTAGGATTATGAAAAAAACCGGGGAATGATCCTTCTCGATTTTCTTGAGTCAGAATGTACTTTAGAGCATCGGTAACAATTCTGCCAAACCTACCCCTTTGAGGCTGATTACCACCTGCCATAAAAGCAAGTGCAACTAAACTGGTAATGGCAACATTCCCAGAATAAGCCCCGGTGCCAAATGATCCATCGACTCTTCTTCGAGTAGCAAGATGTTCGAACCCTCGTTCTACAGCTTTATCAAGTTGTGGCGTCATCATCCCCTTGGCTTGTGAACCATCGGGCAAATTGGGGCCTTTCCTTAATGAATTTTCTTGAAACCCAACCGCTACAATAGGGCTTGTTATCGACCCTAATAATGCAAGCAAGCTTTGGCGACGATCGATTAGCGAACTCATTATTTTTTCTTTGCTCCCTTTTCAGCAACTTTAGAATAATACTTGCGGATGCTTTCGTCATAACGATCCATAAATTGGTTAGGCATACCATAAGCATTAAGTTCTGCGCGCAGAGTTTCGGGTAAATGCCCCCAAACTTCCTTAAAAATATCAGAGGCGGGGTTCAACCTATTTTTGTCGTTTTCATTTTTGTTGAGGTCATTATTACCTAACCCGCTTTTTCCCTGTTCATTTGATTTTTCATCTTTTTTTTCTTCATTACCCTTCCCTGTATCTTGGCCTTTTTCTTTATCGCCTTTATTTCCTTTAGAGCCCACTTTATCGCCAGACTGGCCTTGTTCCTTACCTAGTTCTTTACCCTTTTCAGAACCACCTTTTTTTTCAGAAGATTGCTGCCCCTGTTTTTGTCCTGACTTTTCTCCCGACTTTTCTCCCGACTTTTCTCCTTGGGAATCATCCGATGGAGATTTTTTTTCAGACCCCTTTGATTGTTCCGATTTACTTTCGCTCTTCGAACTAGATTCCGACTTCGATTGCGACTGGTTGTTTTGACTTTTCTTAAGTAACTTATCAATATCTTCGAGGATATCGCGCTGCTTCTGTAAAGTTGGCTCACCTATCTCGAGGTTACCAAGTTTTTCATCAACCTCTTTCAAATTTTTCTCAAGCCTGCCAAAGATTTCTTCTTCCTCAAGGTTGTCCTTAACAGTTTTATCCATCTTTAAATCATCTGTTTTATCTTTATTAGGTTCGCCCTTGGGTTCTTTTTTTATATCAACCTTTGGAACGGGCTTGGTTTTGTCTGAGGGTTTCTCCTCTTCGATAACTGGGACGGATTTCTTCTTTAGCCTTACGGGCGGATCTTCATTTGATTTATCTTGATCTACAGTTTTATCCTGCCCTAAAACAACGATACTCGTACCCATTAACAACAAAGCAACGAGCATAAAAATTTTGATTCTCATTGCATTTCTCCCTTAGGCTGGCTCTGACGATTAAATTCCAAGAGAAGTTCAAGTAACTCACCTATTTCTCTTTGATCTTTTTGCAACTGCAACAACTCGCGTCTGGCTTCTTCTGGCATACCTTTCGCCTCTGGAAAACGACTCGCAATTGCACCCGTGCGTTCATACAATTCGGATTGCAGGTTTCTTAATAATTTTAGCTGGGCAATCGAAGCGGGTTTTCGGTCGGGCGGCCCCCCCGCACTAGAAGATTGCTCGGGGGTTTGGCCTTCGGAATCTTTATCTTTATTCTCGGGATTATTATCTTTCGCAACCGCACCAATTTGTGACATCTCTTCCTTTAACGCTTCTTGAAACTGTTGCAACCTTACCAAAGCTTCTTTTTGAGCTGGGATAACTTTTTCAATAAGTGGCGGGCCTTTGGTTTGAGTCCGAGCGTTTCTTTCCGCAAGTTTTGCAGCGTTCCTCATCGACCTTCCAGCCATTCCAATGGTTTTCATAAAAACCGGAAGGTTATCAAGTTCGCGAGAAGCGACTAATTCAGTTTCGTCAGCAAGGCCGATCTGAGCCCTAGAGAAGCCAGTAAGGGATAGAATCTGAGCCCTAGTCCAAGCGCCTTTATCTTTCAGTAACAAATCGAATCTTTCGGATTCGAGGATAAGGGCCACTTGCCTATCTTGGATAAGTTTCAAATTTTCCGCAACTTTTTCGAGTCGTTCTCGCTGCAATTTTTCTTCAGTTTCGCGGGCTAACTGCTGAACATCCTGAATTTCTCTTTGCAGTTTTTCCATAGCTTGTTGAAAAGCTTTACCATCATCATCGCCCATAGGATTAGCAGTGGCCCGCCTTAGTTCACGGGCAGAGTCATCAAGGTTTTCGGAGTTATTTTCATTTTTAATCCTACGAAGGTTTTGGGCCATCTCTTCCATTTTCGAAGCAAGTTTTTCGGTATCAGAAGAATTCTTAGCAAGGGCAGCTTTCTTTTGTTCAGCATCTTTTATCATTTGGGCTTCTATGCGTTTTTTCTTCAAGCGCTGCATTTCATCTTTCAATTCTTGCAATTGTTTTTCCGCTTCTCGCAATTTTTTTACAAGCTTTTGATTAACCTCACCTGGGTTTTCTTCTAGCTTCTCTAAGATTTCTTTTACCGCATCTACGGCTTTACTTTGAAGCTTAGAAGCTTCAATTAATCGATTTGCATCTGTTTCTTTTTTTGCAGCATTAAGATTTTCATTTAGTTGTTTGACATCGGGAAGCTCAAGGGCATCGTTAATATTTTTCGCCAAGGCTTCATCTTGTTTCTTATTATCACCAGCAAGCTGGTTCATTTTATCAAGAAGGGTTTGAGCTTTCTGCGCAGCTTTAATTTGTTGATTTGAAAGATTTTGAAGTTTTTCTTTTTGCTGATTTGAAAGCTCGTCAAGTTTTTTCCCAATAGAAGATGGGTCAAGTTTTGTTGATTCCTCAAGCTTGCGTTTAACTTCTTCTAATTCAAGTAAAGCAGCCCTTGCATCGGAACGCATTTCGGTCAAGCCGGCCCAAGGTTCTAGGTTTTTCAATAACCCATCCAACATTTTTTCTATTTCATTTTGATTCTTAATGGAATTGTCCAAACTTTTGGCAAGCTTTTCCTTATCAAGTTCCTTGCCTGAGTCTGCTGATTCTAAGCGTTTCGAAGCATCGGATAAATTCTGTTCGACCAAGGCTCCAGCGCCATCTTTTAACTGTTTAATTTCTTTTGCTAAATCGTTAAGGCGATTTAGGGAAGCTGAAGCTTTCAACTTATTGGCTTCTGCAAGACTTTTAATTTTATCTAGGTCACCTAAAAGGCCCGAATCTTTTTCACCTAACTTTTCTAATACATTCTTTTGTTCTATTTCAGCAGAGGCAACGGCCTCTAAAGATTTCTGCAAATTTGCTTCGCCTGACTTTATTTCTTTAAGGGCAAACTCCGCATTTTTAGTTGCTTTCTTTTGCCCTTCCCTTGCCCTTAATAATTCCTGCCTTGCTTTTTCCTGTGCTTTTTCCAGAACTAACTCGATCGCATTACGATCTACCACCTGAATTTCTAACCAGTCCGATGCACCTTTTAACTTCAATGGCAAAACATCGTCGTGGTCATTCGCTACAAAACGAAGCGAAAACTTATCTCCTGCCTTAAGCACACCTCCCAAAGTATTTTTATAATCCTTCAACTTCACTACATAATCCAGGGCTTCATTATTGACAGCGGGGGATAACTTGCCATTTTTATCGAGTAAGTTTCGACTCCAGAAATCATAGGTGTTTAAAGCTGATTTCTGAGCCCCTTTTAACTCTACTCCAACTGCTTTTAAACCGTAAAATGCATCCTCAGCCTTTAAATTAAGTTTAATTTCAGCTTCAGGGAATAATTGCACAAAACCATTTTTGGCAATAGCTGATTCAATTTTTACCAGTGGAGCTGGGTCGGCTTTTATCTGTACATCAATGTTTTTAACTGCATACAGATCATTTTCATCTTCAATCGTTAATGCATAAATTCCTGAAACATAAGGAACAAATGAAAGATTAAATTCTTCCTTTGTTTTATTAAGCTGAAAAAAGTTCTGAATATTAAGCGATTCAAGGGCAACTCTTGCTGCAACAGTTTCAAACCCATTCTCGGATAAAAACAATGAACAGGCTGCAGCAGAGAACAAATCCTTATTTTCTGATTGAAGTTCTAATCTAGCATTTTTCAAAGGCCGATCAGCTAACCCATTTATTTGCACAGTAGTTCCGAGGGGAACCTCTAGATTAAAAGTGCCGGGCGATATTTTCATTGGAGACACCAACCCCGTGTAAAAAGGGGGCAGGCACATGATTACAGGCGATTGGCTGCCTGCAAAATCAATAAATTCTGGCGGAGGTAAGACTATGACTTGAATGACTTCAGAAACCGCATCGCCTGCTAGAAGCTGCAATTCAAAGTTTTTCCCAATGGTGGAAACTTCAATTTTCCCGTTTAGATTGCAGCCTGATTCATCCCAAGTATCATAAATATCTGCAAGTAATTTTGAATGCGAAGCACCCTCACAAGTAATCAGGATAGTTGCTTGCTTAGGAATTTGACCTTTGATATTTGCAGAGAGATTAAAAACTTCATTTTTGCCAACTTTCTGTTTCAATTTAGAAAATTCGATTTGAGTCAGCGTTGGCCACGCTATGTTTTCATAGGGGAACATAACCCGCATCAAAGCGGTTGTAGAAAAAGGCGCATTACTTATAAGCAGGAAAAGTGAAAAAACTAAAACCACACTACTTAATAAAAACGATACACCCAAACCACGAGCCTTAACTTTTGAATAAACACCATTTTGCATTACTTTATCAAAAGCTTGCGAAACAGATTCACGAACAAATTCCTTGGAAGCCCCTTCGATATTCTTACCGTGTTCAAGAAAATAAATAGCACTTGCAAGGGAATCTTTTAGTGCGGGATCGATCCCCTCCATTTTTAATGCAAGCTGAGTTGGAGTTAATGAATACCGATTTATTGGCTTGAACAAAAACTTAAAGGAAAGAAAAGAACTAGCAAGCCAAGCCATTAAACAAACGGCGCGTAACCAAGAATCTGGATGACAATAAAATTCTAAAATGATTAGGCAAGCTAAGCCCAATAAGGAAATAGAAATCCAGAAGAACATAGCTCGAAAAAAACCGATGACTGCATTCTGCAAGGTTAAGGAAGACATTAGCCTAAGCAAACGCTCAGCATCGTGTGAAAAATCAATTTCTAGGGGTTTTCCTGTCATTTCTACTATTTAAACCTCTTTGAATCAATTTAATTATAACAGTTGCAACTTTCTTCCCAAAAACCAATTCAGCGATAATAACAATATTATCAGAATAAAAACTAAAGGATGGTTCCACAGATCCCAAGGGGGCGATGGTGTACCCGAAGACAACTGAAACCCTTTGGGCAGATCATTAGGTACAGAAGATGCTTGGTCGGGCAAATAAAACTTTCCTTTGGTAAGTAAAGCCAAACGGCTCAGATCATTTTGCGCCATCGTTAGTTTTTCCATTTCACCCGGTGGAGGGAACACAAAACATTCTGCAAAAGGAACCGGATCTTGTTTAGAGGGTTGTTGCAATTGGAACAAATATTTTCCTTCTTTTGCATTATCAATAATCGCTTCATAGGCGCCTCGGCTTCCCGAAACTTTTGCTAGGTCGAGTGTGAACACTTCCTTACCCTTAGCATCGTTAAGATTTTTCCGTTCCATTGCGACCTTAACAACCAAGTTTGAATCTGGAACAGAACCATCGATGGGAAGTCGAACCGTAACTCGGATAGAATCACCTCTACGATAGTTGTTATTTTTATCGAGTTTCAAAGTAATTTTAGCAGAAGAACTTCGAGAGAGGAACCGAAGTGTCTGCAGCCAAAAGTAATTATAATACGCTTGATCTTCCCTGTAGGCCCAGCGCCAAGATTCGTCAAACGAGAAAAATAAAACGCGACCAGCACCGTAATACTGCTGAACCATTAAGGGGAAATTCTTGCCACTGATTGCGGCGCTGTTTCCTTCCGCAATACCCAGAACTTCTGCGCCCTTTTTAGGCACTACCCCAACAAAACACCAGTAGAGTTCTTTCAACCGTCGCCATAACTCTGCATTTTCTTTTTCCTCTGGGTGAAAGCGAAATATCGGATGATTGGCACTCGAAGGCGAAGGAATCAAGTGATACCCCTGACTAATGCCCTCGGGGGATTCAATCAACCTGTTGGAATTAATTTCAACAGGTAGTAAATCGGTAAGTTGCGAAGAGACATACTCAGAGGGAAAGAATCTTTGCCCTGCGATAAAGAGTAAACCACCGCCTTTTTCCTTAACAAATTCATTTAAATCAGCAAGAAACCTTTTAAATTTTGCAGGCTCACCAGATTTCGGATCAATGTCGCCGAAGATCACAACATCGTATTGGAATAGTTCGGTTCTGCTCGGAAAATCAGCTATTGCTGTTCGATCTTGCGAAGGGAAATCAGACTCTGCTTCCAGCAGAAGAACATTCAAAGAAAATAATTTTTTACCTCCTGGAGTTTCTGTTTGTCGTTCTAGAAGTGTTTTCAAATAGTGGTACTCATACCTTCTACATCCCTCGACGAAAAGAACTTTAACGGTATTAGCTTTTTGGACAAGGACATTTTTCTCGATACGATTATTTGCAGTTTGAGTTTCATCTTTTTGGATAGGAACTTCAATTTCGTACTGTTTGATTCCTTCAAGTTTTGGGCGGTCACCCAACCGAACTGAAATAGGAAGGCCAGATTCATCTAGAACGATTTCTTGCCGGTCGAGGATATCGGGTTTTCCTTTTTCTTTTAATAAAACAGAGGTGCGGGAATTTTTAAACCCAGAAGAACCAACCTTTACATCAAAAACCACCCTATCCCCAAACGAGATATCATCAGGTGCCTGCACTTCTAGCACAGCAATATCTTTTGGCTCAAGTTCTTCGCCTATGCCAACGGTAAAAAATGGAGTTGCAGACTGACTTGCAAACTTTGCCATCTTGGCAAGGTCTTCACCATCGGTAACAATGCCATCGGAAAATAAAACCACGCCACCTAACCCAGTGCCCCGAAAATCATTGAGTACCTGCCTAGAAGCATTTCCTAACTTAGAGGCATCGTGTGTTGGATCGGATTTAAGGGAGTTCAGCAAAGAAATGGCATCTGGGATTTCAGAAGGCTTGGTGATTAGCGCAATTTTTTCGGCCCTTGTCGATACCCGATACAAATGAATTCGGAACTTTCTTTCAAGAATATCTGCCAAGAATTTTCCCTGATTCTCGGTTAAAATAGACTGCGCTATTTTAAGTCGGGTTACTTGTTGACTGGATGCATCTGCAATTTTCCTTGCAAACTTTTCTCGCGCTTCATCTTGGTATTTATCAGATACCGACATACTTTGCGAATCATCCACCAAAATCGCCACATCTGGCCAACTAAATCTTTCAAATCCTAAACCAATCTGAGGTAACAATATCCAAAGCAAAATCCACCAAAATGATAATCTCAACCCAGTTAAGGTTATTGCACCCAACAACGAGCGATTAAATACCAACCTTATAAATGCAAGTACCGTGCAGGTTGATAAAATTAAAAAGAGGGAATTCCTAACCGATCGGGTAGTTAAGCTAGGCAAGAACTCATTTTGATTTATCAATTTGGTTTGCAGCGTTTCTCCTTCACCAACTTCCATTTGACCTCGAAAAGAGTCAAAACTTTTTGCCATTCTTTCAGGTAAAAATCGTAAAGCATCTGCACTAGAAGAGGCGCTTAAAAATAGCACCAGCAATGAAACCGATGCGAGAACAACCAACCAACTTGATACTATTGCCCACCAAGGTTTTTGTTGAGATAACACCAAGGAACGCCCTAGTCCCATCAAAAAAGAAATCACAAATTCTAAAATTGCAACAAGAAGAAAGAGGAAAAGAATTGCCCCAGCTATTTTTTCTCTTAATAACCCTTTATCTGTGTTTTCTTCACTATTCGTATCATTCCCTTTTGCACCACGAACGGTGACATCTTTTAGCAAACTAATATTTGCATCTGGGTACAATTGATTAATTTCTTCAACTGAACAACGCGATAAATCGGATTCAAACCCCGACTCTCCTAATGGGCTAAGCATTGGGTTTATTGCAAAAGCTAAACTCGTTTGCGTTGAAAGATACTTGGCAAAATAAAATCCCGACACCATCGTATTGGTGTAATTAAGTTTGGTAAAACCTAAATCTTGGCCTAGTGCAAATGTCTCAGAACTACCATCTGGGTGCGATACTTTAACCTCTCCAGATTGCTGATTAGGATAATCTTCAAGAGTTGATCCACAAAGTTGAGATCGTTCTTTAAGTTTTCCTGCACAACTTGCTATAAGCAATTCCTGAACCATAGGCAGATAACTAGGATACGCTGGCCAATTATTCCATTCTGTATTTGCGCTGCTGCTAACTAAATAAACCCAACCTTTTGACCTAGCATTACTTGGCCCAACTTTTTTACTTTGAGAAACCGCCAAAGGTTGCCAACCTAATAAGGCTGGCGCTTTGATCGATTCTTCCTTAGGTTCATCTGCCTTATTCCCCGTGGCTATTTGTTTGAAACTTGCCAATTGCCTAACCGATGATTTTGATAAAGGCTCTACCTGAAAAATTTTAGTGAACCTAGGTGCAAGCAACGAAAGTTTATCTTCAGGGGTGCGAAACGCACTTAATGGGGGCGATTGAAATGAAGCAAAATCTGGTTGAAACTGAAATAACGAATCAGGGGCAGCGTTCACCTGCTTTAATAATTTCGCGGGTAGAAGACCTTTACCATCACGAAAGAGATTATCGTTATAGGATTGAGGCTCGGCCTGATCGCCTAGCCAAAAAACTACACCCCCACCTTTACGAACAAATTCTTCAACAGCTAAAGCTTCTGAATTTCTCCAGCGGGCGATGTCCGCAAAAAAAATCGAATCGTATCCCACTAATCCACGGTTTAATTCATCACTAATTCTAGGCTCATCGATCGACTTCATTTTAAACTTTACCGGGATAGAATCGACTCCATCGTTATCTAAAGCTATTTGCAAAAACCCGGTCGACTTCTCTAACTCGCGCGCTGCATACTTCCCATTTACTATCAGTACATTAAGTTCTTTACTAACCCGCACAACCATCCGAGAAGAATCATCAGCAGCAAGCCTATCTTGATTTAGCTGAACTGCAATAGCGTAGTCGCCTGGCTCGGTAAACTTATGGGTAAGTGAAATTGTGGATTGGGAAGAAGCCTGCATATCAAAGGAATCTTCTGCCATTTGCCTGATAGAAACCGAATCGGCTTGTGGGCCGATTTTTCCGACTAAAAGCTTAACTTTTACAGGGGACTTAGGCTTGTCGCCAAAAACTTGAAGCTTGGCGCTAAACCTCGTTTCAGACCCAACCCCAGCAACCTGCCCTTCCACTTCCAAATTACTTATTGCAAGGTTAGTTTCGATATCTGAACCGACATCAAAAATACTGACATCGGCCTTGATACGCAGTTTGGCGAAAAGAACATTGGCAGCAGCATTATTGGTTCCGAGCCACGAGCCCCTTTGTAAATCTGTAAAAAAGATAACTCTGCGTTCTTTAAATCTGCTGGGCGACCTCTGCAAAAGTGCCTCTACAAGCGCAAGTGTTCCTGCTAGGTCGGAACACCCGTGAGTAGGAACAAGGGCAAGTATTTCGTCACGGACTTTATCTAAATCTTCGCTAGGTTCATTAATAATAGTTTTGGGGGGAAACGACATTTGAATTAAGCTGATAGAATCGCCTAGCTCACAAGCCTGAGAGAACTTTTCTGCGTTTGATTTTGCTTTATCGAAAGCAGACTTACCATCTTTAGTTGCAAGCATACTAAGGGAAGAATCGAAGACAAGAATGGTATGAGAACGAATAGTGCCAAGGGCTTTTTGCCCTTGCATATTTGGAAATATATTACGCCAATAGGGTTCAACCCAAGGCATAGCAGCCGTGCAAGCTGCAACTAAAAGTAGTACCATCAAGCAGCGAAGAAGAAGCAAAAACCATTGTTCTAAGCGCCAGCGTTTCTCTTGCACTTTTTTGGCTTGAAGAAGAAATCGAATAGTAGGAAGGTCAACAACCTGCCTACGAAAGCGCCTAAGCAAGTGAATAACCACAGGAATAGAAACAGCGCCTGATGCTGCAAGAATGGCTAACAAAGGGGTTTCAAACAAAAACGCAAACAAGATAAGGGTCAAGACTGTGGCCCTCGTATTGCTTTTCGAAAGCTGGCTTTTCGAAAGCTGGCTTTTCGAAAGCGAGATTTTCGACCTCGCAAATACTCCGACAATTTCTCTCCTAGTAACTCATCGGTTCTTAATAAAACATAATCCGTATCTTGTTTTCTCAATTCATTTTGCAAATCAGTTCGCCAAGCGTTTAAGTTTTCAAGATAGCTTTGCCTTAGCGAAGCAGGGTCTGCATCAAGTTGAGGTTCCCCTTCCAGCCCACGAAATAAGGTTGGGTCTTGAAAAGGAAAATCCATTTCTTGGGGATCCATCAGATGAAAAGCAATCACTTCGTGACCTAGGTGATTTAAATGTCGGATACCTTCCATTAGTGATTCCATTTCGTCTAGAAAATCGCTAAAGACAAACACGACCCCTCTGCGATTCATTCTTTCAGAAACTTCGTGAAGCATTGGTGCGAAATTAGTTTTCCCAGTAGTAGGGCCAAGAGCAAGGGTTTCAAATATGGCCTCTAGTTGCGATACTCGACCCGAAGGCGCAATTCTATTTAGCACCTTATCGTTAAAAGTATAAAGGCCAACGGCGTCGCCATCGTGCTGCATCATATGGGAAAGGACAGAGGCAGCAATTGCGGCGTGATCGAATTTAGTTCGTAAGCGATTTTTTTCTCCCAACCAAGGCACCGAACCAAAGTCCATCGATTCGCTGCAATCGACTAACATCAAGCAAGATAGGTTGGTTTCTTGTTCATATTGCTTGAGGTATAATTTTTCGGTACGGGCCAAAACTTTCCAATCGAGCCTTCTTAAATCATCGCCTGCAGAATATTCGCGATGCTCTGCAAATTCAACCGAGAAACCTCGCAGTGGGCTTCGGTGTCTTCCCGAGATAATACCTTGAACTACGGTTCTTGCTTCGAACTCGATCAAACGAAGTCGCGCAAGGGCATTGGCATCAAGATATTTACGAGAGTTACTCAAACGAATGTTCCTTAATTAACTTCGGAAAAAGGCACAGAATCGATCAGCTTCTGCACGATTTTATCGGTAGTCATTCCGTCTGATTCTGCGTGATAATTGGTAATAATTCTGTGCCTAAGGATAGGCAAAGCAACTGCTTTAATATCATCGCGGGAAACAAAGAAACGGCCAGAAAGCGCGGCCCTTGCTTTCCCTGCCATCACTAGGGCCTGCCCCGCTCGGGGCCCTGCCCCCCACGAAACATACTTACGAACAAAATCTGGAATTCCAGATTCTTTCTCGGCACTTGGCCTGCTCTTTCTAACAATATCCATTGCAAATTTTACCACATGGGGCGACACGGGAATTTTGCAAACCAGCTTTTGCATCTCAAGAATATCAGCCTGATCTAACACTCTTTCCACCGGATTAGTTTTACCCGATGTGGTGCGAGATATAATTTCCATTTCTTCAGATTCAGAAGGATACGCAACTAGAATCATAAACATAAATCGATCCAACTGCGCCTCAGGCAGAGGATAAGTTCCCTCTTGTTCGATAGGATTTTGAGTTGCAAGAACAAAGAAGGGACCGGGCAGAATATGCCTACGGCCGCCAACGGTGACTTGCAGTTCTTGCATAGCTTCTAATAAAGCCGACTGCGTTTTTGGAGGCGTCCGGTTGATTTCATCCGCCAACACCAGATTGGCAAAAACAGGTCCATTAATAAATCGGAACACTCTTTCTCCCGATATTTTATCCTCTTGCAACACTTCGGTCCCCGTGATATCAGAAGGCATCAAGTCAGGAGTGAATTGAATACGGTTTGAACTAAGGCCTAGGCTTTCTGCCAAGGTTCTTACCACAAGGGTTTTCGCAAGGCCGGGAACGCCAACAAGAAGGCAATGTCCCCGAGCAAAAAGGGCGATAAGTAGCTGTTCGATAACTTCGGTATGGCCTACGATAACCTTTGAAATTTGGTTTCGGATACGAATTCCAGCGCTGCGAATTTTCTCTAACCCCTCAAGGTCAGATGCATTTTCTACTTCTAGCTCTGCAACAAATCCGTTTCCATCTTTTTCTTCATCCACAGTATTCAAACCTTTCTTATAGATAACTTTCTAATCTATTTTAACAGCGCAATGACTCGAATTCAAAACTACACTTTCATTTTAGGCTAACCTGATGCATTAAATTATGGCTCGATTGAATAAAGTTCCGATGCCAATGCCACTTTTACTTTTCCCTGATGAAATAAAAGTTTAGGGGAGTGAAGCACTGTTTCTTCCTTATTAAACGAAACCTCCGGAAAGATCGAATAATTTAAACCAAATCGGAAAGACCACAACGCCTTACCTGCGTAGGATTCTAACATCATTTTCTTTTGCAATTTACCATCTGTCATAATACATAATGGCATTCCAGAACCATAGGGGTAAAGCTTGTCAGACTTCCAACTAAAAGAACAACAAGCAAAACTTAATTCCATTTTATCGTAGCAAGGTGGTTCAGCCCAAAGGTGAATTTTATTATTAATAAGATACATCTTCCAAGAAGAAAGGAGGGTATGATCTGGGAGTTTTAGGATTTTGACTTCCTGCTTATTATTAAGGTTCCAAGATTTAAAATGGTTAGCAGAAAACCCATAAACGAAATCGTTAAAGCAGCGCCATTCATTGAGGTTGAGGTTGCGCTCAAAGATTAGGAGAGGTTTGTGCCAAAGATGTTTAAGTTTGGTCAAATCGATGAGGAAAAAAAAAGTAGCGATGTTGCCTTCGATGCCAACAAGAGCCCTATTTGCCTGGGTGATAATCGTGCCAGGTTTGCCTGTTTTTAGAGAATAGGGCAGCAGTGGGATTTTTGTAATGCAGTGAAAATCGTCGCAATCGAGTTGACAAAAATTCCCTTCAGTATTCAAACCCGTTAGAATAGAACCTTCTTTTACCAAACTTTCCCAAGGAGAGTTATTATCCCTAGGTACCTTTTTAGCCAAGGCAAGTGATTCACCTATTTGCCAATGATTATTCCCATCATCGGGAATTAGCCAAGTGCTGGAATTAGCTTGAAGCATTTTCTCAAACTTTAAAATTCTCGAAGAAAGATTTTGGAATAGGAAAGGAAACTGAGATACAAAAACAGCTATTCCTTTATTGGGCTCGATGCAAGTTATTTTAGAATTACTGTCGTAGCAAAAAACCAAACTCCCCTGCAAAACAAACTGTTTAAACTGCGAAGCATTTTGCACAGGAAACCGCCAAAGCACTGTGCCCCGCTTAGCTTCTAATGCAACCAGGGATTTTTCGAAGCCAACTAATAAAGTTTCACCCCAAGATGCCAACCATCTACATTCTTCTTTTAAAGCGGATTCCCAAACTAATTCACCATTGATGTTGCTAAGTGTTTTCAAACTTTTTGATTTTGCAATTGCGGTTAATTCGGAAGTAATTGCGATCTCCAAGAACAATGAACCCAACGGGTCTTGCGTATTCATCAAAGAGGAAGACCAATTGCCCCGGCCTGTTTTAATTGTTTCATTATTACGATTTATCGTAGGCAAGCGGGTCGAATCTTGATTTTTATTAAATTGTGGAGTTACAGGAGGCGCCTGATCAGCATTCTTATTCTTACCTTGCCCCAAGTTTGGGTAGATTCGAATAATATTACGATCAACACTTACAAGCCAATCGTCGAACAAAAAGATATTACCGGGCTGCAAACGGTGAAAGAGGGATGGATCAGCACCGGGCATACCTGTTTTCAAATCAACGACAAAAACCCCTTTTACCGTAGGCCAGATGTAATTATTTTGCAAAACAAAGCCACGCCCAGCAGAGGGTAATGAACCACCATCGTGTGGGATGTTCCAAGCAAGGTTATCGGAACCATTTTTAGCATTAAGCGACCTTAGCCCAGTTTCAGTTCCAACGAGTATCAAGCCATCTTTTACGGCAATTAGCTGACAAATATTAGAGACTTCTCTGCTCCACAACAAATCCCCCGTAGCGCTATCCAAGGCCTGAAGGTTCAAGTTATTAGAGTTAAGGTGATAAAGGACAGCTTCGCAAAAAATTGTTTTAATCGCTGCGGGAATTTTAAGACCCTTGGCATTTTCATCTCGCTTTGCTTGCCTAGCCCAGTTAATCTTACCTGTCTGCTGGTCCACAGAAACCACCGAACCATTTTGCGTTGCAGCGACAACATCATTGCCAGTAAGTGTAAGAAAAGCTTGTTTATTTTCTGGATCATTTGCTGCAATCGACTCCACCGCAAAATAACACGACCAAAGAAGATCTTCGTTAAGTGAATTAAGGTTGTAGCAGCAAAGCTTTAAGGAATTTTTACTATTGCTTTTCTGACTTACAAGCACAAACACTTTTCCCTGTTGAACAACTGGGTCACTTTCAAAACATAAATTTTCATTTTCAAGGAGTTTAACCTCCCACAACAAACGCGAACTGCGTGGGTTGACTTGTAAGCAAGCAAGCACAGTTGCCTTTATGGTGTTATTTGCAGAAACAATCTGACCGAACGCATCTTTTTTTTTGGGCGCAACTCCTAAGCTTACCAACACCTTATCGGGAGGATGAAAAGTGATAGCAAGAGTACTTCCCACTTCGATTTCCCGAACTTCTTCGGTAGGGGAAAATTTCTGAATCGGGTCGTAAACAATTGTTTTTTCACCCGTATCCGTATTAAATGAAAGCAATCGCATCCCATCTTGAAACAGTATCTGAGAACCTACCCTAAGAGGATGACAAGGCAGGTCGGAAGCTTTACTAGGTTGCAAAAAGTTTCGTGCCGATTTAAAACCTTGATTTTCTTTCTGATTATCAAAATCTTTATCGTGCGAATATATTGCAATCTTATTCGCAGGGTATGAGGCACACCAACTGCCTAGCTCATACACCGAGGGGCCATTTACTATTATCGGGTTTCTCTCTTTGTTGACTGCGTAAGAAATCCCGTCGTTTCGTGCTAAGGATTGGGTTTTAGATTGAGCAAGGTCTTGCAAGATTTTTACCAAAGGCCCTTTTTGAGAAGCCAGCGTACCTTCTTCTTTTGGAAATTCTTGGGCAAATTGCTGCAGCCTTTCCCTTGCTATCGTGCCATAACCATCTCGAAGTATGGCATTGGCAACAAGCCTAGCTCTCAACTTTGATTCATCCATAATAGTTATTTTGTCAGATTTAAACTTTTCTTTTGCCTCCATTAGAAGTGAGTTAGGCAAATTCCACCAGTATTCTGCATCTTCAAACTTTCCTTCTTCAAACGATCGATCACCTAAAAGAATTGCGGCTTCAACTCCTGCACGGGTAAACAAACCAGAGCGCACCATTTCGTAAAGGGCACTGTTTTCTTTTTGTTCCTTTGCAGTGCTCAGTTTTTTCTCAAACAATGCTTCCAACTTTTTAAACTCGGGGGCAGAAGAATCAGCTCCCAAGAGCAATACCTGACAAGCCCACGATGCCCGTATTAAATGTCCATCTTCTTGCATTACCAACGAATCTGTATTTGTTTCAATGATTTTAAATAGAGCGGGGACTGTCGATGCAAAATCTTTTTTTGCTTGCTTTTCCTTAATTTCATTAATCTTTACGGTTAAATCTTTATCTGCTTGAAGGGGTTGCTGCGCGTACGCTAACGAATTTAAAAGGCTTAGCACCAGTATTAACATAAGCCAAGTTATACTTAGGCTTTTTTGCATCAAAATCGCTCCCTTAACGAATTCCTTTTGTATGCTACCAAGTCAAAACAGATAAAAAAGGTGAATTCTTACACTATTACAGGTTATACTTACCCTTTTCTCTACGCTTTCTTAATTTCAAGAAAAGTACCTGTTTTTTTCTTAACTCTAATAGTATTCTAGTTTTTCCTTAACTTCTTCTCCCTTCTTTGCCATTTATGAATAAAATGTTAACTGGCCTAAGATTTGCTCGGTTATACCTTTAGGTTTGTTTCCGTTATCAAGTATTCATTGCTGTTTAATAGAATATGATAACTAGTGTACTTTATTGATTTCAAGGAATGCCGATACTATGGCAAAAACTCCTTTTATTTTTTCTTTCTTTACTAAGCTTCTTGGGCTTTCTGCTTTTTCGTTTCTTGCATTTATACTTATTATTACTGGGTGTTCTAATAGCGATTCTTACCCTGATGATGTGGTCTACCCTTTCCGAACCGACCTTCTTGTTGATGAGGTTCCAAAACTTACCCATGACCGGCTTCCCGGTCCGGGCCAACTTGATAAGCATATTGCACGGATCAAAGAACTGGGTGGAAAAACTTTTAATCCCAGAGACCTCCCCGAAAACCTCCGCACTGAACTTGATTCTGAACTTAACGCCATATTTGGAAGCCCCTATAAACCTACGGTGGGTAATCCTACCCTCACCGAAATTACTTCCCTTGCAAAAGCTTTAAAACTTGATGAAGAAACCCTTGCAGCGGGAAGCAAGCTTTACCGCAGAAACTGCCTACATTGCCACGGACTTGCGGGAGATGGCAGAGGACCAACGGGTCCCTGGGTCAACCCGCACCCCCGCGATTTTAGACAAGGTAAATTCAAGTTTGTTTCTTCTAACCCTTCGGGCAACAAAATTAAACCCAGACGAGAAGATATTCTTCGTAGCCTTAAGGTTGGTATTGAAGGGACCTCGATGCCCGCTTTTGGCTTATTATCTGACCAATCTTTAGAACAATTAACCAGCTATGTGGTTCACTTAAGTCTTAGGGGAGAAGTTGAATTTGAAACGGTGCGAACCTTGTTGAAAAAGAAAAATGCTGTCACCGAGCTTTTTGAACTGATTCCAGATGCAGAACCAGCCAAGGAAACGATTCAAGAATTTGTAAAACTATATTTGAAAGATTTATTAAAAGCATATCAGAGGTCTGATTTAAAAGGAATCGAGCCTGCTGTTTACCCCGAATTAAACGATGAGCAACTACTTGAATCTGTTAAAAGGGGCTACCATTTGTTTAGTAGCAGTGCTTCTGACGCTTTTGGCTGCGTTAGTTGCCATCAAGATTTTGGTCGACAACCCCTTTATCAATACGACGAGTGGGGAACCTTGGTAAGGCCCTCGAACCTGACGGTTTCTAGCTACCGAGGTGGTAGAAGGCCGGTCGACCTTTACTGGCGAGTTAAACGAGGCATTCCCCCATCGAAAATGCCTGGGGTCACAATTCCTGCAGATGAAGAAAGTAAAAAGATTTGGGACTTGGTCAACTTTATCGAAGCGATGCCTTTCCCTAGTTTATTGCCGGATGATGTAAGGTCTAAGATATACGGTCAAGTGCCCCGAGGTGTTGCATCGCTATCTGAAGCCTCGAAGTAAAAAGTAGGAGCAGAATCAGTGCAAAGATGTTGGAGTCTTTTATTTGCAGCGGTCAACCTTTCAGCAATTGGGCTGTTTGCGATTGCCCCCGCAATGGGTTGGTGGTTACCTCATAACATAGCTAGTTATGGCGCAGATGTAGACCGCCTTTTTTACATTATTTTAATTGCAACTGGCTTTTTCTTTGTGGTTACTCAAAGCGCACTTTCCTATTTTATGTTTCGTTTTTGTGCACAAGAAGGGGTAAAGGCGAAGAACATACACGGCCATTTTGGACTCGAACTTCTTTGGACTGCAGTGCCTTTTGCTATTCTTGTTTACATCGGCTTTGCTCAAATTCCCACTTGGGCCAAAATGAAATACATCGAAATCGAAACTTGGTTCCCCATCACTTACAATGGCAAAAACCTCGACCCCGACCTGCATATCACCGTGCTTGGAAGGCAGTGGGAATGGCGGATGAGATACCCACAAAAAAACATCCCCGCTGACCCACTTGCTTGGGCCGACCTAGGTAACCTACAAGATCTTCATCTTGTTAATGAACTTCACGCTTGGAAAGATGCTAAGGTGCGTATCCATCTTAAAACCCAAGATGTTATTCATAGTTTCTTTTTGCCTAACCTACGATTAAAACAAGATGCTCTTCCAGGCAAGATTATGCCCGTCTGGTTTCAACCCATTGAAGCTAATGTTCGATACAACACCAACACCAAAACCCTTGAAGAGCTTAATTCCTCGCCTTGGGAAATCGCCTGCGCTGAACTTTGTGGCGGACGCCACTACCGGATGCGTGGTAAACTTTTTGTCCACGAATCTAAACAAGATTACGAACGCTGGTTCGCTGATTCGATTCTTAAACAAAGACTTCACAATTCACCCCCGACCCAAGAAACACTTGCTGCTGGCATTGGAGTTAGACAATGAACCACAACTCCGAACCTGGGCACGAGGTGAAACTTAATTTCTTTACCAAGTATGTTTTCTCGCAAGATCACAAGATGATCGGCATACAGTTTCTATTTTCTGGGCTTATCTTTTTTGGCATTGGCGGGCTTCTTGCACTTATGGTGCGACTTCAACTTGCTTGGCCGGATGGCAATATTCCATACCTTGGGAAATGGTTCCCCGTTAGCTGGGGGGGCAAAATGTCTCCCGAGTTTTACACAATGCTTTTCACTATGCACGCTAGCATTATGATCTTTTTCGTAATCATCCCTTGGCTTACAGGCGCCTTTGGAAACTTTGTTATACCGCTTATGATTGGCGCAGGAGATATGGCTTTTCCAAAGCTTAATATGCTTTCTTATTGGGTAATGTGGCCCGCATTCATCACTATTATGGCTAGCTTTTTTGTCGATGGAGGTGCCGCAAGTTCAGGCTGGACTGCCTACCCAACTCTTTCGAATGTCGGTGCTGATGCAGGTATCCAAAAAACTGAACTTAAGTCTAATGATATAAAGTCTAATGAGCCTAATTCTACATACTCGATCTTTAAAGAAGACTCCTTTAACTCACCCTCTTCCCCAGGTGCTGGTATGGGCCAAATCTTTTGGCTTGTATCTCTATTTTTAGTGGGCATCGGTTCTATGATGGGTTCCGTCAACTACATCACCACCATCTTAAATATGCGCGCTCCCGGAATGACTCTTTTGCGTATGCCCCTTACTGTTTGGTCGCTTTTTATTACCGCTATTCTTCAGGCACTTGCTCTTCCTGTTCTTACCGTTGCATTAATGCTACAACTTCTCGATAAGCTTATTGCAACCACTTTTTTTCTGCCCCCGGGTGGGCTTAGCTTTGGCAATTGGCATACCTCGCCAGGTGGTGGACAACCTCTTCTTTGGCAACACCTTTTCTGGTTTTATTCTCACCCCGCTGTCTACATTATGATTCTTCCTGCTATGGGCGTTGTCTCTGATATTATTTCCACCTTCTCTCGTAAACCTATGTTTGGCTACAAACCTATGGTCTTCTCGATGAGTGCTATCGCTGCCCTTGGCTTCATTGTTTGGGGGCATCATATGTTTCAAAGCGGGATGGATCCTAGGCTAGGCACTGGCTTTATGCTCGCTACTATTCTTATCGCTGTACCAAGTGCCATTAAAACTTTCAACTGGCTTGCTACTCTTTGGGGCTCTAGTATTCATTACACTACCGCTATGCTTAACGCTCTTGGTTTTGTTTCGATGTTTGTCATCGGTGGGCTTAGTGGCATTTTTATGGCAGCTACTCCCGTTGATGTTTATTTCCACGATACTTATTTCATCGTTGCTCATATTCATTATGTTCTTTTTATGAGCAGCATCTTTGGAATTTTTGCAGGCATTACCTACTGGTTCCCCAAAATGTTTGGCAGACTTATGAACGAAACCATAGGCAAAACTCACTTCGCCCTTACCTTTATATTCGGCAATCTTACCTTTTTCCCAATGCATATTCTTGGCATCGGCGGACACCCAAGGCGCTATTACGACCCGACTATTTACCAATACCTTGAAAACCTTCAGCCCCTTAATCAATTTATGACCATCACTGCTTTTCTTCTTGGGCTGACTCAATTGTTATTTGTTTTCAACATTTTTTATTCTGTTTGGTTTGGCCCAAAAGCAGGGAAAAACCCTTGGAATAGCAACACCCTTGAGTGGGATACTCCCTCGCCACCACCCCACGGAAACTTTCTTTCTACACCAATTGTTTCGCGTGGACCCTATGAATATGCCATCGAAGGCAACCTTGATCATTTAACTCAATCTTCGCCTCCGCTCGAGGACATTAAATAATTATGGCAACTATAACAACAGGAACTGAAATAAAAACGCCCTTTCTCTCGGCTTGGAGTTGGGCTTCTACGCTCCTTGTCCTTTCCTTATTAACCTTGGGAACACTCATCACCACCTACCGAGTTGGTATGGTTGACCCCATTTGGCCTACCGAACCTTGGTACCTTTTAAGCCAAGATTGGGCAGAGCCGTCGGCGGGTTACTTCATCGAACACATTCACCGCGTCGTTGGATATATTTGTGGCTTTGCAATTTTAGGAATGGTGTTTATTGCTTGGTTAGGAACGCAAGCAAAATCAGGAAGAATAGTTCCTGCCATCTGCCTTTTAGGCGTTTCTTTTGGCGTTGCAATCGCAATGACCAGCATTGATCGAACCAAGGCCCTTGCCGACCCTGTTGGTGCTGTAAACCAGATGAAAATGCAAACTGGATTAGGGATTACCATTGTTTCTGCATTGATTCTTTTGGCACTAGCATTTCGATCTCTTTTCATCAAGGAAGAAAAATCTGGATTACGATTACTTGCATTACTTGCCTACCTTGGGGTAATAAGCCAAGGGTTATTGGGTGGCTTACGCGTTTACCTACACGCATTAGTTGGTCCAGAATTAGCAACCATTCACGGGGCAACTGGTCAGATTGTTTTTGCCCTCGTTGCAGGCACCGCAGTTTTTGCAACCTTCCCGGGTGCTTTCCCTAAATTCGAAAAGAAAGAAAAACGCCTTCTCCCCATCATCGGCTGGGTGCTTTTCTCGGTGCTTATTTTGCAACTTGGTTGGGCCGTCGTCGTTAGGCATAGTGGGCAACCTTGGGCACAAAGGCTTCACATTTTGACCGCATTTAATGTCTTCGCTATCATTGCTTGGCTATCTTTAAAAATGTCTAATTTGATTAATGGTAGGCAGTTTTTCAAACCTTACACTATTCTTTTAGGCATTGTCGTTGTTGCCCAAGTCATACTTGGCGTTGAAGCCTATGTCGGAAAATTTGCAACGCAGAAACTTCTTATTCAAGAAGCTACCTCTTTTGAGCAAGCTTCCATTCGTACCTTGCACGCTTTAATAGGCGCTATACTTTTAGCTATTTCTTTTGCAGTCGCTTTACGATTAAGCCAAACTGCTAGTAACCGAGGCTTGCAGAATGACAGCTAGTTCGACCCCTACTTTAAACCCAAGCATACGAACTTATTCGCGTGCTAGGGATTTTCTCGACCTCACCAAACCTCGTATCTCCGCTATGGTTTTGTTCTCCGTCGCAGCAGGCGGCCTTTATGCTGGTGCCCGAGGCGTTCAGCTTTTAGTCGTTTTAAATACCGTCATCGGAACCACCCTTGTTTCTGCAGGCGCAGGCGCTTTAAATCACCTTTGGGAACGACGCACCGACTCGCTTATGCTGCGCACTGCAAATCGGCCCCTTCCTGCTGGTAGATTACAACCGCTTGAAACTTTTCTCTTCGGAATGCTTCTTGGCACCGGCGGAACTGCTTATCTTTTAGTTACCGTACCCAACGCCCTTACCGCACTTCTTGCTTTCTTTACCTTGGTCTCTTATGTGCTTATTTACACCCCGCTTAAACAAATCACAACTTGGAATACCCTTATCGGTGCTATTCCCGGCGCTATGCCTCCACTGATCGGATGGGTTGGCGTTAAGGGTACTCTCGACCGAGAAGGCCTTGCCCTTTTTATGATTCTTTTTGTTTGGCAGATTCCCCACTTCCTTGCTATCGCTTGGCTTTACAGAGATCAATATGCGCAAGGCGGACACAAAATGCTTCCCTCCTTTGACCCTTCAGGCGATGTCACATCTCTACAAATGCGCGCCTATTGCCTGGCACTTATCCCCGTCAGCCTTTTCCCAATATTAATTCAAGCTGCTGGCCCACTTTACTTAATGGGCGCTGTGCTTTTGGGTATCTTTTTCCTTCTTCCCACTTTACGATTCCATAAAGAACGAAGTATGCAAAACGCCAGAAGCGTTATGCGGGCTTCTTTAATCTACCTCCCCGGCATCTGGGCTTTACTCCTTATTGACCACACCCTTAATCTTTTGTTCCGCCGGTAAGGATTCATTATGACTGTTACCGAGACCTATAGCACCAATCTCCCCATCAGTAACGGCAAACTTGCTATGTGGCTTTTTCTTGCCACCGAAGTTATGTTCTTCACCGGGCTTCTTGCCTCTTGTATGCTGCTTCGCGAAAGTGCGCCTAACCCAGGCCCTAATATTCCTTACTGGCCCGATCATAAAACCGTTCACATCGATCCCTGGCTGGGTGCTTTCAATACCGTAATTCTTATCAGCAGCAGCCTAGCTGTTCTTTTTGCGATCAAAACTTTAAAATCGGGCAAAGCTGCCTTTGCAAATATGCTACTTGGTTTTACTCTCCTTCTGGGTACCACCTTCCTTGTTATCAAAGGGTTTGAATATAAAGGCAAATTTGAACACGGGCTTTTGCCGGGAAAAATCGGCGAGTCTCTTCCTAATATGTCCACTTCTCGCGATAAACTTCTGCAACAAAATGGCCTGGCTTATATCCGAACCGTTCAGCAAAAACTTCGCATCATCACCAACGGCGTTACTCAAGATAACCTTAAAGACCAGCCCCCTTTAATCCAAAAATCTTTCTTACTCTATTCCCTTACCCTTGATGATAAAGACGAAAATAAAGCTTACATTAGGCCTCTTTCTCCGGGCCAAGTTGGCGAAAAAGTAAACCTCCTCCTTGCTGAATTTCCTCAACTTCATCTTCCCCCAGCCATACCTAATGGTAACCTCTGGGCTTCTTGCTACTTTGCACTCACAGGTGTTCACGCCCTTCATATTGTTTTCGGGCTTATAGCTATTTTCTTCATTTTTCTAAAAGGGCTTCTAGGCAACCTGCCCGCCTTGGAAAGCACACTCGAAGTCACAGGATTATATTGGCATTTTGTCGACCTAGTTTGGCTAGTTATTTACCCTGTAATCTATCTTCTTTAGGCGTTTTTATTATGAAACTTAGCCAACCTATCGACAGTAATTTAGCCATCTTTGGTAGCGCCTTCCTGCTTATTGCGAACGCTTTACTTCTTCCCTTTATTGGTGCTTCACTAGAAGGCAAGGCCCGACTATTCGCAATCCTAGCTATCATTTTCTTCCAAGTTATAATCACAAGCCTTAATTTTATGCACCTTAAACACGATGCAAAAAAACTCTGGTTTATCATCTGCCCTACTCTTATCCTTGGCGGCTTTCTCATCCTTGCACTTTTGCCAGACACCATCTTTGATCGGACTAAATAACTATGTCTATTTACCGACACTTGCTTTTATCCATCTTCACCTGCTTCCTTGCAGGGTGTGGCAGCTTATCGAATCCCAAAAACAAACTTGAAGATTTTGGCACCGTTGGCGATTTCTCATTTTCTGAACGATCTGGAATTAACATTTCCCAAGAAGATCTTATAGGGAAAGTTTGGCTCGCTTCTTTCGTCTTTACTCGCTGCACAGGCCCCTGCCCTCAAGTTTGCGCCACACTTGCTAGGCTACAACTTAACCTCAAAGATCTTCCAGACCTACGAGTTCTTACCTTTACCGTTGATCCAGAACGCGATGACCCCAAAGAACTTTCTAGGTACGCTGATAATTTCCAAGCCGACCCCAAGCGATGGTTCTTCCTCACAGGCAAAGAAGAACAACTTCATCAACTCATCAAGGAAAAATTTCACCTCGCAGTAGGCCGTAACATTCCCGAAGAATCTAAACCCGGTAGCGAATTTATTCATAGCCCTCGAATCACTCTTGTTGACAAAAAAGGCCATATTCGTGGCTACTTCGAAGCTACACCCACTTCCTTTGAAGGCAAGCCTGTCGACAACTTTGATGAAAATATTAAACGACTCGAATCTAATATCCGCAACCTTGCTTCGGAGAATTAAAACCGTGGATTTCCTTAACCATTTCATTACTCCCGGTTGGAACGCTAGCCTTAATGGCTTGGCAGGCATTCTAATAGTCGCTGGATTTTTAGTCATCAAAATAGGTAGAAATAAAAAACTCCATTCTGCAATTATGCTTACTGCTGTAACTGTTTCCGCTATTTTTCTCGCTTCTTATCTTTACTACCACCTCGTTATTAAAGGCAGCGTTGCAACTAGGTTCCAAGATAAAAACCCTGCTGCTTCTGACCTCGTCAAATACATCTACTACTCTATTCTTATCTCTCACACAATCCTTGCAGTCTTAGTTACTCCAATGATTCTTGTTACCGTTTATCACGCATTGAAAAATAACTTTACAAAACATATGCGCCTTGCTAGGATCACTTTCCCAATCTGGCTTTATGTTTCAATTACTGGCGTTGTAGTTTATTGGATGCTGTATAGAATGTACGAATAGATCATAAGGATTATTTTATGAAATACATTTACACCTTCACTTTCTTAATTGTTTTTACAGCAATCAATCAGGCTAATGCTTGCCCTAACTGTAGAGATGCAACCAAGGGTTCCCCCGAGGCTAGTCAAGCTGATCAATACAACGAAGCTCGGGCTTTTAATCGTAGCATTTACTTGATGGCAGGTATGCCCTTTGCCCTGATAGGTGGAATTGGCCTTTACCTACGAAGCCTACTTAAAAAACAGATTCAAAATCCACTTAGCTAAACTTTAAATGAATGCACCGCTTGCATCTTTAATAAAACCGTTTAAGGAAGAGGGATAGAATCAAATTGGAAAGGGATTTCCTGAAACTTCATTCCAGTAGCACTTTTGTAATTTAAACTCCAATCAGAAAAATCACCCATTGCTTTATCTTTTAATAAGAAATGATAACTAATCAGCGCAGTTGTATTTTCCATCACATCTAAAACATAACCATCTGCTGGCCAATCTTTACCTGTCTTATTTTGCAGCAGTTTAAGTTGATTTAGAACCGCCCAATTCTGACTCGTATCAAATTCAGGCTTCCCTTCTGGCATTTCTACCTGAACCGTAAAAGTAATTCTTGCAGAGGTTACTAAAACTTTTTTAACCCTACAAGAAAACTTATCTTTTACAAAAGTTGGCAAGTCTTTTTCCGCTTGCAACACTAGCTTCGATAATTTTCCAAATTCTACCAACTCAAATCCAATTGGAACTATCGCCCGAACATTCCCCTTGATTAAAAACCCTGCTTCTTTATTTCTCTTGAGGTAAGGCAAATCAATTAGAAATCCCAGCTTGTTTATAGAATCTACTGGAGCTAACGACTTACCCTTCGTACCCTCAAGCTTCAAACTTTTTCCCTCATAAATTACCTCGAGGTTGTGGGCTAAGGTATCAATTAAAATTGGTTCAACTTTATCATTCCAACTTAGTAAAAGATCTAACCTAGTTTGAGAACTAGGAAACTCCAAATCCAACCAGGAAGAAACACGGGAAATTTTCACTTCAAACGGAAGGTTTTTAGAAACCGCTTTCTTGACTTCTTCCCCTTTACCAACCGAAACTATGACCCCAATCACCATAATTAAGCCACTGATTGATTTAAAAATACTCATTTGAATTTCCAAACTTTTTACTTGTACGATTTAACCTGAAATTACAAACCAAGGTAAAATCTAATCTAACAAACCAACATCGATACTAATAAAGCACGAAAAGATCCTATTTCCTCGGTTTTCATATTCGGAACTTTGCCCATATCATCATAACGGCGTAATCGCACCGCTGCTTCGAAATAAGGGTTCTTTTCAAACTCCCTTGCTTCGAGTTCGGTCATTAGCCCACCCTGCAAATTTAAACTTAGTTGCGAAGCGGTGGAAAGCCCTTTCAAATATTCTTTACTTTGCCAGCATAAATATCGCTTTGCAGTAAGATGCAAGCGGATAGGCTCCACTACTTCGGGTCTAAAAAACGGGCCTAGTTGTTTTGCACCCAGATTTTCGTGCAACATATCAATGCCCTTATCCGCTATATCTTCGCCACCATCGTGTTGAAGATGGCCAAAATCGTGCAACAAAGAGGCTACCACTACCGCATCGGTTTCTTTAAATTGTTGAGCAAAAGTAGCTGTCTGAAGCGCGTGCTGTAACTTGGTAACAGATTCGCCATACTGCCTATGCCCTAACTTCTTAAAAACCTCGAATATCCAATCTGCCCTTCCATCTTTTGTCATTTAAAAAACTCCAAAACTTTCTTATCCATTCAAATCCAAATGAACATTTATTTAGTGATTTATAGTAACAAAGCTCCTTAGGAATAAACCTTTGATAATGAAATTTTGTGCCATCATTTTTTCAGAAAACCATCTAAAAAAATAAGATTTAAAGTTCGAATTAAACTTTTCGATAAGATCTTTGCTAAGTTTTGGCAGAGGGTTTTTATTGATTAATTCCATAAGCCACCTCCAAAAGTTCGCGTTGTTTAGGGTCAGCCATCATCGCATCATAAATTTCTTCGGTAGATTTTCCTGCAGTGTTTAGCCTAGTT
>JBDNHI010000137.1:0-7977 GCA_041694635.1 Gemmataceae bacterium | reverse complement strand
GTTGTAGCCATGGGCGCGAGCCCGTGGTTTCTGAAGGGGTTGGGTTATGGGAGCTAAGAAAAAGCCAACCACACCTGCCAAAGCCGGCGCAGATGAGCGCCAGGGCATGGCACCGAACAACTTCCCGCAAACGCCTAAGGTGCAGTCCGCAAATCCCAACACCGCGCTGAACAGCATTATGACACTGGTTGCCACGGTGAACGAACTCCATCGGCAAATGGCCGCCATCTGCGCCCCAATCGTCCATGAACTCATCCTCACCCGCTCTCAAGATGTGCAGAAAATTGAGGAAACGCTCGACCGTCTGCTGGGCAGTGCGTGCATCCCGGAAGGTCTCAGGCTCTTCAAATCCCTCTGCCGCTATTACTACGACCTCAACCCCGCGGCCACTGCGACCTATGTCCATGCGTACCGCGAGATGTGGGACAGCGAGATGAGCGTAGAACAGGAACCCCCAGCATGATTTCACTGTTCCCGTTTCACTTTTCACTCTTCTTGCACGCCCAGTTCGCCGAGTCCGCGAAACTGGAACAGGCCATCACAGCAAACCTGAAGGGGCTGGGTTATGGCGAGTGAATGGCGAACTAGCACATGGGGCGATGAAATCTCGCTCGAATACGGTAAGGCGCTCCGTGACTACGACAAAGAGCGTGGCAAGTTTCGTGTCTTCGGCAGCAACGGACCAATTGGATGGACTTCGCGGCCACTCACGCTGGGACCAGGCGTCATTCTCGGCCGCAAAGGCGCTTACCGTGGCATTGAGTTTTGGCGCGAACCTTTCTTCGTCATCGACACGGCATATTATGTCGTTCCAAAAACCGAGTTAGATATGCGGTGGCTATACTATGCCATAAAATTTCATAAGCTCGGCGAGATTGATGACGGCTCTCCGATTCCATCAACAACAAGATCTGCGGTCTATGTGCGAGACTTCGACGTTCCGCCCCTTGCCGAGCAAAAAGCCATCGCGGCTGTGCTTGGGGCGCTGGACGACAAGATCGAGTTGAACCGGCGGATGAACGCAGCGCTGGAGGAGATGGCGCGGGCGCTGTTCCAGAGCTGGTTCGTGGATTTCGACCCCGTGCGGGCCAAGGTTGATGGCAGACAACCGGTTGGCCTTGATAAAGCCACCACCGCGCTTTTTCCTGAGAGCTTTCAAGAGTCTTCGATTGGCCCGGTGCCGAAAGGGTGGAAGGTTGAGCCGGTCGGAGAAGTTGTCGCCTGCGTCGGTGGCGGAACACCGAGTACTGCCGAGCCGAGGTTCTGGGAAGGCGGCACGCATCACTGGACTACGCCGAAAGATTTCTCATCGCTCCAAGCGCCCATTCTCATAGATACCAACCGCAAAATTACTGACGCTGGAGTTGCCAAAATTTCATCCGGCCTGCTGCCCGCTGGGACGCTCCTTCTGTCATCACGCGCACCAGTTGGCTACCTCGCCATTGCCGCAATGCCCGTCGCCATCAATCAGGGCTTCATCGCAATGAAGTGCAACGAGCGCGCCTCCAACTATTTCATGCTGAACTGGTGCCAGACGACCATGGCAGAAATAGAAAGCCGCGCCACTGGCACGACTTTCGCCGAAATCAGCAAACAAAACTTCCGCCCGATTCTTGTCGTGTTACCACCGAAAGAATTGATGGCCTCCTATACTGAAAAAGTTATGCCATTCTATGGAGAAATAGTCGCAAATCTCCACCAATCCCGCACCCTAGCCACCCTGCGCAATACGCTGCTGCCGAAGCTACTGAGCGGGGAGTTGAGCGTTGCGGGCGCCGAAACAATGATTGAAGGGACGAAGTAATGGCCAGCACCACACCCCGTATTCGTCGAATGTTTTCCATTTCCCAGGAGTTGCTTACCAAGTCGCGTGAAGCCGCATTGTCCGCTGTCCAAATCTTTAATAGCCCCTTGATTACCTTCAAGTCTGAAATTTTCATCGTCTTGATGAACATCGCTTGGACATACTTGCTTCACGCATATTACAGAAAGAAAGGCATCGAGTACCGTTACTTTCAAATGCACGGAACGAAGCGTGTTTTCGAAAAGACGAAACCCGGTGCCCACAAACACTGGGAACTAGAACGCTGTCTTAGCGACGCTCAATCCCCCGTGGACAAGGACACTACCAACAACCTCCGCTTCCTGATCGGAATCCGACACGAAATAGAGCACCAGATGACCTATCGGCTCGACTCGCAACTGAGCGCCAAATTCCAAGCTTGTTGCCTAAACTTCAATGACTGCATCAAGAAGTGTTTCGGCGAGAAGTGCGGAATCGACAAGCATCTAGCGTTTAGCCTTCAGTTCTCATCAATCAGCAGTGCGCAGGCTGCCACATTGCCGTCACCTGAGTCGATGCCGTCGCATATCCAGTCATTCATCGAAGGCTTCGAGGGGAACCTGTCGGAAATCGAATACAATAGCCCGAAGTTTGCGTACCGAGTTCTGTTCATCGCCAAAACCGCCAACCGCAAAGGACAAGCGGACGAGGTGATCGAGTTTGTGAAGTCCGACTCGCCCTTGGCCGCACAAGTTAACGCAAAATATGCGTTAATTAAGGAGACTGAGAAAAAGAAGCTTCGTCCAGGCAAAATCGTCGACATATTGCAAAAAGAAGGCTTCCGGAAATTCAATATGCACTGCCATATAAAGCTATGGCAAAGTCTTGATGCGAAAAATGACGGTAAAGGATTGGGGACTGATGTGGAGGGAACCTGGTATTGGTATGAGTCGTGGCTCGAACAAGTACGCGAGCATTGCAAAGACAATATTGCGACCTACAAATAAATGATGAATAACGGAACCTTGACATCACCCAAACCTCCACCCGCTACCGAAACTATGTTCCATTCTGGGCCTGAATTTCATTTAGACGCAAACCGAGAGAGTGACCGCCGAGAGGCCAAAAACCCTAATTTTAAGGGATTTCTTATTTAAACGCAAACCGCCAGACACCATGAGCCTCAACGAATCCATCATCAAAGGCGCTACTCTGGAATGGTTTGAGGGACTGGGCTATGCTATAGTCTATGGGCCGCATATAGTTCCCAGCGAGCTGCGGGCGAAGGATGGCATGACCATCAAATGCAATGAGTGGAGTGGCTTATGGCTGACATCAATCTGACACAATCCGAAGCCGAAGCGCTGATCGCAATGGAAAAGCATCGCCTTGACGATAAGCGCTACCCCTATCCAACATCTGGATCACTGATCGTTCCGCTTCAATCGCTGGATAAGCGAGAACAATTTCTACTCGACATCGGCAGGGGGCGCATTGACTTGCTCAAAGGGAAATATCAAGCTCGCGCACGGCAAGTCATCGTTTTGGTGCGGCTGGATTTTGGCGGTGCGCCGCACAGAAACCCGGACGATCAAGAAATTGGAAGTCCGCATCTTCATCGCTATCGCGAAGGCTTTGGAGATAAATGGGCTGAGGATGTTCCGGTAGAGCATTTTCCGAGGATATCCGACCTGTGGGGCACTTTGGAAGATTTCATGCGATATTGCTGCGTTACGATTCCGCCGTCCATTGAGCGAGGGTTGTTCACATGATCCAGGATATTCAAAATTTACTTAATGACTATACGGCCTGGCTGCGCGACAAGACATCGCTACGCCAGATTGATGATTGGATTGAGATCACGACGCCGTATCTGGATCGTCACAACGATTACATCCAAATCTACGCCAAGAAATCGAACGGTGCATACATCCTGACAGATGATGGCTACACGATTGATGACCTTGAACAAAGCGGCTGCAAGCTGAATAGCCCGAAGCGACAGGACTTGCTGAAGATGACGCTGAACGGGTTCGGTATTCAGCTTAATGGGAATGCGCTTGAAGTTCATGCCACGCCCGACAACTTCGCCTTGCGTAAGCACAACCTTGTCCAGACGATGCTGGCCGTGAACGATATGTTCTATCTAACCATCCCAATGGTCGCGAGCTTGTTTTACGAAGATGTGGTTGCATGGCTCGACTTGCGTGAGATCCGTTACACGCCGAAGGTGAAGTTTTCAGGCAAGACCAGGTATGACCATTTGTTTGATTTCGTAATTCCGAAATCGCGCATGCAACCTGAACGCATCATCCAGACCATCAATCGGCCAACCCGAGACACAGCGCAAGCGGTGGCTTTTGCGTGGATTGATACCAAGGAGGTTCGACCATCAGATTCCAAGGCTTTCGCACTGCTTAACGATTCTGAAATTGCGATCTCGCCCTCCGTTACCGATGCACTCAAAAACTATAATGTGCATCCGATTGTATGGAGCAAGCGGGAAGAGATGTTGGAGGAATTAGCGGTGTGATAACCATTCTTCACAAGACCAGATCAGTAACATCTTTTCCTGAGTCAACATGAGCCTCATCGAATCCCATAGAATGGGCGCCATTTACCACCTGATGGGTGAGGCGATTCCGACCCCGGATGATGTTTTTGGCCCGACTGCCCGAATTTCGGTTCCCAGCTGCCCGAATTTAGCCGGCAGCTCCCCATATTTGGAAGTCCAAGCTGATGATGGTAGGGTGATACGGGTGCTGTGAAGCGCCTATTGCCTAAATGGCACCTGTTATTTACAAAGACTATCTAGAAAGTTGGAACAAGTTAATGACTAATCGGGTTTTTATCTTTGAATGCAGCAGCGATACTTATATTACTTGTGTCGAAAAGAACCTCTTTGGCTCTAACAAGAACTGGCCTTTGCAGATTACCCAAGGCGATTACTGTCTATTGCATCACTTAGAAGCTGGCGCCCTCTTTGCCCTTTGGCAGGCAGAATCAGATGGCGGGCGGAATCTGATGCCCAGACTTTGGAGCGGTAAGTTTCCCTATCAAGTCAAAGTTCGACTTCTAACCCCCAAAGTGGTTGAAGTACCAAAAGCCTTAATACAGAGTTTAGATGTTGACCCCGTGGTGGGGCGGTTTGATAATGCTGTTGACTTAGAAACAGGGGCAGTATTAGTGCAATCCCTACTTAATCAGCCAAAAATAGTATAATTACTTTATGAACCTTAATGAATCTCATATAGAAGAAGCCACTTTAGAATGGTTCAGGGAACTGGGCTATGAAAGCATACTGGGATTGGAACTCGCCCCAGGCGAGCCTAGGGCAGAAAGAGATTCATACGCTGCTGTAATTCTAGAGGGGCGCCTACAGCAAGCCATCGGAAAACTAAATCCGAACATACCAGAAGAAGGGAAAGAAGAGGCTTTTCGCAAAGTCTTGCGCTTAGCAACCCCTTCGCTTATTCAAGCCAACCGTACCTTCCACGCAATGCTTCGTGATGGTGTCCCTGTTGAATACAAGCGACCTGATGGCTCTATTGCAGGGGACTTGGTTCGGCTTATCGACTTTGAAGAAAACAAAAATAACAACTGGCTGGCGGTGAATCAGTTTACGGTGATTGAAGGTCATCATAACCGCAGGGCAGATATCGTAATCTTTATCAACGGCCTGCCCCTTGCAGTTTTTGAATTAAAAAAAGCTACGGATGAAGATGCTACGATTTGGAAAGCTTATTCACAGCTACAAACCTACAAAGCACAGATACCCTCTTTGCTTCAGACAAATGCCCTATTGATTATTAGTGATGGATTGGAAGCGCGCATTGGCTCGCTTACTGCCAACCAAGAGTGGTTTAAAGTATGGCGAACCATCGAAGGTGAGACAGTTGCCACTAATGCAGAATTAGAATTAGAAGTGTTGGTGCGAGGTGTGTTTGAGAAAACGAGGCTTTTAGCTTTGTTACAGTATTTCTTTGTGTTTGAAGAAGACCCAGACTCTGGGGTTATTCAAAAAATTATTGCGGGGTATCATCAATTCCACGCGGTAAACGCTGCCGTGGAAGAGACAGTTCGTGCAAGCGGAATGGCAAAGAATAAAGCCACTAAAGGCGGTCATCAGGGAGATAAGCGAGCAGGGGTGGTTTGGCATACCCAAGGTAGCGGCAAAAGCTTCTCTATGCTTTTCTATGCCGCAAGGGTAATTCGGCATAAGGCGATGCAAAACCCTACGCTGGTTCTATTGACTGATAGAAATGATCTCGATGATCAGCTCTTCGGTCAGTTTCAACGCTGCCACGATATTCTTGGCCAGATTCCCGTACAAGCGGACAGCCGAGAGCATCTGCAAACCTTATTGAACCGAGCAAGTGGCGGGGTGATATTCACCACCATTCACAAGTTTATGCCTGAAAAGGGAGAGCTGATGCCAGAGCTTAGCCCTCGGCAAAACATTGTTGTGATTGCAGATGAAGCTCACCGTAGCCAGTATGGCTTTCGCAGTCGGGTTAATGAAAAGACAGGCGAATTAGTTTATGGCTTTGCTCGAAACCTTCGTGTTGCCTTACCAAAAGCTTCTTTTATTGGTTTTACAGGAACCCCCATTGAACAAACCGATGCAAATACCAGAGAGGTATTTGGCGATTACATTTCTGTCTACGACATCCAGCGGGCTGTTGCAGATAAAGCTACCGTGCCTATTTATTATGAAAGCCGCATTTCTAAACTTTCTCTTAACGCTGCGGAGCTACCTACAATCGATGCAGAGTTTGACGCCATCACCGAAGCGGAGGAGATGACGACCCGAGAGAAGCTAAAATCTAAGTGGGCAGCTATTGAGGTCATGGTTGGCGACCCTAAGCGTATAAAACTTATAGCTTCAGATTTAGTGGCGCATTTCGAAAAGCGGTTAGATGCCTTGGCTGGCAAAGCTATGATCGTTTGTATGAGCAGGCGTATTTGTGTTGATCTTTATAACGAACTTACGAAACTTCGCCCTGAATGGGCTAGCACCTCTAATGATGATTTAGAATCAGAAAAAGCTAAGTCTACTTTAGTAAAAGTGGTGATGACAGGGAGCGCAGATGATGGCCCCGATTGGCAACCCCACATCCGCAATAAAGAAAAACGAAGAAAGCTTGCTAACCGGTTTAAAGATAGTAAAGACCCTTTTCGAATTGTGATTGTTCGAGATATGTGGCTGACTGGCTTCGATGCCCCTTGCTTACACACGATGTATGTAGATAAACCAATGCAGGGCCACGGCCTGATGCAGGCTATCGCCCGGGTGAACCGTGTGTTCAAAGATAAGCCAGGCGGACATGTTGTTGATTACCTTGGCCTTGCCGACCAGCTTAAAAAAGCCTTAGCAGTCTACACCGAGAGCGGCGGCAGGGGGAACCCTACCTTTGATATCAAGCAGGCTGTTACGGTATTGCTGGAAAAGTACGGTATTGTTTGTGATATCTTGCACGGGTTTGATTGGGCTTTATGGGAAAGTGGAACACCAGCAGAACGCTTGCGTTTGATTCCTGCAGGCCAAGAATTTGTCCTTATTCAGGAAAATGGGAAGAGTCGTTTTGTACAAGTGGTTTCTGAAATCTCTCGCGCCTTTGCGTTATGTGCTTCTAGTGACGAGGCAACCGAAGTACGGGATGATGTAGCCTTTTTCCAGGCTATTGCTGCAGCACTTAACAAGAAAACCAGCGACAATAAAAAGACACCCGAACAAATCGATGCTGCGGTTAGGCAGTTGGTATCCCGAGCTATTACCCCCGATGGTCAAATTATTGATGTCTTTACTGCTGCTGGTCTGGCAAGGCCCGATATTAGTATTCTTGATGATAGGTTTTTAGTTGAGATTCGTGGATTAAAGCATAAGAATGTTGCCGCTGAGTTGTTGGCAAAACTACTAAAAGACGAAGTGAAGGCCCGAGCCCTAAAAAATGTTGTGCAATCGCAACTTTTTAGTGCCAAGCTGAGGGAAACCTTGAACGCCTACCACAACCGAGCTATTGCAACTCAAGATGTTATCGAAGAGCTGATAAAGCTGGCAAAGGAAATGAACGCCGCTACTAAGCGAGGTCAGGAATTAGGGCTAAACGAAGACGAAGTAGCTTTTTATGATGCCCTAGCTGCTAATGAGAGTGCAGTGAAGGCAATGGGCAATGATGAACTAAAAGTGATTG
>JBDNHI010000136.1:0-41629 GCA_041694635.1 Gemmataceae bacterium | reverse complement strand
TGGGACTTAGTGTGTGGTCAGGGGTTCGCCAGTTGCTAACCCGCTCCCCGACAGGCTTGGCTGAATCGAGTTCATTTGTATTACGGGCTGTTCTTTCGTCTACGGTTGCTCTCCACCCTTTCTCTTGAAAACGCAGTTACCATCGACTACAGGGATGTAACGATTTCCCCGATCGGGACTTTCACCCGACTATTCAATCGCCTTCACAGGCGCACAAGCGGTCAATGAAATCGACAAGGATATCCGGATCGGGGCGATCTGTAATCTCTGCTGGAAAGAACTCAATCCCCCGGGTGGGACAACGGTCTGGTCCTTCGATGGGGCGAGGCTGATTCGACTGTGTCCGAAGTGTAAAGCCACCGTAGAGCAATGGCGTCAGCAAAGAGGCCAGCAGTAATTCTTGAGTTGGTGTGATATGCGCTCTCACTGGTACTACACTACAAATGAACGATACCTCACCTACTTGAAGAGCAAGGAATGGCTCGTGCGGCGACAGCAAGTCATTCAAAGGTGCAACAACACTTGTGAACGCTGTGGCAAGTTTCAGGTAGCAGAGGTCCATCATCTCACTTATGCTCGCATCTTCAACGAAGAATTGGCGGACTTGCAAGGACTCTGTGAGTACTGCCATGCATTTGTGCATGGAGAACGAACCGATGATGGAGCAGCAGAGTACGAGAGACTCGCCAAGAGGCAAGAAGAACTTCGCCAGCGTGTAGGGCGTGCTCGATTTGAATTACAGCGATTTGAAGAAAAGCCGGAGGTCTATCAAAGCTTTATTAGTGCTCGCTTTTCTTCTCATCGAGAACTTATAGCGCTGCTCAGGCAGTATCCTCGCCTCATCCGCGGAGGCTTTGAATGTCAGATATTCGACATCAGGTATGCCAAGCGAAAGCATGAGTCAGCAGTCACATTCAAGGTCAAATGGGAAACACAAGGCGGTTTTGCTTGGTCAGTCGTGAAGAGTGCCGAGCAATTGCTTCACAGTGGTGTCCTCGACATCGAGAGAGGATTATGGGTTGAGATGGAGAACATCCGATTGTTTGTCAAAGGAAAATCAAAGGAGCCAGCGTAGATTTTCGAGCCGGAACAGAGGACATTCAGGAATAAAAAGCCGAACCAACGGCAGGAGCGTCTTGATGTGTTGAAAACCATGACTCTGTTGGAAACATCGGACCAGGCGTTAGATTTGGCGAAGGAGTTAATCAGGGCAGGCGCATTGCCCGCATGAGGCTGTTGCCGCGCATTGGGGAAAATAAAAGGGGTTAGACCCACGGAGAAAAGAAGTCTCATTGGCCGTAATCCAAGTGGGCTATTACCATCTCGTTTAATTTGCAGCGGTGATTTAAATAGGCACAGCCTCAAGGATGGAATTAAGACCTGCGGTTGCAATCACCCTCTGAATCTGAAAGCCACTTTTCAAAAACAGCTCTTGGTATTCAGCAAAGGTTCTTTCAAGTCCGCCCGGAATTGCCATCATGATCCAATCAAACATCTTACCAGGGTGCGGTGTATTGCCTTCAGGCAGAACCGCCTCGACCACCAAAACCCTTCCGCCCTTTGGAATTACTTTTCTAATGTTATTTAAAATCAGAATAGACTTTTCGTCATCCCAATCATGGATGATATGCCTAAGTATATAGGCACCCGCAACAACATTAATAGCTTCAAAGAAATCGCCTGCAACAAGATTGCAACGATTACTAACACCTTGTTTATTGACAACTAATTCGGTTGCTTTGATGACGTGCTCGAGGTCAAACAAAATTGCTTTAAGTTGAGGGATTTTTTCTAAAACACTAAGAAGCATACTGCCATTGCCTCCCCCGATATCCGCAAGGGAATTGAATTGGGAAAAGTCATAGGACTGAAGAATCTGAGAAGTTTCGGAGCCATGAATGCTTTCCATAGCATTATCAAATACGCGAGCAGATGCGGGATGATCTTTAAGGAATTCGAAAATCGGTTTGCCGTGCTGAAGTTCGAAGGCGCATTTTCCGGTACGAACATTATCAATCATTCTGGAAGAAGCGAGGTAATGTTCCGAGCCCGACATAATAGCCATGGCATATTGACTTCCTGGAACATCAGATCGAAGAAGACTTGCAAGAGGAGTGAGTTCAAAAGCGCCTGAAGAGTTTTCTTTAAACACATTTTCGGAAGCAAGAAGGCGAAGAAGCCTGTAGAGGGAACGGGGGTGAGAATTAGATTTCTTAGCAAGGTCGGGAAAATTCTGGGGGCCATCTTGGTGGATAATATCTGCAAGGTTTAAGGAAGCAGCGCAATAAAGTGCCTGAGACAACCAGTAGCCATAAATTTTTTCTTTTAGCCACGCTGCGGGGTTAGTAGGTTCCATAAGAAATCCTTTTGCTAAAGCTGATTGGAAAAAGATTAGCATACCTGATAGAAAGTCTATTTGAATACTTGGAACCGAATAAAAATGTCAGAATCGGAAAAAGGGAAGTCTGAGCTAAAAAGTGGGCTGATCTGGGCCATCATTGCCTACGGATTTTGGGGATCTATGCCCCTTTATGTTTGGCTGGTTCGCAATGTCGACCCGTTAGAAATTCTTAGCCATCGCGTTTTATGGGCAGCGGTGGTGATGGGATTGGTGGTTCACTTTCAAAAAAAATGGGACCAAGTCTTAGAGGTTTTAAAAACTCCCTCGACCTTATTAGGTTTATGTGCAAGTTCGATCTTAGTGGGGATCAACTGGGGTGTCTACATTTATGCGGTCACGACCTCGCAAATTCTGCAGGCGAGTCTGGGTTATTTTTGTCTACCTTTATTGAGCATTCTTTTTGGTATGGTTTTGTTCAAAGAAAAGCTAAGGTCATTTCAATGGCTTGCTTTAACCATCGCAACCTTAGCAATTATTCTAAGAATTTATTTAGAAGGAAACCTACCTTGGATTTCACTAGGTGTTGCTTTTTCCTTTTGCTTTTATGGAATTTCCAGAAAATTAATCCCAGTTGATGCCAGTGTTGGCCTTTTGATTGAAACTCTCTACCTTCTGCCTGTTGCAATTGGGGCCTTATTTTTCTGGTGGTGGGAAGGAAGCAACGATTTTGGCCATTCTTGGCAAATGAATGGCAGTCTAATGCTAAGTGGATTAGTCACGGTAATACCGCTTTATTGTTTTGGCAAGGCAGCAAGACTAGTTCCATTATCGATAATGGGGTTTATGCAATATTTTTCTCCCAGTATTCAGATAATCCTAGGAATTTATTTATTCAACGAATCTTTCTCTTCTGAAAAACAAGCAAGTTTTATACTCATTTGGGTAGCGCTGGCGATTTTTTCGATAGACACATTATTACAAACACGAAACAATATTATAAAAAAATAGGAATATCACTGATTGAATCAGTGTTATCCCTATTCTAATAACTTTCTTTTACTTCTTAAGGGCGGTTTCGATAGCGCCTGTTAATTGAGCGTCATCAAGATCAACGCCTGATTCGAACCTACCAAGAATTTCGCCTTCTTTTCCTAAAAGAAACTTGGTGAAGTTCCATTTAACATCACCTGAGGATTTAGTGTTGGTTTCCTTAGAGGTAAGAAACTTATAAAGGGGCGAGGCATTAGCACCTTTCACCATTTGCTTTTCTAAGACGGGAAAGGTAACGCCATAGTTGGTTTTACAGAACTTTGCAATTTCTTCGTTGCTACCGGGTTCTTGGCCGCCGAATTCGTTAGAAGGCACACCTAAAACAACAAGCCCAGCTTTTGAGAATTTTTCGTAAAGTTCCTGCATACCTTTATACTGGGAGGTATAGCCACACTGGCTTGCAACATTAATCACAAGTACAACTTTGCCCTTGTAGCTTGTCAAATCCAACTCTTTTCCATCTAAAGTCTTGGTTTTATAACTAAGAGGTGTAGACACGGGTAAATCTCCTTTTTCTGCAAAAATAGGGGTTGTTAATAACACTACCGCTGTAAATAAACCTAAAAAACGCAGCATTTCTGTTCTCCTGTTTGGCCAACTTGGCTACTTATTGTAAAATCATTACTAGGTTGGACTTTGGGTTGAATACAAATCCATTTTCCTGTTACACTATTATAGTCTTTGTTCCTTGAACTGTTAAGCGAAAGTTTTCCAAATGACGGACGCGAGCAAAATTCGCAATTTTTCTATCGTTGCACACATTGATCATGGCAAAAGTACTCTTGCTGATCAGTTCCTTCTTAAAACAGGAGCTATCACGCAAAGGGAATTTCGCAACCAAGTCCTTGACGATATGGATCTCGAGCGTGAGCGAGGCATCACTATTCAGATGCACCCCGTTACCCTCTACTATGACCTCGATGGTGAAACCTATGAGCTAAACCTCATCGATACCCCAGGCCATGTAGACTTCACCTATGAGGTTTCCCGAAGCCTTGCTGCTTGCGAAGGGGCTATTCTTCTGGTCGATGCCTTTCAGGGGGTTCAGGCACAGACAGTTGCTAATGCTTATCTTGCTATAGAAAACAATCTGACCATTGTCCCCGTGCTTAACAAAATAGACCTACCTATTGCCCGACCAGTCGAGGTGATGGCTGAAATGGAATCTGTCTTGGGTATTCAACCCGAAGAGGTTCTTAAGGTAAGTGCGAAAACTGGTTTGGGAATGGATGAAGTAATGCGTGCTATTGTAGACCGCATACCTGCGCCCAAGGGCCTACCCACCGATTCCCTTAAAGCTTTAATTTATAACAGTCATTTCGACACTTATAAAGGCGTAGTTATTTACATTCGGGTAATGGAAGGAACTTTGCGTAAAGGTCAAAAGATTAAATTTATGCGCGGTAAAACCGAGCATGAGGTTTGTGAAATTGGCCAATTCCGACCCTCGCCAACCCCTTGCGACACCCTCGGGCCCGGCCAAGTTGGTTTCTTTATGGCACAAGTCAGAAAGCTGGATAATGTACATATTGGCGATACGGTAACGGAAGCATCGAGGCCTACAGCCAATTCTCTTCCAGGCTATAAAGAACCAAAACCTATGGTTTTTAGCGGACTTTTCCCGACGAATAATAAGGACTTCGAAGATCTACGAGAAGCCCTTGGAAAATTGCGCCTGAATGATGCTAGCTTTTCTTTCCTACCCGAAGTTAGTGAGGGGCTTGGGTTCGGGTTTAGGTGTGGTTTCCTCGGGATGCTTCATCGTGAAATCATCCAGCAAAGGTTAGAGCGCGAAAGCCAAATTGATCTGGTTCAAACTGCACCTAATGTCACTTATGAAATTCTGACCCGCAATGGGGAAGTCATCCTTATCGATAATCCTCAGAAAGTTCCTGATGTAGGGCAAATCGAAGAGTTCCGCGAACCTTTCGTCAAAATCAGTTTCCTTATTCCTACACCTAACATCGGCGACCTTATGCAAATGTGCACGGATCGTCGCGGTATCTATGTTCGTACCGAATACCTTAGCACGGCCCGTGCCATCCTTGTTTATGAAATGCCTCTTGCTGAAGTTATCTACGATCTTTATGACAAGCTTAAATCGGTAACGCATGGTTACGGCACAATGGATTACGAATTTCTTGCTTTCCGGGCTGCCGACCTTGTCAAATTGGATGTCTTGGTTCACCACAATTTAGTCGATGCACTTTCAACCATTGTTCATCGCTCTACTGCAGATAGGCGGGGTAGAAAACTTCTCAAAAAATTGCGTGAAGAAATCGATAGGCATATGTTCGAGGTTGTGCTTCAGGCCGCGGTTGGCAGTAGAATTATCGCTCGCGAAAGCATTGCTGCTTTGAAGAAAGATGTTACCGCTAAGTGCTACGGGGGCGACATCACCCGTAAGCGCAAACTTTGGGCTAAGCAAGCCGAAGGCAAAAAGCGTATGAAGCAAGTGGGTCAAGTCGAACTTCCTCAGGAAGCTTTCTTAGCGGTTCTTGAATCTGACGATTAAACTTAAGGTACATTATGGCAGACTCTGAAAATCAAGCGGCAGCGAATAAGCAAGAAGTGCCTCCTCCCGAAAATTCAAGCCCTATTGGTGATCCCACTTATCACATAATAGAACCCCCTGTTACTTTAATTTCAGCGTTAAATCTACCTGCTGCTTTACCACCTGCGAAACCTATTCCTTTTAAACAATTACCCCCTAAGGTCGATAACTTTAGGGAAATGCTCGAAACTATCGTTTTTGTTGTCGTTCTTGTTCTCGTCCTTAAATCCTTTATCGCTGAAGCCTTTGTCATCCCCACAGGCTCGATGGCGGAAACCCTATATGGCTACCAGAAGCAAATCGTCTGTTCTTCTTGTAAGCATCAGTTTCCGGTCAATTGCTCGAGTGAAGTCGAACAAATGCCAGGCGCTGGGGTCTTTGCGGTTTCCTCCGCTACCTGCCCCAATTGCTTACAGAATATCAAACTGGTTAAATCAGGTGAACCAACCTTTCCGGATGAAGTTGGTGTTGTAGTTGACCCGGGTAGTAGTACTGGTGACCGTGTACTTGTTGCAAAATATTTATACGACCTTCCTGGAAAGGGCCCTGAAAGGCTTGATGTTGTCGTGTTTAAATATCCTGGAAATAGCAATCCAAATGAATTCAACTTTGGCTCGCCACGCTTTCCTGTTTCGGGACCTCAGCGCAACCATGTTCCTATGAATTACATCAAAAGGTTGATTGGTTTGCCTGGAGAAACTATTGGCATTCGGGCAGGGAAGCTTTACCGCCTTCCCCCCGATACCACTCCGCCACCAATTTCAAATCCCCGCCACCCCTCCGACCTTTGGATGTGGGAATATATGCATGAAAACGAGGCACGAGACACCTTCGTTGATAGCGATAAATTTGAAATCATTCGTAAAAAACCCTCTGCGGTTCTTTCGATGGCCCGTCTTGTCAACGATGATGAAAAACGCCCTCTAGATCTCCCAAACCTTAAACGCTGGCAATCCCTCAAACCTGCTTGGTCCGAAACTAACACTGCTACTTATCAGTGTGATTCCGATTCTGAAAAAAATACCACTTGGCTTCGGTACAACCACCTCATCCGTAACAATGATGGCAGGAGGCAACTCATCACCGATCTGATGGGTTACAACACCGCTTACTTTGATCCACACCGACCTGGCTATGGTGATAACTGGGTTAGCGATCTTACGCTAGAAGGAAACTTCAATATTCAAAAGCAAGCAGGCGAATTTACCCTTGAACTTTCGAAGGGTGAAGATCGTTTCCGCGCTGTTTGGAACTTAGAAAATGGCTCGTGTTCACTTTTTAGAATCAATAACACTAAAGCTGAATCTTTACTTGCCCAGACTGATAACTTCCCTCTAAAATCTGGATCTCATAACCTACGCTTTTCTAATGTCGATTGCAGATTAATAGTTTGGCAGAACAATAAACTTATCTTTGGCGATGGGGTTAAATATAAACCCAGCAAAGTTCTTGGACCTAATGTCGATAACGACCTAGAACCAGCAAGCATTGGCGCCAAAGGAACCACCCTTACCGTTAAAAAACTTAAGCTTTTTAGAGATACTTATTATACCGCTCGGATCAATCCTAGTACCCCAGATGTCTCTGTAAATGATTGGACCGAACCAACCGTAAGAAGGCCCGGTATGGATATCCCAGACGGATGGAAGGCCCTTGCCAACCCTCCGGTAAAAACTCTTTATGTGCAACCAGGGCATTATCTTTGCCTAGGGGATAACAGTCCGCAAAGTTCAGATGGTCGATCTTGGGGGTTAGTTCCATCTAACCTTATGATGGGTAGGGCAGTTGTTATTTACTGGCCCTATTCTCGAATGGGTAGAATTCAATGACCAAGAATCTTCTGGTTCCAACGGAAGGTACTGTTTTTGGTGATATCGAAATTCGCGTTAGGTATGCCGAAACCGATCGGATGGGTTTACTTCATCACGCCAACTATCTTGTTTATTTCGAACAAGGCCGCATTGAACTGCTTCGCTCTATGGGTCGCACTTATAAAGATGTTGAAGATGAGGGCTACCTTCTGGTCCTTGCACGAATCGAAGTGAAGTACAAAAGGCCAGTTCGCTACGATGATACCCTAATCCTTAGAACCATTATTGAAAGAACCACAGGCGTTCGCATCGAACACCGCTACGAACTTTACTGTTTAGGAATGCTTGCAGCCGAGGGCTCTTCCACGCTTGCGTGCATCGACCGAGAAGGGAACCCGCAGGCGCTTCCCGAATATTTAGCCAATAAAACTGCATTGAAATAAGAGGCATTATTATGATAAGAAGATTTCTAGCAGTATGGTGTCTTCCCTTTCTGCTGGCATTTCTTCCTGCTGCTGCAAGTATTGCAATCGCTACAGCTCTTCCCACTACAGCAACGGAGTTCTACTTCGAGCGCATTACAAGGCTAGATCAATTAATCCTTTCTCTTGGTTGTTTTCTTTTTACCTTGCAAACTTTATTTGCTTGGCGAGCCCTTATCTGGAAAGAAACATCTTTCCACGAAGGAGCTGATAACTGGATCAGTCACCTTTCTCAAGCAGCTGAATGGTTCCCCCTACTTGGGTTATTAGGTACGGTTGCTGCCATCCTTCAAACTTTCAGTTCCATTCACGGTCCGGTTGCACCTGAAAAAATCATACAACTTTATGGACCCGCAATCACCGCTACGGGCAGCGGTATCTTTATGGCACTCATCAACATTCTACCCGCTTGGATTGTTCTTGTAGGCAGAGATCTTATTCTTTTGTTAGTAGGCGGAACCTTGGAAAACAAAGGGATCTCTCCCCCATGATTAATCTTCCAAAACGCAGTATCACCCATTTTTTTATCCCTCTCATTGATGTACTAGTCTTACTATTTTGCGTATTCCTTTTTCTGCCTATTGTTGGTCAAAGCGATTCTCCAGATCCTCTCTCTAAGCAAAAATCAGAACTTCTTCAAAAACAACAAGACTCTGATTCTTCAACACAACTTCTTAGTGAAATTGAAAAACTAAGAGCTGATCGAACCCAAAACTATAAAGGAAAATTCTTTACCAGAGTTCTCGAAATCGATTCCGAATCTGGCGAACTCTTTCACCGTAACCCTGATAAAACTATTCTCAAAAATAAAGATGCGGTTCAGACCCTTATCAACCAAGATAGGTTATCTTCCCTAGGCAAAGAAATCTTTTATCTCATCCTTTTCCCCAGAGATACTAACAGCAGTCATCCTACTCGCGGCCAAAGAGAATCTTACGAAAATTGGGTCAATGGCATCGTTTGGTCTTTTGATATCCCAGGCATCAAAATAGGTAATTAATATGAATGACCTTATTCCCCCTAACATCTTGATCGATTGCTTACGACATCCAGAACGACCTCTTGCCCTTTTAGGTTCAGTCGCACTTGGTTCTTTTATCCTACTTTTTATTTCTGGATTTCTTCTTTCTAAATTTACCAAGAAACCCCTGCCCCTTTGGGCTCAGAGAATCGTTCAACTATTAGGTGGTACTGCAGGTGGATGGCTTGCCGCCTTATTAATCTTCGGAAGTGGGGGCAATGGTATCGGCGGACCAGGCGGGCCTAATCTTGGCTCTAACCTCAACAAGCCTTCCACAGTTGATGCCACAAACGAACTTACTAATCAACCAAAACAAATTAACAAATCAGTTATCCTCAAGATGCAAGTCCTTACGGATACATCGGCTAAATCCTTAATGAAAGAATCCTATAGTTCTAAAAAACATTATCTCATCTCTGATAAACCCAACGAACTGCTTGATATCGAAAGCTTATATGCGCATATGCAAGAACTTTCCAAAACACCCAACATTTTAGAACGCATAGAAATTATCATTGGAGTAGATGACCCCGACCGAGATACCAACCGAGTAAGATTGGTTCGCACCTGGGCGGAGACAAATAAAGTTGCTGTTGAATTTCTTCCAAGGTAGTTAAAACTCTAATGACTAAACTGGCTATTAATGCACCGCTGATAGTAATTTTGCACTCGGGAGAAAGGGTGCCTGAAAATTTAAGTACCGGATTTTCTAACAAACAAATTCGAATAATGAATGTGCAACCAATTTTTGCAGAAATCATAAAGTTGCTGCAAAAAAAACCAGATGCCTTTCTATTTACAAACTCCATCGACCTAAATTATCTTAAAGAACTACGCAACCAGTTAGGCAAAAAACTACTCCCGTCACATTTCCCAGTCTTTTCGATCAACAGGATTAGCGAAGTAATTATCTCACAAAATATTGGCCCAGGCTCATTGGAAATACACAGCTTTATCGATGCTGAAACCTGCCTAGAAAAAGCCGAGGCTTATCACCTAAAAAAAGTAACCACTGCTACACACTTATCTTGGGCTACTTTTTTTATGTTAGCCACCATTCTTTATTTCAGCCTTCGAGCTGCTAAGCTTTTCATTCCGATTGGTGCTTTTGAATTTCAAGTTGAAAGTTTTAAAAATAATGACTCTGCAGAAATTTCACTGCGATTAAGTGGACCTATTTCTAGTATTAAAGACCGATTAATTTTGCTAGAAAAATTTACCTCATCACCTGATTTTTTCTTTCTACCTTACGATCTATCTACCTTCTTAATTTCACGGAAAAATGAATGCCAAAAGTACCTTCTATTAACTCAAGAACTTTTGCAACTTCCTCCTTTATCTGGGTTAAAATCTTTTAATGAGATTCAAGCCAACCTTAAAAGTATTACTCAATTAAAAACTCTTTTTCCTAAAAAATGGGAAAGTACCGAAGCTTGGTTTTTCCTAAGCAATAACGAAATTCAAAACACTCAGCTTTATAACGAAGTAATCGATTTTAAAATGAGTTTTCAAAAACGCTATGAAACCTATGTTCAATTAGAACTCTTCTCAACAGATCAATCACCAAAGGACTTCGACCCCGTGCCTTGGCTGGTGCAGGCGAATATCTATATCGAGGAAAGTTGGCCTGATTTAAAATCTATGGCTTTAGGAACGAACCTTGCAGAAGTTTTGGAAATGCGCTTGGCAAACTACCGCAATACCGAAAAAATCCGTCACCTAAAATCTTCTATTCAATTCCTTTCTCCACCTCGAAATAGTTCACTTCAAGATTATTTTTTTGAAACTGATGACGCAAAATTAGCATTTGAAACACTCGAAAAGAATTCCCCTGATTGGCGTAACCTTCAAAAACAACTTACGCCTTTGCAAAAAGATATTATTGAATCACTTGCAAAAACACTGAAGCAAAAGATTTATGATTTATGTAGGCCGCTAATTTATGAAATTCTTGGAGATCAAAAAACTTGGCAGATTTCTTGCAATAAACTTCTTACTAACCCAAAGATAATTCGCATTTCTAAATTTCTCATCCCTTTGGAATTTTATTCCTCGGGATTTAGCCCCGACCCACTTAACGATCTGATTACATTTCTTAAACAAGATATTCATTTAATAAAAACCAATAAAATAACACTTAAAATCGATGAGAAAATCTTTGCATTACTTCCCGATTCTCCTGTCTTAAAAATTTCCTTTGCAAATAACAATGGGACAAACACAGAATTTAATGCGCCATTATTGCCAGAGAAAGATAATCCTTTGCAGTTTTCCTGTATATTAAACCTTAATACAACCTATAAATTACACCAGAAGGTGCGCGCTGAGTTATCCCTAATTGAAAACTATTTTCTTCTATGGGAAAAGCCTTTACTAGAACCCTTTGGCTGGACTGTAATGAAAACGCCTGCAAATTTATTGTTAGGAAATGAAGTTTTGAACCTTGGTAAAAAGGTAGAACTCAGCTTTGAACCACCGTTACCTTTAATTCCAGAATTACTTTTAACTCGATAAGAATCTTTTTTCTTAGGCAAATAAATATGATTGAAAATAACCTTACAACTAATTCAGCAAAAATAAATCGGCATCTTTATATGCCAATGCTTGCATTAGGAATTCTTCTAATTGCAATAATATCCACCAAATTTTTTCCCGAGGAATACCCTCCTTTTGTTAAATCTTTTGTCATAATGACTGGTGAATTACTTGCTTTCATCTTTTCTGCCACTTGGTGGCTATTCCTTTCAAAATTCTCTTGGGCTAGAAAAATTGCTGTGGTTGTACTTATTGCTGGCCCTACTTTTGCGGCGATTGACCACATTGATTTTAATGGCGATGTAGAACCAAAAATCGTTTGGCGCTGGGAAAAAGGAAGAGACCAAAAAATTATCGAGCACCGCGCTGCTTCAAAAATCTCTCACAACATTAAAATTACTACTGATATTTCCCCCGATGATTTCCCACGGTATCGAAACTCCAACCTAGATTCCGTTGCTCAAGGCCCCGAGCTTAACTCTGATTGGAAAGCAAACCCACCAAAAACTCCTTGGAAAGCACAACCTTGTGGTGGAGGCTATGCCGCATTTTCTATAGCTGGAAATATCGCAGCCACAATCGAACAGCGCGGTAGTTCCGAAGTTGTCGCTGCTTACGATTTTTCAACGGGCACTGAATTATGGAATCACCCTTGGATCGCTAGGCATTTTGATCCTTTAGGTGGTGAAGGCCCTATGGCTTCGCCCACTTTCGATAACGATCTTATCTACGCTATGGGTGGCACGGGCCACTTTGCTTGCCTTGACTCTAAAACAGGAAAACCCCAATGGGAGAAAGAACTTCTCGAAGACAACAAAAATATTCAATGGGGAATGAGTGGGTCACCTTTAATTTATAAAGGACTTGTAATTGTCAATCCGGGCGAACAAACGGGCAAGCAACTTAACCGTGCCATTCGGGCGTTTGATAAAACTACCGGTGAACTACGCTGGCAAACAGGCAACAACCGAGCTGGTTATTGCTCCCCTATGGTTGTTAATCTTCTTGATACCGAAATGCTTCTCATTTTTGATGGGGCTGAAATCGCTGCCTATGACCCCCTCAATGGATATAAACTCTGGGCTAGGCCTTGGATCACCAATCAAGGTATTAATGTCGCCCAACCTATTCCCATTGGCAACGACCGCTTATTTATCTCTTCTAGCTACGGCGTTGGTTGCGGATTGCTTAAACTATCTAAAAATAATAATACTTTTTCTCAGGAAGAACTTTGGCACAACTTTAACCTCCGATGCAGGTTCACCAGTCCCGTACTTTATGAAAATTATATCTACGGCCTTGATGAAGGTATGCTTGTTTGCCTTGACCCTATCGATGGAAAAAGAAAATGGAAAGGGGATAGATATGGGCAGGGCCAACTACTAAGACAAGGAAATAAATTAATCATTCAAGCAGAAAATGGTAACCTTGTTATGGTCGAGGCTAACCCACTCCAATTCCGAGAATTAGGCAAATTCAAAGCCCTTTCAGGCGACAAAACTTGGAACTGCCCAACACTCGCTCGAGGTTTTGCCTTCCTTAGAAATCATAACGAAATGGCTTGCTTCGACCTAAGAAAACCTTAACCCACCCATAAGACTACATCAAACAACTGCCCTACTCTTTTCCCATTTCGAATAATATCTAATGCCGCAAGGTGCAAACCCTTCGCAGTTTCTTTCGTACAAGAAATCTGAACAGGAACCGAGGTTGTAGATTCACCAGCAACCATCGTGCTAACCATAGCAGGTTCAGCCTTGAACCCACTAGGCAATACAATTTCTACTACCATAGGAATAGCTCCACTTTCAAAATTTCTAAGTGTAAGCCTAGCTTCTGCTTTATTATTTTTTCCAAGTATTACCCGATAGGGTTCCATACGTGCCCAGTAGGGATCAAACATCCAGCGGTAATCTTTATCATAACTTAGTTTTTCATAATATTCTTTAAGCTTAAGAGCATCAGTAAGGTAGCGGTCGATTAAAGGAGCGGGATCTGCGATGACCCAAGAATGACCACCCAGCAAAAGGTCTGGGTTTAATTTTTTCAGATATTTAGCAGCATAAATATAGCTTTCTTCAAGGATGCAGCTATTGCGACTAACCACCGCTTCATGGCCATTTTGACTAGGATCAGAAGAACTGCCAAAGATATTATCGCCAGTAAAAGCAACTTTTTTACCATCAATTATGCCGTGTAAGCACAGGGAGAATTCAGTCTGGCCTGGCATCCAATCGACCTGCAATTTATAACCTTCCCAAGTAAAAGACTCGCCTTCTTGAAAGATTCGATCAAAGGAGATAAAATCAATGCCTTTGCCATAGGTGTTCACTTGGGCGCAGTAATCGAAGTGAAGGGGTCGAGAAACAATAGGAACAACACGGTTCATAGTCCAAATCTTTGCGCCATGGTTATCTCGTAGGTGTGGTGCTTCCAAACAATGGTCACCATGCATATGAGTAACTAAAACCGCATCAATTTGTTTTAACCCAAGTCTTTCTTTCATCAACGCAATAGATTTATCGAGAAAGTCCTTTTTAAAAAGACCACAATCAACGACGAGTACATGGCCATTATCAGCAAGGATCATATGAAAGTTGGGCCAAAATTCTGGGCCACGAAATTTGAACAGATGCTTCGTAACTTGCCAAATATGTGGAACCGTGGTTGGCTTTGAAACTTTATCTTGATCAGCTCCAGCAAAGGTAAAAACTTCCCAACCCCGCAGGTAGAGTTTATTAAATTCGCGCAGCGTATTGCGAAGAGTCAGCAATTGCACTGCCGGATTTTCAATGACTGGCCCGTGCGAAGGTAACATTTTTTTAAGTGGGTAGCCTTCTAATTGGCCAAGAGAATTGTAAAGGGCATAAACCCCTTTACTAAATCCGTAATCCCATTCACTATCAAACCAAGTATGCAATTTAGAACCGTTAAGCATAACATCGCCAGAAAATGCGAGCCAATCATCGTTTTTCTTGATGATGTAAGAAAGCGAACCCGGGCTATTACCAGAAGTTTCAACACACCAGAATTCAATTCCTTGCCAAGTAAAGTCATCCATTTTTTGAAATGTTTTATCTACCTTAATGGGCGTAATACTAGGCCGAACAAAACTTGCACCGTGCACAGTGAATGTATCAGCAAGTGCTGGTGCTATTTTTCTAAAGCTTAAGGGAGTTTCAAAAAGAGCTTTTTCAACTTCGGGCACTGCTACTTTTATTCCCGTATTTAAAATCTTGGGGTAACCTTGACATTGCTCTCGGTGATGATGGGTAAATAAAACCCATTCGACTTTAGACACACCAATTTCTTTGAGATGATCAAGAACAGCACCAGTGCCAAGATCAATAAGCAGGCCTAGTTCCCCTGATTTAACAAGATAAACATTGCAAATATCGGGAAAGAGATAAACATCTTTTGCAACTTCTTGAAATTTCATATCAACACCTTGGTGGGAGAAAGTCTTATTAGATGGCACTACTATCTTTTCATAATTTGAATAAGAGTTGAACTAAAAATTAAATATATAATGAAAACAACCACCTAGTTCAACGACTTCGTACCAATAAACAAAACTCCATTAAAAACCGACCGACAGCGATCGATTTAATTACATAGACAAAATCAGAACCGATCACTGTCCCCTATGTTTTTATAAGGATTAAGCCGCGGTGTTACCCAGAAGGGATAGGAAGGGTTATTTCTCCCAAGAATCAGTACGAAAGGGAATCGCAGGTAAGCCATCTTTGTTAAATAAATTAGCCCAAGTATGGTTCTGACTCCAAGCAAATCTTACAGCACTAGGTTGGGTTACTTTTGAACTGGAAAGCAGAACATCATTGCCATCGATGATTGCATCAGCCCAAAAAAAGTTTTTATTCTCGGCTGCAATAGCAAAGCCTTGAAGAGCATCGCCATTTTTGAAAGCTAAACCTTTGCCAAAATGATCAAAGGAGACACGAACTTTATTCCCTTCGACTTTATGAGATTTATAGGTGGGGCCATAGAACTCCATTTTTTTACCGTACACCATACCCAACGCCACTTGACTTGCCCGGGTACCATAGCCCGATTTATTAGTAGGATGAACCCCAGACCCAAGATCACTTGCAATAGCCATCCCAGTAGTTGGATAGTTCATAATGCGAATATGGTTATCGAGGTAAACACTTGAGGAAAGAAGGGGAACAGTTGCAGGAAGTTTGGAAAACTTTTCAGAAGCAGAATTGATAGGATCATCATAATTCCAAGCACAACCACCGCCACTAGCTTTTTGAATGTAGATAAAAGGGAAGTCGCCTTGCCCCCAAGCCTGACGCCAACCTTTGATAAGTGCGCCCATAAGCGTGTATTGATCTAGGCCGGTGATTGCGGTGCCCGATTCCCCCTGATCCCAAAGAACGCCCGCAATAGCAAAGGGCTGAAAGGGTTTTATATGCGCATCATAGAGGTTACCAATTTTACCTTTAGATTCACCAGCTTTAATAGGGGGTTGGGGTTTCTTGGCGGGATCCGGAACCTTGACGCCTTTTTCCCAAATCACAAGATCAACATCGTATTTTTTCTTTAAGGCATCAAAGTCGTAAGTACTAGAAAACTTTTTAATGAAATCTTGGCATGGTTGATCCTTACGAAGCATCTCATCATTAAGCCAATAACCCGAGGGTGTGCCCCCAACAGCGCCCAAGATAAGGCCGATGGGAATGTCAAGTTCCTGATTCAATCTAACGCCAAAAGATAAAAGTAAAGCGGAAAAACCATTGTTGTTGGCAGGGTTCGATTCAACCCAACCAGCTCGCCCACTACCAATGAGCCTAATTTTTGGGTAAGAATCAGCAGCAAGCTTGGCAAGGACTAAATCCCCCTTACTATAACCAGCTACTCCACCTTGCATATTGGATTGGCCCGAACCAACCCAGACATCGCCAACCAAAACATTATCAAGGGTTAAAGTGTTTTTACCAACGATAGTAAGAACATCAGGACCACCGGCTTTTAGCTTATCGAGGTTAATGCTCCATTTTTTTTGTGCATCAGTAGTGGTGGTTTTTTCTTGATCACGGAACTTGATTGTTATCTTTTCGCCAACCTCTGCGGTACCCCAAATAGGCACAACTTTATCTCGCTGTAATACCATTCCCTTGCTAATTACGGGTGGCAGTTTGACATCAGCTTTGCTTTGATTAGTAGATGAAGTGAAAGTCAAGAAACTTAGACATCCAGCTAAAATCGTTTTCGTAAATAGTTTCATTAGAAATTTCCTTTTTCACAAGCAGAGTAAGAATAAGTTTAAATAGGCGGGAATGAAAACATAGCATCACAAGATTTAATAGTAACACAACTGATTTTATAAATCCTATGAAAACCTTTAGGTAATATAAAATTTAGAAGGGGTGGGGAAGTTTAAAATCTATAAAGCAAATTATTTTCTAGGCAAGGAGTAAGACCATTCTTTTTCCCTAAACCATTTGGTAAGAATAAACTTTTCACCTTTGATGACAGGTTCTCCCGCGTGGGAAGATTCTGGGAGTATGATTTGATTACGGATATTTTCCCAAATGATTAATTTCCCCGCTTCTGGCTTAACAGAAAGTCCAATTTCAGGAAATCCAGTAGCACCACCTTCTTCCACATCGTTTAAGTACATCATTGCAGTCCAAGGCCGATTGCCATAATACCGAACGGTTTCTTTATCGGTGGGGAAAGCATCGAAATGTCGTTTGAATTCTTGACCTGGCTTATACCACTGACCTTGAATGGGTTCCGAAAAACGAAGCTCAATCCCAGCTAAAGTTTGAATATTATCTTCAATATTTAGGATGGGGGTGAAATCGATTCCAGGGTTAAGAAAGAATGCAGTTAAACTGGTTCGACTGGTATCGTAGGCGGTATCTTTATCTGAACCTACAGTAGATGGGTTAGCTGTATTACGAATAATATCGCAGGCAGATTTACAAAGTTCAGGGGTAGCAAACCCCTTTATTTCGTAAATGTTAAAGGAAGAGTGTAATCTACGAATTCCAATTAACGCATCAAGTTTTACCGGATCAATTTTAATAGGACAAGATTCAAAAAGTGTCGGTAAATTTAGCTCAGCTTTGATAGCTTCGGTATCAAAACCATGCTGCATAAGAATCTTAGCAACTTCAACCTTAGGAATGTTATTGGCTAAATTTTCCTTAACCCAAGATTTCCAACTTGCGTCAAGCTGATTGAGCATGAAAGCACCTTTTACTTATTGAAAAATACAAGCGTATCTAAACAACCGAAACCCAAGGAAGTTGAGAATACTCCCAAGTTTTATATACTTTAGCTTCAGGATTTCCACAAAACTTTCCATGAGACCAGCGAATTTCAACCCTATCTTCGAAACTAATATCAATCTTTTTTATTTTGTCATAAATTTTAAAAATTAAAGAAACTTCGGGTTGGCCTTTGGATAAGGGTAACGCTTCCATATTAAGTAATTTGAATTTTTTAACCCATTCATCGAAAGATATTAATTTGACAGCGAATGGTTTGTTTTTTTCTACTCCTGCAAGAATATACTCAACACTATTTAGCTTAAAAAAGAACTTGAATATTTCTGGCAATATTTTAAGTTTTTTATGTCCAAGAGAAGTTTCTAAAAGGTCCTTAAATATCTTGGCTGACTCGTCGCTTACTCTTTTGCAAAATGTCGAATAAGCAGTCATAACCTTTGGGTCTTTTTTTTCGTGCAAGGCTTTAACTTTTTTACCAAAGACCTTCCTTTGTTTTCTTTCAATCAAGGAATAAAAATCGCTAGCGTTTTTGCAACCTTTGATTAAATTGCCTCCACACGCAAGAAAGTAGGAATCTAATTCATCTTTTGCGGTTGTTATAAACCAATCATCACCCCGTCCACTTTGGCCGAATAAGCCCGCAGGGATCATTTTGAAAATTTTCTCGGGGGAGGCATTTATATAAACATCGGCATTTTCTTTAACGGAAACCCGTAGGTTTGCATTTGTAATTAAAATGTCCTTCGCAACGCTGGAACCCGCTGCAAGTTTTTCAGTTCCAGTCCATGCAACTATCGGGGATGTAATTCCTAATTTTACAAGATGAGTTCTTATTAAAGTCCCAGCGGAAATAAGTGCATTGGTTTTGTCGGAACCACCGTTCGAGAGTCTTCTTTTCTTTAGCTCTCGTTTATAGGCTTTGATAGAATCCGTATCAACATTTAAAACTGAATTTAACTTTCCGTCATTAATTGCAATTGCCACTGCAAGCTCTGAAAAGATTGTTTGGTCTCTTGCCATTTAAGCGACCCAACCTTCTTTGACAGTTTTTTTGGTTTGGAAGAGATTATTCCAAACAGATTCTAGTTTTTTTGCCAGATGATAGGCTAATAGCGGGGGAACAGCATTGCCAACCAGCTTGTAAGCCTCTGACCCACTTACACCATTTCCCACAAAAGCAAAATCATCAGGAAATGTTTGAATTCTAGCACATTCCCTAACACTAAGACGCCGTTGGGGCAAATGAAATTCGGGAATGATTTTTCCGCCATTATCAGAGAACAGTCTCCTAAATTCTATGTTTCCATGATGTTCAGACCTTATAGTTGGCCCCAATCCATTAAGGTTTACCTCAGTTTGTCCCTGACAATGTTTTCCATACCATTTTGCCTTTGAATAATTTCGATGAGATAAATCATTGCTAGATTCTGGTTCAGGTAAATCTATTATGGCATCCTTAACAGTAACAATTCCGTTTTTTAAGCAGTGAGTGGGTTCTGGGTAAGGGTTAAATAATGGGTCGCCAGACTTTAATCCTAATAAAGCTTCTTCCTTTAATGAATCTTTGCGAATGCCGATGAAGATAACTCTTTCACGACTCTGAGGCACGCCGTATTCACCAGAGTGTAAAACTTTTGGTTCAAGAACGAAATAACCCCCGCCAATATTTCTAAAATCTTCGGCGATAATATTTTTTACATCTCCAAGACTGACCAACCCTTTGACATTTTCAGCTATGAATATTTTGGGTTGCACAAGTGCGACAATTTCCCTCATCCAATAGTAGAGCATTCCACGACTTTCTGCGGTTGGTTTTTCAAGAAGCGTCATATCGTGAGATTTTGTTGAACTAAAACCGGTTCTTTTTCCCGCTACGCTGAAGTCTTGGCAAGGAAAACCACCCGTAACAACTTCTGCATCTGGGAAATGGAACTCCCCAGTCTTTGTTTTCTTTACTAGATCGACTACACTTTCAAGTAAAAAGATTTTCCGTTTAAAGTGATTTTCCCAGACCGTTTTTGCTGCGGGTTTGATATCGCAAGCAAAAATTGTTTCAAAGCCTGTTTGTTTTAATTTAACTTGACCGTTTGAGGTTTGTTCTGAAATCCAAGCTTTATTTTTGATTGATTTGTCAAAGGTAAGAAATCCTCCTTCAAAGCCAAGGTCCATTCCTCCACAACCAGAAAAAAGAGATATTACATGCCTCATTATCTTCCCCGGACAAAAAAAACCCACCGGCTTTAACTTTGCTTAAAACCTTTATAAAGTTACCACCTTATGGTACCAGATTCTTTTCGAAGTTGTTGTTTTTCTTGAAGGAATCAAATCAGGCGTTTTCCAACATTTTTCCAGCTAAAGGCTTGATCTTTTTAACCAGAAAAATTCAAATGGAAGCATTCACGAAAATAAAAAAAAAGGGTGCCAGCATTAGCACCCTTAAGCTTGATCAAATAGTAAAACTAAACACTAAACCCTAGGCAGTTCAAACCCCTTGCGATACTCTCGCGTAAAAAGTTTGTTCGCCTCTGCATTTGTCGAAAGTTCGGTCTTTGGATCTATGATTAGTTCTTCACCCATAAAAAACTTAGTCGCATTAAAGTCGACATTGTTTTCTTTCAGATGAGCTTCAAAGCTGACCATCGTTTCTGCTACATGCTTGTTATCTGCAAATTTACTGGGCCTTGTGCCTGCAGGAACAACCTTACCCAATCGATACGAAACATTTCCAAGATGAGCCAACGCACTGGAAAGATGGCCCTCTTCAATATCAAGGTGAAGATCTTTATAATTACGACTCTTGATGGCTTTAACAAAATTAGCAAAATGAGCTTGGTAATCTCCACCACTCCATTTACCAAGCTGATTACCTTTGTAATCAAATGCAACTCCTGAAGTATAATTAGGGCCAACAGCATAGCCATCGGTACCAAACCAAATGTTACAAGCGCCGTTAAAGGGGCCACCTTTTAAACCAAAAGTGACAGGGGTCTTGATGGGCAAGCCCCGAACATCCGAAATTAATTGCGCACCATCATCCCATTGGAAAATACTGACTTGATTGTTAGCGACATCACCATTATCGAGGTATCCTAATCTGCCACCTAGACTGATAACGCGTTTAGGAAGTTCAGATTTGCCAAGTGCCCAACGAGCTTTATCAAGTTCGTGAGGATTTTGATTACCAAGGTCGCCATTACCCGTTTCAAACACCCAATGCCAATCGTAATGCAAACGCTTTCTGATGGGAATTTCTTTGGGTGCAGGGCCACACCATAAATCGAAATCAAGCCCCTCTGGAATGGGTGCAGGGGTGTTCACCATACCGATGCTATCTCGCTTGCGATAGCAGATAGCTCGGGCTTCGGTAACTTTTCCGATTTTTCCACTTTGAATGAATTCAAGTGTTTGTCGCATACCAGTCATACTGCGGCTTTGCACGCCCATTTGGCACATGCGATTCAGCTTGCGCGCCCACTGGGTCATCACGCGCCCTTCAAGCACATTATGGCTACAGGGTTTTTCAACATAGACATCCTTCCCCGATTGCATCGCCCAAATCGCCATCACCGCATGCCAATGGTTTGGTGTTGCAATAGAAACCGCATCGATGTTTTTATCTTCGCAAAGCTTACGAACATCTTGGAAGAATTTGGGTTGGTGTTTGAGTGATTTGAACTTGTTCATGTGCTTCTGATGTGCTGCGGGATCGACATCACAAACCCCTACAAGGTCGACATCCGGGTTCTTAAGCCATTCACCAAGATGACTACCACCCTGACCATTGACGCCTATGACTGCAACCCTGATTTTTTCATTAGCGCCAACCTTACGAGAAGCGATAGGCTCAGCAGATTCTGCAGATGGAGGCACGCCTGTTGCAAGTGCAGCAGAAGCGGCAATGATGGATTGTTCAACAAATCCCCTGCGAGTAATTTTCATATTATTTTCCTAAGTTAAAGAAAGTAAACCGTACAATTATCTTAGTTTTATGATACAGAAGGCGACATTAATATTTCATCGAAAGTATAAAAGAATCTAGAATTGCTATCAAAAGTTCTGTTAACCTAAGTAAAATAGCCTTAACGCTCTAATAGGTGACTTAAAAAAGTAGGAAAAGATACCCTTATGCCTCAAATAAATATCAGCGTATTTATAGTCGCATTTTTCTTGGTCACTTCTATGCTACAAGCTGAAGAACCCTTCCATTGGAAACGGATCCCCAAAGAAACAACCCAAGTGCTTCATGCGAAAACTGCTGCTTCTAAAAATATTCAAGGCGAATTGAAATGCTTCCAACGAAATGGAGAACAGTGGGATTTGGTCGGAACTGTGATTCCCATCGTGGTAGAGAGAAATGGCATAACTTCACCAGCGATTAAAAAAGAAGGAGATGGTAAAACCCCTTCTGGCCTTTATCGAATTGGATTAGCCTTTGGTTATAAAGATCAGGCAGACACCCATTTGAAATACCAGAAGATGACCAAGGAAGATATTTGGATTGATGATGAGAAATCTCCCGATTACAACCGGTTAGTGAAAACGCCAACCAAGGCGAAATCTTTCGAGTTGATGCGTAGAGGAGACGATGCCTATAAACTTGGTGCTGTGATTGAATACAACACCATGCCCGTAATTGCAGGTAAAGGTAGTGCGATCTTTTTGCATATTTGGTCTGGGAAGGGTAAACCTACCGATGGCTGCATAGCTGCATCCGAGGGAAATATGGGGATTGTTTTTCGCTGGCTAGATCAAAAAGCCAACCCGCTGATCCTGATTGAAACTGAATAAAAAACATCAAGATTCAAACTTAAATAAACGCTGGGCGTTTGTCCCCAAGATCATGGCTTGCTCTTTTTCAGAAAGCCCTGCAAAATATGATTTGGTTGTCTCTCGATAAGCACGGTAAGAATCGCCATTAGATTTTTCATCGAACCCACCACCATAAATTAAACGCATAGGGGTGAATCGAGTCACCAGTTCCTTGATTACTTTGCCTGCATCCCTATCAGGAAACATTTTAGGATCTGGCAACGAAGAAACCTTCATGATGGTGTTTTCAAACTTAGACCAACCAAGTACGCGCTTATTTTCTTGGGGGGTGCCATCAAAGTGCCTGCCCATATGATCGATAATCACCTTGGTTTTTGAAAACTCGGTAATCAAGGGTTCGAAGCCTGCTGCAAAGCGTGGTTCAAAATGCAATTGGATGTTCAAGCCAAGTTCTGCAGCGGCCTTCCATAAGTTTCGCAGTTCCGGTTTTTCAAACGGTGGCAACTTATCTTTGTTGTAGGCGTGAAAGCGCAGAGCCACAATCTTTTTTGGATTTCGTTTTACCAATTCACTCATTAGTCGGATTGAGTCATCCTTGTTTGCAAAAAACAGGCAGGTTCCCTTTAATTGTTTTTTGCCAATAGAAAGGCAGTATTCAAGATACCGATGATCATCTTGGTAAGGTTCGGGATGAACGATAACTGCAAAATCAACGCCTGCCTTGTTCATCTGCCCCAACAAAATCTGGGGGGAAGTAATTGCATCAGGCTGGTAGGGACCATCTATGTGATAAGGAAATTCTTTGCTTTTGTTACCCGCAAAACAATGAACATGCGTATCAACCACTGAGGGTTTTTTAGTATCTGCCAAAAGTTGATCGTGTGGTACAAGCAAAGGAAGAAAAGAAAGCTTGGCGAAAGATCTGCGAGAAAGCAAATTCAATTTAGAAGCTCCTTATTTAACTGATTGCACAAGCTTTTTAATCTGTGCTGCGATCAATTCTTCGTTATCGGGGGCCCACCGAAGCGCGGGCCTGCCATATTCAAAAAGATTAGGCCCACCCTCATAGCCACCCTCTGCCCAAACTCTTCTGGAAGGAATGTAGGCAATCATGTCATCGACATAGCCAAGAACCCAAGTGTCTTTGCCAAATTCTGATTTAAAGCGAAGAGCATAATCGACAACAGTTTCAGCCCCCATACCGATCATAAGCAATTCGCCCCCCAGTTTCCATGCGTGAAGAGGATAAGGGTAAGAGGGTTCAAACTTTTCTCCCGCATCGATTTTCTTGAGCATACGGTTGGCCCAACGCTTACGCACACCATTAGCATCGTTTTGCGCTGCCTCAAGTTCTTTGCGTGTGATAATCTTTTCATAAGGAAGCTGAAGCATTTCGAACGAGGTCTTAATACCAGGCGAGACAGTTTTTAAATTACCCTTAAGCGCTTGTTCAACTCCCTCAGCCAACATATTGCCATACTTTTCGCAAAGTTCAACGCTCCTGCGAGGAAGTGGATTTTGGTCTCCCCCACAAGTGTTGACAAACATTGCGATTGCGCCGGGATGATTTTTTTCGATGACGATCTGCGCAAAGCCCGGGTAGTCCCCACACCATTTGGTGAAATTAAGCGTGGTCGGATGGCAAGCATAACCAAAGACAATTGCAACCATCGTATTATCGGTTTTGGAAACAGTCAACACAGGCACAGTGTGATCAACGGGGCCTTTTAAAGTTTCCCCTTTAGCAATGATTGCAGGAACCTCTGCTTCCTTATTGTTGCGCCTGTTGACTGCAAAGGTGGCGCGACCTTCACCCATCTTTAAGTTGGCAGGAGCAAGATTTGCGATGGATTCGCCAATCATCGAAACCATCCCTAACACCATCATATCCGTGTATTCATCAACTAATTTGACTTGTTCCTCTTCGATGGGATAGTAGTCGACAAGATCGAGTCCCAATCGTGGGCCACAATGATTATGCGAAAAAGTGATCATCACTTGGTGTCGTTCAAGGTTGAACTTTTTCTTTAGCAGAACAAAAACTGCATCGCTCATTTCCTTAGGGACGCCCTGAAAATCACTGGTGACAAGGACTATCTGCTTTCCATCGGGGGCTTCAAGTGCCAGCGATTTCATCCATATATCATGAAGCTTACCATCCGGGGCACGCTTCGAACCATACCCCGCAAGCCATACGCTTTTTTCAGGGGTGATAATAGCTTTGGCTACCCCGGCTTTCCAGAAGGTTTTTGGTTCCTGCGCCATACCCAGAGTTGAAAAATATAATGATACACTCAAACAAACAACCCATGTGGTAATTCTAATCATAAGATAAAGTCCATTATCAAGGAATGAAACCAGCAGGGCATTTGATATCAGGCCAAGATTTCTCTAACCACTCTGCCATGCACATCGGTCAGGCGAAAGTTTCTGCCCGCATGCTTGTAAGTCAGTTTTTCGTGATCCAAGCCTAACTGGTGCAGTATTGTTGCATGCAAGTCATGGAAATGAACTTTGTTCTCGACGGAATAATAACCATAATCATCGGTGGCACCGTAACTAATGCCCGGCTTAATACCGCCACCCGCCAGCCACATGGTAAAGCCATGCGGGTTATGATCTCTGCCATCGCCACCTTGAGCCGTGGGAGTACGGCCAAATTCGCCCCCCCACCAAACGAGGGTGTCTTCCAAAAGGCCCCGCTGTTTTAAATCGTATAACAGGCCTGCAATCGGTCGATCCACTTCCCTTGCATTCTTGGCATGATCTTTTCGAAGGTTGCCATGCTGATCCCATTTGTAGCTGTGCGAGATTTGAACAAAACGAACGCCAGCTTCAGCAAAGCGCCTAGCCATCAAGCATTGCCTGCCATAGTTTGCGGTAGCGGGATCATCCAACCCATAAAGTTTTTGGGTGAGTGGGCTTTCGCTAGAAAGCTCTTGTAATTGAGGTGCGGTGGATTGCATGCGAAAAGCGAGTTCGAAGGAATCGATTCGGCCTTCAAGTGCTTTATCTGGGCCGGTTACCTGCAAGCGCTCACGATTTATTTTGTTAAAGAAATCAATTTCCATTCGTTGCAATTGGGTTGGCGTATCGCCGGTGATAAACGGAATTTTCGCCCGGTCACTTGGTGTGCCCGCATTGCCCACGGGTGTTCCCTGATAGATTGCAGGGAGGAATGCAGAAGAGAAATTGTTTTCTGCACCATGGGAAAGTGTAGGGCATACGGTAATAAATCCCGGAAGGTTTCGATTCTCGGTGCCTAGGCCATAGGTAACCCAGCTACCCATGCTAGGGCGAACAAAAGTATCACTGCCGGTATGAAGCTCTAACAAAGCGCCACCATGGCGGGAATTAGAACCATACATCGATTTGATAAAGCAAATATCATCTGCATGCGATGCGATCTCTGGGAATAATTCGCTAGCCCATGCTCCCGATTGGCCATGCTGTTTAAACTTCCAAGGAGAACGAAGCAGGTTTCCCGTCTGCCCTGAAACAACCCTTGGCTTGTTAAAGGGAAGGGGTTTGCCATCATCGCGCTCCAACAAAGGTTTGTAATCAAAGGTATCGACTTGGCTAGGGCCACCGTGCATGAAAAGAAATATAACACGCTTGGCTTTTGCAGGAAACTGCGGTGCCTTGGGTGCAAGTGGGTCTTGCATAGGAGGATTAATTTTAGCATCGGCTTTTGCTTCATCGGCCAGCATTGCGGAAAGCGCAAGCATGCCAAACCCGTTGGCAGATTGCGTAAGCATTTCGCGCCTAGTGGCCAATGATTTATTAAAAGTGTGTTTCATGTAAAACCTTATAATTATTCAACAAATACAAATTCATTGGTGGAAAGCAACGACCTGCACAATCCCTGCCAAGCCAAGACTAACGATTCATCCTTTGAAACTTTCTCAGACAGGGCTGCAGATTGATACAGGTGTAGGAATTCAATTGCGCGTTGCACTTCAGAACTATTTGGAGGGCGAGAAAACAAAACCTCATAGGCCATGCTTATTTTTTTTGATGGGTCACCAGATTCTTTCAGCAGGTATTCTGCCATCTTACGAGTTTGATCCTGAACTAATTTGCCATTCATCAAAAGAAGGGACTGAGCAGGGATGTTGGTTACCGCTCTTCGCCCCATGGTGACACTGGGGTCGGGGAAATCAAATGCTTGAAAAGGCTCATAACCCGAACTCCTGATCACAGGCAAATAAACCGAACGCTTCTTGGTGTTGTATCCATCGAAACTACGGCTTCCTGTATTAGTTACATACTTCCGGTTTTCCAAACCCAAAAGCGAACCCCCCGTTGTCCGATCCAAAGAACCACTGATTACAAACAAGGAATCACGGAAAGATTCTGCATCAAGCCTTTGCCTTTGCCTGTGCCAGAACAACCTGTTTTCAGAATCGATCAGTTCAGCCTGAGCGTTGGCATCGGTGTTCATCTGATAGGTTGCAGAATTCATGATGAGTTTATGCATTGCCTTTGCAGACCAACCTTGTTGTAAAAAAGATTGTGCTAACCAATCCAAAAGTTCTTGATGAACCGGTTGATCACCCAGGCGGCCGAAGTTATCAGGCGTTCGAACTAGCCCATCGCCAAAATGCCAAGTCCAAAGGCGATTGATTGCAACTCGGGGCGTCAAAGGGTTGTCAGCCTGGGTGATCCAGTTTGCAAATTGTAATCTGCCACTGGTTTTTTCATCGATCTTGGGAACATTTGCAATAGGGATCCAAGAAGGAAAACCACGGGGCGCCTCAGTTCCCAAAGTAAGATGATTGCCCCGAATGTGAATCTTTACATCTTGGGGTTTGTCTTCAGAAACTGCCATTGCAGTGGGAAGTTTTGGCTTATCTTTTTCAAGCTTTGCAAGGTTATCGCGCAAGGGTTTAAGGATTGCAATGGTACTAGCGGGTAAAAAAAGATCAAGATTCTTTGGTCTTGAAAAGGGGCCATCCTTGGATTGAAGCAGTTGTTTAAAAGCTTCACCCTCGGGGATTTTCCCGCCTTTACTTAGGTAGGCTACCCATTGGTCGACAAAACCCGGCAGCAGGCCAGCAGTTGAAACAACCTGTGCATCTAGTGCGTGGCCCTTGGGCAAAGGAAGCAGCGCAAACTTATCAATATGAGGGAACGGCCCTTCGCGTTCGATACGAATGATGAACTTACCTTTTTTAAGCGGGGTAAGAAAAGCCGCCTCCCACTTTTGAGAATCTGGATTCCATCCCCCACTAACACTCTCTGCAAATTCACCCTTCAATTTTCCATCAAGTGAAATACGAACAGGCCTGCTTTCCGCAGCAGCATAACGAATTTCAAAACTGTAATTTCCGTCTGCAGGGATGTTCAAATCATACTCAACAAAGTTAGGCAACGATCCTGCATTAACCAAAACACCAATGCCCTTACCATAACTTTCAACATCTTTAAGAACATTACCCCTGGCAAAAGATTCTGCCTCGATCAATAGCGAGCCTTCCACCGGCTTACCAGCCTTCATCCGGGTCTTACCCAATCCTTCGCTAGATTTAATCTTTCCCTGAGCGGCCTTAAGATAGGAATCTGCATCCATCTTGGCCTTGGCGACAACTTCCGAAAAGGCTTTGTCTTCCGTCTTCTTTATTTCGAGCTTCGCTTTTTTAACCAGTTCATCATGTTCTTTTTCCTGGGCCACTTCCATTGAACCAGCCAACGGCCTTTCCTGCCATTTCGCTACCACCGAATAGGTTTCCATCGTTCTGGTCGACTTCAGAATTCCTGCAAGCGAGTAATACTCCTTTGTTGAGATCGGATCAAACTTATGATCATGGCAACGAGCGCAGCCCATGGTCAAACCCATGAAACTCTGGCTAATGGTATCTAACTGCTCATCTACAATATCCATATGCATTTTAACAGGATCATCTTCAGCAAGCATCTTGGGCCCAACCATGAGGAATCCTGTTGCAATCATGCCATCATGGTTGTTGGGTTGTAAAAGATCGCCCGCAATTTGCATGCGAATGAATTGATCAAATGGCATATCAGAATTGAAAGACTGAATCACCCAATCTCGATAACGCCATGCACTGGCATATGCAAGATTTTCATCCATACCATTGCTATCAGCATAACGGGCAACATCAAGCCAATGCCTGCCCCAGCGTTCGCCATAATGTGATGAGGCCAGAAGTTTGTCGACAAGTTTTGCAAATGCATCTGAAGAATCATCCTTGAGAAAAGCTTCTACTTCCTTGGGTTCTGGGGGCATTCCCAAAAGATCAAAATAAGCCCTTCGAATCAGAGTGCGTTTGTCTGCTGGCCTTGCAGGTTGCAAACCCTTCAATTCAAGTTTATGCAAAACAAATTGATCAATTGGGTTTCTTACCCAATTCTTATTCTTTACTTCAGGCGGGATTTGATTTCGCAAAGGTTGAAACGCCCAATGATCCTTCCCTGAAACACCCAAACCCGATTTAGAATCTTTCACTTCAACGGTTATTGCAGCATTCGGCCAAGGCGCACCCATCTTTACCCAACTTGAAAGATCTGCAATTTGTTTTGCATTCAACTTTCCTTTGGGTGGCATTTTCATATCCCCTTCATACTCCACCAACTTGATCAATAAACTTGCGGAAGGGTTGCCCGCAATTATTGCACTACCAATTTCCCCACCCTTGATCATCGCTGCCTTGCTATCAAGTCTCAAACCACCTTTTTGTTTTTCAGATCCATGGCAAGAAAAACACTGTTCGGAAAGTAAAGGCCTGATTCTTTCTTCAAAAAACTTTTGCGAACCATATTCTTTTTCTGCCGCAATGGTTGCAGGGTTATCGATTATGAAAAAAACTATGCAAAGATAAATTAGTAGTAAACGAAATTTGTGAATCATAGCGTTATCTTATAAGGGGGGCAAAGTTATAATACTCATCATATATATTAAATAAATTACCAAAAGTAGTATACACCATAATCGCAGAATTTGCAAGGTATTACGGGATTTGAAAAGTATAAAGGGAACTCGCTTTAAAGCAGTTTATGTCGTTTTAAGCTAAGGCTTTAGTGATAATTTTTCAGTCTAGAGTACCAGTAAGTTTTTGATCAAAATCTACTTTGATATATGACTTAAAATCCATCAATTTGTTTTTCCCTACTTTCCCTTTTACTGCACCAACATTATGCACGATGGACTAGGCATCACGGTAGGTTCGCCCACGGGTTTAATCTTCCCTGTTTTCGGATCAATGCGAAATACAACTACATTTTTCCCGGGCATATTGGCACACAAAAGATACTCCCCCTTGGCAGTAATTGCCAGGTTTTGTGGACCCTTACCCAAACTTGGCTCAATACTGATCAGGGTTAATTTACCTTCAACTCCAATAGAATAACAAGCGATGCTATCGTGCCCTCGATTAGTGCCATACAAATACTTACCATCTGGGGTTACTTTAAGATCTGCGCAATAACTTGTGCCTTTAAAATCCTTGGGAAGGGTAGAAATGGTCTGCTCTTCCTTCAAGGTGCCTTTCCCTGAATCATAATCAAAAACCGTGACGGAGTTTAAAAGCTCATTGATGACATAAACCTTTTTGCCATTGGGATGAAAAGTAAGGTGCCTAGGCCCAGCACCATCTGCGGTTTTTGTGAAAGCAGGATCGTTTGCCATCAATTTGCTACTATTAGGGTCTAGTTTATAACAAATAATTTGATCTAAGCCAAGATCTGCTGCAAATGCATATTTGTTATCTGGGCTTATGACGATGCAATGGGCGTGGGGTTCTTTTTGACGAGCCGGGTTGACACTCGAACCGGTGTGTTGCACAAATGATGCAACTTCACCCAACGAACCATCCTTTTTTACAGGGAGCGAAGCCACGCTGCCCGAAGAATAGTTAGCAACTACCACAGTTTTGCCATAATTATCAAGATACAAATAGCAAGCCGCAGAGCCTTTTGCGGATTGTTTGTTTAGCAGTTTAAGTTCGCCCGAATCGCCAGCTAACTTAAAAGCAGCAACTTCTTCGGATTCTTTACCGCCAAATTTTAGCGCATGAATTGAATACAAAAACTTCTTGTCAGCAGATAAAGCAAGGAAGAAAGGGTTCTCTACTCCAGTGGTGCGAGTAAAAGGTTTCAATACCCCAGAATTCAAATCAAAGTTGAAGGAATGAATGCCAGCTTGATCGCCGCCAGCAAAAGCTGAAATAAAAACGAGTGTATCTTTGGCAAATGTTTTCTGTGGCAATACAAGTAAAGCCATACTTATTGCAACAGCGTAAAAAGGAAAGGCAAGATTAAAAACCATCATTTTCTCCAGGTGGGAAATAAACATAATAACAATTGTTATCCATATAGGGTAATTGTCAATTGTTAATTAAACTGTTTAAGAAAGAACGCCTGAGATAGTTTTCCAACTAGCAGCAACTCCTGTGGTTCTTTCCTACCTGCCATCGCAGTAAAAGACCAACACCGTATGCGTCCCGTGATTGAAGATGAACATGCGATCTGGTGGGTCAGGGCCGCGACTTTGAACGACAACTAGACGACATGTTGTCCGGCCTAGTGTTGCCGCCGACCGCCCGTGCGGCTCTATCCAAACTGTTCGCGGCGTGTGCGACTGCACCTTCGACAAACCCGATGCCGCAGGCCGCCCAGGGGAGAGTATCCGTATGACCGCCGCCATTGAATTGCGGCCGGAGTAATCCAACACTCTTTGCCATTCATGTTGGCTGGGTGAAAAAATGTCGAGAGCGAATGCCAAGAAGTTAAGCTACAATTCTCTATATTCTTGGCGTTTGCGTAATTCCTTACGCAGACGATTGAGGGGCAAAAATTGTTAGATCTTTTGAATTCCGGTTCTATCCGAAAAGGGCAGAGGGTAGCCCGTCTTATCAAAACGGTGCCGAAAATGGACGGGCCATACACGAGTCTATCGCGCATGCCTCAAAAATAGCAGGCTGAAATCGGCTGAGATGCCGAGGATCAGTTTTTTTTGCCCTTGAGGATCTGGTCAATTTCGTAAGTCAGATCCTTAATGTGAGCTGTTGTGGGACCATCGGATGCCTTGGGGGTGGCTGTGGCCAGATCCCTTGCCAGATTTTCAAGAGCTGCGCGGGCCACGCCACGCAACTCGGTGTTGCGAGCCGGTAGAGCGCCGCCGCTTCGCCTAGAAGGGGGACCGGTGGGAATGACAATGGTGGGCTCGGCGGGCGGGGCGAATTCCCGGCTGAGAATCTCGACATAGCTGCGCTGTAATTGACGGCGCATCGGATCGATCTTGGGCGCATCGACTTTCAGTTCAGAAAAAATGCCATTCTGTAGGTCACTGAGCAGTTCGGGAGCAGTGTATGCTTTTTCACCCACCTGAGACTCCCCGTCAAAAAGTCTGCCCATGACGGTCGGCGACAAGAGTGTGTTCAGCAAGCTACGCTGCTGGGCGGCAACCTCGCTGCCAGCACCACTGTATTTGAACAGATTCACCACGGCCGGATTGACCAGTTTGGCATTGGCTGCCGTCGAGAAAAGGTTGTCGAGCAGGAACTTGACAGATGCGCGTTGCTTCTCCTCGGGGACGCGGGTAAAGCTTTCGGTACCGCGTCCGCCCAGAGTGCGACTCTCGACTACGCCACCCACTTGTTTGGCCACAGCACTGAGCCAGCGGCCGCGCCTGCCGATCAATTCTTTGTAGGTTTCTTCTAGCAGGGAGAAATCTTCGCCCTTGCTGGTGGTAGCCTGAATAAGGTGATCCATGACGCGGTCGGTATTTTTCAAGCCCAGGCGGGTTGCTTCAATAGGGTCCGAGCCTATGTTCTCCGTCAACACTGTTGGGTCAACGCTGCTGGGGCCATCTTCACCTCCAAAGCGCAGGAACGGCTCGGTGATTTGTTTGGCAGCCCAGGTGTCGAGGGTTTCTTTCTCGGCGTCGGGTGTCTTGGCTGCGGGAATGCCCCTGTAACCCCAATCGATAGCGAAGAAGTCGTAGGGAGCCAAAAGGGGAATTAGGTTTTTGGCTGGCATCTTGTCTTCTGGCTGGGCGACATAGTTGTAGCGTCCATATGACATGATGGAAGCAACGCTGCCGAACTTTTCTGTGAACTTGGGGTCTCGGAGCTGGGCGATCGAATAGGCCTGACTTGCACGGTGATTGTGGCGCAAACCTAGGGTGTGGCCCACTTCGTGGCAGCAGACATAACGGATCAGTTCGCCGGTGAGTTCATCGGGCATGGGCAGCTTGCGGGCTCGCTCATCTTGGGAAGAGCACTCCACGAAATACCACATCTGTGTGAGCTTGACTATATCGTGCCAGAAAATGATATGTGCTGAAATGATCTCGCCCGAACGGGGGTCATGCACATGAGGCCCCATGGCGTTGGCGATCGGTTCGGCTACCCAACGGATGACCGAGTAGCGGGCATCTTCGGGATTAAAGTTGGGGTCTTCTGCGGGCGTGGGCGCATCCTTGCAGATGATGGCGTTTTTGTAACCGGCCTTTTCGAAGGCTGGGGCCCAGTCTTCAACCCCTTTCTTCAGGAAAGGGCGCCATTTTTCGGGGATTTCCTTGCTTAAATAGTATGTGATTGGTTTGACCACCTCGCTGACTTCGGCTGTGGGATCTTTCTTTTCCAGACGGTAGCGGGCGATAAACTCCCTGTTCTTGGACCAGCCTAGGGGGTGGGAGTAATCAACAAATTCCTCGGTGAAGTAGCCAACACGGGGGTCAAACAGCCGGCCCATCATGGGAGACTCGGGCAGTTGCACTAGGGTGTGGTGTACCAGCGAGGTAACACTACGAGAGCTACCACCAGGCGCGCCACCCACCTTAAAAGTGATGGTGGCGTTGACATTGATGTTGGTGGGGTAGGCCTTCACATCTGACAAATAAGAACGGGTTGGGTCGACGCTAGCGCCGGGACTGCCAGCGGCGGCGCTGATAGGCAGATCACTTAGGCCGTTAATGAAAACTTCGCCCACAGAGATAACCGCCGAACGATCTTTGCCCTCGGCTTCCACTGGGAAAACCGCAAGGATGGAATCAGTATTGCTGGCGTCAATGGATGCCTGAATGGCCTTGCCGTCAGACCGTTTGCCGAATTGGCTCTTCCAGAGATAAATCTTGTTGCCACGGCGCTCGAAACGGACCACTTCTTTGCCTAGCGATGACCCGCCCCAACTGGTGCCACCCGGGCCTTTGGCAACCTCGGCCCGCCACATGAACAGCTTGCCGAGTCTTTCTTGGGGTATTTCGAAGAGGACTTTTTCTTCCAATTTATGCACGGCAAAAACGCCGGGCTGGGTGATGAAATCTTTGGTTATTACATCATCGTATTTTTTGGGTTCACTTGCTGCCGAGGGCTTGGCACCGGGTGCAGCAGGAACAGAAACTCCGGTAGGGGCCCCGGCCGGTCGACCCGGACCGCTTGGTCGACCTGGGAGGGGAGCCTGCGCAAATACCTGCAGAGCGCTCAAGGCCCCCAAGGTCAGGAATGCAAGGCGATAAATCTTCATAGGAAAGCCACCTGCCAATATTAATAAAAAAAACAATAGTCAATAGTTTAATTATAATCTTTCAGCCGATTGCCTTCAATTAAATTTAAACAAAACGGGTGCAACCGCTCATTCTACACTGGTTTTCTAGGGGTTTTTGCAAAAAGAAAATCCAAAAAAATGACCATTAATCAGCAATTCTCGGAGACAATTCTCGTTAAATTACGCAATCAACGGACCTTGGGAAGTTGAATGTGGGGGCTTTTAAGCGTTAGGGTAATACAGAAAGTTTTGTATTCGGCGCAATTTGCAAAAGCACGGCAAAATGGGAATAACTTGGCATTGCAACGCGTTTGTGCAAAGAGTAATACCAAAACAAGTCAATGTTGTCCGCGAAATTGTTCATATTACCAACATTGTTGGGTCATCCTGAATTGAATTATCCCAGCTTTATCAGCGTGACTGGGAATTGCTGTAAAAACACAGAGTTTCGGTCATGCGCAATGCTGTAAAATTATCATCTGCACCCAAATAAAATTAAAATAGAAACAGAAAGGGGTCAGGGTGCGAATGCCAAGAAGTTAAGTCCCAACGGGTCGGGCGTCAAGCGGTGCATCGGCACGGCCAGTGCGCATCATTCCCTTGGCTAACTTCTACTAGATCTGGGCTTGTGGCTTGTTCCGTGTGCCACTCTTTTCTTGAACCATGCCAGAGTGATGATAAAAAGCCATTCGGGGGCGAACCATATCACATTCGAATGGTACTTGCCCCACTTGTCATGGAGGCGAAACCGCGGGGGGCATATTGCTGGCTGGAACCTATTGTTGGGCGACATTTCGAGCAGTCGGACCCTGGCGACCGCATTTATTCGCCGGGCTGCGATCTGTCGGCATCTTCATCACTCAAGTGGCTTTACCAAGATGCTACGAAAATATACGACGCTGCCCGGGTCGTGGCTCTGGATCGCAAAGGTGCCACTAGAAAGATAAAGCCCGCTTTTCCCGTTAACAGGCAACTCCACATCATGCGTGATTTCCATATTCACCTTTAACACAACCTTGTTGCCCTTAACAGTGAGATGGCACTCGAACCATTCGTCATCCTTGACGAGAATCTTGTCGAACGGTTTTGTCGGGTAGATTGCACCGGTCCGGTATTTCTTGTCGCTGCCAGTGTTGTTGATCTGAAACTCGAAGCCCTTGGCCGGTATGCCTTTCGCCTGATGTTCCGTGTGAAAGAAGATGCCGGAGTTGCCCTTCGGATTCGTCTTCACCTCGGCCTTAAGTTCGAAGTTTTTGAAGTTAGCATTAAGCACCGAACCGGCGTAGTAGAGGTGGGTCAACTTCGATGGGCCCGCTACGATCAGTCCATCATTCACCTTGAAGGCTTTCGGATCTTCAGATGCCTTCCAGTCGTCGAGGTTCTTGCCGTTGAACAAGTGGTACCAGCCATCCTTATCGGGCTTGGGTTCTTCCGCCCGAAGATTAAAACCTAGGAAGTTTATCGTAATCAGAACGGCGAGACTATAGCGATTCATTTTATTTCCTTGTGGCGAAGTTTTAAACTGAGTTCTTCAACTCGCTACCAGTTCGGGCAACTGTTTCTTGGCAATGCCGATCGGCCGATCCAAAGGAATGCCAGCACAAGTTAAAAGCGTGCCGAGCAGATCCCCCTGATTACCTTTGACATTAGGGAGATAACACCCAGTCTTAAGAGAACCACCACCCTTGCCTGCGATGATAAACGGCAGGTTATCCCTGCTATGTTTGTTACCATCTTCAAGCCCCGATCCCCACATCATAATGCAATTGTCGAGAAGCGTGCCGTTGCCTTCTTTCAAGCTGGCCATCTTCTTGACCATGTAGGCAAATTGAGCCACATTGAACGCATTGATCTTAGTAACCTTGTCGAGCATTACATCCTTGTTGCCGTGGTGCGTCTGGGAGTGGTGCTCATCGCTAAAGCCAAGTTCTGGGTATGAAACGCCATTTGGTGTCGACCCGATGTAAGTGCTAACACGAGTTAAATCGCACTGGAAAGCAAGTACATTAAGGTCGCACATAACCTGCATATATTCGCTTCGCTTATCGCCCTTGGGTATCTTGATATCAATAGGCACCGAACTAGCAGCGACTGTGTTAGATTTGGCGACATTGGCCTTTGCCAGGGAACTATCTTTCTGCCTTAGCTCGATTGCTGCGATTCGTCGTTCCACCGAGCGCACGCTATCGAGATACTCGTCAAGTTTGTGTTGATCATCGTGACTCAGTTTTCCCCGAAGGTCTTTTGCACCTCCCAAGACCAGATCGAGCATCGAACGATCCAACGGCTGGGTTGAGGTATTGCTTGCGGGGCCGAAGCCTGTTTCACGGCATTGAAACAACCGCTTCAGTACACTTGCAGGATTGCTCTCGGCCGGCACCGGCTGGCGTGGCCCACGGAAACTGCAATGCGAATAATACGCTTCATGCAAACCTTCCTGATGCTCTAAATGGGTTTGGGGCATTGTTGCCAATTCCAGCGAAGGCAGGGGAGTATACACCCCAATATAGTTAGCTGCGATTTGATCGGCAGAGATTGCGATGTTTACCACGCTTCGCTTTTGCGTGTCTGGCAATGTTGCAGTTAGCCAGGTGGAAAGTTCTAAAGCATGAGGCGCTCCATTTAAGGGTGCGATGGGCACACCGCTAATCCCCTTTACCACCAAGCATTGATCAAGAACACCCCGAAGAGGTTCTAAGATCGGGGTTGGCGATTTTATGAACTCGGAGGGATCTTTCGGCCAGAATCGTTCTGGGATCACGCCGTGAGGCATATACATGAATCCAAGCCGCACCGGAGGTTTTGATGCGGCGGCCGACTTCGGGCCATCCGCCCAACCCATCGTTTCCAACAAAGGTAATGAAAGCGATACGCCAAGTCCACTTAGACAAGTTCTGCGACTGATAAGAAGGTTACTTCGCATTTGCGGTCTCTCCCGTGTTGGTCACACGACGATAGGTAAAGGGATAACTGGTCACCACACTGATAACGAGGGTCTGCATCCGATAGTCATCTTTTTTAATCGAGTCTATAATTTTATCGACGATGTTCTCATCATACCCTTCCACCTGCCGACCCAATGCATACGACAGCATTTTGCTAGTCAGATTGCGGCAGAAATCATCCTTTCGATCAGCGATAATCTTCTTGAGTTCTGCAGGGGTGTTGAAATGGAGCCCGCCCGGCAGTTCGCCAGCAGCATCGATCTTTCCAGAAGAATCATCTACGCTACGCCAACGACCGATCGCATCGAAATTCTCGAGCCCGAAACCGATTGGGTCGAGCACCTTGTGACAGTTCGCACAAACAGCATTCGAGCGGTGTAACTCTGTGCGTTGTCGTAAAGTCAAATTTGCGATTTGCTGTTTGTCCTGCTTTTCGAGGGAAGGAACATTGGGGGGAGCCGGGGGTACATGTTCCCCTAGTACCTGCTCCAACACCCAGACGCCACGATTCACAGGGCTGGTGCGGTTGGGAAAGGAACTATTTACGAGAGTACCGGGCATCGTCAGAATTCCTCCACGGTTGGGATTCGTCAGAGTTACTTTTCGCATTTCATCACCACGAATGGTTTGCTCCATCCCGTAGATAATCGCCAAGCTTTCATTGATATAGGTAGAGTTGCTATCGATGAAGGTTTTCAAATGCAGGTTATCACGAAGGATTTCTTGAAACAACAATCGGACTTCATCATACATAGCCAATCGCATTTTGGGGGTCATCTGGGGAAACTTCTCGGCGTCGAACATCTTGCCCTCAAGCTTATCTAAACCGAGCCATTGTGCCCCAAATCCATCGAACAGCGCCCGCGAACGCGGATCTTTCATCAGTCTTTGAGTTTGGGCAACAAGCACCTCGGTATTTTTCAACTTCCCCAAGTCAGCCAAGGCCGATAACTCGCCATCGGGCATTGTCGCCCAAAGTAGATACGATAAGCGTGACGCTATTTGATGGTCGTCAAGCGGGATTATGGCATGTGAAGCTTTTGTATTAGTGTTGGTGTCGGTGTCGGGATTGCCAGGAGTAATAAACAGGAACTGAGGCGATACCAAGACTGCCTTAACCATCAAACGAAGTGCATCTGGGTACGGTTTGCCGTTCTCTGTCGCCAATGCGAAGACACGCATTAAGACATCGACTTCTGAATTTGATGGAGGTCTGCGAAACGCAAGTCGAGCGAATGATCGGGCAACTTTCTGTGCCGCCTCCTTGGGATCCCCCTCTTTTGCCAGCGGTTCGCCTAGCAATCGCCTTTGCACTGCCGTCGGCTCTGATCCTGCAGGTGAAAAAGATTTGTCCAGAACATCATTCGCGATGGCAAGGTATTTCTCGATAAGTAGTGGCGTGAGTGTATTGGTGTACCCTGCGCCTAGAACCTCATCTGGAAGATCCCGAGCTATCGATGGATCAACACCAAATATATCGTGAAGGGTGTTACCATATTCCCGCTTGTTCAATCGTCGAATGACAAACAGGCCAGGATCCTTCGGCAAAAGTTTCTTCATTCCTGCTACCCAGTCGGTGATCCCCTTGCGTTCCTTTTCACTCGGTTGTTTCTCTTCAGCCGCCGGTGGCATTTCATGAGTTGCAATCTGAGTCGATGTTCGCTTCCACAGCAACTGGAATACCGATGCGTTCGGATCCTTCAATAAGTTATGGAAAGTTACACCACCCTTCCGCTTGTTGTCGGTATGGCAACGCAGGCAGTAGGTCGAAATGAACGGTGAGATTTCGTTCTTAAAGGTTTTGGCCGCTTCAGCGCGTGCCCGGATTAAAGCCGGGGCATCCTTGTCTTCTGCGCCTACCGCTGCCATCACAGACGCAAACCAGACACACACAAACAAAGTGACCTTTATCCAAAACATAGAGAAACCTTTTCAACGAAGGTATGCAATTTACTTAGCTTAACAATGATACAGGGTGTATTCCCGCCCGTCAACTCTCTTCCGCTTCGTCAAAGCGGCGCTCGCTGCTGAGGGGGGGTCTAACTCGTTGATTTCGTTATGGTGTGAGATAGCCTAACGATTAAGCTAATCAATCGGAAACTGCTGAACCTACACACATGGGAAACCGGTCATGCCCCGGTCAGGTGCAACGACTTGTTAGCTGCCTGCTTTGTCCTCAGGAAAAATGCTTATGTAGCTCATCCATCTAGGAATCGCGCTCTCCAAGCAATATTCACATCGACCTCTGCCACTGCAAAACATTCACCTCGCTCCTGCATTACACCAATTGCACTTATGTTTCAGGAGACCGAAGAGCATCTGAGTGAAGCCTCTCCCATTACAGTGCGTGCAAAATCCCTTTCCTTGGCAATAGAAGCAAACCCCGTTAGAAACTCATCCCCGCTGCAGATGCAGGTACAAAAAGTGTCATCTAACATCCACTGGTTCTCAACCTTCACGATCAGGAAACGGGTAGTGCAGTAAAGCTCCGGGAGATTAGCCTTTTCGACCTCAGCTATGATGCGCATCGGGCTTTCTTCGATCACAGTATAGCTCTCAGGTGGCGGTACCTGCTGGGATGCCGCTCGGTTGTCCCAGTGCGTTCGATTTATCTGTTCCCGGTGTTTCAACGCGGGAGTGCCGAACTCCTCGATGAATTTTGCCCTGCTCGTAGGCGCGGGCATTTGACGGGAGTCTGCAGCACCTGCACTCAAATACTGATGTATGACTTTGCGCCAACCCATAAGGAACTCCATGTTGGAGGAAACAATGCTAATTGTACTTCACACTGAAAATCGGTCAAGGTAGTCGTGCGCCTAACGATCAAGCTCAGCGATGCTTTGGGACCCGGTCAGGTGCAGCGCCTGGTTCGGCGTTGTCGCGGTCCAGAACCGGTCAAGTGCCCTGTCAATTGTGATGTCCTGATTTCAAGCCTTGAATGGAAGGTATCTTAGGGGCACGCTGCAATACGAAGGGGAGGCCCTTCTTGAGTTCGCAAATATCTCCAGCCACATCTTCGACTATCGAAACAGACCACGCATCTATAGGACACACTTCCCAGCTCCCACCAATTATACCCGTCACTGGGTTAAATGTATTGGTACCATACTGGAAGTAAATGTTAGAATCATCCGTCCGCCACCGCCCTACAAGGATAACGGGATTCCCAGGGTACCACAAGTACGAGTGCCCATCAGGGTCAAGGTATTCAATTTGATTGCCGTGCGAGTGCCCGTAAAACAAGATCGTCTTTCCGCAGTATCTGAATGCGGCTCTGGGATATCGCTTCTCCCATTCTGCATCGGGCGAAGGCTCCACTTTGCCATACGGTGCCTCCGCATTTGAATTTCGTGGACACGGTCAACGGCAATTTTCCTCGGATCGCAAGCACTGCTGTTAACGGTGGTATTATGAGAATTCCGGATAAAACTACAAAGCTAAGGACAAGATCAATTTCGAAAGGAATACGAATGCGGTGACGATCACAGTATTGGACACTGAAATCCAGCAGGTTGCCTGACATGGCCCAGAGCAGCCAGCTCACAATGACCCACCCGGTGCCTGCGAGAATGCGCGTTATGACTGTACCCATGCAACACCTCCCCCGAAGCCTAACATCTGGCATAACCGGGCCGCCGCAGTTGATGCTCCATTTGAAAACGCATGGTTGGCGGCTCCGTGTTCATGCCATTGTTATGTATCGTCGTCGATGTGACATTCATGGATTTAAAGCAATCCGTAGAACCATATCGACATCGCGAAAACTAAGACAGAAAAGACAAAAACCAAGCAGAAAATGACGGCATGTAAGAGTGGAAACATATTGCGTTCGACCAGCTTGCCATCGACAAACGCACTTACTCTTCCGATCCTGTCGACTTGGATCTCAACTTGGTGCCGCTCGCGTTCTCCCAGCTCAAATCGACAAGTGCCACGCTGCACCGGTGTTGATTTTCTGGCCGCATTGCTTGAGTGCGTCTTGAGTCCCGTCCATAGAGATGCTTCCACAAAGACCGTATTGATCTCGTCGCCGCCAACCTTAAAGCTACGGAAAGCACTGCCTGAATGATGATCGAACATCACTGGCGGCAAGTAAATGTTCTCATCGCTCGGCATGGCTTTCTCCCTCCGCATTCGCACTGCGGCTACACGCAGACAACTTCAAACACATAACAATGATTGGATGTAAATAATTCCATCTATTTCGACTTTTCATTTTTGCTAATCCGGATTCTATCTAATCAGGAATAGTATGTCGCCGGAACGGAAGATATTCCGCTTCTCTTTACTATGTAGATTCTAACCGCGGCGCGGCGCAATTGCAAAGAAAAAGCAACTGGATTCGCCAC
>JBDNHI010000135.1:0-14851 GCA_041694635.1 Gemmataceae bacterium | reverse complement strand
TCACCGCCGGCAGTTACAGGAATTGCTGTAATTACTCCATTAACAAAAACAGCGGCGCCAAGAGTAGCCGCAGTATGACCCGCAATAGTTATAGTAGGAGGTAAGGTGTAATTAATGCCAGCATTTGTAATAGTGATCGTGGTAACCACACCATTTCTTAAATTAGCAATTGCAGTGGCACCAGTACCAACCCCTGTAATAGTAACCAATGGGGCTGCAGTATAACCAGCCCCGCCATTTAACACGGGTATCCGAGTAACCAAACCATTAACAACGGTAGGAGTTCCAGCTATTGCTCCATTGGGTTCTTGGATAGTTACAGTAGGGGCCGCAGTATAACCAGCACCGCCATTTGTAACATTAATTGAACCCACGAATAGTGTAGAAATCAAAGTGTTACCAAAGGATGTATTACCATAAATATCAGAGGGGATTGTAGAAGTGGTAACTTCTGCTGGATTAGAATTTAATGTAACGGTTCCATTCCATTGATGAGGGCTTGCAATAAATGAACGGTTTGAATCCCTACCAGTAAACTGGCCAAACGGCACAAATTGGGGAATAACTCCTGGTATAGAAACTGCAGCAGTTAATGGCCTATATCCATCTCCCCCAGTAAGAATTAAATTCCGGTTTGCAATGGTGATTGGAGAAATAACCCTGGAACCTTGGTTACTTCCATATCCATCTGCTGCTAACATTAACGAACCACCAGAAACTTCCACATTGGAATTGGTGAGAGTGGGCCCAAGACCCAAACTATCTGAAACAATTAAAATGCCTTGCTGAACAGAAGTCGAACCAGTATACCCATTTTTGGATTCAAAAACTAAAAGTCCAAGACCTTGCTTCACGATCTTGTTATCATTAACATCGTTCAGCAGAACATACCCGCCAGAACCAGCAATCGTGGATTCTGCAATATCAGAATCCAAAATTAACCACGAACCTTCTTGATTCACATTAAATACAAAGGATGATCCCTGAGGAGAATTTGGATTACCTACATTAATCGGGCTATAAATCCAATTGGCATTCCCAGTTGAAGTACCTGTTGGGTTGGTTAAAGAACTACCAACATAATTTGCAGAAATTTGTGTTTGTATATTTAATGGCACCGCTGGATTAGTTGAAACATTGGTCAGCGGATCGACTGTGGCGGGATCCACAAAAACTGGTGATCCAATTAGAAAAGAATTAGGTTGAAAAAAAGGGGTGGTTTGATCATTCGTAGCACCCGGAAAAAAGAATGCTGCTGTTATTGTGGTTGGAAAATTATTAACAGGGGAAATTGTTCCTCTTCGCGGCCCAAATTGAGGATTATCCCGGCCATACAGGGTATAACCCGCCCCCTGAAACTGAAGTGAATCTACATAAACCAATGGAGCAAAATAATTCGCCCCAGTATTAGGATCCCGTAAATAACCAGGCAAATTACCATTAGAATCAGGGGCAAGGTCATTAATCAAATTTACTACAATTGGCCCAGGGGGTGGCCCAATGGGAGTTGCGGTTGTATCAATCCTTGTTAAATTACCAAAAACACCCGCAGTAGGGGTAAGTAATTGTGCATCTGCTATCACTGGAAATACTAGCGTATCTCCATTTTGTGGAAGGGTTGACTGACCTAAAGTTACAGCCCAATTATCCCCCAATGTTTGAAAACCATTGTTAAGTTGTATTGATGCCATAAACGAGCTAAAAGTAGGGTCGCCATTTGTTCCATAAGCGGGCGGTGGTCCTACAGTTCCATCGGTTCCAACCCCCGCTAAGCTTCCACCCCAAACCTTTGTGGCGCATTCGATGCGCTCTTCTAGGTTCTCGATCTCGAGCCTTTTTGCTTGCAAACCTTTGTTCGATTTCTTTAAGCCAAACATTCTCTTGATCGATTCCAATTTCCAATTAAAAATCATAGGAGGCTCCTGCCTAATTGAATGCCTAATGCAAAACTATCTCCTTTCATATCGACCTTTTAACCCATCCAAGGTTTAAAACACGCATTATCAGTTTGATGGATTAAATCATTTCAAGGTGAATAATCGTCAAATTCAAACACCTTGTCCCATTTGACCCATCCTCAAATAAATTGCCTGTTCAGCTATTATTCACCCTAACTAACTTTTAGATTCCAAAATCATTTGACATGGAATTATCTTTTTTTCTTCACTTACCCACCACAATCCAAATTCAGGCATCTTCCCAACATTTCCCACAATTAAATGCAACACATTGGTATCTTCGATCATTTCCAAATCTTTTTTACTTAGAACGGGATGCGAAACTGGGTGAGAATGATAAACCACCAAAACCTCTTCCCCCTTCTGCCTTATCTCCTTATAGGCCTTGAACATACTATCCGCACTTGAAAGGAACTCAACCTCACTTTTCAAGCTGTTTTCCAAGCGATAAACACTGTTTACCACCCCAATCCTTTGTCCCAACCTATATTCAAACTTGCCTCCTAACAATCCACAACACTCTTTAGGTAACTCACTAATTGCGTGATTTATGACTTCATTTAAACTTACTTCCTGCACCAAAAGCTGAAAAGGCATTGACATAGTTGCGACTCTCTCGAGAATAACACTAGACCTCTGCAAAACGCAGAAAAGTAATTCTACCCATTTTACCATTTGGATGAGATTCGTAATGACTGGCACCAAGGCAAAACGAGACCGTGTTATTCTTGCATATTCAGGCGGCTTAGACACCTCCGTTATGGTTCATTGGATCCAAGAAAAGTACAACCTCGATGTTGTCACTTTTACTGTCGACCTAGGCCAAGGGGAAGATATCGAAGCTATTAGGCAAAAAGCCCTCAAGACAGGTGCGGTTGAAGCTATTGCAATCGATGCTAAAAATCTCTTTGTTGATTGCTTCGTTTGGCCCGCCTTAATGGCAGGCGCAATTTACGAAGGTAAGTATCCTCTTGCCACCGCTTTGGGTCGGCCACTTATCGCCAAACTTATGGTCGATGCTGCTCGCGAAAATAATGCCCAAGCTGTTGCCCACGGCTGTACCGGAAAAGGAAACGATCAAGTTCGTTTCGATGTCACTTTCCAAACACTTGCACCCGACCTTAGAATTATCGCCCCTGTTCGTGAATGGAAAATGACCCGCGATGAAGAAATCGCCTTTGCTAGAGAGCGCAATATACCAGTCGAAATTAACGAAGATAACCTCTTCAGCATCGACCAAAACATCTGGGGCCGCAGTTGTGAAGCAGGCGTATTAGAAGACCCTTGGATCGAACCGCCAACAGAAACCTTCGCTTGGACCAAAGATGCGGCCCAATGCCCCAACGAACCTGCCTATGTCGTAATCGACTTTGAAAAAGGCATTCCTGTTGGCCTTGATAACAAAAAACTCGATGGCGTTGAACTCATTAACAAGCTTAACAAACTTGCGGGGGATCACGGCGTAGGCCGTATTGATCATGTCGAAAACCGCCTTGTTGGTATCAAGTCTCGCGAAGTTTATGAAGCACCGGCTGGCGTTGTTCTTCACCTAGCACACCGCGAAATCGAATCCCTTACCCTTAGCAAACAAGCGTTGCGCTTTAAATCAATCGTCTCTCAAGAATACGCCGATCTCATTTATAACGGCCTCTGGTTCAGCGCCTTCCACCAAGACCTAGCTCAATTCGTTGTCAGTAGCCAGCGCTTTGTTTCAGGCCAAGCTAGGATCAAATTGTTTAAGGGAAGTGCAACTGTTGTTGGCAGAAAAAGCGAAAACAGTCTTTACAGCAAGAACCTTGCAACCTACGAAAAAGGTGATGCGTTTGACCACGATGCCGCCAAGGGTTTCATCCGGCTTTGGGGACTTAGTCAGCAAACACAGGCCCAACTTCAATTGCTTAAAGGTGGCAAAGGATTTGAACTTCCAGGCATTCTTACTGATAAATCAAACCCCAAGAAATAATCCCAGAGCTTTTAACCTATGCCTCACGAATCGATGACTATTGATGAACTTGCTGCCTACTTAAAACAGGACGCTAGGGATATTCATAAACTTGCCAACAAAGGCAAAATTCCAGGCAAAAAAATTGCAGGCGAATGGCGCTTCCATCGTGCCGAAATCAACTATTGGTTCGAGTCCAACCTTCACCACCACGAAGAACATACTCTTCTTCATTTCGAAAAGCACGCACCTATCGAATGCGAAAAAGGATTACTCGTTAGTAAGTTCCTAGGCGAAGCCTGCATTGCAAACCCACTTAAAGCTTCTACAAAAGCTTCGGTTCTTAAAGAACTCGTTTCCCTCGCAGAACAATCTTGGCAAGTTTATAACCCAGAAGCTATTTTAACCGCTTTAACCGACAGAGAAAAACTTGCAAGCACCGCTCTCTCGGGTGGCATCGCCATTCCTCATCCCCACCATCCCATAAAAAACAGCTTAGGCGAATCTATCATCGCACTAGGGATTGTTCCACAAGGCATTCCCTTTGGTGCCCCAGATGGCCAACTAACTCATGTTTTTTTCCTCGTCTGCTGCACCGATGACAAAACCCATTTACAAGTTCTTGCACGGCTCACCAGACTTTTCCGCAAAGAAGGTTTCCTAGATGCCTTGCGTGAGTCCACTTCCCAACCCGACATCTGGCTCCTCGTACGCCAAGCTGAACTTTCCCTAAACCTGCCTGCTTAATTCATATCTCTTTGTAAACATCGAACCTTCTTGCCCGACATTTTTAGAATTTTTTCTGCAGCTAGGTACCCAGAACGCACTGCTCCCTCCATCGTTGCAGGCCATTGCGTTTGCGTGTAATCCCCTGCAAGATACAAGCCCTTTATTCCGGTAATTTGTTCGGGCCTAAACTCATCCACACCATAAGAAGATTCAAATGTAGCTTGCTTTTCGCTGATTACCCTGCCCCGAATCAATCGTGCTTTAGAGAAATCCTTACAGAAGCTTTGCAACTCTTCCAACACTATTTTTAATGCTGCTTCATTTCCATTCTGAAGTAGAGTGCCAGACGAACTGATCACCACCTGATAGTAAAATTCACCCTGCTGGTTTTTACCCCGAGAAAAAAGCCATTGGCCTATCGAATCTAAAAGCACAATGTGAGGAAGATCGGTAATCGGCTTATCGAACCATAAATGCACACTAGTAATAGGAGAGGTTTGTAATCGATCCAGTTTTTCAATTGCAGGATTTTGAAATAAGGAAGTAGGAAGTAAATCTTTAACCCTTTGAAAAGGGACAGCCAGCACAAGATTAGTTGCGTTCATTACCTTACCTTGTTCAAGCTCAACCTTAAAACCAACCTCGGGATTTTCACTGATACTTTTGACACCTTTTCCAAACAGAATCTCTACCCCTAATTCCTTTAGCCAAGCCAATACTTCTTCCCCATAAAGTTTTCCAAGGGGCACCGTAGGAAGCCCAAGTTCATAGGCACGAGAATTTTTCCAGAATGCATCGACAAAGACTTTGCGTGCATAATGCAAGCCGATTTTCTCCATCGGCGTGTTTAATGCACTAACCAATACGGGTGTCCAAAACCGATCGATACACCGCTTGGGTTGAAAATGATTCTCTAGCCAATTTAAAAAGGGAGCATCCTCGGTTTCTTTAGTCAACCTAAGAAGTAGCATACCTAGGCCAAGCTTTAGCTTTTCACCCATAGAAAGGAAATGGGCCCCCAGAAAACTATTCGCTAAATGCAAAGGGGCAGGCAGTTTGGTTCCCTTAAATAAACTGGTTTGGCCATCTAGAGTTCTAAAAAAAAGGTTTGGCTCATCTTTTATATAATGACTAATCTTAGCTTCTTCGCAAAAATACTGTAAGTTTGTACAGCATTTCATACTTACATGTTGGCAATTATCAATTAGGTCGCCGCTTTTGGTATCAACAAAGGAAGTGGCTCTGCCCCCTATTTTTTCCTTAGATTCGACCAAAATAACCTTTTGCCCTTGCTTAGCAAGCGCACCAGCAGCCGCCAAGCCTGCTAAGCCTGCTCCTACAACAATCGTATTTGCACAAATTGGGGCTAACTTTATATCCATGATTTCATAAACTCATCTTGCCGAGATCGTATGCAGAACTTATCTTTTATTATAGGTAATGCAAGACAATGTCTTGGCCACCACACTCCCTGATAGCTCAATGGTAGAGCGCCTCGCTGTTAACGAGGATGTTCAAGGTTCGAGTCCTTGTCGGGGAGCTTGTTCTTTATTCAATTCTTCGATAAAAGCCGCTAAAACGCTATAATTCTCGGGGTTTTCTAACAATTCTTGAACATTACCGAACATACCCAAACTGCCTTGAATTGCTGTTTTTTGTGCTGTTTCTGCATCGAAGTTGCTGCATTTGTTGCTCCCTGTTTCACCCCTGGTAATTCAATATCGGGCTTATTAATAAGGTTTGGAGTACTGGTAACCCCAACTGCTTTAGAATTAGGAATATTTAGAAATTTGTCTGAGGAAATTACCAATGCCCTTTGCGCTGCCCATACCTTGGTAAAATCCTTCCCCTCACACGCTTTGTGATAAAGACGAAATTTAGTATCACGATCAATCAAATACTACTGAAGGCGAAAGTTTCATAAGCATCAAAGTCGAAGGAGATAAAATTCGCATTTCTTTTGACCCCATAGGCACAAGATTACTCGTTGCCTACAGAAAAGAGTTCTAATGAACCTTTGAGCAAAAAACTTATTTACAAACTATGGCGCTTTATAACCGAAGCGGGAAATTAAAAGTAGATTTGAACGGGTGCAAAGATCGAAGGACAATCCGCAACGGGTTCTTAATAAAACCAAAAGGATTAAATCCATATGAAAACGCAGGCGTTACCGAATTACCTTTTCGAACTACTAATTATTCGACTCCCAATTGAATTAAAGATGCGGAATTTCGTGAAACTACTATACCCCTACAGGCCATAATTATTTCTTCTGCTGGCCGGGTGCAATTAATCCACGAAAGCCATCTTTTTTCAACTTCTTCAACTCCTCGATTTGTTGCGTGGTCAAGACGCTGATCGCAGCTTTGTTGGCTTGATCTTGATGCTCCTCCATTTCTTTTTGCAGTTCCGCCATACGCTTTTGAAGTTTTTCTTTATGCTGGCCAAGCTGTTCTTTTTGCTTATCAGTTAGGGTCAGCTTTTCGGTAAAATTTGCATTACTATACAACAGCATTGGAGCGCTATATTGCCTTAGTTCGACATCTTCCAACTTAATTTTTTGCTCAGGGGATAACAGCGCTTCGATTTCTTTGCGGGCGACCTCGGTACGCTTCTTATTATCGACTGCCCACTTGTCATATGATTTCCGCATTTCATCGGTTTTTGCTTTGCGTTGCTCTTCATTTAATTTGGTCCAATCAACTTGTGGTTGCTGGGTCCAAGTATTCTGCTTAAATCCTTTACCGATTTCTTTGAGTTTACTTAACTGTTCGGGATTTAGATTTATTTCCATCTGAACCTGAGCAGCACTTAGAACTTGGAAAGCAGGTAGGTAAAGATAATCACTGCTACCCGCCTGAAATTGAGACCAAGCAAAGGAGTTAAATCCAAGTAGTCCAGCAAAGCAAGTGAGCATTAGCCATTTGTTGCAGTTTCTAAGGCTTTGCATTATCTACTACTTTCTGATTAAAAAAGGGTTCACCGGTCAGAAGATTTTACGATTCAACGATTAGCATTAGGCAGAGATTAAATTTTACCTTATGCCAAAAGAAAATACTATTCTAATCTGTCAGCAAGATTCGGTGCTTGACGCTAACCCTTTCTGCCATTAGGTTCATTTAACAAATGAATTAGGGTCCGATTTTTCAATAAGATTCAAGGGAACAATAATGCTTAGAACTTCAATAAATACAATTTTTTACGGCTTTATATTTGCGATTTATTTTTATACAAGCCCGTTGCTAAGTGAAACAGCATCAGGAAAACTGACTGGGGATCCAACTAAAATACTACACAAGCCAATCCCCGATAAGTTAATCGTTTTAACTTTCGATGATGCCCCTGCAAGTCACGCAACAGTGGTCGCCCCGATTCTTAAATCGCTAAACTTTGGTGGCACTTTTTACATCTGTGATTTCGATTCGTTTAAAACTCGAAAAGACTGGTATCTAACCTTTCGCCAGATGAAAAGTATGGCAGAAGATGGTTTTGAAATCGGCAATCACACCAAAGGGCACGGAGGAAGTTTAAGCGCGTTCTTAGCTATGGAAGATGATCTTTTAGCGCACTATATTCCAAAGCCAAGTACCGTCTGCTGGCCAGTATATGCTGTAAACTGGGGCATTTGTTCCGATTTAACTTCGAAAGGTTATTCCTTTGGAAGAGGCGGACACGAACGCCCTTATCGGCCAACCCTAGACAACCCTTTTGATATTCCATCCTTCACCATCAGAGATGGAACTACTGTAGAGGCCTTTATCAAACAGGCTCAGCAAGCTTGTCAAGGGCGTATTGTTGTCTATTGTTTTCACGGTGTACCCGATATGGAACATCCCTCGGTTGGACTTGAGCCAGCAACTTTCAAAATCATGATGCAGTATTTAAAGGATAACAATTACAAGGTAATCTCGGCCCGTGACCTAAGCGATTACATTGATCCGGTTAAAGCTGCAAAACTTCCGCAAGCCTCTCGGCCTATCCAAGTTGAAACCCCGTTCGAAACTATTAAAGACGACAAACCTTATCTAGCAACGGCATCTAAGGAAATCAGAAATTTTGAAATCCCTGGCGTTTCTGTTCAACGAAGTCAAAACAACTTCGTTGCCTCTGCTCCCTATGCTTTAGACATCACAAGACTAGCACCCAAGTTTGAAACTTTAGCAGGTGCCAAAGTCGAGCCAAAGTCAGGAACTATTCGAGATTTTACCAATCCGCAAATTTATAAGGTAACAGGAATAGATGGGAACGCTCAAACCTACACTGTAAGTGTAAAAAGGCATTTGCTGAGCACGGTCAAGGATGTGATTAAATTCGAGTTGCCTGAAGCAACTGCAACTTCTATTTCAAGAACCAGCATAGGTGTTTATGTTCCTTTATCTACCAATGTTAAAACGCTTGCCCCAACTCTGATCCTCTCGCCTTTTGCAAAATCAGTTCCAGCATCAGGTACGGTCAGAGATTTTACCAAATCGCAAAATTACACTATTACGGCCCAAGATGGGTCTACTTGCGATTTCTTAGTAACCGTGATAAAAAGCGACAAGCCCAATTCTTTTCACTGGAACGGTGCCACCTCTGGGAATTGGAGTGATACTTCTAAATGGAAAAGTGCATCCGGCGAGGCAACTTCTCTTAACCCTAGTGGGCAACCCGATTACATTCTCAATATTAACAAAGCAGAGAAAAGCGAACTTTACAACGACCTAAAAGATAGCTTCCAACTTCATCAACTTAACCTAAATCTAGGCCAAGGGAGTAACTTAAAATTAAACAGTAAGGGGTTAAGGTTTACAACTAACCCCACCACGGGCGTACCACCAAGCATCCGTGTTAATGCGCTGTTCGAGCGAAGCGAAATTAGCGGCCCTATTTCTCTTGCTTCTGACCTAACAATTAATCTAAGCCAAGGTGCCGAGTCTACCCTTAACGGCCCTATTTCGGGCTCTGGGTCATTACTACTTAATAGCACTGATTTCAAGCCAGATATGGACTGGTATGGCTACCGACCTTGCGTGCTACGAATTGACAATAAGGTTAACACCTACACAGGCGGGACCATTATCAGTGGCGGGCAACTCTTCCTTTTTGTTGCTAACCAGGGGCTAGGAACCGGGCCTGTCAAGATGATCAATGGCGGCAGAGTTCGACTAGAAAACGCACATATTTCAAACCCTTTGAATTCAAGTAACAGTATGATCGAAGGTGGTGGTTCTTGGAACGCACCCATCGTTCTAAATGGAACAAACCGGCTTTCGGGCAACATCCATTTTAACCCTGTCAGTGATGGAATTAGTGGCACCGGGGGATTAATGCTAATGGGAAGTCGTGGGCCTTTCAATTGGACGAACAATGGCACCGTTATGCTTTCGGGAAACAACACCTACAGCGGGCCAACCACTATTTTAAAAGGAACGCTAAGGGTAAAAAAACCTTACTCACTCTATAACGCTAATTCTTCGCTTTGGACTCCGGAACACATTTCCGTTGCACCAGCAGCTACGCTATCTATCGATGTGGGAGGCCTTGACGAATTCACAGGCGAACAATCTGGGATCCTTCTAAACAACCTTACTAAAAAGATTAACAACAACGGCTTAATGGCACGCTCCATTTTCAACATTGATACTTCAAACGCCAGCCAAAGCGTTGTCCTCTCTAATGACATCACCGATTCAAACGGGCCCGAGGGAGGAGCCTTCGTTCTAAAAAAATCAGGAATAGGAATTCTGCAACTTTCGGGAAACAACTCTTATTCTGGGCAAACCATTTTAGAAAACGGGGCACTACACCTTGCCTCTTTCAATAGTGTTTCGGGCGGAAAACCTAGCAGTTCTTTGGGCGCACCTAAAGATATCGAAGCCGGCGAAATCTTTATCGGTAATCCTATTAACGATTCCAACTGCTCGCTCATTTATTCAGGCGTGGGCGAATCTTCTGATAGGGTTATCAACCTTGCGGGAAAAAACTCAACCTTAACATTCGATCATTCGGGCACTGGTTTACTTAAATTGTCACAACCTTTTCTCATCTCGGGCCATAGTTTCAATAAAAATATTATTCTCACGGGGGATTCTACAGGCGTGGGGGAAATAGCAGGCATTATCAGCGATCCTTACGACCGCATTGGCAAAGCTACTACCAAAGTCACAAAATCAGGGTCGGGAACTTGGATCCTTTCGGGCAACAATCTTTTCTCTGGCTCAACCACCATTAGCCAAGGCACACTTTCTCTTACGAATTCTCGCAGCCTAAGCAGTAGTACCGAAGTTTTAATCTCTGTGGGTGCAATTCTAGATTTAAATTTCGCAGGAGAACTTAAAGTGGGTAAGCTTTTATTAAACGGCGTTTCCCAAGCAAAAGAAACCTATAACGCTGTTAATACTTCTAAGTTTATCAAAGGGACAGGAACTCTTACGATTTGCAAGGATTGAATAATTAAGAAAAGCAAGTTGCTTAATAACCTGCTTTTAAAATTTAAAGGTCGCATTCTTAATAGATGAGTTTATTTCGCTTTTGCTTTTTTATCAGAACTATTAGCTGGCTTATAAGATTTGTCTTTGCCAACCACCATTACCATAGTGGCATAGGGTGATTTATCATCTTTATCTGCAGACTTTGCAAGATTAACTTGAACAACATGCCCGGGAAGAATATCCTCTGATTTTATTTCATAGCCGGGCAGTTTAGAATCGGTACCTTTCAGTGTTTTAAGTTCATCTGCAGAATACTTTTTAATATTTCCTTTATCGTCATAAGCTTCTGCAAGCTGCAATTGTCGAAATTTTGTTTTTTCTGTTAGTGGTATCTCAAGTTCTTTCCAAGTGGTAACCAAATGCTGAGAGTTTTGTTGTTGGATTGCTTGCTTTTGCTTTTGTAATGCCTGTGCTGCTGCAGAGGTATTACCTTTATTATTATTATTGTTATTGTTGTTATTGTTATTGTTATTATTTTTGTTGTTGTTATTATTGTTTGGTGCAATTTTTTGAAAAGGTATCTGAACAACAATCGATTTACCTGATGGGGTTGAAGAAACACGGCCATTTACCAGACTTTCGGTCACCGTCTTAATATTTATTTTTGCAATAGGATCATCATTTTTATTGTTCTTATCTTTTTTAGCATCTTGGCCAAAGGCAGAAAAAGAACCTACCAAAAACATAAGAACTGAAAATGCTAGCAACTTAGGGTACATCGAGACAACCTTCCTAATTTAGAAGCTTATCTGAAAAAGCTTTACTTAAGTTAACACTACTTTAGCACAAGAGTTCTTGCATTAACCGACTAATTTTGAAAACTTTCTTATAAACAATCTAAAATCATCTTATTCCTAATTAGACTGCCAGAATTACCTAACTTCTTTACTTAATGCTAACTTTTATGGACAAATTACCATTCCTTGCTTTTTAATGGTTATCATATTGGTCAGATTAGTAATAATTCCTATAAAATGTTAGTAACCTTAAAAGTGAATAGGGATTATGAACCACTACAAACAGCTTGAAGCAGAAGCCATCGAGATTATCCGCGAAGCCATCGCAGGCTCGCGCAAGCCGGTAATGACCTATTCGATTGGTAAAGATTCCTCCGTGATGCTGCACCTAGCACGCAAGGCTTTTTACCCTGCACCCCCGCCTTTTCCACTTCTTCATATCGATACCACCTGGAAGTTTCAGGAAATGTATGCCCATCGAAAACGGATGGCAGAAGAATCTGGCATGGAATTACTTATCCATACCAACCTCGAAGGCAAGAAAGCTGGCATCAATCCCTTTACCCATGGCTCCAGCTATTACACCGATGTAATGAAAACTCAAGCTTTGCGTCAGGCATTGGACCACCATCAATTTGATATAGTTTTTGGTGGAGCCCGTAGAGATGAGGAAAAATCTCGAGCCAAAGAACGGGTGTTTTCTTTTCGTTCTGCGGGACATCGATGGGATCCTAAATCACAACGGCCCGAACTTTGGAACCTTTACAACACCCGCTTGCGCCCGGGGGAAACCATCCGAGTTTTCCCGCTTTCCAACTGGACCGAACTAGATATCTGGCAATACCTCTTTATGGAAAATATTCCGATTGTTCCTCTCTACTTTGCTAAAGAACGGCCTGTGGTTATTCGAAATGGGCAGTTGATAATGGTTGATGATAATCGTATTCCAATGCAACCGGGCGAGAAGCCACAAATGCGTACCATTCGTTTCCGAACTTTAGGTTGCTACCCGCTAACTGCTGCATTCGAAAGTCCAGCCGTTACTATGGAAGAAATTATTGCCGAAACTTTCAATGCCGTCAGTTCTGAAAGAGAGGGCCGCCTTATCGATAGCGACCAGCCCGGATCCATGGAAAAGAAAAAACAAGAAGGGTACTTCTAATGGCAGAACTCCACGCCAAGAATATTAATCAGTACCTCGAAGAACAAAGGCAAAAAGAAACTCTTCGCTTTATCACTTGTGGTAGTGTTGATGATGGCAAAAGTACCCTGATCGGCAGGCTTCTTTACGAATCTAAATGTATCTTTGATGACCAACTTAAAGCGCTTGAAACTGAATCTAAGCGCTACGGCACGCAAGGCGAAAAAATCGACTTTGCCCTTCTCGTCGATGGACTCGAAGCAGAGCGGGAACAAGGCATCACCATTGATGTGGCTTATCGCTTTTTCTCCACCGATCGCAGGCGATATATTGTTGCAGATACCCCAGGCCACGAACAGTACACTCGCAATATGGCGACCGGTGCATCCACTGCTCAAATGGCTGTTCTTCTTATTGATTCCCGAAAAGGGATCTTACCTCAAACTCGACGACATCATCGCATTGTTACTATGATGGGCATTCGCCATATCGTACTTGCGGTGAACAAAATGGACCTGATGGGTTTCGAGGAGAATGTTTTTCGGCGTATTGAAGCAGATTATCGGGAATTCGCCAAGGATGCAAATTTAATTACTTTGCAAGCCATTCCGCTTGCTGCAGTCAATGGCGATAATGTTCTAAAGCCTAGCATTAATACACCTTGGTACAATGGACCTACCCTTTTTGATCATCTGGACAGCGTAAATGTCCAAGAAACTTCCAGCCGAGATGCCTTCCGTATGCCTGTCCAGTGGGTGAATAGGCCCAACTTAAATTATCGTGGTTTCTGCGGTCGTATTGCTGAGGGCAAAGTCAAATTAGGTGATTCTGTCAGGATCCTTCCATCGGGCAAAACCACTACGGTTAAAAGTATCGATTTCCTTGAAGATCAACTTCCCGAGGCCGAAGCTGGAGCTTCCATCACCCTGACGCTTTCTGACGAGGTGGATGTAAGTCGCGGCGACCTGATATGCGCACCAGACCAAGCACCCGAGGTTGCAGACCAATTTCAAGTAAAAATAATTTGGCTATCAGAAGAACCTTTAGTACCTGGAAGGTCGTACTGGCTAAAGGTGCACGCAAAGGAAGTCAGTGCCTCGGTAATGGAAATCAAATACCGAGAAGATATTCAATCGGGTTCTCACCTAGCAGCTAAGGTTTTAAATCTTAATGAAATAGCAGTTGTTACGATAAGTACCACACACCCGGTGGTTTTTGAACCTTATACATCAAACCGGGCGCTTGGTGGTTTCATTCTCATAGACAAACTTAGTTGCGCAACGGTGGGCGCAGGGATGATAGAGTTTGCGTTACGAAGGGCAACCAACATCCACTGGCAATCTTTGGAAGTAGGGAAGTCCCAACGAGCACTGTTAAAGAATCAGAACCCACGCTGCATTTGGTTCACGGGTTTATCTGGTTCTGGAAAATCTACAATTGCCAACCAGTTAGAAAAAAGATTGCACGCCGAGGGAAGGCACACCTATATGCTGGATGGTGATAACATCAGGCATGGCCTCAGCCGAGACCTAGGTTTTACAGATGCAGACCGAGTAGAAAACCTACGCAGGGTTGCGGAGGTAGCAAGGCTAATGGTGGATGCGGGCCTGATAGTATTAGTAAGCTTTATTTCGCCATTTAAAGCAGAAAGGTTGTCCGCAAGAGAACTGTTTGCACCGGGTGAGTTTATCGAGATTTATGTAAATACGCCAATGGAAGAGTGCGAGAAGCGCGATGTAAAAGGACTTTACGCCAAGGCGCGCAAAGGTGAGTTGAAAAATTTTACGGGCATAGATAGCCCCTATGAAGCCCCAGAGAATGCAGAATTGATGCTCGACACCAGTAAGCAAAGCCCCGAGAGTTGCGCCCTT
>JBDNHI010000134.1:0-33834 GCA_041694635.1 Gemmataceae bacterium | reverse complement strand
CTTGTAGGGCAGGGACTAAAACGGCTTATTCTTTTGGTAATGCCATCGCCCCTAAGGATGCGAATTACAAAGATGCAAATATTGGTAGATCAGTAGCAGTAGGAAGCTATAAAGCAAACGCTTTTGGGTTGTATGATATGCATGGGAATGTATGGGAGTGGTGTGAGGATTGGTATGGTGGTTATGCTAAGGGAGCCGCAATTGACCCAAAGGGCCCAAATTCAGGAGAAGGCCGTGTGTTGCGTGGTGGGTCTTTCATCGTTAATGCTTGGAATACCCGCTCAGCTAACCGCGTCAGCAACTCGCCTGGTAGCCGGTACAACAATGTTGGGTTCCGTCTTGCGAGGACTCCGTAATTACTGCTTGGTTCTTTACTGCTTTACACCTTGTGATTTTTGGCCTTTGTATTTGTATTTAAAGAGCTTCCACGAAGTGGAAAAATTTTAAAAACAGGGTAGTAATTCAGGTAAAGTGTAGTTGATTTTAAATAAACAAACTCAGCTTGTGAAATATGAGGTTCAATAAAAATGCCCTGCCTTAGAAGGATAACAAGAATCCCCACCGCCACTGTTAACAATGAGGAGGTCGCTGGGTTTTGTTTATCTTCCTTTTATTATCCATCTATTTAATCACACAAATACACACACAGAAAAGCCCAGCGACTGCGTTCGCTGGGGCCGCTTTAATAACAGATAATATTGCACACAAAAAACAGAAAAGAATCCCCACCGCCCCTATTATCAATTTGGGCCGCTGGGCTTGGTTGTCTCTACTACTGCAGATCAACTTCACACGCTTTTGCCAATCAGGTAATCAAAAACCTGATTGAATTCGCTTTTTGCCACATGTACTTCACCGAACGGACACGAATGTATGGCGGTGGTTTTGCCATAGGAAGATACAAACCAAATGCGTTTGGGCTATACAACATTCATGGGTACACGAGGGAGTGGTGTAAAGATTGGTATGGGGATTAGTCAGCGGAAGCGGTAACAGATCCGAAGGGGCCAGCAACGGGAGATGGGCGTGTGTTGCGGGTCGGGGATAATGATGGCGTAGCGTTTGAGGTCCGTTCTTCAAGTCGGTGGCAGGAAGACCCGTCAGAGGAATTATTTAACGATGGGCTTCGCCTTGTGAGAACGATTTAATTACCATCAATGTTCTTCATTCGTGAATTTCAGGCTGAATCCAACTTTCCTGAGATCGCCAGGATAGCTTTTCGCTTGAATCCTCTTGCAATCGACCTTTCAACAATAGGCGTGATAATGTCTTGTTTATTTTCTTTTCAATATTAGTACCCAAACGCTTGAAACCAAGTTTTTGGCTTATGGTTTTCATCAGATCCATCCGTTCCGTTGCACCACACTCTACAAGTGTTTTTTGGATCAGTTCAAGGATGACACTTTGCGGAACATCATCAATACTTTTAAAATCAAACCCCTGCTCTATCTCCTCTTCTTCCTCTTCCGGCAAAACCGGTGGATTGGTTTCCTTGACGGGTATCGAAGTTGGCATTTTGGCATAAGATCCATTTCTCACTCTTGCCAATGCATCGAGCACCCGCTGAATTTGCCTTTCCCTATTCTGTACCCAATCCGTTGACCAAATTCTACAAATGCTCCAACCCAATCCTTCCAAAACCTGCTGGCGCAAACGGTCTCTATCACGGGCCGTTGCGGAAGAATGATAAGTTGCGCCATCACATTCAATCCCTAGAAGGTATTTGCCTTCAACTTGGTCATCCAATACCGCAAGATCGATTCGAAACCCGCCACATCCCACCTGCTTTTGCAGCTTTAATCCCCTTTGGGTTAACGCATCGCATACCGCTTCTTCAAAGGGCGAGTCGGCAGATCCTGTCCCTATTGATGTGATGGCCTGACTTAAAGCGATGGTTCCTCTGGCGGCATAATCCAGGAAGGATCGTAATAATTTCGCACCCAAGGAATTTGTATTAGAAAGGTTGATCTGGTCTGGCATCATGGAGCTGATGACTTTCATACCTGCCCGGGCTCTGGTAACAGCCACATTCAAGCGCCTTTCACCGCCCTTGAGGTTAAGCGGCCCGAAGCGCATGAAAACTTTCCTTGCGCTATTTGGCCCGTAACCCACCCCTAGAAAAATCATATCCCTTTCATCCCCCTGCACATTCTCAAGATTCTTTACAAAGAATCGTTCAGGCTTTTCAGGTGAGAAAAACTCTTCGAGGTGTGGCAGCGTTCGCCTTTGTATTTCTAACTCATCCAATATTCGATTTTGCTGTGAAACTGAAAAAGCAATCACGCCCAGAGATTGGTCAGGAGATTTTTGGAAATGCTCCATGACCATTTCTGCAATCTTCCTAGCTTCTAAAACATTGACATTATTTTCAAAGGTTCCATCTGGAAGAAAAGTAAAGTCCAATGGGTTGCTGAAGTTTTCATAGGCACTTGGAAAAGTAATCAAGGAGTTTTCGTAGAAGTGATAATTAGAGAATGCAATAAGCCCCTCTTTGCGGCTTCGGTAATGCCATTTTAATCGCTGGCGTCGCATCCCCAAGGTAAGGCATACATCCAGCAGACTTTCAAAACATTCCGTTCCTTCATCACCATCGCCCTCTGTCCCATCATCAAATGCAACTTTTTCAAAAAAGTTGGTTGGTGGTAATTGCTTGGGATCGCCAGCGACCACTAATTGCTTGCCTCTGCAAACAGCACAAATAGCATCATGAGGCCTAACTTGGGAAGCTTCATCAAATATAACGACATCAAATTCCCAATCGGCAGAACCCAGGAAAGTACTTACCGCCAATGGACTCATCATCAAGCATGGCTTTAACCTTGGCAAAATAGTTGGAATCTGGGTGAATAATTTTCGCAGGGGAAGATGCTTGCGTTTCTTCTGGGTTTCACGCAGTAACACTCCCAATTCAGAAGTTGCAGGAGCAAGTGTTGATATTGAAGGCCTTTGAGGTGAATTCAACAACTGCATTCGGATTTCAGAAGAAGCCTGATAAATGCTGCCTTGATCAAGTTTGTTGAAATGATTAATTTTCGATTCATGATCCTCGGTGGTAAAGTCATTCAGCTCCGGAACTTGATCTCGTAATTCATCAACAAGAAGGCTGTAAAACCGTTTGCGAAAAATAGTTGCAGCCAATCCCGCAGGGTATTCCCGCGTTAAAACTTCATCGACAATTATTTTCAGATTTAGTTGTTTAGCTTCAAGGTAGATCTTTTTAAATTGAACCCATTCCGTTAATTGATCAATCCGATCACCAAGTTTAGAAAATAATTGCCCAAGGCCGGCTATATCCAGACTATCAATAACTTTGCCAAAGCAGGATGGCTTGTCAAAAGGAAACACACTCTTGGATAGATAAGTCAGTGAATCTTGCATTCCTTTTGAGTCTAATTTTTCAGTTTCGATAAGTGTCTTTTCAAAAAGTTCGCGAGCAGTCTTGTCATGCAGAACATTGATGATTTTTTCGTTTAAAGGTTCCGGCTGTTGCTTGATAAACCCTTCAAGGGATTTACCTGCGGCCGAAAGATATTTCCAGTCCTGCTGAAGCCAGTTCCAATCATTTGATTCGGGTTTATACTCATCAACCAATTTCGCTAAACTTTCTCGTAATATTGCGTAAACCTGAAGTTTTGTGAATTTGTCTTTTAATTCACCGGTGCTAATATCTAATTTAGGCCCTAACTGGGGAATCATTTCTTCCCATGCAAGGAGTTCGATTCTTAATTTAATCTCGGCAACTTGAAGTTTTTCCAATAATTGAGCAGGAGAAATTTCCAAGCTTTTTGAAACTTTATCAGGTAAAAATATGCATGCAAGATCTGGCCACTCTTTTACAAACGGCTCTATGGTCGCAGCAAGGTTTTCACCCAAGCGACACAAAGCGTTTCGATCGAGCGAACCATTGATACCCAGTTTGTTTTTCAATGACTCTGATTTACATACTTTTTCAATTTTTTCTTGATGTTTCAACTCTTCGATATTTTTTTGCCAATCTACAGATCCATCTTTGGATGTAATCCACAAATCACGATAACCTGAAACTAACTGATTTACCAAATCTTCATGTCGGCAAAGTTCTTCAAGATCTGTAAGATCCGCAAGCACTGTTGGTAGATTCGGCATTCTTGTCAAATACCAAGATGAAATTTTTGATCGCAACTCCCTCCACTTGGGGAAAAACCTACGCCACCAACTGCCACCATATAAAAGACCTTCCCGGATAATTTCTGCAGATTCCTTATTTGTTGCTTTATCGAGAGAAATTTTTGTAATGAGTTTCAAGCGCAGATCATTGATTGCAACCTGAGAACTTGCGCCACGCGTTGCTATTCCTGTTAATTCCGCTCGCTTCTGTTTATCCCACCAACCTTCAGGTATTGGTTGGCGCTTTGAAAGAAATTTAATGAATCTAGAAAATTCAGTTATTTGCGCTGTTGAGTATCGGGCTGTTATTTGTAAAATTGTTGTTGCTTCGTTGTAAGCTTTAATAATCAGAATCAAATCTTGCTGAACTTTTGGATACAGCGCCAATGCTTTTCGCAAATCTTCAATTCTTGTTCGAAAGGATTCCGTGCTGTTTGAAGTACCTTCCCCAGTTAAGTTTAACTTAGGAATAAGTTCTTTGATTTTTTCAGGGACAATCTGGTCTTTGAAGCTTTTTTCAAAACAAGTTAGATTCTTTTCTGATTCATCCAATTGCGTTTTTGATACGAATATTTCCCCTGCAATTTTACCCATCTTCAACGGCGATTTGTTAAACCATTCCCAAGGCAACAATGGCACTGCCAAAATTTTTCTTGCTAATTCCATTCCTGTTACTAATTCGGTAGGGGTTCGTATTTGTTCTGAAACCCCAAGGATCTGTTGTGCGTTTATCGCTATGATTCCAGCAAAATACTCAGTAAGTTTTTCTAAATGGTTTTCCAGATCCATCATAACCAATTGGCTGACTGTGTTGAATTTACATTGATGCCATGGATGGATTTTGTAGTCCGCAAATATAGCTTGAAACTTCGGGAGGGTTTCAAGAATCTCGACTGATTTCCTTAAATATTCCTGATCCATTGAATCAATATTCAAAGGTGCCCATTTAGAGTTGATTTTAACATCATCCATTTTTGCGAGCAGGCCATGTATTTCATACACACTGATGTTTAGAGGAACGCGTTTCTTATGTAATTCACGAACATAATTATTCAACTTTTTTCGTAACGCAAACAATTGGTCGTGATCATTAGAATAATCGTGCTGCTTTTCTTTGGGTTGCTCCAAACATTTACGAAGGTTTTCCAATATCTCTCTTTTGTTGGTCTTGTTGCTGTGCAAAGGCAGGCAGAAATCCCCTAACCCTCTTTCATCCAAGCGCTTTTTCACAACCTCCAAAGCAGCGGTCTTCTCACTTACAAACAAAACTGTTTTCCCTTGCGCAATAAGTTCCGCAATGGTGTTTGCAATGGTCTGGCTTTTCCCAGTTCCAGGGGGGCCATCAACCACCATGTTCGCACCACGCTTGATTTGTTCGATAGCTTCCTGCTGGCTGCTATCAGCCACCAAAATTTGATGATTGTCCTTGGGGTGAACCTTGTCATCCAAATCTTGAGCTGAAACAGGATCGCTACATAAATCCGCCATGGTTCCTTGAATGCCAGAAATAGCCAAGCAATGTGGATGCTGTGCAATACGCCCTGCATTCTTTTCCAAATCTTCCCACATCGCAAGTTTCTGAAAATTAAAAATACCCAAGCCAATCCCCTGGGTTACTTCCCACCTAGGCATTGATTTAATGGAAGTTCGAACTTGCTCAAAATAATCAAGAATTGGAAACAACTCATTGTTTTCTTCACTGCTAATTTCCTGCATAGGCAATTTGATTCTGAATTCCTTTTCCATCAATTGCCTTAAGCAATGATTCATTGCTGGGTCGTCCTCTTCCAGAGAAACTTCCCACGGGGCATCCACTGCCTGCCGTTCCAGTTTTACCTGTAACAAAACCAAGGGCGAGTAAATCGGTTCGTTGCTATCCAAGCTTTCGTACCATTTAAGAAAACCAAACGCCAAAAATAAAGTTGATAAACCATGCTCTTGTTCAGATTCTGATGCAGTTCGACTTAGCTTTAAGAGACTAGCGTTTAATTTTCGATCGGTGAATTCCGTGAGGATATGATTGGGTTTCAATCGATCAGAAATCTTCGCCCTTTTTGTTGCTTCAGCAATTGTTGTTGGATATTGAGATTCCTTGGAGGGTTGAGGCTTTTCGTAGAGCGACCTTTTCTCAGCAATACGCATGATTTGGGTTGCATCCGGATTGTCTGGTAAAATACTCTGCTTGGTAATCGTTGTTGGCTTAGTTGATTGCGACGATCTTTCCAAAGACTCTTCCCAGGCTTCCACATCTTCATGACGAATCTTCAGCAGGTCCCTTTTCCAAGGAAAAAGCATTTTTAGGTTTTCTTCGTTTATCAATTCCCAAAATTGGGGTAACTCGGGTGAAATTAAAAACATACCTGCACGGCCGTGCGAAAATTTAATGAGACGATTTCGCTTGCTGGTGTCTAGGAGAGAGTTTTGCCAATTGGAAATGCAATCTTCAATTTTCATGGGCATACTGAATTCGACCTTATCAGCTTTTAGAAATCTAAATCACTTAAACATCATACCCTTTTTAGGATGGACCTTCAAAAAGAATCAGAAGGTGTTTTTTGTTTTAAAAAACGATGAATCGTTGCAACCATTTTAAATTACAAGTACGATTAAATTTCACAATCATGCCCATTGGTTGATCAATTACTTAGGACTTACGCAGTTGGGCTAAAATGATCGTACCTATAGAATGGCCGATTTAATTAAACTTTCAACTATAAGCAAGGCAAAAGTAACTGATAACGATTTCATTAATTTTCTAATAGCCAAACCATTAAACGCAACAATTTTGGAAGTAGAGCGTACCCAACCAATCATAGGAGCAATGCCAATTGCCCACGATGCCTAATCCGGTTGCTATACAGCTTTTGCCAAGCAGGTAATCAAAACACCTGATTAAATTCGCTGGTAGATGCAAGCTATTTTGGTATTTAAAAATCACTGTTTTAAACCTGGAATTAACTAGGTTAGTCTTAAAGCAATGATATTCTAAAATGCCGTTCGGGCCTTCAGGGCAAACCCTTGGTTTCAAAGAGTGGATACGCCAACTGCGTAAGTCCTATTATAATAACTTAAGATAAATACTTGGTTAGGTTCTTGACCCTAGGGGTAAAGATGATTACATATTCATTGATAATAAAGATTTGGGTCGCAATTGTAATACAACTCCCTTAAGATGCCATTTGATTAAGGGATAACCATCGGGTCAGGCATCGGAGAAACCGTATCATCATGATGATAGAAGTTAAAAACCTGTCGAAATACTTTGGGCCAATCTTTGCTGTTCGCAATGTTTCTTTTCATATCGAACAGAATGAAATTGTCGGGCTATTAGGCAATAACGGTGCGGGTAAAACCACCATTATGCGCATTCTCACAACCTTCCTCCCTGCCACCAGTGGGACTGCAACGGTGGATGGGTTTGATGTTATGAACGATTCTCTTGAGGTTCGAAAAAGAATAGGGTATCTGCCTGAAAGCATTCCTTTATACCCAGAAATGCGGGTTGAAGAATACTTAAATTTCAGAGCTAGATTAAAAGGTGTAGACCGCAGAGTAAGAAACACTCAGGTGGAAAAAGTACTTGAAAAATGCAGGGTGCTTGAGGTCAGGCGTAGGTTGTTAGGCTCGCTTTCTAAAGGGTATAGGCAGCGGGTGGGGCTTGCAGATGCTTTGCTTTCTGATCCTAAACTTTTGATTTTAGATGAACCAACCGATGGGCTCGATCCCGAGCAGAAACTTCAAACCTTGAAAATGCTTAAGGAATTAGGCCAAAGTCATACGATTGTTTTTTCTTCTCACTTGCTTGCTGAGGTAGAAACTATTGTGCAGCGGGTTTTGATTATGCGTCGGGGAAGAATGGCTTTTTCAGGAAAAATGGCTGAAATGGAAGCAGACCCCGTTGTTCTTATTGAAGCCAAGGGGCCCGAACAACAAATTGCTAACCAGCTTCGAACTCTCAAAGGGGTAACTTCTGTAACTCAGCGTTCTGTGGGTGATGGCTTCAGTGCCTTTGATATTCGCTGTGCAGAATCTCACGATTTACGCGAAGAGGTATACCAGTTGATTTCGCAGAACGGTTGGGGTTTGCGAAAGCTCGACCAAAGGCGCAGGAATTTGCAAGACCGCTGGAATGAAATTAACAATCAAGATGATTACGCGTTGCAATCCAATCTGGTTCATGCGGGTAAAGGCCACGATTAAATAAGAATACTGAATAACACTACTGAATAATAAGGGGCAAGCTTTCAGATGAATCTGAAGGCGGTTTTATTTAGCGAAATTCCAATACACATTGTTTGACAGTTTTGTCTGGAGGTTAGGAGATGGATCCATTGGTGCAATATAAAGGTGAAGTTGGATCAAATTATGGTCCGTCAGAGATGGTAGCAGATCAACCAACTTTTGCTAGGATTATTGGGAGTTTAGGGGCTGCCCTTACTATTTTTGGTGCACTTGCACTTGCACTTAACCTTTCTGGTAGAGAAGCAAGCGTGGGTTCTGGTTTAGCATCTTTTGCGCTGGCAATTGGCTTTTCAGCATTGCTCTTTCACGCTGCATTCGATTTTGAATTACAGATTCGCAGAGCCTATATGCTTTTTGGATATATGGTTTTAGCGATGGGGACGATTTGTTTTCTATTACCCTTAATAGGGAAGCCTAGTTTATTTGGTTTGGGTGTACTTGCATTTATGATGGGGCTGCTTTTCTTGCTTGCTTTTCTTAAGCACGAAACCGATCAAGCCGTTGCAAATGTTGCTAAAAGTATGCTTGGAATTATCGGAGCGATCAGTGCGGTGGTTGGGGTTACGGGTTGTTTGGTTGGCCCTGAAAGCCTGAAATCTGCGCCTTTTCTTCCTGAATTCTTTATTGCAGGGTTATTCGGAATGCTCTTTCTTGCTTCCTACTTAGGCACAAGAGGAATGAGCGACGATTTTGCCTACAACATCGCCCGAATTGCATTATGGGGCGGGCTTCTTCTTTTGGTTTATGCTGTTCTGCGATCGGCGTTGCCCCCATTTTTACATACCGTTGGAATTTTAAAAACTCGACCTGCTGATTTCTTTATTCCAGGTGGGTTTCTTTTAATGGTGTTAGGGACACTCTTTTTTGTTACCGCTTCTCTTGTCTCTTCCGATTCCAAAATTGCGATTCTTACACAAAGAGAACTTGGCGCCATGTTCTTTTCACCTATCGCTTATTTTGTTCTTCTTGGCTTTGTCGTCTGTGCGTGGTTTGGCTACATCGACTTTATCAACCGTCTTGCTGTTTCTCGGACGAACATCGAACCTATCGTTCGTAATTATGTCATCGATCTTGTACCAATTCTTGCGATCATTTTTATTGTTCCTGCTATTACTATGAGACTTTTAAGTGAAGAGCAGCGCACCGGAACGATTGAAGTTTTGCTTACGGCACCGGTCGATGAGTTGACGATTGTGCTAAGCAAGTTTTTTGCAGGCTTTGTAATGTTTCTGGTTATTTGGGCGCCGTTTGGATTATATCTTTTGGCATTACCTCTTTCGGGTGCCCCTGCGTTTGACTACCGCCCGCTGATTAGTTTTTTTATTGGGTTATGTGTAACGGGTGCATCGTTTGTTTCTTTGGGGTTATTTTTTAGCAGTTTAAGTAAGAATCAGATTATTAGTGGTGTTTTAAGTTTTGCAGGGATGCTGGGATTGTTTATTGTTGCAATTATTAGGGAGCGTATTTTTGGTCAAACGCCCACGAGTCCTTGGTATCAGATTTTGTTGCATATTTCTTTTCTGGATGTTTGGAATACGACATTGGAAGGGAAGTTAGTTCCTAAGTTTTTGTTGTTTCATGCCTCCTTTGCGGTCTTCTGGCTTTTTCTGACAACGAAGGTGCTTGAATCGCGTAAGTGGAAGTAAAAGACGAGGTTAAGAATAACAATGAGTGAGTCAAAAAATATGAGTGATGGTAAAATGAATGGAACATCTAAAAATTCCTTTTTGTTGGATTCGGGTCCTTTTATTATTTCAGCTACCTTTGGGCTGGTATGTGGGGTTGTTTCATGGCGGCTAGGAAGGCCAGCCCTTGCTTACATTATTTGGAGTGGGTTGCTTGCTACCTTTAGCGCAGGAGTTGGATTTGCACTAGGAAATCGCAACAAGGCTGAAGTTTCTGTAGATAACGCATTAAGAATTGGTTTAATTTTTCTGGGTGGTGGCATTGGTTTTGCAACTGCAATTCTTGGCCTTTCTCTTCCTTTGATGGAATATAGCGCAATTTTCGGCGGTGGTTTGACTGAATGGCGCAAAAATCCCGGCATCGTTTTGTTTTGTGCTGCTCTTCTTGTCGGCGGACTTTCTCTTATGTTTGCTAGCGTTTTACTCGCTAAAAGCTTTGAACGATCTAGTATTGGCTTTAGGCGCCTTCTATATGGCACCAATGCTTTTCTTACTGGTATGCTTCTTCTTGCTGTTCTTGGCGTGGTTAATTTTCTTGCTTATGTTCCTTTGGGAAAGTTCGATTTCTTTAACCGCACTTTCGATTTTACTTCTTCTGGACTTTATTCCATTAGTGATAGTACTCAAAACTTCCTCACTAATATCCAAGAGCCTTATAAGATTTTCGTGCTTCTACCTGGCAATAATCTTATTACCGTTGAAACCGAAACTCTTCTCGAAACTTTCAAAACCTACAACAAAAAGATTTCTTGGCAGTCCGTTTCTCGCGACCTTGATGCTCAGGATCTTTCTAAGTTACAAGAAAAATATCAAATCCCTGATTCTCTTGGTATCTTGGTGGTTTATGGTTCGGGGGAAAAACCCGTCTATGATTTTATCAAGTATCAAGACCTTTATTCTGTTCCTCAGCAAGACCCGCGGAGGCCCTCCGAATCTGATGGTGGCGGTTTTCAGTTTTTAGGCGAAGGCCAACTTATTAAGACGATGACCTTTTTATCTGAAGGCAAGTCACAGGCTGGGGTTTACTTTACCCAAGGGAATGGCGAATTAAATATCGATGATAAAAACCCCGGCTCTACCGCTGGGATTGGCACCCTCTGGGATGAAACTGCTAAAGGCAATTTTAAACTTGATCGTATTATTCTTGACCGTAATACAAAAAAAATTCCCCAAGATGCTGATGTGGTTGTTATGCCTAGGCCTAAGTTCGATCCGCCACCACAGGCTATCGATGCGCTGCGAAATTACCTTCGAGGCACGGATGGCAAAAAAGGCCATCTCCTTCTTCTACTTGATGTTGAAGTTGAGCAAGAAGGCGGCAAAAAACAAATGGTTCCTATTCCGAACCTAAAAGCTTTACTTCGCGAATTTCAAGTCGATGTTACGGACGATCAGATTTTTACCCCCGTTCCTCCTTTTCCTCGTAAGTTTGGCGTCCTTCCTATTATGGCTTCCGATAAAAGTAACAATCCTATTCCAAAGGCATTTTTACGGGGTGGCGTTGCTACCCTCTTTTTGTTCGACAATATGCGATCCATCAGGGCTTTGCAAATGTCTCCTAATGTTCCTCCCGGTGCTTTAAGGGCAGAGGAGATTTTATTTACCGACCCCCGTCGCCCTGTTTGGGCTGAATCCGATATGAGTTCTAACCCCCAAGAACTTGCAACGGAAATGACCAAAGATGAAAAGAAAGCTATGCAAAAGCTGAATAAAGGGCCTCTTCCCGTTGGGGTTGCGGTTACGGAAAAAGGCGCTGCTGATCCGCTTTCTCAAATCCCAGGCCACGAAAGTATGGCTGCTGGTGAAGAAAAACCCCGCCTCGTTGTTTTTGGCGATGCTTCTTGGGCTAGTAACGAAGGCATCAACGGTAGGTTTAGCGAAAGTAGCTTTTCTCTTTTTAACACTTCGGTTTCTTGGCTTCGTGATCGTGCAGACCTGGGAACCAAGCCCAAGGGGCAAGAGCGCAAAGAATATAGGCTCAATGTTGGGGAAGAAACGGTAACTAGGCTTAAGTTTTTACCTTTAGCTATGATGCTTCTTTCGGTTGTTGGTTTAGGTGGTGCTATTTGGATTGTTCGCAGGCGTTAAGATTGCTTTTGAGGTTTTAAGATGAATTTCAAGACTACATATATTTTGTTTGGCTTTCTGGGTGGAGTTTTCGTGCTTTTGGCACTTGCTCTTTTTATGGATCCAGGGGCGGTTGATTCAGCAGCTTTTATTTTCCCTTCGATGCGGTCGGGGAAAAATACCATTCAAGTGGATGAAATCGACCGGGTTGAAATTGATAGAAAAAAACCCACCGCTGAAAAGCTGGTTTTTGAACTTGATCCTAACACCAAGCGCTGGAATATGACTTCTCCCCGTGCTACCCGTGCTGATAAATTTGCGATTCAGGAAATCGTTAGGCAGTTGCGCGAAGCCAAGCCCGACCCCGAAGCAGATCGCCCTTCCAATTTAGCTCAATGGGGCTTGGATGACCCCTCTGCTGTGATCACACTTAAGAAAAAAGATTCTGAACATTCGATCAACTTAAAGTTGGGTAACATTAGCCCGGGTGAAACAAGTGCAGTGGTTTATGCCCTTGCCTCCGATAATTCTCGTAGCCCAATTGCTATCAAAAAATCTTTGCTAGATAGTGTTTTTAAAGCACAAATTGCTTTTAGAGAAAAAGACCTTCTTTGCCCAAGTGTTTCCGACATTAAATCTTTTCAAGTTGAAGAATCTGGTAAGAAAACTGTTGCGCTTGCTAAATCTGGTGAAAGCAAATGGCGCTATAGCATTCCCGCTACCTATGGCGAAGCTGATTACGATGGAGGCGAAAATAATGATCCCCTTAAGGTTTCTGGCGGAGCTCGCGGACTGCTTATGAACCTTTCCAACTTAAAAGTCGAATATAAAGATGATAAATCCAACGACTTTGTAACTGATGAAAACCCCGACCTTAACAAGTATAAGCTTGATGCTACAAAAGATAAAGTTCTGCAACTTTCTATCGAACGAATTGAAGAGGGGGATAAGATTAGTTCCCCCAAGCTGATCGTTGCACTTGCGGAAAAAGTGGGAGAAAATAAAGATAAGTATTATGCAATGGTAGATGATGGTAAGAAAGAAGTAGTTCGAATTGGAACTGGTGTTATCGAGCCATTTTTGAGGTTAATCGCAGATCCCGAAGGGCTTCGAGAACGCACACTGGTGAAGTTTACGCCACTCGAAAAACCAGATGCAGTTTCTTTAAAAAACAGTTACGGTTTTCTCGAGTTTCAAAAACCTGATCCTACTAAACCTTGGCTTCTTTACAGGCCGGGTAAGGATTCCCCCGATTCCATCAATGAAGCTACTATTACTAATTTATTTTCTGTTTTTGGGCAAAAAGGCCAGATCAAGTCTTTTGTCGATGCCCCTGCTAAGGATGCCGACCTAGACCTTGATAAACCACAAGCAGAGTTTTCTTTTTACATCGATGGCATAGATAAAACTGTAAAAAAGGATGAAACTAAAGAAGAGAAAAAAGAAGATGTTAAAAAAGATGAAAAAGCTAAAGAGGAAAAGAAAGAAGTAACGAAAGCTGAAAAGTTAAATTTAAAACTGGGCGAGCCTCGCTTGAAACTCTTGTTCGGAAAACGCGAAAATGGTTTGGTCGTATTTAAAAGAATCGAAGGCAAGGAAATTACCTACGGAAAAGTTCCCGAAACTTTACTAGATAAATTAAAGGAAAGCCCGCTTTCTTATCTTGATCCGATTGTGCCTAAGTTTACCGAATCTTCTGATGTTAGCGAAAATGTTACTCGACTTTCTATTTCTCGCGCTGGTAAAGTTTTTGAGGTCGCTCGGGAAAAGAAGGAAGATCCTTGGAAGTTTGTTTCCCCTAAGGAACAAGCAGGCAAGGTTGCTGATGCTGGTTTAGTTCAAAATGCACTTTCGTCATTAAACAATTTAAAGGCTAATAAGTTGGTCGCAGAGAAAGCCCCAGAGGGAGAACTTACTCGCGAGTTTGGTTTGATTCCTCCTGCAATTAAAGCTGTTATCACTACAGGCAAAGATAAAGACGCAAAATCTTTTGAATATTTATTTGGCAAAGAATCTCCCGATAAGGCTGGCCTTTATGCGAAGCAAGCTTGGAATGATTTCGTTTTTGTTACCGACCGAACCGCAATCAATGCACTAGAAGCAGAGCTCCAAGATTTGGTCGTTTTCCCTAAGCTTGATGCTAATAAAATTGAATATGTTAAAATAACAGGCTGGCAGGCCTTGTTGGGTAGTCCCTTTGCTATCGAGTTAGAACGCAAAGAAAAGACTTGGGTTGCTAAAGCGCCGCCTGAGTTTAAACTTGACCCCACTAAAGTTGAATTTTTAGTGCAAGCTTTAGCGATACTCAAGGCAGAAAAGTTTGTCAGTTTTAATTCTGAAGCGAAACCTGAACAAGAACTGGATCTTGCCAAGGGTGCGATTCAAATTGAGTTTAGGCTTCAAGGAGAAAAAGATTCGATGAAGCTTACACTTGGAAAATTAGAAGGGGATAAATCTTATTTTGCTACTTCGGGTAAGCTAGTAGGCGATGTCATTTTAGTTCCTAAAGCCGCGTTTGAATCGATGCGGGTAAAACCTGCGTACTTCAGCCCTTGATTTTGCTGCGGGAGAGGTTACTATGGCTGCAGAATTGCCCGCTATTTTAGGCGGAGAAAAAGCCTTTCCCCTTGGCCCTCCCCTTTTAACCCAACCCGACGAAGTCTTTCAAAACCTTGCAGATTCTTTTAAGGATTCTAGCTGGGCATCTTATGATGCTGGCCATATTACTTCCCTTGAAAAATCGCTTTGCGATGTCTTTAATTCCACGGGCGCTTTAACTTGTGCGAGTGGTACACTTGCAGTGGAAGTTGGATTAAAAGCACTAGGAATCAAGCAAGGTGATTTGGTAGGGCTTGCAGCTTATGAATACCCAGGAAATTTTCTGACTCTTCACGCAATTAATGCCAAGCCTTTTTTGATCGACCTTGACCCTTCTAATTTTCAGATTTCTCCTCTTGGAATTAAACTTGCTATTCAAGCCGGGTGCAAAGCTCTCATTGTTTCTCACTTACACGGTGGGATTGCTGATATGAAATCTATAATGGCTTTGTGCAGGGATGCGGGGGTTGGTGTGGTGGAAGATGCGTGTCAGTGCCCCGGAGCTGTTTTCGATGGTAAAAGTTTAGGCACTTGGGGTGATATTGGTGTCTTAAGTTTTGGCGGTTCTAAATTACTTACCTCTGGAAGAGGCGGCGCTTTACTTTCTAATAATCCCTCCCTTTTTCAAAAAGCTAAATTGTTACTTCTTCGTGGCAGTAAGCTTGCCCCCCTAAGTGAGATTCAGGCAATTGTTTTAAAACCTCAGTTGGCGAATTTGAAAAAGTTGAACGCTATCCGAGCTAAGTCAGTTTTTTCCCTGCAGCAAATGTTCTTCGCAATCAATGGAATAAAATTGATTCAGCTTTACTCAGAGAGTGATGAGCCCGCGTTTTATAAACTAGGAATGATTCTAGATTCTGAAAAATTTGGCTTAGATCGTCATTGCCTAATTCCTGCGATACAAGCCGAGGGCATTGCACTTGATGCAGGATTTGCAGCACTTCAGGTAAGCAGATCGCCCTCGCGTTGGCAAAGTTCGGGCCCTTTGCCTATTGCAGCACTTGCTCACGAAGGAATGCTGGTGCTTCATCATCCAGTTTTGCTTGAAGGTGATGGAGCCATTAAAAAAATCATTGAGGCACTAAAAAAGATTCAAAAGCATAGAGTCGAGGTAAGGAAAAAAGTTTACTCTTAATTAAGTGGTTACATTTGAAAAAGAATAATTAGGGAACTTGAGTAAGCTCTGATTCTAAAATGGTGAATAAAAACTTTTCGGGTTCATCTTTACGAAGTTGTAATTTTCCCTGCACTATTTGTTGATTTCTACTCATCTTAACTACTTTTAAATCTTTTAATTCGATCAGAACCATTCCATTAAATGAAGGCATTTCACAGTACCAGCACCCAACTGGGTTTTCTAATAAAAGAAAAGTGCTTGACTCATAGTCTTCACCAACAGGTTGCATATAACCTTCAAGTTGGATTTTTTTTCCTTCGAGTTGTTTTAAATAAGTGGGGTATTGGGCCTGTGCTTTTCGATCCACCTGAGTTTGAGAAAGAACCAACCAAGGAAGAAGATTAATTGCACCGGGCTTAACGGGTGGCAAGTCTAAAGCGATGTTTTCTAAAGCAAGGGGCCTAAGCGATTTGGGCATAAACCAATTTTTGTGATCGAGATGTTTTTCATCTTTAGTGTTCTTACGAGTTTGTAAATAATCTTTCAGGATTTTTCGATGTTCTAAAAGTTTTGGTTCGCGTAAGCCAAATTCAGTTACGCAGCCATCCATCATCGCTAGGGCAACTTCTGGGTCACCCGAAGCATTTGCAATTTCAGCAAGCTGAATAAGTAAAAGTGGATCTGAAGGAAACCACAGGGCTAAAAGTTGAGCCGAAGCTATTGCATCGGGCGGAAGTAATTTGATTTGTTTCGGATCGATAGTGCCAGGCGCATAGATGCCATCTTGGTTTTGGAATAGGATTTTATAGAGGTTATCGGGTTTATCACCTACCTTCTGTTTTTTTAATTGGACGAGCCAAAAGAGATGAAGGCGTTCGGCGTTGAGGAATTTTCCTGGCGCAAGAATAATGGCCTGTTCCATAATTTCAATTGCACGGTCAAACTCTGCGAGGGCGTGCCAAGCTGAAGCAAGGTTTGCAAGGATGCGAAAGTTTTGGGGGTATTCGCGGTCGGCCTTGCGTAGTGTATCAAGTGCGAAAGTTGGGAATCCGAGTCTTAGGGAAAGGGCGCCAAGGTTTGCGAATTCTTCGGGAAGGAACTTGCGTTGGGTGCCTAGTTTTTCCAAACGGGATTTTTCAAGGAGGTATTTTTTTCGAAGTTCGGAAGGGTTTTGCCCTTGTTTGGGTTCGAAGCCGATCTGTCGAAGTTGCCTTTGATCGATTAAAAGCCCGCGCCATTGAGTGGGTAGTTCGTTAAAAGTTTCTCCTGAATAATAAATACCTGCAGAGGCAGAGCTAAAAAACATACAAAAAGTAACGAAAAAACCTAAACTTTCAATAAGTCTTAACTTCAAGGAATTAATAATCACAAATTAGCTCCAACGAATCGAAGGATTTTTATTCCAAGCCTTCCTTAACTCAGTTAAGTTAATCGTACTGTATTTACTTAACTTTTTCGAGCATAACTAATATTGGAAGGATAATAGTATGAACCTAGGTGTGATGTTAGGTTTGGTGCTAACGATAGCCAATGGAGAAATTACGATAAAAGCAGCGGACTTTAAACCTGCGAAGGAAATTGAAAAGGTCGAAGTTTTTGAAGCAGAGGCAGTGAAAATTAAAGGTTTAGCGACCCTTAAAATTCAACTTCCTGCAAGTAGCGGTACGGGGTACCGATGGGAATTGTTAGGCCCCGACAATGGGCCAATTGTATTTAAGAAGATGAGTTTTGTAAAACCCGAGCGTCCAGTATTTGGCGCCCCTGCCCTGCAGGAATTTGAATTTAAAGCCAATCCAACTTCGGAGGGCGTTTCCCTCCAAGTTGTTTTGGTCTTTAATTTAAGAAGGCCTTTTGAAGGTTTGGGAACCAAAGTTTATCAGGTGCGAATCATCGTTGGTGATTCTTGATTTGTAATAATTTCCGGAGCCATTATGTCAGAAAATATTTTTAGCAAACTTGAAGGATTGGTAAAGTCTCAAGGAGCAAGTCAAGCTATCGAGCATTTGACTAATCAGTTAGTAGCAAGCAAAGATTACAGCAAGCTTTTTTACACTTTACTTGTAAAAAGTAGGCTGGAATTAGGATTAAGTGTAATTCCTACCGCACCTTCTAATGAAATCCCCATCGATAAGCAGGAAAGTTTTGAAGATAGTATTAGAGAGTCAGCCAGAAAAGTTGGTGGGTTGTTTTTGGCAGAAAATGATTTAGAACAAGCGTGGAATTTTTACCGAATGATAGGTGAGACTGATCCAATTCGTGCCAAAATCGACGCAATGGAACCCAAACCCGATGACGAGATGGAAGTGCCGATTAGGCTCGCTTTTTATGAAGGCTTGAATATGCCCCGAGGTTTCGATTGGATTTTAGAACGCTATGGCCTTTGTAATGCGATCACCACTTTATCCAGTCAAGATTTTTCTACGATGCCTGCGGTTAGGGAATACTGCTTACAAAAACTTATAGTGGCTTTGCATACCGAACTTGCCTTAAGGCTTCGAGGTGAAATTGAAAGGCACGATGGAAATACGCTAGAGTGTGCAAAAATTGCAGTAGGTGGCTTGGGCGAAATTCCTAGCCTTATTGCAAATCGTCCCTGGCTTTTTGAAGAAGATAGTTACCACATTGATTTATCGCATTTAAGTTCTGCGGTGCAGATGAGTATTAACTTGCCTAAGTGTAATGAATTAGAAATGTCGGTAGAGTTATGCGAGTATGGGAAAAAGCTTTCGAGTCGATTTTTAAGTAAAAGCGAACCGCCTTTTGAAAACTTTTATGAATCGTATGGGGTTTATCTCGAGATTAATGCAGGTCGGGAAATTGAAAAGAACCTAAATTATTTTAGACAAATAGCGAAGGATAATGAACCAGATGGTAGTAGTTACCCATCTGAAATCTTGATGCAACTTCTTGAAAAACTAGGTAAATCGGAAGAAGCGTTAGAATTGGCAGGGAAGACGCTGAATGCGGCAGGTCTTTACGGGATGTGCAAAAAAGCAGGTAGTTTTAAGGCTATGCAACAGGCAGCGCTTGCTCAAAATGACCCGGTGCATTATTTAGCCGCATTAATTGAGTCGCAACGACTTGCCAAGGCTTAGAAGTTACAAAAAGGTGCGGGTTTATGCGCCCCAAGACTAATAATAGTGGGCTAAAAGTGCTGCATACCCCTTGTAAACAGGCTAAATTTGAAGCATAATAATATTACTATTCGAAGTTTGTAGAAACATTCGAAAAAGTTTTATTTTTGTTTCATTCCGATTTGTTTTAATGCTAATTCCCACAACCTTGTACTTACTATGAATAATATGTATCTGTTTATTTCTTCTAAACTTCTTTTAGCATCAACACTCGCAATGTTAATGGTTTTTGTTGGTCAAAATTCGCGCGCAGAAGATTCTAAATCACTCGAATTTTTTGAAAAGAATATCCGGCCCGCACTTATCGAGAATTGCATCAAATGCCATAGTGAAGCTGATAAAAAAACCAAAGGCGGCTTGGCGATGGATAGTAAGGAAGGGTTTTTAAAAGGCGGCGAAACTGGCCCTGCTATTGTTTTAGGCAAACCCGACGAAAGCCTTTTGATTAAAGCAATTACATACAATCACGAATTGAAGATGCCTCCCAAAGGGAAGTTGCCCGATGAAGTTATTGCCAATCTTACGCAATGGGTAAAGATGGGGGCACCCGACCCGCGAACTCGGCTGAATATTGCCAAGGAAATTAAAAAGGAATTGAAAGGGCAAAACTGGTGGTCATTTGCGCCAATGGTAGCAACTAAAATCCCTACGCTAAAAAATGATCTTGCTCGCAATCCAATTGATAACTTCATACTTGCGAGATTAGAAAAAGAAAATCTGTTACCTTCTGCGGAAGCTTCCAAGCTTACCTTGATTCGAAGGCTGTATTTTGATTTGACAGGCTTACCCCCAAGCCCTCAAGAAATAAAAGACTTTTTAGCAGATAGTAATCTTAATGCTTATGAAAACTTAGTGGATAGGCTTTTAAAATCGAATCATTTTGGAGAAAAATGGGGCAGACACTACCTCGATATCGTTCGCTTTGCTGAATCAAGTGGCGGCGGAAGAACTGCGTTGTTTCCAGATTCTTGGCGCTACCGAGATTATGTCATTCAATCCTTCAATAACGATAAGCCATTCAATCAATTTATCATGGAGCAAATTGCAGGAGACCTTTTAACCGCTAAGAACGATCAAGAAAAAGCAAATAATATTATAGCAACATCCTTCTTAGCTTTGGGGCCCACCAACTTTGAAAGACAAGATAAAAAAATCTTGGAAATGGATGTCATTGATGAACAGCTTGACACCCTAGGTAAAGCATTTTTGGGCATGACCATAGGATGTGCTAGGTGTCACGATCATAAGTTTGATCCGATTCCAACCCATGATTATTACGCCTTGGCAGGAGTTTTCAAAAGTACAAAAACTCTCATTCATGATAATGTTTCGCGGTGGATTGATCAGAAACTTCCAGTAGATGCGGAGACCAACAAAAAAATTGAACTTTATGAATTACAACTAGCAAGCCTTGATAAAAAAGTGAAAGATTTGAAAAAGGTTGCAGGAAAAAGTGAAATAGTCAAAAAAATAATCTCACCCGACGACCTTGATGGTTTGGTTCTTGATGACACCAAGGCAAAGAAGGTTGGTAATTGGACGGTTTCAAAATTCAGTAACTTTTACATCGGTTCTGGTTATCTCCACGATGACAATAAAAACAAAGGTGAACTCACCCTTAGTTTCACCCCCGACTTTCCTAAAGCTGGAAAGTATGAGGTGTTAGTTGCCTATCAAGCCGGAACCACTCGATCCAATAATGTACCGATCACGATTTTTCACGCTGATGGCGAAACCGTGGTGCATGTCAATATGCAAAAGAATCCGGAAGTTGAAAATCGTTTTGTCAGCCTAGGCCAGTTTCGTTTTGAAAATTCTGGTCAGAACTTTGTTATGATTTCCAACACGGATACCGTAGGCCATGTCACGATTGATGCAATGCAATTCTTGCCTGTAAATGCTACTGATACGGTGGCAAAAAAGATAGAAAAGCCTGCTGCTTCGGGAAGTGCAGAGTTAAAAAAAGCAGAGGACGAATTAAAGCAATTTAAAGCTAAAGCTCCTATTCGGCCTGTTGCTATGGGGGTTGAAGATGAAAAGAAGCCTTCCAATGTAAATATTTGTATTCGGGGGAATGTACATACGCCCGGTGCTATTGCTCCACGCGGTTTCCTTTCCGCAGTGAAGGTTACAAATACACCTAAAATTCCTGATACCGAAAGTGGTAGAAGAGAAGTGGGTGCTTGGCTAGGTGATTCTAGCAACCCGTTGACTGCTCGTGTTTATACCAATCGAGTTTGGACTTGGTTAATGGGTTCGGGGATTGTTCGCTCTACGGATAATTTTGGTACCACGGGAGAAAAACCATCGCACCCCGAACTTCTTGATTTTCTAGCCTCTGATTTTATTCAAGATAATTGGTCTACGAAAAAGCTAATCAAAAAAATTGTTACTTCTAGAACCTATCGACAAACTTCGGAAGATAATGCTCAGGCTAAAGAAAAAGATCCCGAGAACCGTTGGTTCAGCCGTATGAATAGAAAAAGGCTTGAGGTTGAATCTATTCGCGATGCGATTTTATTGGTTTCAGGCAAGTTAGACCTAGCTATGGGGGGTTCGACGATAAACCCTGGCACGACCAGCGAATATGGTTATAAGTTCACTGATTCAAGGCGAAGTGTTTATACGCCCGTATTTAGAAATAACCTTCCCGAGATATTCGAGGTATTTGATTTTCCCGATCCTAACCTTGTGATGGGAAAACGCAATGTCAGTACCATTGCACCTCAGGCGTTGTTTCTAATGAATAATCAGTTCATTATTGAGAAGTCAAAAGAGGCAGCAACAAAGTTACTAGCAGATACAACGCTTTCAAATTCGCAAATAATTGAAAGTGCTTATTTACTTGTTTTAGGAAGATTACCAAACCCGATAGAACAAGCAAAAGTACAAGCTTTTGTTGAAGAAAAGAATGGAAAAGAAAAATTGCTGGCTTGGTCGTTAGTGTTACAAGCAATGTTTAGCACGCTAGATTTTCGTTATGTACATTAATGAGAAAGATGCGATAAAAGGCGAAATTAAGGGAAATAATTATGTTTAGTAGAAGAAAATTTATGGAGTCGGCTTCTTGTGGCTTCGGGCATCTTGCCTTGATGGGCCTTGCAGGTAGCCAAGCTAGGGCAGGTAGCCAAGCTAGGGCAGCTAATCAAGTTAGTGACCCGCTTGCATCTAAAATGCCTCATCATATTCCTAAGGCAAAAAGAATAATATTCCTGTTTATGCAGGGTGGTCCAAGTCAGGTTGACTCATTCGACTACAAGCCGTGGTTAGAAAAAAATGATGGTTCGATGGAAGAGTTTCGAGATGCACGGGTTCTTGCAAAAACCGGAACGGTTATCAAGCACCGAGTTATGAAATCGCCTTGGAAGTTTAACCGATATGGAGAAACCGGCCGTTATGTTTCTGACCTCTTTCCCCATATTGGTACCCAAGTTGATGAACTTTGTATGTTGCACGGTATGAAAACGGAAGGTGTTGCTCACGGCCCTGCAACTTTGTTTATGCATACTGGATCGATTAATCTGATTCGCCCTTCGATGGGGAGTTGGGTTACCTATGGACTAGGAACTGAAAATAAGAATCTACCTGGTTTTGTGACGCTTTGCCCATCAATGGGAAATGGCGGGCCCAGAAACTTTAATAATGCTTTTCTCCCTACTGTTTTTCAGGGAACTGCTGTTGGCCGTGCTGGGATCACCGCCAAGGATGCGACTATCAAAAATCTATATCACCCCTCGATGATAATTTCTGAACAGGGTAAATATCTTGACTTCCTTCGTTCACTAAATGCAGAGCAAGTTGGAAAGTCTTCAAGTGATGTTGAATATGAAGCAGCATTGAATTCGTTTGAACTCGGCTGGAGAATGCAAAACTTCGCTCCCGAAGTTCTTGATCTTTCCAGAGAAACGAAAGCTACTCTAGATGATTATGGCGTTGGCCAAGCTTCTACCGATAACTATGGCAGACTTTGTCTGATGGCTCGTAGGCTTGCTGAATCGGATGTTCGCTATATTCAAGTCAACTATGGCGATAACACGAATAACCCTGCTTGGGATCAACATTCCGACCTTCCTAAACACGCTTTTCACGCCAAGGCTGTCGATAAGCCTGTTGCTGCTCTGTTAAAAGATCTTAAACAGCGTGGCTTACTTGAAGACACTTTAGTTTGGTTTGGTGGAGAGTTTGGCAGAACCCCTTATTCTGAACGCAATGGCACTGGCCGCGATCATAACCCCAATGGCTTTACGGTCTGGCTTGCTGGTGGCGGAGTAAAAGCCGGATATACGCATGGCAAAACCGATGACTTTGGTTTCAACGCTATCGATGGCTGTGTTCATATGCACGACCTTCACGCAACGATGTTGCATTTACTTGGCCTAGATCATCAGAAGCTCACTTTCAAACTGGATGGAAGAGACTTCCGACTGACTGATGTGCAAGGCAATGTAGTTCACGAAATTATCAGTTAGTTAAAAGTGCTGAAAGATGCGAAGTCAGTTTTGGCTGCCGCGAGAGCCGCTGCCGCCAATGTGCGAGCGGCGTGCGGTGTGGCTGCTGCTGTCGTCGATGCCAAAAGGGCCGAACTGCGGGATGCGCAAAATGCGTTGGAAGATTGTGGCTGTAACAAAACGGCGGCGAGGAAATCCTAGTCCCAAACCGAGTGGTGATGGCGAGCGCTGCCGCCACTTGGCGATTCTCCTGCCGATTTAGTCCTCAAACTTTGGAGCAGACCTATGACACACGATCCCGAAAAGACTTCAGATTCCCCAGTCGCCAGCCGACTCCGACCGTGTCGGCATCGAAAAGAGATTGGACTTTGTGGGCGGCCCGGAGCCTTTTTGCGCTTGCCTTTGCTCCCATAGCGGTCACGACTTATTACTCCGTCCGATCGTTGCTATCGGTTGAAAAGATGGCCGGTGCGAACCTGAGACCGCGAGTTTCCTAGGTTATTGAAGCATCGGTAGTATCGCTATGTCTCGCGACGGCCTCAGGGGTATTGTACGGGCTGAGGCAGGTAATGAGAGAACGCCGTTTTCCAACTCCGTCAGGTGCTGACTACGAAAAGGCTGATGCAACGAAGAATCACTGGGCTTTGTGGACCGATCGCCTGTCGACAATTGTCGGCGTGTTCTGCTTTGCCTTGATGGCAGTGATACAGTTTAATACGCACCCGATTATGGCTGCGGCATGTCTCACCATAGCCATTCTATGCCCCGCATTCTTCGCATTCATCGGCTCGTTGCGCCGCAGGTTTCCTCTATGATTTTATTTCTGGCTTCATTCAACCGCATTCTTCGCATTCACCGGCTCGTTGCGCCGCAGGTAGGAATCCGTGTTCAGCCAGCTATTGGATCAATGATTCGCGATCGGGGTGGCGACACGGAAGAACGGCGATCAGTCCCGACACTCCGCCACGCTTGGCTTGCTCTAGACCCCAGTCCACTTGAAGTGCAAATTAAAATCACTCTAAACGACTATCGATATACGAAGCTTAAGCAAAACCAAGACCTTCAAACATACTAAATGTTTTTCTTAAGCCTTCGCCAATATTGAGTTTAGGGGGATTAAACTTTAGGTTCCCAACCTGATTCATATTCTCTGGCCCAAAGTTTTTTGGCTTCAGGATCATTTAAAACCATACCGTTTTTAGCATCGCACTTAAGGGTTCTGCCCACCCTCTGAGAAATATTTCCTAAATGACAAAGCAGTGTACTCTTATGCCCTTCTGTAATAGGCGAGTTTAATTTGCCATTGCCACGAACCGCTGAAATAAAGTTGGTAAGATGTTCCAATTCCCCGCCATCGCCAGTTGCTTTTTTAACTTCCTTTCCCTTGGTATCGTAGAGAGCATAACCACTGCCACGAATTGCCAAGCTACCTTTCGAGCCAACGAAAAGAATATCGGGAGTGTTTCCCTCGGGCAAGCGATTGCAACTAAGGCCAAGCCATTGAATATGCTTGCCTTGGTTAAAATTGAAATCAACTAGGTGCGTATCAGGTGTTTCTTGATCGTCTATGTGCATGTATCTGCCGCCCGAAGAATGAACGGAGGTAGGGAAATCAACGCCTAGCCCCCATCTACAGACATCGATCATATGGATGCCGTTGTTTCCTAATTCGCCATTGCCCCAATGCCAAAACCAATGCCAATTATAATGGAGGTAGTTATCTTTGAAAGGTTTTCTGGGGGCGGGCCCTTGCCAAAGATCGAAATCTAGTCCAGCGGGAACGGGTTTTTCAGCACCTGTACCGATAGAAGGTCTACTGTTGAGGTACCAAGATTGAGCGAAATGAGTTTCGCCGATTTCACCTTTAAGAATTAGATCGATGGCTTCGCGAATTTTAGGCCAAGTGCGGCGTTGGTTACCCATCTGAACTAACTTGTTGTACTTTGACGCAGCTTCGACCATCATCTCGCCTTCGTGCGGATTATGGCTACAAGGTTTTTCGACATAGGTGTGCTTACCGGCCTTGACTGCAAGAATAGTAGAAGGGGCGTGCCAATGATTACAAGCAGCGCAAACAAAGACATCGATATCTTTATCATCAAGAATTTTCCTAAAGTCTTTATGAACTTTAGGAGTTTTGCCTGACATTTTTTCAACTTCGCCGGCTGCACTGGTGGCGCGGTTAAAATCTGGGTCAACGATAAAGGTTACATTAACCCCAGGGATTTTGGAAAAAGATTTGGCAAGTGCGGTGCCACGCCCGCCTGCCCCCATGATACCAAGGTTAAGCTTTTCGGAAGGTGCGCCTAAGGCATCCCAAGAAAGAATTCCTGCGGTTGCCCCACCAATAAATACTCTGCGATTCATATTGCCACCTTAATTTTTAAAAAGGAATAGGTATTAAGATACTCGCAAAGGATGGAGAAGAACTCAAGCATTAATGTGAAGAATACTTGAAAGCCATAACTTTTAAATGAAGGAAGTTTTGCAAAAACGAAGACAATGCAAAGGGTCAAACCCCCATAATCGCTCGAAGGAATTTAAGATCCTTCTATTTCCCTTTTGCGTTCTTTGCGAATTTGCGTTGAAAACAGATGAAAATGCAATTTGACGCCAACCATAAAAAACCCAGGCGACGCTATTAGGCGGCACGGGGGTGTAGAAAGTGCCAGGGCAAAATATCAACGCTTCGGTTCCGCCTCCAGGGTACCCTTGGCTGGGTCCAGATCCTTGAAAGGCAGCGTCTCGGGTACAATCCGCACGCCACTGGTCATCTTTAGCGGAAAGGTTACCCCTGCATTAAAAGTCATTTCCACAAAGAAGGCCGTCCAACCCGCTGCTGGTTTTTCAACCTTGCCGATGTAGATGCCTTTTCCTTGATCTGTAAGCTGAACAGAAGTATAAGCCTTACCAATCTTTTCTAGGCGGAAATCGCGCGCCTTGGGATTGGTTGCCTGCCAAAGCTTGACTTCTTTGGGCGGGGTGGCGCACTGCACACGGATAGTGCCATCTGTTTCAAATGCCCAAGTATACTTGGGCCGTTCTTTGTTCTGGATCACTGTCTCAAAAAAAGCAGCCAGGCCTTCGATGGCATCGCTGTCACGCAGCGAATGATCGGCATTGGGCACATAGCGCAGGTGTTTCTCACCGGATAACCCCTCAAAATAAAACTTCGAAGAATCTGGGCAGAAAAACTGATCTCCGCTGGCGTTGACAATGTACTTGGGCATAGTCAGCCGATCGCGGTAATACCACGGGTCTTCAATTTGGTACAACTTCTCAAGCCGGGGGTCATCCATCCGCTGCATAATATTGTGCCGCACATAGTCGCCCACCGAATGCGAGTAGTAGCCATAAGCCCACAGGTGATTGCGCATCGATTCGCGCATATTCAGCACATCGATCACTGCCGGGATTATCGCTTCCACACGCTGGTCCACAGCTGCGGTACACCAGGTGGTCCAACCGCGTTTTGATCCACCCGAAATAACAAATTTATCCACCTTCAGCCCGCCACCAGCTTCGCTGGCCAGCAGTTCTTGCATACAGTCCATAGCCCGTACCGCGCTTTTCACCATAGGCAACCGTGCAGGCCAGATTTCATCACCGGTTTTCAAAAACTGGTCCCAAGTAAAGCCAATCAGATCGTCTTCCTTGCGATCCTTCCCATCGCCCAAAAATTGCAATGGCTGGTTGGGTACCATTTTCAACTCGGCGGTTACAGCACGGGTTACATTGGCGATGGCCAAAGTACGGGCATCTGCCCCCCCGGGTGGATCGCCCCCATTAGCCCCGCCACCAATAAATAAAAAGGCTGTTTTGGCAGTTGCGTTGTCGGGTTTGGTGATGGTCAGCCAGTGCTTCCAAACCAGTTTGTTGACCTGCTTTTCAGAAAGCCACGACTGTGAAACCATCTCCACGACAAACTGGGTGGTCCCAGCCGCCTTAACTGTTTTAACCACTTTCCACGCATAGGTAGCATCAGGCTTTTTTACATAGCGGTCTAGTGCGGTCTCTTCGGCCAAAACAGTAGATGGAACCCAAAAGCCCGCAAGCAAAATCATGGCTGCGGTTGCTCCACCAATAAATACTCTACGATTCATATTATCACCTATGTTTTGGTAAGAATCAGAATTTTATAATCGCAAAGGATGTATAAGAACTCAAGTATTAAAGTTAAGAAATCTTGAAGGTAATTCTTTTAGTTCAAAAGAAAGTTTCATTAAAACTTAACAGAAATCATTAAATGAAATTAGGTAGAACCCATTATTGTTTTAAGGAATTGAAGCCCTGCAATAACATCTTCAGCTTTATTATTGCCTTCTTCTTTTTCACAAACAAGATAGCCTTGGTAGGCAATGTTATCGAGGTAAACAAGAAGGGAAGTCCAGTCAAGATTTCCTTGGCCTAAGGGAACTTCTCTCGCAGCGCGCCCGGGGCCGTTACCTGCAACTTCCCTAGCGTGAACAAGTTTAATTCTGTGGCCTAAGTCGAGAATGGCTTGTAATGGATCAAAGCCATTAAGAACAAGGTTGCCTGGGTCGAGAGTAGCGCCTAAAGCCCCGGAATCAATTTTCTCAAGATAATCTGCAAGAATCTTTCCTGATTCGAGGCCGGTTTCAAAAGCAAGGGTGCTACCTGTTTTGTCGCCATAACTCCCTAGTATAGTTAAAGATTCTTTAAGAGCGTTAGAGCGAAGGGTTTCTTTTTCATCTGGAATTTGTCCCGCGTGTAGGGCAACAAGGCCACAGCCAAGCTCGAAACTAAGATCCATAACTTTTTCAACATGAAGGATGCGTTGTTCGTGATCTTGCAAAGTATCAAGGCCAGAGCGCAAGGGGCAGTAAACCGCAGCGAGTTTAAGATTATGAGAGTTCAGCAAATAGCGAATTTCACGCCTGCCAGATTCAGAAAGATTGGAAGGGGATAATTCAAAGGAAGCATCAAATTGAACACCCTGAGCGCCAGCTTTAACAGCAGCCAAAAGGGCTTGTCTTAGGGGTAAAGAAAAACATTCGAGTTTCACCGCGGGTTTAAAACGATTCATTAAGTTACCAATCAGTTTCAAAAATTTCGTTCGTTTCAGGAAGCTCAAGAAAATAACGCAAGGGCCTTACCAGTGTGCGAAAAACTTTCCCAGGAAGATCGACGGTACGCCAACTTTGGCTTCTAGTTCGCATTCTCGATCGATAATCCGAAATCAAAATAGCTCGGGCAAGGTATCTACGATCTTTACAAATCCATAAATCAGCAGTGTCTTCTGGAAGTTTTACCACAGTGCCAAGTTCATAAATAAAAACCAATAGGCCTTGGTAACCGTCTCCCGACATATTGGCCCATCGTTCTAACCCTTCAACATCATCGATAGTAGACCAACATTCCCAAACTTTCCGAGGTTTATCTGGGGGCCCACCAGGGAACTTTCTACCTTTAACATCGACGACGAAGCGGGCGCCAGATTCTGCATAAAGAATAAAATCGAGGCTTTTGACAGGCTCACCTGCCAAGCAAGACCTACGCTGTTCATCAACAGCGACATAGCAGATTTTATTTTTTTGCAAATAAGATTCAAAGGCAGATTCGTAATGATTACCACGATCCATAAAACCCTCCTGGGCCGAGGGGGCGCAAAAATTATGCAGACGCTGCTATCTTAAGCATTGCTTGCAATTGGGCAACTAGAACTTCTTCATCAAACTCGCTTTCCTGCCTCGATGCAAGTTCCTTGAGTTTAATTTTTTTACGGGAGAAGTCATCGGGGCCTGCAATAAGTGCAAAACGGAAGCCCCGTTTCTCTGCATATTGTAGTTGCTGCCCGATTTTCTTTGACTCGAGAAACACCTCGACACCAATCCCCGCAGCACGCAAAGTTGCAGCTAGTTTTTCATAGGTCCCTGGTGTTGTATCTGCAAATCGCACCATAAATACTGGCGCACTAGCACTAGCACCACCTAAGATTTTTAGTTCTTCCATCGCTGCAAGTAATCGGTCTAGTCCAAGAGAAGCGCCCACCCCTGGTAAGGGTGTTTTAGTATAAAGCCCCGCAAGGTTATCGTAACGACCCCCCGAACAAATACTGCCAATCCCAGGTAAATCGGTTAAGAAAGTTTCGAAAATTGTACCTGTATAGTAATCAAGCCCACGGGCAATCGAGAGGTCAATGCGTAATCTTTCTTCAGGAATACCAGTCTCGTGAGCAACGAGCAACATTTCGGAAAGCCTAGCAACTCCTTCAGCAGCCTTAGCATTGGTACCGAATTTTGAAGAGACGAAAGCAAGAATTTGCTGGTTGGTGCCTTGGAAGCCAGCAAGTTCAAGGACCAGGCGCCCTTTATCTGGGTTAACCCCATACGCAACCATTTCTTCGACAACGGGTTCTAGTCCAACTTTCGGAAGTTTATCAAGTGCACGAAGAACCTCAACAGTTTTGTCTGCAAGCCCCAGTTCTTCGAGTAAGCCAGAAAGAATCAAACGATTGTTGACCCGGATTTGAAAACGATCAAAACCAATAGCAGAAAGAAGAGAGTTAATAACAAGGGTTGCTTCGATATCGGCAGAGTTGGAAGTGGTACCAATGGTATCGAAATCGCATTGCCAGAATTCTCTGTAACGACCATGGGCGGTGTTTTCTCCACGCCAAACAGGGCCCATATGATACCGTTTGAAAGGGGTGCCTAAAATAGGAATATGTTGGGCAGCAAAGCGGGCAAAAGGCACGGTAAGGTCGAATCGTAGTGCGATATCGCGGTCGCCATGATCTTTGAACCGATAAATAAGTTTATCAGATTCTGCTCCACCTTTGCCAAGAAGGATTTCGGTATATTCGAGTGCAGGTGTATCGATAGGAGCAAAACCAAAGGAGCGATAAACATTCCTAGCTTTAAGTAAGATTTCCTCACGGGGAATCATTAAGGAAGGAAGGTAATCACGAAACCCTTTAAGGGTACGAGGTTGAATAAGGTTAGCCATAAAAAGTGTGAACGGCTGGAATAAAACTCCAGCCAGAACGGTTCTCCAAAGGTGTAGTTACTGGTGCCTGTTTTTATAGCGGTCGCTGAAGCGCTTCATAAAACGATGTTCATCATCGGAAAGAGAACTCGACCCTTCGCGATGAAGTTTTTCTAAAAGAGAATCCATCCGATTTTCATCTTGTTCTTGAAGTTGAATTAAGGATTGAATTTTCTTTAAAGCCCGTGCTTTTTTCCATCGTTGCCACCAGCTAAGTTTAGGTTTTGATGATGAAAGGTCCCCCGATTTCTCGAGACTGGTATACCCTTGAGAAAAATCATAACCAAGTTCATCATCTGAGGTTTCACTTTCAAGCTCGAGCCATTCTTTTTTACAAGCGAAATAAATATAGGCTGCCAAGCAAAGAACCATTACTTCATTGAAAATAATCCCCAAAAGTCCAACGAGAAACATACAGCCAAAACCCGTGAAGATAACCATTATGGTAGCTTGTCGGTATCCAATTCTGGGCCAAAGAAAAGCTTGAAGCATTCTGCCACCATCCAGAGGGAACCCAAGCAACAAAACATTAATAAGGAAAAGAGTCCAGTTGATATAAAAGAAACGGGCCAGAAAGATAGTGAAATAAGACGAAGTAGAAACTTCATTACCTGCCCAAGAAATAAGGGTTAGGGCCCCAGATGCTTCCGAGCGGAAGGGGTACCAGAATGGGTTCCAAGGGGGTTGGAAAGAGTCGCCCAGAAAAGCAAGAATAACTGCACAGAAAATACCAAGGACAAGATTTACCAGAGGTCCAGAAAAAGCGGTAACAAAATGTGCTTTAGGATTTTTCGGAATATCTACCTGAGCCAGACCTCCCAAAGGCCAAAGCATTATCTCGCTGGCATCGCCATTCATTTTGCGTGCCCCGAAGCAGTGGCCTAGTTCGTGAAGGAGAACTGCAAAAAGCCAAAGGATGGAAAGTTGGAGTGCATCAATCCAAGTACCTTCAGGTGCGGGTGGTTTTGTAAAACTAAGCCGCATAATAAGTGCAAAGGCAACCAAGGGAAACAATAAATGCACCCTAATGATAATGCCAAAGATCTGGCCCACAGGAATCGCCCAAGAAAAAGGATCGCGCATAATCTTTCTATCATTATTAAAAAATACGGAAGTACAAACCCATTCCATAAATAATAACAGCAAAGGGTTCTTGGATCAATCAGTTGCAAGAAAAGTTAAGAAATTAGTATGAACTAATGCGAATAGAATAAACTTTTTTTGGTTTTTCATAAGTTAAAGGGCAAAGTTGGGAAAGTGCCACAGTAGAAAGTGCCAAGCCTCCCCAATTAAGTTCATCCGAATAATAAAGCGAGGTGGAACTGGAATCTGTGATAAATGGATCAGTATGTTCGTCAAGTTCCAGATCAAAGGATTCAAAAGAAGCACCTTCTGAAATGTCATTAAATGGGCAATCTTCGGGAATAAAGCAATTGTCATTCTCTATGATTTGCGGAATAATTTTATTAGGGGCAGGGGCATTTTTTAAATCTGGTTTAATTACTTCAGAACCTTTTGGAATTTGCTTGATAAAATTAAGCGAACCATTCGAATATAACTTCTGGATGATACTTCCAACCACTGCTGAACTTTCGCCTAAAGTGCCTTTAATAATTTCTAAAATGTTAATTGGTGAATTTACAACAATATCTGGTTCTAAAGTCCCACCAGATTTCGAGGTTTTTAACAACACATTATTTGCAGATTGCGATGGAATAAGTGCAAGGGTTGACTGCCTAGAATTCTGAAAGGTAAGCGAACTACTGGAATTAGTGGAATTTCTAACATCAACTACAGTTGAAGAATCTCCCCAAGCAATACTTACAGCAGTTCCCCCAGAAAAAGAATTGGGCACTACAGTAACGGTATTAGAAGAAATCTGAGCAGGACTTAGGACAACAGCAAAAACCGTCCCATCTAAGTTGGTAATTAATGGAAAACTAGAAGCACTGATAACTACCGTGATAGTGCCATTAATGTAATTAATAGTAACTAAGTTGTTGTTGGAAATAACATTTTGGTAAGAGGTTGAATTGTCTTGAGCAAATTGGATATACGGAGAAGAACCCCGTTGTAATCCACCTGTGAAGTTTAAGGTAATGCTTAGAAAAGAATTGGCTGGTGGGTTTTTTAACCTGATATCAAAAAAACTTTGTGCAGGTAAAGTAGTGCTAAAAGGTTGCGGGTTAGATTTAAAGGAAGAAGTAATCAAAGTAACTGGGTTAGGATTACCTGCCGGTTGTAAGAAATTAGCTTGAAGACCCGGGACACCTGCAGATGCAAATTTATCGCCGGGGGGCAGTCGAACTCCATCGACCTGATTAAGTTGATTATTTTGCCCTTGTGAAAGAACAAAAGCAGAAAAGCTTGCTGAAGAACTTGTGTTATCTGATATTCTGCGAACAGTGACCGTGCCTGTAAAAAGACTTAAAGAATTATAAGTATGGGTGCCTAAAACCTGAAAAGTATTCGAATTATCAGGCGCAGGTATGATCGAACCACTACTATTTGCAGTGCCATCGCCCCACTTAATGGTTGCTACAAAATCAGAAAGCGTGGTTTGGGTAATTCCCGAAACAGTAGCAAGGGTTTTGGTTATGCTAACGCCCAAAGGAAAAGGAATCTGAGTGGCAATGGGGAAGGTTTGAAATGCCCCAGTCGAACTTTGGATTACTGCCCCAGTACCAGAACCACTTGCCTGAGCATTAGCAACCGTAACGGTAACAGGCCCTGCAGTGAAAAAAGTTGCAGTGATTTCAACCACACCATTATCAACAGCCAAAAAAGTTGCAGTAGTTGGAATAACAGCAAGTAAATCAGTTGAGGTGATGTTTACCACACCCACATAGTTTGTGATAACCCCGCCACTACCATTAAGGGCCGATAATTTTAACCTTACCGGTACACCCGTAAAAATAGGTTGTCCTTGATCGACCGGGCTAATGCTAAAAGAAGCTATCGTATTAGAAACCGTAAACGCTGTAGTACTGTTTACGGAACCATTTGGTGTACTGATTGTAATAGGCCCTGTGCTTGCTGCAGCAGGAACTGTGGCGTTAATTCTATTAACATCAATAACCGAAAAAGCAGTTGCATTAATCCCATTAAACAGGACCGAAGAAGTTACAGTAAAATTGGTACCAACGATAGTTACAACGGTTCCTGCAGGGCCAACGGCGGGTGAAAAAGATGTTATCGTTGGTAAGGGCAAAGTATTAGTTAATGAAAAATTTGCAAAAGTGTCGACGGAGTTGACAACAATTCGAGATAATACAGTAAAATTTCCGGCGGCATTATTGGCAGTTAATATTGTGGAAGTAGCTTCCCCTGCAACTCCCGTAATAGCGGTAATCAACGGTAGAGAGCCAGCAAATAATCCGGTTGCAGGG
>JBDNHI010000133.1:0-227481 GCA_041694635.1 Gemmataceae bacterium | reverse complement strand
ACCGACCGAAGAACCTAGATAGAAAACCGCTGGGAGATCCCGAAGTCAGAATGATGACCATTGAACAGCGAGAAAAACTGAGAAAATTGCAGCAAAGCCAAGCCGCATAAAATGCTTCACAGCGTTGCCCTTCAGGGCTTGTTTAATGGGGTTTGTTTGATCGGGGTTATTAGTTACCCCGGGTTGCGCATTGCTTCACCCCAGGCTACCTTAAACCGCACCGTTGGCGCTCTGGGCAACCTGTACCGTTTGCTTCATTACAGTCGCTTACTGTAAAATAGTTATACCGTCGCTTACGCTTCCGGCTCTGGTGGCAGTGTTACGGTGCGCTTTTTTTCTTCAAACCTTCGTGCCTTCGTGTGAAATAAAAAGTCGCTCAAAGAAGTGGGACTCACACGAAGTCACGAAACCACGAAGAAGAAACATAAAAAGTCTCTGAAGAAGCGCAACTCACACGAAGCAACGAAAAAAAGACATAAGCAATTCCAGCGAACGCAGACCCATCGACTGTTAGTAATCAAGCAGTCGATGGGGATGCCTACATCCGATTGCTACAGATGTCTAATCCTGGGAAATACGAAACACCCTTGACGAAGGCATTCAAGGCAGCCAACTGCGTAAGCACAAAATATCACTTAGAATGAAATTTATTAAGAAAACAATTAAAACAAACTTAAAAAACAACTTTAGCATATTGATTGCAAGTTAAGAGCCTACCAAAGCACCTTTACATTTTAAAAAAATACTTAGTTCCTATGTGGTTATAAATCTAAAGTTTGATTATAATTCTAACGGAAGGCTCGTTGGATTATTTTATGGAGATTGTAATGACTAATGGCAACCGAATGATTTTTGGGTGCGTAGTGGTAGGTGTAGTTTTAGGGTTAGTTTCCTATTCAATAGCCCAAACAACTAAAAAAGAAGCTAAAAAAGGCTCTGGAATTGAAACAAAGAACTTACTTAACCCAGTGCCAAGGCCTAAGAAAAGCCCACTTTTACCTAACACCTTGCCCCTTCAGTTTAATAAGGGTGAAAGAATTGCGCTTATAGGAAATTCCACCGCAGAGCGGATGAATTTATTTGGTCACTTCGAAACACTTTTACAAGCAAGGTTTCCTGATAAAGAACTTGTCTTTCGCAATTTTGGCAAACCCGCAGATGAAGTTGCAATTCGCCAACGCGCCAATGATTACACCAAGCTTGACGACCCCTTGTTCGCTTTCAATCCCGATACAATCCTCTGTTTCTTTGGGTTTAATGAATCGTTTGCAGGGCCAAGTGGAATTGCAAAGTTCAAAACTGATTACGAAAAAATGCTGGATGATTACAGCAAAAAATATCCTCGCGATGATGCTGGCAGCACACCACGATTTATTATTGTTTCACCCATCGCATTTGAAATGAATGGTGATTTGCTTTTACCCGAAGGCGAAAAAGAAAATATCAATCTTAAACTTTATGCAGATGCTGCTAAAACTGTTGCAACCAATCTAAAACTTGCGTTCGTTGATCTTTTCACTCCAACTGCAAAAGCCTTTGAAGAAAAAAAAGGAATGCAGTTCACCATCAATGGATGTCACGCAAACGAAGCTGGAGACAAGGTTATAGCATTAGCACTAGATACGGGATTATTTGGCAGTACCAACCCTGCGCTTAGCAACGAATTAATGCTTGAAAAACTGCGCAAAGCGGTGAACGATAAATCTTGGATTCATTTGCAAGATTACCGAATGTTAAATGGCTGGTATGTATATGGAGGCCGTAGAACCTACGACACGGAAACCTTTCCACGCGAATATATAAAAATCAGAAATATGGCAGCGGTAAGAGATCGCATTGTATGGGATATTGCCCAGGGCAATAAGGTTGCAGAAAAGCCAGATGATTCAAAAACTGGAGATGTTTTTACACCTGAATCCCGTTTTGGTATGGTGAAGAAAAGTGAGAATACGGAAGGGGGACCAAAAATCTTGCCTCCTGATGATCTTATCAAAACCTGCACGGTTCCACCCGGCTTTGAAATCAAGCTTTTTGCAGATGAAACAAACTTCCCAGAAATTGCTAAACCTGTTCAGATGAGCTTTGATAGCAAGGGTCGACTTTGGGTTTCTACTATGCCTAGTTACCCTCAATGGAAACCGGGCGACCCCAAACCCTCTGATAAACTTATCATTCTTGAAGACACCGATGGCGATGGCAAAGCAGATAAAAGCACAGTCTTTTACGACAAACTTCACTGCCCTACGGGATTTCAATTTTTCAACGGCGGCGTGCTTGTCGTTGACCAACCTCGCATTATTTGGCTTAAAGACACCGATGGCGATGACAAAGCCGATGTTGTTGTTCATGTTTTAGATGGCTGGGCTACTGAAGATACCCATCATACTGTTGGGGCATTTGAAGCCAGTCACGGCGGGCGCCTTCATATGATGGAGGGTGTGGCAATGAGTACCACGGTTGAAACTCCTTGGGGGCCTTTCCGAAACTTTGGGTCTTCTGGTTGTTATGTTCTTGATCCTCGAACTTGGAAAATTAGTCATTATGTAACCCCAGGGTATGGCAACCCGTGGTGTTATGTTTTTAATGAATGGAGTCAGGGATTTTGTGGCGATGGTACTGGGGCAAACCAACATTGGGATACCCCTCTTTCAGGCCAGCAGTATCAAGGCCGTAAGGGTATCAACCCAGTTTTCCCAACCGAAGGAATGCGACCTGTGGTAGGCAGCGAATTTCTTGTCAGCAAGCAATTTCCTGATAATGTGCAGGGGCAATTTATTTACGCTTGTGTGATTAATATGAATGGCTTACCCCGCTGGACATTTTCAGATGATGGGGGTGGGTATAAAGGCGAACGAGTTCGACACGACCCTAAAGATGCCAAGACCGCCTTCGACCTGATTAAAAGCACCGACAAGCATTTTCGACCCGTTGACCCACAAATTGGGCCAGATGGCGCTCTTTGGTTCGGGGATTGGGCCAACCCTCTTATCGGCCATATGCAATACAGCCAGCGTGACCCCAACCGCGATCATGTGCACGGCAGAATTTACAGGCTTGTTTATAAAGATAAACCACTGCTTAAACCTGTTACCCAATTTGGTAAAACTATGCCAGAACTTCTTACCCAACTTGGGGAATATGAATGGCGCACACGGTCACGCGTTCGAAATGAAATCCAATCCCGACCCAGAGAAGAAGCTCTTCCCATAGTCAAAGAATGGGTTACTAAGCTTGATAAAGCCAATAAAGATTACGACCGTTATTGCTGTGAAGCGCTTTGGATACAACAAAGTTTCCACGCGGTGGATGCGGAACTTGCAAAACAAGTTTTGGAATGTAAAACAGCAGATGCAAGAGCAGCAGCAAGTCGTATTGTTGCAGATGAGCGAGATTATTTACCCGGAGCTTTCGATTTATTAAAGAATGCTTCTCAGGATAAAAATCCAAGAACTAGAACTGAAGCACTTCGGGGCTTAAGTTATTTTGCAACTTCGGACTCAGCAAAGGCTGTTTTAGATTCACTTCGAAAATACCAAGCAGATAATTACACCCAGTACACCGGTGAAGCTGCTTTAGGCGCAAACCTTGACGGTTGGCGAGCAAGCTATATTAAAGGTGAATTAGCAAAAGACGATGCGTCAGGAAAGAAGATTTTAGATAATGTAATCTCTCTTGATAAAAAAGGTGCGCAACTTTTGCCCTACCTTAAAATCCTTCTTGGCAGCGAACAGGCTCCACAAGAGCAACGCAATAAAGCAATGCAGACCCTTGCAGATATGAAGGGTGGCGATCCAGAAAACGGTAAAATAGTTTTCCGTAGAGGTTGTATTGCTTGCCATAAAGTTTACGATGAAGGCCAAGATTTCGGTCCAGATATGATGAAAGTTGGGACTAGGCTTACTCGATATAAACTCGTTGAGTCGATTATCGACCCTAACGCCGATGTTGATAAAAAATACCTTTCAACCTTAATAAGTACATCCAGTGGCAAAATTGTTACCGGCCTTCTTGTAAGCGAAAACAAAGACGAAGTTATCCTCTTCGATGGTAAATTAAAACGCACCATCAAAGTTGCTGATATCGAAGAAAGAAAAACCTTAAAGCAAAGTAGTATGCCCGAAGGACTTGCGGGGACTATTTCCCCAGTCGAATTCTTAGATATTATTGCTTTTTTGGCGACTCTTAAATAAGTTTCTTCTAAGATTTTAAATAAGGAATGTCAAATCTTAAGAGTTTTGGCATTCCTTTTTTATTTGTTATAATTTCTTTCCTAATCTTACGAAACCTTACAGAATGATTAGGGTTAGTATTTAATGACTACAAACTATTTCTGTTTCACTACGGGAGGCCTTATGAAGAGTTATACTGTTTTCACTGCTTTGGCAACTTTACTATTAATATCTTGCTCAGCAGAAGCTGCCAAGGATAAACCAATTAATGGAACTATTTCTAAAGTTCAACAAGATTCTGGTAAGGAAACTGGCAGCATCACCGTAAAAGTTGTAGCAAAAGTTAAGAAGGGCGATACCGCAGCACCAACTGCAACACCAGAAGAAAAGACTTTTACAATTTCTGAATCCACGAAAATCGAAACTGTTTCAGGAAAGAAAAAAGATGCAACCACTTCACCTGCTAAATTTTCAGAACTTACCGCAGGAAAAGATGTAATTATTACCAGTTCAAAGAATTCAGTTGAAAGCGTTAAGATCACCAAAGCAAAGAAAAAGAAGACGGATGCCTAAACAGTTTTCTTTTTGTTTTTTTTACTTCAGGGGTGAATTATGCGTATTGCAATAAATGTTTTGACTGTAACTTTGTTTATGCTTATCTCTTACAGTTTCGCAGCAGATTCTGCCCCTGAAGTTATTACTAAAATGGTTACCCCAGTAAAGCTTATTTTCTCTGATGAGCTTAAAACTGGGTTCAATGATCAATGGAAAGTTGCCAAAGGAAAATGGGAACACTCAGGTGATGGAATTAAAGTTGCTGAATTAAAAGAAGATATGCATGGGGCCGCTGCAAGGCATACCATCACCTTTTCTGATTGTGTAGTTAAGTTTAATTTTAAACTGGAAGGGGCCAAATCAATCAGCCTTAGCTTTAATGGAACCAAAGGTCATATTTGTAGGGTTGCTGTCAAACCCAATGGGTTTTCCGTAATCAAAGATAACCAAGATAAAAAAGCAGGCGATAAAGCTATTAATCTTCAGAACCAAGAAACGCCCATTAAAACTGGGGAATGGCATTCTATGGTGGTAGAACTTCGTGGCCCTGATATCCTTGCTACGCTCGATGGAAAGGTTACAGCATTTGGAACACATCCTGCAATCGATAAAGAAAAAGCTAATTTTGGGTTTACAGTTTCAGGCGAAATCGCATCATTTAGAGATATCAAACTTTACTCTGGTAATCTTGTAAAAGACTGGGATAAAAACAAAGAATTGCTCCTGAAAAACAAATAAGTAATCTAAAACCTTTGCTTTCTTTTGATGATGGTTATTAGTTTATAGTCTCTACCCCATAATTTTTAAAAAATAGAACCACTATAAATAATTAGTTCTTAAATAAGCCATAGTTCGTTTTACTGACTTGTTCAATTATTTTATAATTCAAATGTAACAATAGTAAACTTTATCGTGTAAAAAATGATGAAGTATCAGTTATTATGTAAATTTGAAATATTCAAACTTTGGTAAAGAGGTAAATATGCGCTTAATCACTTTGTCAGTTTTTGCTATTTGCAGTTTAACAATATTGGCTGTGCCGCCCAAGGTTATCAAAGAATTTACGGGCAAGGTAACAAAAGTGTTGGATGGCGATTCTGTTGAACTTAAAGCGGAAGAAAAAACTTTAGTTATCAGGCTAGAAGGAATCGATGCACCTGAACCAAGCCAAAATTTTGGATCAAAAGCCAAAGAGATATTATCTTCTTTAGTTTTAGATAAAACAGTGACCATTAAACAAACTGGCGATGATATGTATGGAAGAATAATTGGATATATGATTCTAGAGCAAACAGAAATTAATTTAAAAATGGTGGAAGAAGGTTGGGCCTGGCACTTCAGCAAATACAACGATGAAGAACGATATTCAAAGCTGGAAAAATTAGCATTAAAAGAGAAAAAAGGGCTTTGGGCCGATGAACAAACTCCGATAGCGCCTTGGGATTATCGAGCCAAGAAAAAAACGCCCGAAGGTAAAAAAGATTCTGCACCTAAATAACCTTAAGTCACAAAATTTAAAACCTAATAGATCAATCACTTCAGCGTAGAAAGATTACATCTGTTTGATAAAAAGTTTTTATTATTAAACAAAAAAGAATGCATCTTGTTAAACAAAATGCATTCTTTTTATTTAAATGAATGAAGTGTTTTAGCTTTTTTTATCTTTTTCAGCTTCTACAACTAACTCGTTCACTTTCTTTTCGAGTTCTTCGCCCCGAAGTCCTTTAGCACGAATCACACCTTTATGGTCAAGAATATAAAGGGTGGGATAAAACCTAATGTTCCAATCTTGTAAAATGCCCTTGCGTTCTGCAAACCAATGGGTCCAAGGCATCTTTTCTTTTTCAAGAAACACGGTGAGTGCTTCCTTGGTTTCATCGCCGGAAATCGAAATAATCGTAAAAGGTTTATCTTTGAGCCTTTCATTCATTTCGCGTTCGTGAGGAATCATAGCCCTACAAGGCCCACACCAAGTTGCCCAGATATCTAGAACCACAACCTTGCCTTTATAATTTGATAGTTTATCTTGTTTGTCGCCTGCAATATTTAAACATAACACTTCGGGTGCAAGTTTACCTACAGAAAGGTTTTGCAATTCGAAGAGGGAAGCTTTAATCGTTTCGCCTACCGTTTTTCTGCCCATAGGAACATCAGCGAAATCTTTCATTAATTTCTCGTAAATGATTTCGGTTTTTTTATTAAGTTCTTCAGCTTGTTTTGCATTTGCTTCAAGATCAGATGCTTGTTCTTGTAGTTTGGTTGCAACGGTAAACCAAGCAATAGCAGCGACATTACGATCATCAGATTTTGCAGCGATTTTTTCGAGTTTAGAAATACCCTCGGGGGAACTACCTATAAAAGTAAGTACCGTTGCAAACTTTGCATTTTTAGTATGCTTTTCGATTAATAAATCTACAGCTTCTTTATTTAGCTCTTTAAAATTACCTCGGGCAACAAGGCTTAAAGCAAAAGCTAGGGAATCAAAACTAGCCTGGTCTGCGGTTTCGAGAGTTTTTGATAAGGCGATTGCCTGCTTAGCGAAATCTTCTCGAGGCATTTTACTAAGTTTTTCTTGGATTTTAGGAATCAACTTTTGCTGATCTTCAGGTTTTGCTTCCTTATATTCCTTTATTATCTCTTCCTGCATTTCTGTAAATTTAGCTCGAATTGATGCTAGTTTCTTTTGGCCTTCAGTTTGTTCCACATTAACTTGTTTGGGATTAACTTGTTTAGCATTAATCGGGGTAAGTGGTTTAGTCTGGCTTTTTTTCGTGGTGCTATCTTGGGCAAAAAGCGGTAATGCAATTACCAAGCAAGCTAAAGGCAACATCTTGAACTTCATAAAAGGCCTCCCATAGGAATACATTAAACAGTAAAAATAATGCAATGATTTTAGATAAATCAACATATGTATCATAAAACAATTTGTTTCAAATTGAAATAAAATCAGATAAATATTAAAAGTTAAACTAAAATAAATGAACTTATTCTTAAATTAATTGCATAGTTTTCTTTGTTTTTTATTCAGTTTTAAGCTAAAATTTTATAGGGGTATTTATGGATGAAATTCTTTCTGCAACCAAAGAAATTGATATTGGTAAAATAACCTCTGACCACCTAAGGCCTGACCCTACAGGTTTAATTGAACCCAAAGAAAACACCATCTTTGGGGAATCTATCTTGATTAAAAATAAATTCACTAATTCGAATTCTCCATATTTAATTGACAATCGTTTTGAGATTCGTGGTTTGATTGGTAGAGGGGGAATGTGCAATGTTTACAAGGCTTTTGATATTGAGCTTAAAAGAGATGTTGCAGTCAAAGTTTTAAATGACAAATACCGTTTTGATACTGAAAGTGATATTTTAAGCAGATTTCGCAGTGAAGGTTCGACCGTGGCAAATCTTTCTCACCCAGACATCATTAAAATTTACCATACTTGTCAAGATTCAGTTCTGGGGCCCGTACTCATTCTCGAACTAGTAGAAGGAAAAAATCTTTCTGACTTGCTTAAAGATAAAACGCTTCCATCAAAAATCGCTGCTTCAATTGCACTACGATTATCAAAAGCTATGGATCACGCCCATGGTGGGAAAACTTCTTCAGGGATAAAACAAACTTCAATTATTCATCGCGACTTAAAACCAGGAAACATCTTGATAGCAGGTGATGACCACTATTTAGATAAACCGCTTGATGACCGATTTCAAATCAAGATCACCGATTTTGGGTTAGGAAAAAACCTTGAGACAAATTCTGATAACCAGAACATTACAAGTTTTGGAATAATTGTTGGAACGCCATCTTATATGGCACCTGAACAAGCAAGCGGTGACAGGAATCTTACGACTGCGGTAGATATTTACGGACTTGGTGCGATTTTATATGAAATGCTGACAGGAAAGCCGCCTTTTACTGGCCCAACAATATCAGCTATCCTTAAACAGATTATAGAAAACGACCCTATACCACCGTTTAAATTAGTAAGTAAATTGCCAAACAGTTTGAGTGCTATCTGTTTAAAATGCCTTGAAAAGTCTCCAATAAATCGGTACCAAAGTGCAAAAGAATTAGCAGAAGATTTGCAGCGATGGCTAGATAACAAGCCAACCAAAGCCCGGTTGCCCGGGCCAATAACTCAGGTAACTCGCTGGGCAAGAAAAAACCCTGTAAAAACCTTAAGCTTTGTAAGTTTTTGTATTCTAACAGGGGCATTTGTATTTTTAAGCATTTTTTCATATAAACAAATGCAGATGAATTATAAAATTCAAAACGAAACAGAAACTCTTCGTTTAAAAGAAAAATTGCACGAATCTTCCCTTACTACTTTAAACACAATACTAGAATTATTAAATGTTGATGGTCCACTAGCAAGAACAAGTAACCTTGAACCGCTACACAATATTCTGCAAAAATACTACGCTAAATTAGTAGAAGACTTTAATACCGAAAAAATACCTGATCCGATTAAGTTGGCAATTGCCCATTTTAGCTTAAGCGATTTGATGATTCGCAAAGGTAATAAACACGATAGCACAAAAGTTCTTGAAAATGTAATTATGCTCTGCAACCGGGTAGATAAAAGCCACCCTGATAAATCAAATTGCCAATATTTTATAGGCAAAGCTTATCGTATTTTGGGTGAAGTACAATTTGAATTAGGCGAAAAAAATGCTTCACTTGAAAACCTTAATAAAGCTTTAGTGATATTTGAATCTTTTGAAAAAGAAATTTCTGATAAAGGTTCAACCTCGTACGACTCAGATGAGCAATTAGCTTTAACATATCATTTTTTAGGAATTTATTACGCATATACGAACATTAATTTATCGCTTAAAAATCATAATCATTCAATCAGCTTGTTAACAAATCGACTAAAAAACCAACCAGAAAACATTAACCGACATAGAGAATTAGCTCGAGGCTTTGGATATAGAGGAGACACTTTTCTAGAAAAAAATGATTTTTATAATGCTGACAAAGATTATTGGGCTTCTCATCAACTGCGAAAAAATATCTCATCAATAAAAAACATCGAACCTTTCTGGAATCGTCTTGGGAACAATACGAGTATAGGACATCGGTTTCCAGCGGTTACATTAGATAATGAACAAACTGAAGGCCTATTTCAGTTGGGCAGAAGTTTCGCCAACTTTGGTTCTATGCATTTACAAAATAACTTGCTTAGCACTGCTGAAGAATATTATTTAACTAGCGGAATTATTCGAGAGTTTCTCGCCAAGCAGAATCCAAATATTCACGATTTTAAATATGATCTTGCAAATAATTTAACTGCTATGTCTTTAGTCCGATTAAAAAGGTTAGCTCTTGAAACATCAATAAATTTAGATTCACACAGTACGGAAGTTAAGCAGATTGAAATCGATTTAAACCGAGCAATATTTGAACTTTATGAACCGGTAATCATCGCTGATAAAGCGGTACGCTTTATTAGGGGTCAGGGAGATGCTCGCACCCACAAGTGTATGTTAGAATGGTTAAAAAAATCAGATCCTGATTTGCAAATATTTATAGATACAGAACAGTTTCTTGAGAAAACATATGGTGAAGTTCAGAACGATCAATTTAACCTTGCAAAAGTTTACGCTATGAGGTCTCAACTTTTCGAAAAAAACAATATGTCAAAATCTGACTTTTATGCAAATAAAGCACTTAATGCACTTAAAACTTTGTTTGATGATAATAAAAAAAGCAACCGCTCATTAGAAATAAAATCTGATACAGTTTTTGGAAAATCACCTACCTTGGTTACTTTTCTTCAAACAATAGAATAATAAGATACAGGAGTCTTTCGTTTGAAATATCGCATTCTTGGTCGAACTGGTGTTGAAGTTTCGGAAATTGGGTTTGGAGCTTGGGCCATAGGGGGAGGTTGGGGCCTTCAATCTAATGATGATTCTGTAAACGCTCTTAAAAAAGCTTTAGAACTTGGCGTTAATTTTATTGATACCGCTGCAGTTTATGGCAACGGAAAAAGTGAAAAAGTAATTGGCGAAGTTTTAAAGTCTTGGGATAAGCCTGTTTATGTCGCAACGAAAACTCCCCCTGTCGATGGGAAATGGCCACCCTCTCCTTATTGTAAATCTGAAGATAGGTACCCTGAAACTTATCTTAGGGCCAATATCGATGAGCGAAGGAAAAATCTTGGCGTAGATTGCATTGATCTTTTACAACTTCACACTTGGACTAGAGCTTGGAACCGCGACCCCAAGCCTTTAGACACTCTGAAAAAAATGCAAAGTGAAGGGAAAATTCGCCATATTGGAATCTCAACTCCGGAACAGGATCAGAATTCTTTAATCGAACTTATTCGCAAAGGATACCTCGATGTTATTCAAGTAATTTATAATATATTCGAGCAAGAACCCGTAGCTGAACTTCTTCCTGCGGCTCTAGAACATAATGTGGGGGTCATCATTCGGGTAGCATTCGACGAAGGTTCCCTGACTGGTAAGTATTCGAAAGGGCAAACTTTCCCTAATGATGATTTTCGTAATTTCTTTTTTCAAGGCGACCGATTAGATAGAACCGTTGAACGAGTTGAACGCATTAATGATGAAGTATCTAAACTTTTGCCTAACGGTTCGTATACTTTGCCTGATGTTGCTTTGCGTTTTGTTTTAGCACACCCAGCAGTTAGCACCGTTATCCCTGGTATCCGAAATATGAACCAAGCGGAAGCCAATGCTAAGGTTTCAGATCTTCCGCCTTTACCAGATTTGTTAATCCATAAGTTGCGAAATCATTACTGGCACCGAGGTATTTGGTATGGGGGGAAATAAATTTTAAACTTCTTAAAAGTTTGGTTTTTCGTCTTTTAAGCGCTTTCGAATAATTCCACGAAAGGAATAATAACAAGGAATAATAACAAGGAATAATAACTATGAAAAAAATCATCATTGTAATGCTATTTATTTTTACTGCATCTACCTTCGTTTCTGGATATGAACCACCAAAAGAAATCATCCTTTGGCCCAAAGGTATGCCAGAACCCAAAGTTCAATCAGAACTACCTGAATCCTCGATTAAGGGAAAAGACGCTATTTCTAGGCGTTCAAATGTTTCTAATCCCAGACTCATTGTCTTTAAACCCGAAGCGGGGTCTAAAGCTTCTAAGGCGGCGATCATCGTGGTTCCTGGTGGTGGATTTGGGATTCTCGCAGATGAACATGAAGGATCGGATGCCTGCAAATGGCTCGCTAAAAATGGCATCACCTCATTTCAATTAGTTCATCGTACCCCTACGAACAAACATACCGAACCGCACGCAGGACCTGTGCAAGATTTGCAAAAAGCAATTATGGAGGTACGCAACAATTCTGCTGATCTTAACCTTGATACAGACAAAATTGGCGTGCTTGGTTTCTCTGCAGGAGGGCAGGTTTCCCTTATTGCGGCAACCAACAAACCTAATTTCCCCATGGTGGATGAAAAAGCAAACTACAAGCCTGATTTTCTATTGTTGCTTTACCCATACAAGATTTACGACCCTATCACCAAGAAATTAAAAGCTGATATTAAAGTTGACAACGGGTTACCCACATCCTTCATCGCCCAAGCAAGCGATGATACAGGTTCCCTTCCCCAAGGAAGCACCCTTCTCTTTTTGGAACTTATTAACAAGAAAATTCCAGCAGAGTTGCACATCTATGAAAGGGGCGGGCATGGTTTTGGCATGAATTTACGCCCAGGAAGCACGGGGCCTGGTGATTGGCAAAAACGCGCCTATGATTGGCTTTCTCAGCATAAACTTCTACTGCAACCATGATCACTACATAATAGTTTTATCACTAGCTTTGATTTCAGACTTGATTCCTTAAGATAACTTTATTGATTTCTGGTAACACATTAATAATTAATCTCCTTGCGGATTTAACCCAAGGCATTACAAGTATTTTGTACAATCGCTCTTCCTTCACTAAATAAGGTTGATGCCTAAAGGAAAGATCTTTTTATGAACAACGAGATCGTTGGTATCGATCTTGGGACCACCTTTAGCCTTGCTGCTTTCATCCGCAATGGTAAAGCAGAAGTGGTTAGAGATAGTAATGGCAATTCTCTGATTCCTAGTATGATTAGCATTCACCCCAACGGCAGTGTTTTAGTCGGGCAAGATGCTTTTTTACGCTGCGTAACCGACCCCGAGCATACAATATTCAGTATTAAACGACTTCTAGGAAGAACTCTTTTAGAACTTGAAAAAGACATAAAGTACATTCCCTATCAAATCCGAGAAAGTAAAAGGGAAGATGGTAGAACAGTCTTACTCGTTAGAATTGGTGATAAAGATTACACTCCAGAAGAAATTTCTGCAATGATTCTTGCAGAAGTTAAACGCTTAGCTGGAAACCCTGCAAAAGCAGTCATAACCGTACCAGCTTACTTTGATGATTTACAAAGGCAAGCAACTCGAGATGCTGGAAAAATTGCTGGCCTTGAAGTTGTTAGAATTATTAATGAACCCACAGCCGCTGCCCTTGCGTATGGACTCGACCGAAAGCGCACTGGCAAGATTGTTGTTTACGACCTTGGTGGTGGTACTTTTGATTGCTCTGTTCTTTCAATTGCAGATGGCGTTTTTAAGGTCTTAAGCACAAACGGCGATACCCACCTTGGCGGTGATGACTTTGATTATGCAATTATGGATTATGTAATTAATGATATCCTTAACATTAAAACAAAACTAGAACCACGAACAACCGCAATATTAAAACAAGAAGCGGATAAAACAAAAAGAAATTTAAGTACGAACGATCAAGCATCTTTTGATATGACTTCCTTGCCATTGTTTAGCGAAAATATCATAACTATAACCCGTTTAGATTTTGAAAAACTTATCGAACCTTTTGTTGAAAGAACTTTAGCTTGTTGCAAAAAAGCTTTAAAAGATGCTGGCATTAAAACTGAAGAAATTGAAGAAGTTGTGATGGTTGGTGGTTCATCCCGTGTTCCTTTGGTACAAAAAAGGGTAGAAGAATTTTTCAAACGAAAACCTCTTACTTCGATCAACCCAGATGAAGCGATTGCCATTGGGGCAGCGGTTCAAGCTGAAATACTTTCGGGCAAAAGAAAGAACTTGCTGCTTCTTGATGTTATTCCCCTTTCCCTTGGTATTGAAACTTTAGGCGGGGTGGTAAGCAAACTTATTCACCGAAATACAACTATTCCTGCAATGGTGACAGAGCGTTATTCAACCGGAGTGGACAATCAGACTGGGATCGTTTTTACCATTTATCAGGGAGAACGAGAACTTGCAAAAGATTGTAAAAACTTAGGAAAATTCACTTTATCTGGGTTTCCTCCTATGCCCGCTCAAATGCCGCAAGTCGATGTTTCGTTTATTATCGATGCAAACGGTATTTTAACGGTTAGTGCCAAGGAAATTAGAAGTGGGGTTCAAGCTAGCGTTAAAGTGCAACCTTCAACCGGCTTAAACAAAGATGAAATCGAACGAATTGTTCTCGATAGTGTTGAACACGCCCACGATGACTTTAAGCAAAGGATGCTGATTGAATTAAGGAATAAGGCTAACATTGACTTAAATCACGCAAGAAGAATATTTAACAACAAAAGTCTTCAACTTACGGATGCAGACAATTTCATTATTAATAAAGCAATAAATGAAGTAGAAAACGCAGTAATACAAAACGAGCCTAGCATAATTAAGAAGACACTTGATGACTTTCAAATAATTTTAACGCCCTATGCAACTATGGCGATGGATGCAGCAGCAAAAAATTACCTTTCAAATCAAAAACCCGAACAACTAAGTGATTTAGGAAAATAACATAATGAACTGGAACGATTTTCGTGATATTGGCGAAAAACTTTTTGAAAAACACGGGAAGCTTAATCCTCTTTCAGTTCGCTTTACCGATCTGCACCGTTGGACTTTAGAACTCGAAGGGTTCAATGGCAAACCTAATGCATCTAGTGAAAAAATACTTGAAGCTATTCAAATGGCTTGGTACGATGAATGGCAAGATGAGTATGGCGAATAATTTACAACTGAATTTTTATAAGGCTTGTTGCAACCTTTGCGGCCAACTTTCCGTTACCAAGCAATAATTTCTCATTTGCAATCAGTGTTCTCCCTTGAGTAATTTCTGATAGTCTTTTCAATAAAAATGGGGTTATCATCTGACCGGTAATATTATTTTCAAATGCTTCTTGTTGCGCTATTTTCAAACCTGACTCTATTTCATCTGAAGGAATTTCAAATTCTTCTTGCACAGGTAGACAAAGTAAGATTGCAGAATTTGACATTTCCCAATGTTTACAAGAGATTAACGCAATTTCATCTGGGGAAGAAACTTCAGGAATATTAAGTTCACTAGCTTTAGTAAAAAATGCAGGGAACTTCTTGGTTTGATAGCCAAAAACTGGGACAGATAAAGTTTCTAAAAGTTCCAAAGTTGTTTTTAAATCTAATATACTTTTCGCACCGGAGCAAACCACAATCACGGGGTTACGCGATAATTCAAATAAGTCAGCGGAAACATCATAAGGATTACTTTTAGTTAAAGGGTGAACACCACCAATTCCACCAGTTGCAAAAACTCGAACTTTTACTTTATTTGCAACACAAATCGAGGCCGACACTGTAAGAGCTGCTGTTTTATTTGATGCTATTGCATATCCAATTTCCCTAGCACCTGCTTTGAGAACCGTTTTATTTAATGCGAGTAAACGGATATCATCATGGTTGCATCCAACTTTGATTTCTCCTTTAATGATAGCAAGGGTTGCAGGTACCGCGTTTTCACTGCGGATAACATTTTCCATTTCCATTGCGATTTCAAGATTTTTAGGATAAGCCAAACCTTGGCTTATTACTGAACTTTCTAAAGCAACTACAGGAAAACCTGATTTTAATGCTTTTTCGATTTGATCTGTTATTTTCATCTCAGTTGGTCAGTTCTTTTCTATCATCCCAAGAAAACTCTGATAGCGTTCGTGACTGATTGCTCGGCGAAAAACCTGCCGTTTTACTGCACAACCTTTTTCATGTGTGTGAGTGCAATCTGCAAATCCACAAAAAGGTAATAGTGGCCCAAACTCTTTGAAAAACGAATCGACCGTCGAAGGCAACTGATTTGCTAGTTCAAAAGATCTTATACCAGGTGTATCTACTACCCAACCCTTACATTCTAACGATATTAATTTTGAAGAAGTTGTAGTATGTTTGCCCTTTTGATTAACATCGCTAACCACATTGACGCGCAATCCTAACCCCGGCTGAACTGAATTCAAAAGTGAAGACTTTCCTACACCACTTTGACCACAGATCACGGATTGCTTAAAGGAAAGCAGGTGTCGAACTTCTGCAATTCCCATCCCATTAACGACGCTCGTGAAAATACTTTTAATCCCAAGTTGGGTGTAATAACTTATTAAATGTTGATAGGTAGAAAGATCAACAAGATCGGCTTTATTAAAACAAAGCACAGGTTCTAAGTTTCCTTCTAATGCGCCTGCAATATAGCGGTCTACAAGATGTACTTTCAAATCTGGTTGGCATAACGAGATAACAAAAACAACTTGATCTACATTCGCAACAATAACATGTTCTTTATGTTTGGAAATTCGTGTAAGAATCCCCTTCCTTGGTTCCACCGTTTGAACCACACCCACGGGAAAAGTGAGTGAATTATTTAAAACTAAAGGAATAAGAATTTCGGCATCTTGTTTAGTTGGAAGGATTTCTGGAATAATCCAAACTTTATCACCAGTGGTTACCGCACTTCGCTCATCGGTCGCCAAGGTTTTTAATAATCGGCGTACGGTGCAGCGATAAACAATACCATTTTCAACTTGAACAAAAACCATAAGTCCAGCGATTTGGATCACCCGCCCTAAGATAGCGTTTACAAGATCAGCGGCAGGCCTAATATCACCTTGTTGATTTTGCGAATTATCATTGACAATGATAGTGCGCTTACGAGAAATATCGCCCTTTGCCCGAACAAGTTGTGAAGCGGAAAGGTGATCAATTTTTTCAGAGTCGGATTTAAAATCGCGGGTAAAATCATTTTCTCGGGTGGATTTACCCCGATTTCGAATAAAATCTACACGAACTTTTTTATTTTTACTCATTTCTTTTCTTTCATTTTCATTCTGTTATTTTAAAACTTAATGCCTGTTTAGGGAAGAATAATAATGGTTACAATGAATTCTTATTCTAGCGACTATTTTTCAGGCAATTGGCTTACAAAACAGGCACACTATTTTATAACGGTAAATAAAAAATGTTTTGTCATTGAAATTAACCCTTATAATTGCTGATTACAAGGTATTCACATTATTGGCACAACTATTGCTGTACCTTTATTGGATTCGGGTTTAGATATCTGGCAATGGAATAAAAATTGTTGACACAATTTGAAGATTTGAATTACTTAGAAGACACCTTTAAGCCAAAGGAACCTCTTATGTTTGATTCTGACATCGTTGAAATTTCGCTCCTACTTTCCAAAGCACATCTTCAACTTCTTGAAGAACTAGCTAATAACAACCGTTGTTCTCTTGGAGAAGCGGTACGGCTTTTATTAAAACAAACAATGCCTAATAAAACGATATCACGAAATATTGCTTAAACTTTTCAGACAAGTTCTTTAACTAAATTTTGTTTGGAAATATCAGCAACTTCTTGGTGTAAAGAAACCCCATGAGAATCCATAGTAACGACTGCAGGAAAATCAATTACATCCAGTTCCCATACAGCTTCAGGGCTTCCAAATTTTTCTTTAAGGTAGACATTAGAAACATTAACCACACAAGCAGCATAAACCTGTGCGGCCCCGCCAATACCGTGCAAATAAACACAGCCATAATCCTTACAGGCTTGTAAAGTTTTGGGCCCCATTCCCCCTTTACCTAAAATAGCTTTAATACCATATTTTTTAATAACTTCTGCTTGATAAGGTTCTTCTCGAATAGAGGTAGTGGGGCCAGCAGCGATCACTTTAAAAATTCCGTTATTTTCAAGAACAACTGGCCCACAGTGATAGATTACACCGTTGTTAAGGATCGGAAGATCCCCGCCTTTAAACAAATACTTATGGACTTCATCTCGGCCTGTAAAAATTTTTCCTGAGAGTAAAACAATATCGCCCGAGCGTAGGGCCCGGACATCTTCATCTTTGAGAGGTGAATTTAAGCGAATAACTTTATTAGAAGAAGAGCCTAATTTACCTAGTTCAATAGCGGTAAAATTCTCTCCAGGCTTAAGCTGGTCAAAATTTTCATCCTTTTCTTGATAAAGCCATTGGATTAAATTCCCAGAAGTATCAAGGTTAACACCACGCCTTCTAAAAGCCCAACACATATAAGAAACAGAAACAAAAAACGAAGCGGGTAAGCGATTGATGGCCCCAATTTTACAACAACCAATAGTTAGCTTTCCACCAAACCCCATAGGACCAATACCCAATTTGTTAGCCTCATCTAAAATGGTTGCTTCAAGGTTGGCAAGATCTGTGTCGGGATTAGAATCATCAACAAATCGGAGAAGTTGCATTTTAGCGTAATCGTAACCACTAGCTCGATCGCCCCCGATACAGACGCCTAAAAACCCAGGGCCACATCCTTTGCCTTGTGCTTGCCAAACCGCATCAAGAATGCAAGATTTGACGCCTAGGAGATCGCGGTCACAGCGTTTGCCATTGATTTGTGCAGGAAGAGAATACTGAGCGCTCATATTTTCGCAACCGCCACCTTTCAAAATCAATTTAAGTTCAATATGAGGCTGTTTATGAGGGTGCCAATGAAAGACAGGACTACCGGGGCCAAGATTATTGCCACTATTTTTTCCTGAAACGCTATCCACGGAATTCTGTCTTAAGTAACCAAGTTCCGTAGCTTTAGAGACTGCGGCAAGGCAAGCCTCTTCAAATTCAAGTTGATTACAGGAAATAGGATTAGAAATATAAAAAGTGATAGTGCCAGTATCTTGGCAAATGGGAGCACTTTTCTCCTTGGCCATCAAAATATTCTTATGCACCAATTCCAAGGCAATATCGGCATTCGAACCTTGCTGCTCTAATACTCGATTAACCTCGATCACTTCTCTTACATCCTTTGGGAGGCTAGTGGAAGTTCTGCGGATCAACTCAAGAACATTTTCTAAAAGTATTACATTCATAAAAAAACCATTGTTGTTTGAATTTAAAATTACGAATCAAAGGTTGTAAGATACCCTTCCAATATTTGATCTAGAGTAAGCTTACAATCCCATTTTGTGAACGCTTTTATTTTATTTAGTGAAGGAACTCTGTGAAGTATTTCTTCAAAACCCAGCGGCATAACAGATTCGTAAGGAAAACGAATGATTTCAAGTTTAGGGTTAACAAGATTGCGAATTTTCACTGCAAGATTGTTAATAGAAATTTCTTCTGAGTTACCAATGTTAAAAACTTGTCCCCAACATGCCAAAGTTTTCGTCAAAGAATCGATGGCATTAATAGCATCAGAAACATGGCAAAAAGACCTAGTTTGATTACCGTCGCCAAAGACAGAAAGATTATTTCCTGCAAGGGCTTGGGTAAAAAGCGTGGGGACAACTGCGCCATAAGCTTTATTCTGCTTTGGCCCTACAACATTAAAAAACCTACCAATGACCACGGGAACTTTTTTGTCACGAAAAAGCGAAAGAAGCATATATTCTGCAAGCAATTTACTACAAGCGTAGGCCCATCTAGCTAAGTGAGGTTCACCTAAAACAAGGGGCATCGTTTCGGTAAGCGGAGATTGCAAAGCCTTTCCGTAAACTTCGCTAGTGCTGGCATAAAAAACGATTTGATTTGGAGTAACAAGCTTACAAATTGTATTAACTTGTTCAAATTGAGTGCTAGCCGTGCTGATAGGATTTTCAATAACGCGTTTAACACCTAGGGTAGCAGCAAGAAGATAAATTTGATCTGACTGCGAAATATATTGTAAAAACAAAGGATAATCACATACCGAGCCTAAAACATATTCAAATGAATTGGACTTAACATTAAACAAATTATTATTTTGATCCCAAGGTGTGTGATCGAAAGCAAGTACCTGATGATTTTGTTCAAGTAGTTTTTGAACAAGATGACACCCGATAAATCCTGCAGCACCGGTAACTAGACATTTAGCCATAATAAGTTTCGCTACTAATCTTGTAAGCGGAACAATTTACGAAGGGCGTCAATAAGAGAATGGTTAGAAGAATTCCCCTGCTGCATTTCTTCAGCAAGGGCACTAATGGGCCCGTGTAAAAACTGATTTTGCAACAATCTAAAGGCGCCAGCAATATATTCTTTATCTTCGCTTGAAAGCTTACCGTTAAGTTTAGAAAGTAAATTATCTACGACATGCTTTCGTTTACTTTCAAATTCTTGTGTAAGTCTGGCAATAACGGGGCCATTACGCCTGCGTGCCCAATCAGAAAGGAATCTAGCGGATTCTTGGAGAACGATATTTTCAGCTTGAGGAACATATTTTAAGCGTTCTTTAAGAGTGCTTTCGCGGATTTTCTGGAGGTCATCAATATTAAAGAGGCAAGTTTGATCACCATCATGAATATCTGGGGAAAAATCTCGGGGCATAGCAATATCAAGAATTACAAGCGCCCTGCCATTTCGTTGACCGGAAACAGAGGTAAAAAATTCTTTAGTAACGATAGGTTGTAGAGCCCCCGTAGAGCTGATAATAATGTCGGAATGGATAAGAACCTCGGCAAGATTTGACCAAGGATATACTTCACCCCCACAACTTTGAGCAAGGGCAAGACTTTTTTCTGGGCTACGGTTGGCAACAATAATTTTTTTTGGTTTAAGTTCTTGCAGGTGCTTCAGGGTAAGTTCACCCATTTTTCCTGCACCCAATATTGCAACCACCTTATCGTTAAATTGATCAAAAACTTGTTTTACAAACCCTATAGCAACGCTAGAAACAGAAATATTCCCTCGAGAAATCATCGTTTCGGTGCGAACACGCTTTGCTACTCTTCGAGCCTGACGAAACAGGGAGTAAAGTAATGGGCCAGCGGTTGAAGCTGTAGCGGCAGTTTCTAACGCATTTTTAACCTGCCCCGCAATTTGCCCTTCTCCAACAATCATACTATCAAGGCTAGCCGATACCCTGAACAAGTGATTTACCCCATCGGAAGCATCTTTAAAAAAGAAGTTTTTTTCAACAAGTTCAATAGGAACGGTAAAAAATTCTGTAAGAAACCTTTTAACAATATTTCGGCCTTTTAGATCTTGGTTATCGATCCCCGCGGTATAAATTTCAACTCGGTTGCAGGTTGCAAGAATTACGACTTCCAAACTTGAATTAGAGCTAAACCAATCAAGCGCAACTTTAAGCCGATTATTATCTAAGGAGAACTTCTCCCTGACCTCGATGGGTGTATTACGAAAATTACAGCAGGTAACCAGCAGGTTCATTTACCCACCTCCTGCGGAATATTATGAGGTAGAATAAGGCAAATTATGAGCAAAGCAAATGCAGTTAGAGTCAGGCCTGCCAACTGCTTGCCCCGAAGATGAAAACCATAACGAGCATAAATCAAAATTAAAAAAGCAAGCCAAAGAATTGAAGAACCAACAACTTTTGGGTCTTCCCAACCCGTTATTTTTTCGATATTTTTTAACATTAAATACAAGCCAACCAACAATCCCATAGATAACAATGGAAATGCAGTAGCAATGCTAAAACGAATAAGTTTTTCCAATTTTTCAAGGCTTAACATTGCCAAGCCTTTACCAGGTGCAAGCTTCAGTTTTAATTGATTAGAGTGCAATAAATACATAAAACTGGCAAGAGATCCGATGCAGATTGCCACGGTTGCTGTAAGCAAGAAGCCAACATGCAAAAGTCCAAGAACTTTAATATTAGAAACTAGGCCGCCTATTCTGTTACCCGAGGCGTCCACTGCTGGGGGGAAAATTGCAGCAAGGGTAACAAGGCCAATAATTAGAGGGAGAACGAAAGTACCCCAAGCGATTTTTCGATAATGAATGATACCGTATAAATAAAGAGTAGAAAGAATCCAAGAAGATAAAAGAAACCAACCAAATTGTTGGGCTAGGGGTGGTTGCCACCAAGCTAGATACCAAGATTGGGCAAAAAGGCCTGCCAATGCAAAAACGATTTCCAAAATATTAAGTAACTTAAGAGGCTTGAATTGGTACAAAATATTAAGAACCAGTGCCACCGTATAACTTGCACCAAAGCAAAAAAGACTAATTTTATCCAAGGGAGGCCCTTTAAAATATCAAATGGTTAAGCAATAAAATTATTATACTTGAAAAGGAAGCAGTGAAACAGAATAAGGAAAATTTATTAAAAGCGCTATTAATCACTCAACTCGGATGGCATAGAAAGCAGAGTCACGGTCTGCAAGTTTAGCAGAGCCAGCAATAGCTTTGGCATCCGCAGTAAAAAGGAAACCTTGGAATACTTGTTCGATTCTAGGAAATTTGATAATAAATTGGATGGCGTGGGGAGGAGCCCCTGCTTTTCCCCGAACCTCATATTTTCGACCATCTTTATCAGAATAAAAAGACCCAAGGATTTCACCCGTTTCATCAGATTTAAGAACAAGTTTGCCCGACCTTCTTCCATCGTCATTTAATTGATAGGTGCCATTAAAATACTTCATATCAAAATTAGGCCCAACAATAACAGCATTTTCTTTTTTCAAAGGTTTAGCCTCTGGATGTGCTTTCGTGACAAAGAAAAGCTTAGCTTTTCCAATTTTTGTAATATTGGGAGAGTCTTTAGTAGTATCAAAAAGAATATCGCCACCTAATTCCTCAGGAACAACTTGGCCGAGATCAAAATTAAAACGAAACTTGGAAAAAAGAGCGATGTTCTTACCATTTGCAAGAATGGTGCGTTCTTCACCTTCACGGTAAGTAACAAACCTTTCAAGAAGAACCATAGAAGCAAATTTTTCAGCATCGATTTTTTGTCGGGCAAATTGGACCAGAACTCGGGCGTGTCGTCCTTCGTTGGTCCGAATAATCATAAAACCTGATTGAATTCCGGGTAAAACAGAATCAATTTCTGCAATATCTTTAAGAGAGAAGGATTCAACTTCCTTGCAAAAACCATTCTCAATCATTTTTTGAAGAATCTGATTAGTGTATTCGTCAAAATTATCTGCAAAAGAATTCGACGAAATAAAGCTGAAAAGAAACAAACCTGCAAAGAAATGCTTTAATGACATAAAACACCTGAATGAAAGATTCGATATTAGAACAGATAGTTATCTTACCAGACCGATGTCAAAAAGGTCACTAATAACTCTCCAAAGCCATTGTGCACAAGTTACTGGCTGGAGGTAAATTTTGACCTGAGCCATACAACCAGGGAAAATCGTTGCATCTGCATCAAGGACATCGATATGAACCAAGAATTGCTGAGTTTGAGGAATTAGCTGATTAGGAATTTCGGTAGCTTTAACGGGAATAGGGCCCCCTGCTTTATTAGACAGGGCTAAGGGAATTTCTTTAGCTTCGGATGGGGGCAAAGTTTCGACACGAATACGACCCTTCCAAACCTTGGAATCACGACCTTGAACTCGAATATAAATGTCAGGTTCCCAAGCGGTATCATTTTTTGAAGCCTTATTTTTCATCAGTTCTGATACGCGGATATTTTCTCTTAGCTGGTTAAATTCAGAAGGAACCAATGGGAGACAAACGCTTAAGACTTTGGGTTCATAAATTGAAATCAGAGGTGTATTAGGATCCTCCATAAACATTTTACCGATATCTTCTGGTTTTGGGGCACGGCCAATAACGCCATCTCTGCTTGCAAGAACAATCAATTTATCTTTTTTAAGTTTGAGGAGAGAATCAGATTCAATTTTTGCCATGTCGCCTGTCTTTATCGACTTACCAATCTCGGTTTCGATGCGTTCGCGTTCGGAACGATCATTGGTTCGATCCTTAAGAACAAGCAGAACTTTGTGATACTTATCACTGGATTCCAAATCAGTTTTAGAAGCAGAAAGCTTAGTTTCAAGTTCATCATTATTAAAGACCATAAGTTCATCACCCTTGCGAACTTCTTGGCCAGGGCGTACGAGAATAGTTTTAAGGAACCCAGGAACCGTGACAAAAAGTTTGTCGGTTGTTTCTGGCCTTGGCATAACCAACCCATAACCGCGTAAACGGTTGACAGGCAAAGGTAAAGTAAAAAACAAAACCAGCAATATTGCAGCTACAAAAGAAGTCGTCAAAGTTCTTGCACGATTCATATCAGGCAATCTCCCTCTACGAAATAAATTCTTTCCGAATCGAAATAAAGGCCAGCCTACCATCGAGGCTATTGATGCCAAGGTTAAAGTCGCACTAATAACTTCAAGTTTATAAGGTTTAAGAAACGAATACATAAAATACAAAATAGTGAAGGTCACAACCCACCGATAAATATAGCTAAAAACAGCATAAGAGATAAAAAGTGTTTTTCTGGTGGAAGCCATATAAGGTTCAGGAGGAACCTCGATTCCAAAGCAAGTTTCAAGAATTAAATTTTTAATAAACCGATTGGCTCGCTCTCTTAGGTTGGGAATCTCCAACCAATCGGCAAGTGCATAATAACCGTCGTAACGCATTAACGGGTTGGCATTAAAAACAACCGTGCTGACGCTACAAACAATCATAATGCAAAGTGAAAGGTTATTAATAAAGGGATCGTTAGGAGTGTTCCACCAAAGAAAGGTAGCCATGGAAGCAATAATAAGTTCAACATAAATCCCAGCGGCACTAATAATAATTCGATGCCATTTGTTTGGTAAAGTCCAAGCATCGGAAACATTAGCATAAAGTGCAGGAGAAAAGCAGAGAAAGAGCATCCCCATTTCGTGGACCTCTCCCCCAAATTTTTTACAACTAAGCCCGTGCCCGAATTCGTGGATCACTTTTACTATGCCTAAAGCAAGCCAAAGGTAGATCAATGTTTTAAAGCTAAAAAAGAACTCGTAATAGTTTGGAAGTTTGTTACGAAAGGTATCGAAATGCGAGGTGACTAATAAAACTGCAGCGCTCATGATAACAAGGCTGATTAAAAACCAACCCATAGAAAAGATCCAACTAAAATACTTAACCATATGGGTAAGAACATAATCAGGATCAACTAAAGGTAGTTTTATATAAAGGATATTGGTAAAGGTTTGGTAAAGCTCGGTTCGCTTTTTCTTTTTATGCCTTTCGAACAACTGTTTGCCAGACTTTGGGGCTTCATTTTGGGCTAACCCGGCGGAAAGAAGTTGTTGAGCAAAAGCTTCGAGGTCTTCGAGCCTGAGTCGGTCGGGGCGAAAACGATCTTCATAAGCTTTTTGCGCATCTTGTAAGGTTCGTTTGCCGTCCATAAACTCGAGCAAAAAATGTTCGTGCTCTTTAAGGCGGTAGTACCGAAGGCTAACAGGATCTTTGACAACAAAAAATGTTCTACCTTCAAATTGCTGGGATTCTATGTCCAAGTCCTTGCGCAGGCGGATTTTAATCTGCTTACGGCGTTCAAGGTCGAATGCGGGTTGCTCAATCATGCGTTTGAATAATTACTTTGGGAGATCAATTATTTTTCTAAAACACTCGTATTTTTAACACCTGGAATAACCAGCGTTGCAGTCCCACCGGGATGCAACCAACCAGGATTTTTTAAATCAACCCAGATTCGAACCTGTCTGGAATTGGAATCTAAAAAGTTCTCGTTTAAGGCAATTGTCCCAACTAAGGTTTCTTCGATTTCGCGTTTAGCAGGCATATTCCATATTAGAACTTGATGATCTTGAGTTCCTGTAACTGCAAAGCTACCATCTGGAGAAAACGCACAGCAAGTGGAAGAACCGCCTGTCCAAATGAATTGCCTTAGCTCTGCGGGCCTCGCATTATTTACAGGGGTGCGCCAAAGTTGAACTTTCCCATCACTTCCTCCATTGGTTAATACAGATTTTCCATCGGGAGAGCAAATAGCAAAGTTAGTAAAATTTGAGGAGCCAGAAATACTATGAATAATGCCTTCAATATGCTTCTCGGCTAAGGACAAGACTCTAATTTCTTTACCTTGATCAAAGAGAATAGTTTTACCATCCGGACTTACACCAAGGTGGGCCACATCGCCGCTTCTTCTATCGAAAGAAAGAAGCATTAAAGTATCAATTTTTCCACTTTCATAGCCCCAAACTCTAGTCGAGTTATCTTTACCCGAAGTTACAACTTTATTTGGGCCTGCGAACGAAACTGAAGTAATACTAGCACGATGAGCATCCGCAAATTTTTGTAAAAGTTCTCCGTTGGAGATCTTCCATACACAAAGGCAATGGTCTTCACCGGCCGAAATTGCATACTCTCCATCCGAAGAAATTGCAACAGAATGAACCACGCCACGATGCCCAGACACGGTAGAACGAATGCCATCTTTTTCCCTGATTGTTGCGGGGGAAAAGAATACCAAGGAACCATCTGAAAGCCCCACCGCCGTATGAGCAATTTTCCCGTTATAACATGCAATCGCCTTTACAGGGTGCTTAAGAGAAAGAGACCACAACTGATCACCCGAAGCAGGGTTCCAAGCACGAATACTACTATCTTCGCTGCCTGATAAAACAGTGGTAACCCCATCTTGTTTACAAATTCCAACTGCTGTAACTTCTGAAAGATGCCCGCGGAGAACAATTCGAGGTTGTTCGGGTTGCGAAGGTTCAACGATAACTTTGGTATCTCGTGAAATAGCCCTAGCGTCTTGCACTTCGACTAAACCTTCTACTCGAAGTCGTTCTCGGTTTTGAACTTGAAGCAGTGGTTCAAGATTTTTAATAGCTTCGCCACGGTTACGATAGATAGTTTTAATAACGCCTGGAATCGAACTACGGATTTCGTGCATTTTAAGTGTGGTAACAGCGGCATTAAGTTCACGCTGAGATTGAACTACTAAAGCAGCTTTACCAACCTCTTCATCGATATACCGACGCCAAAAAAGTTCTGCAGAGCGATATTCTTCGTCTGAACCAGCGCCTTTCTGCCTTAACAAAGATTGCTGTTGAAAACGCTTATGCGCTTCGTCTCGGGTTTTTTCACTTGCACGGCGGTCAGACTCACTTGCTTCAAGTTTTGCAGCACGAATTCCTAAATCATCAAGTGCAAGAACTGGGTTAACCAACGCAACTAACTGATCTTTTTTAACTTCGTCACCAACCTCAAGCTTAAAAAAAGTTGTTTCTTTATAATCGAGTGTAACTTTACCTGGGGTTAGAGGGTCTTCCCCACCCTTCCAACGGCGATATTTTTTACCCGGCTTATTATTCAACAAAATCGTTTCTTCGGGGCTAACTTTTTCATCCTCTATTATCAAATTGCTAATCGTCAGCTTAAAAGTATCTTCTGGATGAACCTCACGATTAGGTTTTATGTCTGAACCAACGAACAAAAGTTTACCATCTTTTTCACTTGGAATTTCTTGCCTTTCCATTGCACTAATTCGGGCATTGGCAATAACCAAGGGTTGATTTACACCAGGCTTAAAAACTGCAACTGCGGAAGGGGTTTCAATTTTGGTTGGGGGATTGGCATCAACCAGAATATTTTTTTCTTCTCCACTTACTAACACAACAAAATCTTCGGTTGCTTCAGCTTTTTGAACCGTAGTTTTATTAATTCCATTAATAACAACTAAACTAACCGCAAAAAACATCGTCGTAACCACAAGCCATCTTATCATCATAATCTCCTAACCAAATACATTACTACTTTGAATTGTATCCTTCTAACGCAGGAATAATCACGGTGGGTTAAAAGAAAAAGACAACTTTTTCGTAGAAGAATTCCCAAAGCCCATAAAAGAGGGAGTAACCCATCTTTTCATCACCACAAAGAATTTTTGCGTGCACCTCGGTGCCCGTTAAAAGTAACTCGCGTGGCAAATTATATTCTTTATCTACCCCATCGAGAGTAACTAATGCAACCACAACAGGTTCGGCTTCCATACCAGAAGATTTTTCGGGGTTAGCTTCGCCGCCGATTTTGCTTTTTAGAAGTTTGCCTTTAAACTTGCGAGTGGGGTCACTTCTTACAATAAAATCAACTTCAAGTTCATCTTTTTTAACCCTCTCAAATGCTTTAAGGACTTGCCCAATATGTTGTTGTGGAATTTTCAATTCAATTTCCCAAGGACCACCCACCGCACCGAGTCTGAGCAATTCTTCTGAAGGTTTTACAACTCGATTGGTGAGGTTTTCTTGAAAGGCCGTGCTGAGTACTTTCCAATCCTTGCTGCCAACTTTAATAGCTTCTTGAGGAGTAAAAACAGGGGCTCTCAGAGAGAAAAATCCTTCTTTTTGCAAGTTAAGGTCTGCGTGGGTTCGCTTCACCAAGGCATCAAGTTCTCTTTCTTTGCTAAGCCTGATAATGCTACTTTTTTCAGCTTCAACTAAACTAGAAAGGCGCTCGGTGTCGGAACCCTTACTAGAGCGTTGCTCCCACATCCGAGCATCTCGGTCTGCCAGCTGAATTTCTTTACGCTGGGTTCGAATTTCTTTCTCTAACATTCCATCATACATAATACCTAAAGACCGATTTTCAGAAACCATTTCACCTGGCTTAACGCTTAGCTCCTTAATAACCCCTTCCACTGATGAAAAAACTTTACGCCTGATTTCAGGTTGTAACTGACCCGAGGCATCCATTTTTAAAGGGTAAGGAACAAAATAAAACATAAATCCCAATCCTATTAACCCAACAACAACTACCAAGGTAATTGCTTTGGTCGCGCCTCCCAAGCCTTCCTGCACCTTTGCCAAGGGCATCCAAAGGTATCGCATTGGAATTCTTCGGTATTGAATAGCATTAAAAATCGAAGTAGCAGCGTGCCTTCCTACCACATCTAGGCGGGCGATTAATTGTTGAGGGTCTGCTGGTGGGTCAAATGATTCCATAATCAAAACAGACCGAAAAGGTGGTTTACGATCCTTATCTCTATCATCTTTAATAGGATAAACCACCAAAAGTTTACTACCGCTTTCTGCTAAATAAGCATCAAGTGCGGTAAGTACTTTAGGGGGAAGACTTTCATCTTTACTGCCTGTAAATACAAGTTTTTCACCCCATTCAAGAACTTTTGCAGAAAGTTTTTGCATAAGCCGAACAAGGTTCGATCTTTTTTCAACCACATCAGCCCCAGAAATGGCTTCCATTACTGGTTTGGTGGAATAACAAATACCAACACTCAAACGATCACAGTTAATCAAACGCCTACCATCATTAGCGATTTGGTAAGCAACTTCAACGGGATTTAAACTTGCGTGAACTAAACGAGAAAATGATTCAACTTGGGTCCAAATCTGTTGTTGGCCAAGCATCTGCCCAAGCATTTGGTTGCGTTGGTATCGTGTTGCAAGGTCAGCCATCAGGGCAATGTACTGCATAAACCCAGGAACAGCATTCATAGCCCGGTTAGAGCCCTGAAAAACCTCGACAATACCTGTAATTTGATTATTTAAAAGAATTGGGACTAGTAAAAGCAAGAAGTCGGTTGGGTTACCAGCACCTGATTTACCTGTATCATCGGAAACAAGCCCGCTACGGGGAAGAAGCACAACCTGCCTAGGATTAACAACAACCTGCCTAAGAAGTTCTTCGTGACTTTGTCGAGATTCATCACTGCGATCAATACCAACCTCTTTAAGGTTAATTTGATATTGCAGCTGAAGATTCCCCTGAGTGGTACGAATCCAAATAGCGCCAACAGGCGCGGCAAGTGATTCCAGAAGCTTTTTAAGAAGCTCACCGTAAAAAATCCCTGGTGGGACATCGGATTCGCAAAGCTTAGAAATCTCTTCAAGCCGTTGACTTAGGCGTTTTCGCTCTAAATCTAAAGCCCGATTATCAACTTGAGGTTCTGGCGCAGTACTCACAGGAGTCCACCTTCAAAAAACGATATGCGACTATAAAAGCAACTATATATAATTCTAACCAAGTAGAACGATCAATAATAGCTAACCTTAAACAAATTGCGATAAATTTAAGAAAACCAAAAAGAAAAGGGCGTTAAATTCATCATCTTGACCATAATATTGCATAAAACAGGAAGCCTGGATGGTCTAGGCACACTTCTTTGACTTCCAACCAAATGGCCGAAAGCCTTCCACCGAATGTTTGACTTGCTTGTCTTTCTCTACCATAATCTCAATCATTTTTTCTAAAAGCAACAAGCTTCCCATATTTGGTCCATCGATTGCTTCTTGCAATCCTTCCAAATTTATCAATTGGTAAGCATTAATTTTTGAATCCGAGTTATCCCAGAGAACTAAAATTTTCCTGATCGACCTACCCTTTAGCGCTAATCGCTGTAGTTTCAATTTTAAAAGCACGGGATTTTGCTCGCAGATGACTAACCTTTCCGCACTTTCCACCAGCCACGCAATAAAAGCTTTTGCAACTTCATCGGCAAGTCCATCGGTCATAAAATCATCGTCTAAAAAATCAGATAACTGCGCACGACTAATAAGCATTCCAACAACACCCCCAAACAAAACAAATTCATATTCCCCAACGAGGCAGCGATATAACAAATCTAAATTAAGGATCAATGGCATTTTCATAAGCCATTGAAAAATATGGAGTTTGGTCTTGACCTTTAAAAACGCTTATTTTTTAAGCCCAAGATCATCCCAGACTAAATCGCGCAACAAATTTAAAGGCAAAGTGCCGTGGGATAATACCGATTCGTGATAAAGTTTTAGATTAAAGTCGCTACCTTTCGCCTTCTGAGTTTCTGCCCTTAGCTTGTTAAAAAATACTGCACCAGCAAAGTAGGTTGAAAGTTGACAGGCAGATTGTTTCGATCTGATAACTTTGCCCAAAGCTTCACCTTTGTTTTGAAATGCCCGATTTACAAGTAAATCCATCGCTTGCTCATCCGTCATTTGCTTACAATGCATTTGATGATCGAGAATAGCATTGGCAACAGCCCGGAGAAACCATTTAAGCTGATGAATTCTGAGGCCAAGGTCATTTTCCCCATAGCCTTCATCCAGCATCATTTTTTCGGTGTAGACCGCCCAACCTTCCGCAAACACCCCAGAAGACAAAACCCTGCGAATCTTTGAAGGATGCTTGTTCGAATACTCAAGCTGAACATAATGCCCGGGGTATGCTTCGTGGATCGTTAAAATCTGAAGCATATAATTATTGTATTCTTTCATAAAACTATTCACGGTGTCGACATCCCAGTCGGAGGGGGGCGGACTTACCGCATAAACACTTGAAGCATTAGTATCTAATGGTGGCGCCTGATTAAGATAAGCCACCGAGTTGCCCCGTTGGAATTCAGGCATTTCAAGAATCTGACAGCGATCGGGTTGAGGTAAAGTCAAAATATTTTTTGCAGTAATAAATGATTGAATATTTTTAACTGTACTCCGGGTATCTTTTAAAAGGTCACTAGGTTTTCCTCTTTTTTCGCTTAATTTCTCCAACACATCTAAAATGGTTTGGTTCTTTCCTTTTGCATCTTCACCATAAGCAACCCTATTAGGAAATAAAGTTGGCCATAATTTCTTCGCAATGACAAACATTTGTTGGGTAACCACTGCCATTTCAACCTCTGCAAGTCGAAGAAGTTCATCAGCACTAATACCTGCCTGCAGTTCGAGCACAAGTTTTTGGTTAAACTTATCAGCGCCAATGCGCCAATCGGTATTCGTTCCAGACTTTAAAACCCCTTGCAAGAAATCTTGATAACTTTCGAGTTCGGGAATAACTTTTGAAGTGGCGAGGAGGAGTTTCTTTTTTAATTCAGGATTTTTTACAAAATCGCCTATGCCTTGCTTATAAAACCTGATGGAGCCCAGATTTTGTTTAATAGCAGTGTTAAGCACAACTATTGGCGGGTTTTTTACAGATTCTTTTGCGGATTGTAAAACCTTTGGCACGAGTGCGGTGCGCGCGATCAGATTTTCAACAGTGCGCTCTTCCGCAATCGTAGATTGCGATAAGGGAAGAAACAAACTATCCGCAATTAATTCGCTATAAGTTCTAGGGTCATTTTCGTAAGGTTGTGTATTTTCTTGAAGCCAAATTGTCCTTTCAAGATGCGCTTGAAGTACTTTAAAATCGACTTTTCCATTTGTAGATAAGGCTTCGATTTTAATTTGAGACACTAGCTTATTAAGGGCAGATTTGTAAAAATCTTTCCAAAGGTCACGATTTTTTACACTCGGATTTTCAAGCAACGAATCAAATCGATGGTCGCCCAACTGGGTTGCAACCAATGGCCTCATTTTAAATTCTTCATCAAGAAATATATCAAAAAATCTTACCAATTTTTTATCTTCATCTTGCTGAGGGAAGGCCAGAATTCCACATAAACCCACAAATGTAAAAAAGAAACAGAAACTTATCTTCATAATAGTTCACCTTATTAAATTTCAATTTCTCCCAACTTGTCATAGCTTACAATAATGTTTTTAAGTTTTAGCTGAAAATGTTTTAAATTATTAGGGAGCCATAATAAAGCTGGATTGAACTTGAGTAATTTCCTTGCACCAAGGTAAGCAGTGGTAAGCCTAGGATTAATTTCGCAAACAAAATCATCGGAACCATTGGCACTATTTCCGAGAATCAAATCAACACCGACCCACCCATTTAAGCCTTGGAAGTTTGCCAAGCTTTTTTGAGCAAGGTTTAAGGCCCGTTCTTCAAACTCATCAGGGAGGGAACAGCTCCCGCCATAATAATTAAATTGATTATTAGAGCATACTACCTTTTGAAAACTAGAAATCACTGGTGTCAAATTGGAATTTACAACTGCAAAGCAATAACTAGCAGGCAAGCCAGAGACAAATTTTTGAACAATCCAATTTTCCATTAGATCGGTTTTTGCGATTCTGTTTTCAAGGTCAGAATTTGAATGGATGAGGTAGGTATGGGAAGCTCCAGCCCCATACCTTGGTTTTAAAACTAAAGGAAATGTCAAGGATGGATTTTTCAAAAAGTCGGAAAGCAGCAAAGTGAAAGGCGTCGAGATTTGATAAGTGGTTAAGAAATTAAAAGTAGAATATTTATCCGCTGCAAGAATAATCGCATTAAGAGAACAGCCTAAATTTTCCGCTCCTGTTTCTATTAATTGGGAAGTGCGCTTTTCTAAAATCTTATCAGTTTCCGGCGCAAGAATTAATACCGCATCTCCCTTTCTCACTTCACCTTTAAACGGGTTCTCACAACTATTAACGATAACTTTCGATTCATCAATTAAAGATTCCATCACAAGTAATTGCTTTACATTGCATGATGCAAATACAAATAATTCATAATCAATTCGTTTCGAAAAATCAGAGATCAAGGCTTTTAAAATCGACAAACCTTCGGGCAATAAAGCTTGTATCGAAGACTGTGGTTCAAATTCCGTAGCAGCAAGTTCTTCGAACAAGAACAATCGTTTCATAATTACCCCTAAAAACGAAAGAAGCCAGTATTATACTGGCTTCTTTGGATGAATCTTGCGGGGAAACTTTTAAGGGTTGAATTCAATTACTGGTTTTTCAAACTTTAATCCAGTAGAACTTGGAAGTGTCTTGGTTGCGGAAACTGGTGTCACCACACTTTGACTACTCCCTTGAGGTACCATACCCTTGGAAAGATTGTTTGTATCATTCTTAGGGACAGGCACCAGCATAGGATTTTTGTTAGGGTCAATTCTCTTGATTTCTTCAGGCATAGCAGGTGCATTTTTCATCAAAGCAGGCAAGCTTACTGCACCATCTTTTGGAATTTGTGGCAGGCCTGGGTCGCCACTTTCAGAATTGATAGCACCGTGAGCCAAAGGATTTTCATGCTCCCTTAAAACCAAAGCCTTGGTGCGTTCTCTGAAATGTTCGACAGCGCGAACCTGTGCAACACCAGGAAGGGCACCTTCTGAAATCTGAACATTATTATGCTTGAGGATTGTGCCCTTAGCAAATTCGAAGTTTGCCAAGGAAATGTTATACTGAACGATTGCAGAGTATTCGTTAGCAAGTGCATCAGCCCAGAATCGTTGAGCTTCAAGAAGGATGTCGACGGTATCTCTGGTACGGTTACCAGCCCCTTTGCCCGCAAGGAATTCTTGGAAGCGGATACGAAGTTGTTCTGCAAAAGCTTCACGCTGAGCGCGTTGGACTCTAATTTGTTCGTAGGTAGTGAATATTTTGCGATACGATTGACTTAAGAATCTACCAGCCTTTAATTCCTGATCCTGTAAGACTTCGTAGCTTTTTGCCAGTTCCAACCGGGCGTTTCTAACATTAGCGTGCTGAGCCCTGAAACCGATTGGCACATTCAATCTCAAGCCTAAGGACCAGTTATTAAATCGGTTTTCTGCTAGGTTTGCCAACGCATTGGTATTGTTGGTTCCATCAAGTCTGCTGCCGATCGAGTTTGAATCATAGGTCGACAAAAAGCGAAGATCGGGCATTAAGGTATTCTTTGCAAGGATCAAATCCATCTGTTTGGCTTTAACTTCTTGGCGGGCGATGAAAAGTTCGGGCCTCAAGGTCAAAGATTCATCCAAAGCAGAATCCCAATCAGGTTCAAACCTTGAAAGAGTCGGTGCATCACTAGGAACCAGCCGGGTCGAATCTTCGGCTGGCATCCCTAAGAGAGCGCGAACTTGTCTTTCATTTTCAAGAACTTTATCAAGAGCTTCAAGGCGTTGGCCTCGGAACAATTCATACTGACCACGAGTTTGAGCAAGGTCAGCCAAAGTAATGGTGCCAGCGTCAAGCCGTGCTTTACTAATTCTCCAAGCTTCATAACCCTGTCTAAGTGCTTGCTCACGAGCAAACAAGGTCCAGTAAGAACCATACAGATTCCAATAAGCAAATTCCACATTAAGAACCTGATAGGTTAAGTTGCGTTCGAATTCTGCACGCTGCTGATCAAAGCGAATTCTGGTAACTAGGATACCTTCAGCAGCAGGTTGGCCCCCAAGCACACCAGGGGAGGTTACGCTACCCGGATGGGAAGTGCGCAACTGGTTAATTTCCACGCCATAACCTTGCAACAAAGGCTGTTCAAACTGAAACTGCATGGTTGGCCTGTAGTTCGGGTTCACGAAAGCAGGAAGATTGGTAAACTGGTAGTCGGTTCTAAAGGTAATACCTGCCACACCACCTGTAGGTAACGGCTTCAAAATGGTTGAATTAAAAGAAGAGTCCATGGTTTCAATTGAATTTAATCCACCCGAGGAAGTTACGAAGTTATCAATCGCTGTTCCAATCGGACGATCGGTATTGTTCCAATTCAAACTTGAGGTCCAAACTGCATCAAACTTTGATAACGACTTTTCAATTTCATTTCCAATGATTGCAGGTTCTAAAGCAAAGACTCGGATAGCATCAGATCCAGCAGCACCACGACCTGTAAAACTCACTAAAGTGTCTTGACCAATACCGGGGAACAAGGGGTTCTGAAAACCTACCGTTCCTTGTTCAATTGCAATCGAAACGCATTCTGAAAGAGAAATATAACGAGGCTTTCTTTCAGGCTCGTTAATTGTTGGGGGCTTGCCCATGGATTTAGTAATCGGCTGAACAACCGCAGCTGGATCATTTTCCAGATTTGCAGGCATTAAGTTCTTGTAATGTTCGTAGTCAGCTTCTGCAAGAAACAAGTTCTGCTTGCATCCGCTAACCAAAGCAAGAAATAACGCAGTACAAATAATGGAAGGTTTCAATTGCATAGCCATTACACCCCAAAGTTTCGTATCGGAACACCGATACTTTAAATTTCAACCTTAAAACTAATCCATTACTCAAGCCAGTAAACAAGATTAGCCAATAGAAATATCGGCAGTTCCGATAAGGAAGGACAGGAAACTTTTAGCGGTTATAACTTTTTTGTCGGTCTTAAGGGTAAATCTGGTAATTAGGGACATTCGGGAAAGCCCGAGTTTAGGCAATACAGCAGAAAGGGTTAAAACTGGTGACCCAGGTAAGAAGCTAATGACTTTTCTATAACTTCCCGGGATCTTCTGGGTTCCATCTGGGGGATATTCCTACATAGGGCATTCCTAACATTTTCTTAATCGCTGCCCATTCTCCTACATCGTTACCTTCAACACAATGGCCGATGAACTGAAGCAAATAACCTAAAAAAATTGCACCTACACCCCAGTACCATTCATATAAGAATAATAAGGGAATCCCCGCAACTGCTATAGGAATACCGACCATATGAATTGCGAAGTTGAAAGGCAATTGATGCCTAAGCATCCAATTACCAATTCTAAGTTTTATAAAAGGAAGAATACCTTTTTTTTTCTGCTGACTTGAAGATGCCATTTCTATTTACCTTGAAAGAACTTTACGGTTGTTCAAACCTTATCACATTTTTTCGATTACGCCGATTCCCAGTAATTCCAACCCCTGCTTTAATACCCTTGCAGTTAGATCGCATAACAACAGTCGACCCTGCCTAACTTCCTCAGTTGAAGCTTTAAGAACTGGGCAATTCTGAAAGAATACACTATACGCCTTAGCAAGATCCCAGAGGTACCCGGTGATATTACTTGGTTTGAAATCAATTACAGAAAGTGAAATGGCTTCTTCAAAGCGAAATAGCTGCAAAGCCAAGCTGCGCTCTTCAACCGAATCCAGAATTACATTTACAGAAGAACTTCGATAAAGGTTAGGATCAAAGCCACCTTTTCTAAATATGCTACGGTTTCTTGCATAGGCATACTGCATATAGGCAGCAGTATTGCCCTCCATCGCCATCATTTTTTCCCAATTAAAAACATAATCGCTGGTACGGTTTTGGCAAAGGTCTGCGTATTTAACTGCGCCCACCCCAACCACCGTGCCAACCTCTTTGACATCTTCTTTTATTTCAATGTTACTTGCCTCAACGGTTGGATCAACACAATCGTTTATTTCGTTGGCAAGCTTTATCGCTTCATCAAGAAGTTGGTCAAGGGAAGCCACGGCGGTGCCAGACCTAGTTTTGATAGGTTTTCGATCGGGGCCCAAAACCGAACCGAAAGAAATATGCTCAAGGGCAGTTTTTTCACCCAACCATTTGTTAGCAATTTGAAACAATTGGGAGAAATGTAAAGACTGCCTGGAATCCACTACATAAAGAATTGCATCTGGCTTCCATTGGTCTACCCGATATTTAATCGTAGCCAAATCGGTAGTCATATAAGTAAAAGCACCATCTCGCTTACGAATCAAAGCAGGTGTCGAATCTTCGGTTAAAAATATTGCCATTGCACCTTCACTCTCGCGTGCTAAACCCGCAGCAGTGAATTCTTCTACAATTTTTTCAAGATAGGGCTGATAAAAACTTTCACCGTAAGAATAATCAAACTTAACATCCAACCTTTTATAAACCTGATCGATCTCACTCAAACAAACGGGCATAAACTTACGCCATAATTCTAAATTAACTAGGTCACCCCGATGCAACTTTGCTGTTTCTTCCCTGCAAGCATTTTGCACCACATCTTCAGAAGTTTTATCTGCATCTTCTGGATTTTTAAATAATTTGCGCACATCAACATAAAGTCGAGACAATTCTTTAACCGGATCTTTATTAAAAGCTTCTTGGTTTAGAAGGTTTTTAAAGCCATATAGAATAATGCCAAATTGCGTTCCCCAATCCCCTAGATGATTATCTGTGATAACAGTATGGCCAAGGAAACGCAGGATACGAGCAAGGCTATCTCCCAAAATTGTGCTACGCAAATGCCCCACATGCATAGGTTTTGCAACATTCGGCGAACTAAAATCAACGACATATGTTTTCGCTTGGGTTGGTTTTTCAACACATAATCGCGGGTCGGTTGCCATCCGTTGCATTTGCATAGCAAGCCATTGCGACTTGATGCGGAAATTCATAAACCCAGGGCCTGCAATTTCTACAGACTCTAATACCTCCGACATATTAAATTTTTCAGCAATTTTTTCTGCTACTTTACGAGGTGGAGACTTTGTTTCCTTCGCCAATCCCATCGCACCGTTGTACTGGTAATCACCGAACTTTGCATCCGTTGAAGGCTTTATCTGATTTTGTAGCCCTTCCGATGAAAACCCTGCTTCGCTTAAAGCCTTGCCTAAATAAGTCGAGATGAATGATGGAAAATTCATAGGAAGTTAAATTTCAATTATCGAAGAATTATGATTATGTTTTAAACCCGTTGCAAAAAACTTATTATTGCTTCCAATCCATTCGCTCAGCATCGGCCCAAAGTTCTTCTAACGAATAATAAAACCTTGCATCCTTATCAAAAATATGTACCACCACATCGCCATAATCTTGCACAATCCACCTGCTTGCTTCATAACCTTCAAGCCCAAGACGCTTTTCGCCTACTTTTTTCATTCGGTCATCTATTTCTTCTGCAATATTATGAATCTGCCTACGACTTGAACCCGTAGCAATCACGAAGTAATCGTAGAGAGGGGAAATCTTCCTCATATCCAGAACAAGAATATCTTTGGCTTTATTTTCATCAGCCGTACGGGCACAAATAAATGCCCGTTCCAACGCCCCTGGCAATTCCATTCTCTTTTCTTTTGTGCTTTCCTTTTTCAACGCTTCTTCCTTCATTAAAATAATTCTTCTAATACTATTCACTTCTATGAATTGATTATTCTATTATTCTACGACAATTTGATAGAAATTTTTATCCTTATTGCATTACTATTTTGCCAATTACCTTAAAAATATTTAAAATACTTAGCTCAAGGAAATCACTCTTTTTATTGCCACTTTGTTTACTTTTTATGTTATTTTGCAGCTATTATCCTTTACTTTTGGACCTTTAATGAAAAACAACGGCGTTTCTGCTAATAAAGCTTGGATTGTATGCGGCTTACTTCTCCTTGCTACTATGATCAATTACATGGATAGGTTGACACTTAATCAAACCATAAGCAGAATTATGGTTGATTTTGATTTCAAAAAAGATTTTTACGGCAAAATAGAAGGGGTATTTGGACTCGCTTTTGCGGTGGGTGCCATCACAATGGGCCTGATTGTTGATAAAGTTTCGGTTAAATTTCTTTATCCTCTTATGGTTTTTTTCTGGTCTCTTGCTGGGTTTATGACCGGCCTTGCTCGAGATAAAGAAGAACTTTTATATTGCAGAGCAGCCCTTGGCTTTTTTGAAGCAGCCAACTGGCCTTGCGCACTTGTTACTACCCAACGATTGCTGGATCCCTCCAGAAGAACTATGGGAAATAGTATTCTGCAAAGTGGAGCCGCTTTCGGTGCTGTCCTTACACCCATTATCGTTGAACTTTGCCTCCATTCCCAAATGCCTGACTTTTTAAATCATCTTGCAGGCTGGCGCATCACTTTTCTAGTCGTTGGTATCATTGGCATTTTCTGGATTATACTCTGGGGTGTTGTTACCAAAGATATTTCCCTAAATGCATCCGAAGATTCTTATTCCAATGAAAATTCAAAATCTTCCACACAGGCTATGCTCGAGATTTTTTCCGACCGCAGATTCTGGATCCTTCAGTTTATGGTTCTTGCAATCAATAGCACTTGGCATTTCCTTCGTGCTTGGCTGCCACTCTATCTTAAAGAAGCTCACGGCTACACTGAGTCGCAGGTTAATTGGTTTTCATCGGGCTACTATCTTGCCTCGGATGCAGGTGCCCTTACCGCTGGATTTTTAACCTTATGGCTTGTTAATTCAGGAGCAAGTGTTTTCAACTCACGCAAGTGGGTGTTTGGCTTTTTTTCACTTTTCACACTACTTACAATTCCCGCTGCGATGATGCCTTCTGGGCCGCTTTTTCTCATCCTTCTCATCGTCATTGGTTTTGCTACACTAGGCCTCTTCCCTTGCTATTATTCTTTCAGTCAGGAATTAACTGTTAAACATCAAGGCAAGGTTACTGGTGCCCTTGGAAGTCTTACTTGGTTAGGAATGTTTGTAATGCAAACTAGTGCGGGAAAATTGATTCAAAATGCAGAGAATAGCTATTTTGACCAATTCACTAGTCAAGGATATGCAGAAGAAATAGCCCGCAACCTTGCCCAAGGGCAGGCCTACAATCTAGGGATCATTATTGCGGGTATTCCTCCTATTATTGCATTACTATTGCTTCATTTCTTTTGGCACAAAAGAATTCCTCAAAGCAATTGATGCCATTCCTTACTTGCTTTAATTAACACAACCAACTGCAATTAAAATTAAGCAAACAAAGCCCACCGACCCTAAATCGATAACAGTGGCGCTGGGGACTCTTCTCTGTTAACAAAAAAAGACTCATAGCACTGTCGCACTAGGAGCCTTAAATTAAATTGCCCGAATTACTAACTCACAAACACGCCTGCGGTATTTGTTGGGTCGCCACTAAAGAAGGAAAAGAGTAGGTCTAATTGTGGGAAGCTGAAGCCTTTGACTTCAGGTCCCCCACTAGGCCCTGCCCCAGTGATTAGGTCAAGCACGCCATCGGCATTACCATCACTCACGCCAACGGTAACGCCACCCGTAAAATCTGGCGCATAAGCAAGGAACTGAGCTAGATTCTCGCCCGTATTTGGGTTCCAAACTCCAACTTGTGGTGCGCCACCTGCGCCTGCGCCGGTAACAACTTCAAAAGTGCCGTTATTGCCGATATCACCTACTGCGACAAAAACACCGCCTGTGAAATCAACTGGGTAAGCAAACCATTGACTAATAATCGAGCCTGTTGCCCCATCGAAGACTTTAACATGAGGCGCCCCACCTCGGCCTGCGCCAGTAACTAGATCAAGAATACCATCATTATTCAGGTCGGTGGTTGCAACACTAACCCCACCTGTAAAGGCTTGATCGTAAGCAAAGAAAGCTTTAATAACCTGAAGATTAGCACCGTTAAAGATACGCACTTCGGGGCCACCGCCTTGCCCTGCCCCAGCAATAATATCAACAATGCCATCGTTGTTAGCATCTTGAAGGGTTACAAAAACACCGCCTGTGAATGCAGGGTCAAAGGCAAAGAAGGATTGCATGATTTGGCCGGTTTGGGAATTGATGATAGCGATAGCAGGGCCGCCTCCGGGGCCTGCTGCAGCGACGATTTCGTTGATGCCATCGTTATTTAAATCGGCAGATGCAACCCGAAGCTGCCCAGTAAACCCAGGGAAAGGTACCGCGCTGCCGATGACTGCACCGGTATTCGGATCGGTAAGGGAAACGGTGCTAGAACCGCCAGTTCCTGTAGTTGGACTAGTTCCGGTTACTAATGTTGGGGTTACGCTAGTAGGGGTTAACTCAGCCAGACCAGCCAACCGGAACCCCGTGTCATCGTCGGTGTAGAACAGGTACACGGGTTGTTGGTGTTCGTCGTACAACTGGTAGCCGGTGGGGTAGTCCCGCCGGGTGTAATTGGCAACGGCGATAAGCCCCTGACTCCACGACCCGCCACGGATGATTCGGGAATCTGGTTCCTGCTGTGGGGGTTGCCCGGGTCGGGGATCGGTGGTAGTCGGTGACAACACGACTCCGTCGTCCCATTCCCAGAGGTTGCCAGTCATATCGAAGGTGCCATAATACGAATTGCTGTTCACATAAGCGCCCACCAGGCTGAGCTTGTAGCCCCTGGAACGTTCGTCGTTGTAGTTGGCCGAGTTGGTCCCCAAGAAGTCGTAGCTAGGCAATGTGTCACTTTGAGTCGCATACTTCCAGTAGCCGCCCACACCGTTTTTGGCCGGGTCGTAGTAGGCGGCCTTGTACCACTGGTCTTCCGATGGAAGCCAATATCGCGCGCCGGGTTGAACCTTGAACACGCCCGTCACAGCGCCATTCAAGTTGTACGCGCCCGTCTCGGTGCTCGCCTCCGCAGTGCTGCCGTTGCTCAGCCAGTTGGCGTAACGAGCGCAGGCGAACCAGTTCACAAAGGCAACCGGCAAGTGAGCGCGGTCGCCCGGGGTGCCACCAGGATTAGCGGGGCCGGGTGCGACCTGGTAGGAGTACGCATTGTTCTGGTTCAGGGTGCGAATGATAAGGGCACCGGTCTTCTGGGTCGAGTCATTCATTTCCGATTGCCACAGTGCCCTAATGTAGTCAGGCGCAGAAGCACTCGTCGCAACAGTGTTCAGGAAATTGACATACTCGCCGACTGTGGTCTCGTACTTACCGATGCTGAATTCATTCGCAACGGCCCCGTATCCGGTGGTGGAATCGGCCCGATTCCCAGGGTTGCCAATCCGAACCATGCTCGGGGCATAGGCACCCGGAACACCTGTGTTCGGTACTGGCGACGGCAAGTTCGCTGGAGTTGACGGCGTGGGTGTCACCTCGGGATTTGCCGCTGGGGTCTGCGTCGGGGCGGCGATCAAGGTGACGGTTGACATGGCACCAGCGATGCGGAAGCCCGTGTCATCGTCCGTCTCGTTGGGGGTGTAGTCACGCCGGATACTGCTATTGGGAGTCAGGATCCCGAGGCTCCACGAACCACCGCGAACAATCATCGAATTGGGCTGGTTCAAATAGTTGTCGATGTAGGTGTCGCTCCACTCCCACAGGCTGCCGGCTTGGTCCAGAGTGCCATAATAGGACACGCTGTTCACAAACGACCCGACGGGCTTGAGCTTGTCTCCTTGCTGAGTAACGATCGCGTTGTAGTTGGCTGCATTCGGGTCGCTCAGTAGTCGGGGGTCACCGTTGTACGGCTGGATGTTTAAACGGGTCGCGAACTTCCAGTAGCCGCCTACAATGCCAGTAAGCGGGTCTACTTTAGTCGGGTCATAGTAGGCGGCCTTATACCACTCATCTTCAGATGGAAGCCAATATCTTGCATCGGCCATCCTCGTTGTGATGACCGTTTCACGGTTGCCATCGAGCGTGTAAGCCCCCATCTCGGTTCCCGGATCGGCCACAAAGGAGGTATACACTGGTTGTCCGTTGCTCAGCCAGTTGACGAATCGGGCGGCATTGAACCAGCTCACATTGGCGATGGGGAGTTGCTCTGCTCCCGTTGCAACGGTATAAGTCCAATTCCCAGGAGTCCCGTTCCGGGTAACTTGGCCCCCGATCACCGAATGTGAAGGGGGAACAGCCTCCATATCATCGTTCCACAAGCTCGAAAGATATTCGTATTGCGAGCCAGCCGGCACGTAGTGAGCAACGGCATTGAGGAACTGGACATATTCAGCAACGGTGGTTTCGGTGCGTGCGATGGCATAGTTGTAACCGACCGAGCCATAGTCGCCTTGGCCGCCTTGGTGGTCTGGCGCATTGCCGGCATTGCCGATAGCGAGCATGTCGAAAACGATCGTGGGGGTGATTCTTTCTTCGAGGCCGATGAGTTCGAGCCTACGAGTTTGCATCTTGGTTTTAATAACCTTGGGAGCCTTCTTGGCACCAAACAGACTTCTAAGAAAACTCGACATAGAATAAAACCCTTCAAAATTAAGGAACCGTATGAAAAATCGCCTAGGAACACGAATGTACTTAAGGATATGCATAAACATCGACAAATGAGCGAAAGCAAACATCCCAAATTAACATTAGTAAACGAATCATAGCACAATTTGGCTTAATACTCCAAACAAATCTTCCCTTTTGCCCTAGAGCTCCCATTTTAAATGAGTGGCAAATTTTGTCTGATAATCCCCATTTAACAAAAGAAAAACAGCAGAAAAATTCAGCCCCAGCGAGCGCACAAACAAACCCTCCGGATAATTTGGGTAAGAGTGAGGACTGCGTTCGCTGGGCTTCTTTACGGGATGAATAGAAGAAATACAGTCGTTAGGCTTTGGATTTTCTTACACATAATTTAAATTGCATAAGAACAAACAGAAAATAAAAAATTATTTTTAAATCAAAATCTAGTTATTCCACTTAATATTAGCGCAAAGGCACCGCATAAACTAAAACCGAAGATTTTAATCCTTTTCGTGAACAAACCCACTCGAAAACTGCTTTTCCATCTTGAGCTTTCAATGTTTCTTCATCTTGAGTTTGCAATCGAAAATGAGGATTCGCAGATCGCTCTACCACCACAAATTTCGCACTCGGTACTGAAGTTTTTAAATCAACTTTACCTTCAAGAAATACTCTGCCTGCAAAATAATGCGACCAACAAAAAGGATCTTCAACTATATCGCCAGGATTTGTATTTTCAGCAATCCATTTCCCAGCCTGTTTAAACCCCTCTCGGTTATAATGCAAAGTTTCGAGGTTTTTCCATAACGAAGGGAGAATCAGTATCAAGAGAAGAAAACTTATTTGATTAAGTTTTCCAAACAAAAACCCTAAGGCAGAATTTTCAAAAAACAAAACAATTCTATCACCCAAAGTAACAGCCCCAAAAGAAACCCAGAGCACAATCAGCATCAAGGCAAGCATCGCGTGCCTTTCAGAAAGGTACCCCATAACAAGTGCAACTCTAAAAAACACTACATTAAGAATAAAAAAAGAAAGAACGAGCACAATCATTTCAGGCGATTTCCAAGTTTCACGAGGAGTCAAAACCAATCCGACAAAAGCAAACAAACAGCCAAGGTAATTCAAACCTTTAAGATAAGAATCACCTAAGACCAAAAAAGACCAGAGAAACCGAGCGGCTTGACTTTGATCATCCCCTTCCCACCAACTTGCAAACAATGGAGGTTGATCCAACAAAACCAGAACATGGTTATGCTTAGGCAATAAGGCAAGCCTGGTTTCCACTTGTGGTTTAAAAACAGATGTATGCTCAAGAATTCGTTGACCAGTAGGTTTTGTGGTAAGTTTGCCTATGGTCAAGATGAAAGGTAGAGCTAAAAGCGAAAATCCAAGAACTAATCCAAGAAAATTAAACCCTTGTTTCATCCTCTGTAAATGAGTTGGGAACTTTGCAATTAAAATAAAAAGGGTAAGAACCAATGCAGTGGCAAGAAATAAGATCATCCCTTCAGGGCGAACAAGGTAAGAAGCTGCAGCAGCTAAACCTGCAAAAAACCAAAGTTCAATTTGAATATTCTTACCCTGCCTTTGGCTCTTGAACCCTAGTAAGACCAAAGCCAAGGAAGCAGCTGCAAAGAATAAAAACATTCCCTCAGACAATCCATCCCCTAAAACCTTGCTGCTTGCAGGTAAGAATTCAAACAGAATAACCGCCCAAAAGCCTACCTTGGCATTAAATATTTCTCTGCCAATAACAAACAATGGGATGACCAACAAAACACTAAAAAAAGAAGCTGACAACTGACTACTGATTTGAAAAGCTAGAGGTAAATCGGAACTGACAAAAAAACGAACTGGAACACTAAAAATATAAATGGAAACTGGAAACCCAGGGTGCTGATGTGCCCCTTTTACTAATGACTTCCAATCCGAAGTATTTTCTAATGCCCAAGCATAGCGAATAAAGCCAATACTATCGCGGGCAGCTACTTCGGTATGGGTAATTTGCCAAACTCTTAGAAAAAAAACGCAAAGAACTAAGATGCATAAAGCAACAAGCTGATGCTTTATTAAAAAGGTTGAATTTTTAGAAGCTATTTCGTTACTTAGTTCGTGACTCATTAGAAGTTTTGCAACTAAATTAGGTATTAAAACAGAATATCAAGTTATGATGATATTTATTTAGGCGCTCTGGGGTCAATACAACAAAGGCAAAAACCGGGTAACATCTTAAATTTTTTGTCTTAATTCATAAAAAGAAGAATAATGTTTGGGGAAATTTTATGTCTAATAAAGTTAATCTTTATTAGGGTATTCATTAAAAAGGGATAAATAAATGAGCATCATTCGCACCATTCACGCCAGAGAAATACTAGATAGCCGAGGAAATCCAACTTTAGAAGTTGATGTCACTTTGGAAAATGGGATTAAAGGAAGAGCCGCAGTTCCAAGTGGGGCCAGCACGGGTGCCCACGAAGCCATCGAATTACGCGACAACGACAAAAAAAGGTTTTTGGGCAAAGGCACTCGCAAAGCTGTCGAAAATGTAAACCAGCGCATTGCTGGTAAATTAAAAGGCCATTGCGTTTTGAACCAAGTTGGCATCGATCACCTTTTAATTGAAATAGATGGCACCACCAACAAAGGCAACTTAGGTGCTAATGCAATGTTAGGAGTTTCTATGGCTTGTGCACACGCAGGAGCTGCAAGCACAGGATTACCCTTGTATCGCTATATAGGCGGGACCAATTCTTGTGTGCTTCCAGTTCCTATGATGAACATTTTAAATGGCGGAAAGCACGCTGATAACAATGTTGATTTTCAAGAATTTATGATTATGCCAATTGGGGCGCCAACTTTTTCTGAAGGTTTACGAATGGGAACAGAGATTTTCCACCACCTTAAAAAAGTATTGCACGACAAGGGTCTAAATACAGCGGTAGGGGATGAAGGTGGATTTGCACCAAATGTAAAAAGCAGCGATGAAGCCTTGGAATTGATTTCCAAAGCGATTGAAAATGCCGGGTATAAAGTTGGCGAAGACATTGTGTTCGCCCTAGATTCTGCTTGTACCGAACTTTTTGAAGAAGCAAAACACAAGAACAAAACTGGCTATTGTTTCTTTAAGAGTCATCCTGACAAGGTAATTTCTTCTGATGAAATGGTAGATTTTTGGGTTACACTTTGCAAAAAATGGCCCATCCGATCGATTGAAGATGGTTTATCTGAAGATGACTGGGAAGGTTGGAAAAAACTTACAATCGCTTTAGGAAGCAAAATCCAACTCGTTGGAGACGATCTTTTTGTCACCAACACGAAAAGGCTAGAACGCGGCATCTTAGAAAAATCCGCTAATAGTATCCTTATCAAAGTTAATCAAATCGGAACACTTACCGAAACCTTGGAATCAATTGAACTTGCTCGGAGAAATCGTTTTACCACCATCATCAGTCATCGCAGTGGAGAAACTGAAGATACAACCATTGCAGATATTGCGGTCGCAACTAATGCGGGACAAATCAAAACAGGCTCGGCGAGCAGGACAGATCGCATAGCGAAGTACAATCAATTACTTCGAATCGAAGAGCATCTTGGAAAAAGCGCAAGGTATGGAAGGGAAATATGGCCTAAGGAATGGCTCTAACGAGCCCACCTTATATGGTCCAAAACATTTTGTTTTGCGTGGTATTAACAATGGGGGCCTTAGCCATCATCGCTGGAAGTTCCAGCCTTTTGGCAGGGCCTTTATTACTTTCATCGGTTGGTTTGCCATTCCTTTCCGATAAGGGTCTGGGCAGAATTTTTATAGGTGCGGGCCTTGGGTTAATCGCAACCGCTTTCGTTTTTTTTAAATCAAACAAAAACCGAACCAATTCTAGCAACTCACATAACCTTAAAAACCCTTAGGAGCTCCTAATATGGATTGGCTTTATGAGGGCAGATTTGCTGTTTACGGCTTCTTGGTATTCACTTTTGTTGCTTTCCTGCTTGTTTGGTCGATAGGGAAATTCAACCACATTCTTCCAACTACAATAGTACTAACAGGTTTTATCGCAAGCTATTGGTTGTTAGATAATTGGGTAGAAACGAACAAGGAAAAAGCTGAAATACTATTAAGCAACATTTCCAACCTCTGCAAAAGTGGCAGAATTCAAGAAACAACAAAGTATTTAAGCGAGAAATTCACTACCCAGAAAGGAACTAATAAAACAGACCTAGAATCTTGGTTGAAAAACAAACAAGGAGATAAATTTATAAAAGAATTAATATTTTGGAACCTGGAAGATATGAAAATCCAAGAATCCGAAGAAACTTTTAAAATATCAAGTATGGTCAAAATAAAAGGAAACTGGGGAACATATCAGGAAGGAATTTTCAGGCTTGAAATTATATTTGAAAATAAAAAAGATAGAAATCTTTTAATAAAATCCTTTCAACTTTTCGACCCAATCTCAGCTAATAACCAATTAGAAATAGGAATTTAATGAGGAGGGTTCGTTTTACCCTCCTTATTCTTGATTCTCATTTAGATTACTTCTGAGGAATAATCTTGATTTGAGGTGGTTCAGAATATCGGGATATATTGCCCGGAACCATCATCGATGATTCGCATTCGCAAGTTGAAGCTGGATCAACTTGGCCGGCACCTCCGTGCCTATAGTTTTTATCTGCGTGAATAAGGTAACCCCAAGGTTTAAAAGTAAAACCAAGGCGGTGCCCATTGCAACCAGACAATAAAAAGATTGTACAAAAACCTGTAATCACCAATGCACGAAAAGATTTCATTGCGGCCTCCTCGAATAGAAATGATTCTGATAATTTCAGAATATTTCACACACCTAAGGTTATTGATTCTAAAACTAAATATAAGTTTCAGAATCACACCCAAAAGGAACTCATATTCCTTTAGTTTCACTAGAAGGAATATGCATCCCAAAATGGAAGGTGCAAGCAATCTTTCGACTGCAAAATCAAAGAGATCCAAGAAAAGATCAAGGATTTACGGTTATGACGATTTTAGGTAAGAAAAGTGTATTTCTCTTCCCTTGATCCTAAAAATACAAATCAAGACCCAATTCCTAATCGCTGAAAATTCGATTCAAATTTTCGAATAGAATTTATTGTGGTGCGCAAACGGGTGCACAAACAGGTGCACAAACAGGTGCGCATTGCGGTGCAGGTGCATACTGTGCAGACTGAGGATAACTATCATTGGAATGGCGTCGACCAAAAAGGCCCTTGCCATCTTGACCCCAGCAACCAGTGTTTAAAAGAATAACTCCAAGAAGAACCGATTTAAAAAACAAAGCTTTCATAATATTTCTCTCAAAAAGCAGAAGAACCTAAAACCCAGCAGATCTAAAATGACCTTGTTAGGGCCAAACAAATGGCCCTTAACTTTTAACTAGTGTAAAAAAAAGGCCTATTGCAACTCTAGCTGAATCATAAGGAATTTCTGATTAATTATTTACAAGTGGTATACATTTGGCATTTAATACGATAGTTCACAACTAATCAATAATACCGATTGCGACAAATAACAGGTGGGATAAAAGGTAATCTTAAGTTATAAAAAAGAAAAGAGTCGCTGCATTTTATTGCAGCAACTCTTCGTAAATCAATAGAGGAAATCAACTTAATGCAATTCAGCCACCGTAAATTACGATTTCAATAAATCAGCGCTGAAGCCTGCTTCCTTAAGAATCTCTTCGATTTCTTCGCGAAATAATTCTTCCCTTGCCATCAAAGCATCGACAATTTTTTCCATAAAATCTCGATTTTCAGTAAGTAATTGCAAGGCGTTAGCATCAGCTTCTCTCAAGAACTTTTGTACTTCAGAATCGATGAGGGCTGCAGTATTTTCACTAAAATCGCGAGCTTCCTGCATTTCTTTGCCCAAGAAAACATGTTCCTCGCCTACTTTAAATGTCATAGGCCCAAGTTTTTCACTCATTCCCCAATGCGTTACCATCATTCTTGCCAAACGGGTCGCCCTTTTTAAATCGGACTCGGCACCAGCATAGGGTTGGTTGTAAACAAGTTTGTCTGCCGCTCGCCCGCCCATAATCATTACCAATTGATTTTTAAAATAATCAAGGCCGTGATGAAATCTATCTTCATCAGGGGCATTAAGGTTAACGCCTAAGCTTTGGCCCCTAGGAATAATCGAAACTTTCTGAGGTCGATCAGCACCCGGCATAAGCCAAGTAACAAGTGCGTGCCCAGCTTCGTGGTAAGCAGTTCGGCGTTTATCTTCTGGGGTAAGAATTTCTTCTCGTTTAGGGCCAATAAGAACCCTATCCGCGGCAATTTCGAAGTCGGATCGATCAATTTTATTTTTTTCAAGTCGAGTTGCAACAAGCGCAGCTTCATTACACAGGTTGCGTAAATCAGCACCGGTCATACCAATCATCTTTCGGGCAGTTAACTCAAGATTTAAATCATCAGCTAACGGTTTATTTTTAGTATGAACCTTTAGGATAGCCAGTCTGCCCTGCCAAGTTGGCCTATCAATGGTAATGTGCCTATCGAAGCGGCCCGGCCTAAGAAGGGCAGAATCAAGAACATCGGGTCGGTTAGTTGCCGCCATCACGATAACAGTTTCGGTGGGCTGAAAGCCGTCCATTTCGCTAAGGATCTGATTTAAAGTTTGTTCTCTCTCGTCAGAGCCCCCTCCCACGCCAGCTCCACGCATTCTGCCAACTGCATCGATTTCGTCAATGAACAAAATGCAAGGGGAATTATCCTTTGCAGTTTTAAACATATCTCGAACCCTACTAGCTCCAACGCCAACAAACATTTGTATAAATTCAGAGCCACTGATCGAATAAAAAGGAACCCCCGCTTCTCCAGCAACAGCTCTGGCAAGCAAGGTTTTGCCGGTTCCCGGTGGGCCAACGAGTAAAACCCCTTTAGGAATGTTTGCCCCAAGGCGGGTAAACTTTTCAGGCGATTTTAAAAAGTCAACAATCTCGATAAGTTCCCCTTTGGCGTGTTGCAACCCGGCAACATCTTCAAAAGTGGTCTTCATTTTATTTTTTTCATATTTTTTAGCTGGGCTTTTAATGTAATTACTTAGAAAACCACCCCCCATAGGGTCTCGAAACTTCGGCAAAATAAACAAGAAAAACACAATCAAAATTACAGCAGGCAAAATCATCATAATGAACCAACTTAGGCCCGCAAAATTATCTTCCTGCTGATCCACCAACATTCCATTACTGATGAGTTTATCCATACGGCTAACAAGGCCTGGATCATCAAGTTTAGCCCGAGTAACGGTAAATTTGCCCTTAGCACCTGCTTTTTCTTTGAGTCGCTCGTCCTTGATCGTATCGGGTTCATTGACATCGACCGAAATTCGGTCGGTTCCAATAAAAGTTATTTTTCTGATTTTTTTGGAATCTGTTTCATCGAACATAAGTTTAACAAAATCAGAATACAAAACCGTGCTGGTGTTATTCACCGAGGAACTAAACAATAGAACCAAAAGTAAAAAAAGAATAACAAGCCATCCGAGGTTGCCACTGATATTCGTAAAAGAACGCTTTTTAGGTGGTTTTCCTGAACCTTGTGGCGAAGACCCATCTTGGGTTGGGTTGGTCATTAACTACTCCAAAAGAACAAACGAAAAGATCCTTAAATTATCTTAGCCTCATCCAACGAATGGAATCTATTTTAGGTAATATTTTGTTTGAGGAAACTTAATAGTGCCAGAAGAAAAATTATTCGGGATTAGTGTTCCCTTCGTTTTGCTTCAGACCGGCATTATTTTCAGGGCCAGCATTTGAAGAATCAGCCTCGGTTCCGTCGCCCGCAGGTTTCTTTTCCCAAAAAACCGCAAGTTCCGCAAAGGTTCCTAAAGGAGAATCTCCGGATAACGCAGACTGAGACAAATTAGGCTTGGTAACAGGCTTTGGACTTGAAAAAGTCCGAATTTGGGGCGGGCGATTAGCGTCCGGCCTAGGAGGCCTAGCACCCCTAGGTTTATCATCCCTAGGCCTAAAACTACTACCACTATTAGAACGGGCTGCAGGTGGCCTACTAGCGTTTCTATCCAAAGGCCTATCGGATGGCCTTTCAGGATTTCGAGGCCTTTGTTCGTTTTCTCTCGGCCCTCTTGGATCTGAAGAATTTGCAGCATTTTGGCTACCCTGATCCTGATTTCTTGGGTCAACTCTACGCTGCGGCCTTTCTCGCGGGGCTCGATTAGAATTATAATCTTGCCGAGCCGGCCTGATCATAGATAACGATATACGAGACTTTTCTTTATCTAACGCAATGACCCAAACCTTAACGATATCCCCTACACTTACAGATTCATAGGGGCTGCGAACATAACGAGCTGATATTTGGCTAATGTGAACCAAACCACTTTCCTTTATGCCCACATCAACAAAACAGCCGAATTCCACAACATTTTGTACCACTCCAACTAATTCCATACCAACTTGCAACTCATCAAAGTGGTGTTGCTTGGTTCTGTAAACAGGTCCGAACCTTCGAGCCTGACTTTGAGAAAGTGGGTGAATCAGTTCATCAAGAAAATCTTTGAGGGATGTAACCGAATCAATACCGGTAGCAGCGACCACCTCTTTAAGATTAGCAGCTCTGGCCTTTTGCAAGAGCTCATCTTTTTTCTCAGGTTTTTTCCAATCGTCTTTGGCAATATCAAAGCCAACGAGGATTTTGCCTGCCATCTCATAATCATCGGTGTGAAAATTGGTAGCATCGAAAGGCTCATCACCATCGTAGACCTGCAAAAACCCTGCACAAAGCTCAAACTTTTCGGGAGAGAAATTCGGAATCTCGAGCAGTTGTTTTTTGTTTTTAAACGGGCCGTTCTTTTTCCTGTACCCCACAATTTCCTGCGCCAACAACGGGTTTAACCCTGATATGTTCTGAAGATAAGAGGCTTCAACTTTGTTAAGGTCGGCTCCTACCGCATTAACGCAAGACTCTAATACATTTTCCAAAGCTGGCCTAAGGTAACGGTGCTGAACTTCAAAATCCAACAAACCCGATACCACATAAATTGGGTCAATTTTTATTAATTCTCTTAACGGGTTTTGCAACCTACGACCAAGCGAAACAGCGGTTCGCATTGCATTATCAATTTCTGGCAACTCTTCCTTACCCAAAGAAGAAGATGCGTATTCTGCAGCCCCGGCCTCTATAACCGAAGCAAACCTGACTTCCGAAGGAGGGGAAGGTAAACCTTTAACCATAATTTTGGCATCCTGCACCAACTTTTGGTATTCGGCTTGCCTGCGTTCTTTTTCAAGTTTTTTCTGCGCTTCTAGTTCAAGCTTTTTCTTGGCGGCTAAGACTTCTGGCGAGGGACCCGTTACCACGGGAGTTGCGGGTTCAACGGGGGCAACTTCCTGCACGCCTTCCACTACAGTTACAGGTTCAGTAACAGTTTCCGTCACAACAGTTTCAATTGCAGGGGTTTCCACCGCCACAGTTTCTATTGCAGGGGTTTCCACCGCCACAGTTTCTATTGCAGGGGTTTCCACCGCCACAGTTTCTATTGCAGGGGTTTCCACCGCCACAGTTTCTATTGCAGGGGATTCAGGTACAATTATTGCCACGAAAGCTTTTCCCACTTCAGCGAGGGGTTCAACATTAACCGTTTCCGTTAGTTCCATAGATTCTTCACTAAGAAGAACTTCTTTTTTCTCGTCTTCAAGATGCAGAGGGTTTTTAAGCCTTTCCAGCAATTCATAAAGAAGAACTTCGGTTGCCTTTGCAGCGTTGCCGTTGCCTAAAGCAATGGTTTGAACCTGATGCTTGCGAATCAATTGTTCAAGTATAAGGAGGCTAAGTTCCTTTTTGCCTTGCGGTTGGTGCGGGAAAATGACAGCGTGATCGATATGTGAGCCCTCTTCATTGAGGACAACGATTCTGCAGCCATTGCGAAAACCTGGATCGATTGCAAGCACCTTGATTGGGCCTGCTGGATCAGCGACAAGCCTATTATGAAAAAAGCGAGCAAGAAGAGTGGCGGCGTGTTCGGAAGATTTTTCCGCCAAGTCGCGCTGGCATTCTTTTTCCATAAATGATTTCAAGATCTGATCAAAAGCTAAATCCATAGCTTTGCTAATCAATTCGAGATATTTATGCTGAAACGAAGGCTTAGCAGGAGTCTGAAGCTGAACTGGTGCAGCCAAAACTTGTTCCGCAACGGGAGATAATTGGGATTCCTGATTTTCGGGTAGTTCGGAATCGTGCGCATCGGTCGAATGTGGCTCAAAATTTTCCGCGCCGTGAGCCTGAAAAATGATTGTTTTCGAAGCAAGAGAGTCAAGTGCGTTTTTCTTTGCCTTGGAGAAATCCCAATCAAAAAGGATGTTTAAAAAACCACTTTTTTCACCTTTTGCAATTTGAAGGTACTTTCTTGCTTGTAGCGTTTTTAAAGGTTCCTCGTAAGAAAAATATTCTTTGAATTCGATACCATACTTTTCTTTAACCCGGGCTGTTTTCGTAACCTTTATTTTCCCGTGACCCCATAAATCATCTCTGACTGACGCTCGAACGCTGGGGCTTTCAGCTAATTTTTCTGCAAAGATTTGAACCACACCTTCATTAATCTTTTCGATATTTTCTAAACCTTTTTCAGGATTAATCATCGTCGGAAGAATTTCAGGAAGGTTATCAATTGCAGGGTCTTCGGCCCATAAAGCATCCGCAAAAGCTTCCAAACCTTTTTCGCGTGCAGAAGCTGCCAAGGTGTTTTTCTTTGGTTTAAAAGGAAGATAAAAATCTTCAAGATGCTTGGGCGACTCAAGTGCTTGGATTTGCTGACGCAGTTCGGGCGATAATTTCCCTAATGTCTCTATCGCCTTTAAAATAGTTTCTTTACGCTCGAGGAAAGCTCTGATTTTGAACAACCGTTCACGGATAGCTCGAAGAGTGAGTTCGTTCATTCCGGCGGTTTTGGCCCGCCTATAGCGAGCTATAAAAGATGGGGTTTTTCCCTCTAAAAGAAGTTGAATTGCACCCTCAACATTATTTTTTCTAAGTTGAAAATTTTGTGCTATTCGAGAAATTTCATTAACTCCGATTTCGCCCAGAGTCATTTGTACCGTCTGCATAGTTTCTTTTTTCGTAAGTGGTTATGGGTAACTAGTGATCGAACTTACCCTGTATCAAGTGAATGTATCGTTAAATGCTGTATTTTTCCAGTAGATTTAGACAATCTGGAAGAATATTTATTCCAAGCTTGACAAGTCGCAAATAGTAGTGAATATACACCTGTACACTTAATCTGGTTTCTTGAACACTTTTTTCCACAGATTTCACTTACAGGTTCCTATGACTTTACATTCTCATAACCCGATTTTTAAGCCTATTGCACACCTCGATGTCGATGCATTCTTCGCTTCTATCGAGCAGCGCGATGATCCAAGGCTAAAAGGGGTTCCTGTTGCAGTCGGCACCGGGGTGGTGGCCAGTTGCAGCTACGAAGCAAAACGGGAAGGCATAAAAACTGGTATGCGGCTAACTCTTGCAAAACAACTTTGCAAATCGTTACGCATACTTCCGGGAGATCACCGTAGATACGAAATAGCAGGCAGACAAATTCTTGGTATTTGTAAAGAACATTCTAACATTGTTGAAATGGCTGCAATGGACGACTTGTATATGCAACTTGCCCAAGCAGACCCGACCGAGCATAAGCAGCTTGCGAGTACTCTGCGCGAACAAATCCTGCAAGAAGTCGGCCTGAAGGTTTCAATGGGTATAGGAAGCAATAAATTAATAGCCAATATTGCGACGCACCATGCAAAGGATTTGCGTATTTCTTCGCAGCGTCGAACCGCATCACGCTGGATCACTGGGACTAATATTTTGGCAGAAACAAAGCACTTTTCACCAGTTGTTACCGTGTTGGAAGGTTACGAGGAAAATTACATCAAGCCTTGGCCAGTAGGGATCCTTCCAGGAGTTGGCACGGTAGGCAGAGAAAAATTCCAGCGCCTTAATATCAACATTGTCGCAGAAGCCGCTGAGCTTCCTCTTGAAGTTCTTGGAGGTATGTTTGGCAAACGGGCACAACTATTACGAGATTTCTCGCACGGTATTGACACACGAACCTTACAAACCATTCAAAGTGCTGCTTCGATTTCTCGATCCACTAGTTTTAACCCACCCAATCCAGATCAGGTCTTTCTTAACGCTATGCTTGCCCATCTACTCGAACGAGCGATTTTATGGATGCGTTTTAATAACCTTGCTACTCGCTGTATGAAAATTTACCTACGCTACGGCGACCTCAAAGAAGCACACAACTACCAGCATTTCAAAACCCCATGTGACAATAACTCTGAATTACTTGACGCAGCCAAGGAAAAACTAGTAAAGCTTTACACACGCAGGCTACCATTAAGGCTTATTGGGGTGGAGTTTCAACAATTACAATCTGCGGAATCTGCGAACTTATTATTCCCTGATGCGGAGAAAGAGCGCGGCGAACGGCTTGCAAAATGCAAGGACGAAATACGCGCTAGGTTCGGGTTTATGTCCGTCACAAGCGGGAATTCACTCGTCCTTGCCAAAAAACTTGACCACGACAGAGATAATTTTAAACTCCGAACTCCGTGCCTTACACGGTGACTAAATCGACTTCTTTTATTATCATAAAAGCAGGAGAACTAATCTTGCTAAATGAATTGCCAATAACTTCTGGAATTATCGTCATCAACAAGCCCAAAGGTATGACCTCGCGAACCGCCGTGGACTATGTCCAAGAATGGTTTAGCGAAAGCGTGCCCACAGGACACGCAGGAACCCTCGACCCACTCGCATCAGGGGTTCTTGTGATTTGCCTAGGTTGGACTACAAGATTGGTTGAATACATTCAATCGATGAAAAAGATTTACAAAACGACTATAAGACTTGGGGCAAAAAGTGTAACTGATGATTCTGAAGGACCCATTGAAGTTCTCGAAGTTCAACAGGTTCCAACCCTTGAAGAAATTCAACTTGCCCTTAAAACCTTTGAGGGTGTAATTGAACAAACACCACCTTCACATTCAGCAGCTTGGATTAATGGGCAACGATCTTACAAACTCGCAAGAATGGGTGAACCCATTTCATTGGCTCCCAAAAAAGTTCACATCCATAACATACAGATTATTGAATACAACTTTCCTTATTTGGAACTAGAAATAACCTGTGGCAAAGGAACCTACATCCGATCCATCGCCCGAGATCTTGGCACATTAATTAATACAGGCGGTTATGTTGAAGATCTTCAGCGAACCGCCATCGGATGTTTTAAATTATCAGAATCCCAAGCCCCAAGCCCCAAGCCTGAGGATTTGAAAAATATCATACTTCCTCACGAATCGGCTGTTGATAGCGAAGAGAAATTAATTCTAGAGCCGGCCCTTTTAAATCTTCTAATTAAAGGCACCAAAACCCCTTTCGACCTTGAGAAAACCTCGATTAACTTTACAAAGCCTATTGCAATCTTGGACAGTGATAACAAATTTAGAGCGATGGCAATTTACGATCAAACCACAAAACTCCTAAAGCCTACAAAAGTTTTCTCTTTAAAATAACCCCAACTTTTAGTCGTTAATTCAGTATTCAGTATCGCCTGAACTTGGGGTGAAGACTATGATGCTAAAATCTTAACACACGGAGTTTCTTATGCCGAACCAGCAAATCACAACAACCAGCAAGATACGATTGACAAGTATTATCATTGCAGCTTTAACATTTGCAATGTGTCTTGAAGCGCAAACAAACCCCGAAGAGAAGAAAATGAAAGAAATCGCTTTGCCTTTTGACGCCGAACAATCGATGAAATATTTAAAAGAAATATGCGAAATAGGCACACGAATCAGTGGGTCGGAAGGCATCGTTAAGCAACGAGAAATCATAAAAAAACATTTCGAAAAGTTTGGCGCTAAAGTCTTAGAACAAGATTTTAAAGCCATCCAACGAAGTACCAACAGGCCGACACCTATGGTTAATCTGATAGTAACTTGGCACCCAGAGGCACGAGAAAGAGTGATACTCTGTTCGCACTTCGATACTCGCCCGTTTGCAGATCAAGAAACCGACCCAAAAAAAAGAAAAGGTACTTTCATCAGTGCTAACGATGGCGGATCAGGCGTTGCGCTTTTAATGGAAATGGGCAGACATATGCGCAAGCTTAATTGCCAAGTTGGTGTTGATTTTGTTTTTTTTGATGGCGAGGAATTTGTATTCGATCCAGATGACGAGTATTTTTTTGGTTCGAAGCACTTTGCTAAAGAAGCAAGAAAGAACACACAAATCGTAAAATACCGATCAGCCATTCTTTTAGATATGGTAGCAGGAAAAGGAGCTAAATTCCCTATCGAGCAGAACTCTTGGTGGAAAGCAGGCCAGATCGTACGGGAAGTTTGGTCTACTGCAAATGAGTTAAAAATAGATAATTTTAAACTGAATGAATTTAGCAAGTTTGCGGTAGAAGACGACCACATCCCACTAAATAATAATGGGATTCCCGCAATTGACATTATAGATTTTGATTACAAGCATTGGCATAAACTTTCCGACACACCCGAACAATGTTCGGGCGAAACAATGGCAGCAGTAGCTAAAGTCCTTGCAAGCTGGTTGCAGCGTCAGCGCTAAAAAATTAAATACTTGCAAAAGGTCTATCAAATGGGAACCAATCAAATACTAGCAGGGTCAGCAATTTGCTCAGTCTTAATCTGGCTTGGTATTTCTAGTATAATTAGGCACTTCTCTTATGTCTTTTCAAAACCAGAAAGCCAAACAGATATTAATTTAATAACCTACCCCGTCCATTGCTGCAGATTTATCGGGGGAACTATTATGCTTGTACTTGCGTTAATGCTTACCCTAGCAATGATTTATCTTGAAGCCCCTGCTCAACATTTAGCAAATTTAAGAAATTTATCAGAGGAGACAGGTAAAAAGCTAATTTATTCATCCGAGCAAATCCAATTCGCAACTAGATATGCAACTTTTTGGGCTAGTTTTCTGATTGTTTTATTGTTCTTAATTGCGGTAAGCGGGCTCGATGCAATTTTCTCGTGGCATCATCAAAAACAACTTCGTAATGCAAAAATTGCACTAAAGAAGCAACAACTTAGTAACAAAAATCTTCCAGCTATGGATTTTAAAACCAATCCACCTTCCTCTAGTCAAGATTTCTCTAACGAGAATTAAAATGGTTGTAAGAATTTTTGCATTTTTTTTGCGCATCATTTTAAGCTTGCGATACACAATAACTATTATAAATAATGATCATTTTAATAAAGCAAAAAAGGGCACATTAATTTTGCCTAACCACCCTGCCTATATGGATCCAGTTATACTTTTTTCGCAACTGTTTAAAACCTATGCCCCAAGACCGTTAGTATTTGAAACTTATTATCAAAACCCTTTAATCAAACCATTTATGAAAATGCTAAATGCATTAGAAGTTCCTGATCTTGAAAAAATTAGTCAATCTTCAAAATTAAAAGCTCAAACTTCTATCGAAAAACTAAAACAGGGATTGCAGCAAGGGGAAAACTTTATCATCTGGCCTTCGGGCAGACTTAAAAGAAATCACCTTGAAGTCCTAGGAGGAACTTCTGCAGTTAGTGATATTTTAAAAGCGTATCCAGAAGTTAATTTACTTTTAGTAAGAACAAACGGGTTATGGGGTAGTAGGTTTAGCTATGCATATAAGGGGAATCGGCCCGGATTATTTACCGAGTTTTTTTATTGCCTACTGTTTTTATTTTTCAATCTCCTGTTCTTTATTCCCAGAAGAAAAATAAATATCACGATTGAAAATGCAGATACAAAAGCTTTACAGCCATTCGAAAAATTCAAAGTGAACAAATTTTTAGAAGGTTGGTACAATCAAGTGGATGAGATTAAGCCAGTTTTTCGCCCTTATCACTTCTTGCTATTTTGGCAAAAACGACAGTTCCCTGATTTAAATAAAACATCAAATTCTATTATTTATCAAGATTTTCCTTTAGAGTTTAAAGCCGAAGTACTTCAAATTATTAAAGAAAAAATCAGCGGCATTGTTGTTGATGAGTTATTGCCTTCTAATACCGAACTCGAATCGCTTGGAATCGATAGCATTCAAAGACTAGATCTTTTACTTAATCTGGAACAACATTTTGGATTTACCTCAAACTTCGTGCCTTCAACCTTGGGTGACCTTTACCTTGCTTGCTCCAAAACGGGGGGCGAACCTATCCCGATTAAGGTTCCGCTCGAATGGATTCAAAGCACTAGAAAAATTAAAGAAAGTGAAATTCTAGGTGAAACGGTGCTTGATTCTTTTCTCTTAAGGGTAATCAAATCTTCGAAACAAGTTGCCCTCATTGATGATGTTTCTGGGGTTCTAACTTATCGTAAACTACTGCTAGCAACCCTTGTAATTGCATCGATGCTTAGTAAAAATCCCGCAAAGCATATTGGTATTTTATTACCTGCAAGCGCCGGAAGCTTTATTGGCTATTTCGGGTGTCTGTTGGCAGGTAAAATCCCTGTTATGTTGAATTGGACAACGGGACCTATAAACCTTCAACATTCTATTGATCTTCTAGGCATCACGAACATTTTAACTTCACAAAGATTCATCGACCGAGTAGGAATAACGGTTCAAAATGCGGAATGGGTTTTTCTTGAAAAAGTTAAAGGTGGCACAAGTTCCCTCAAATTACTAATCTGTATTTTTCAATCTTATTGGCCCAAACTAATCTTAAATAAAACCATAAAAAGTATAAACCAAGAAACTACTGCCGTTATTTTGTTTACTAGTGGATCTGAAAAACAACCCAAGGCAGTGCCGCTTTCTCACCGTAATATAATTGCCAACCAAAAAAGTGGTACAGCATTTCTTGGGCTTAGTTCTCAAGATACCATCCTCGCTTTTCTTCCGCCTTTCCACAGTTTTGGATTATCCGTAACAGGAATTCTGCCCATCCTTTTGGGAATGCGAGTTGTATATCATCCAGACCCAACTGATTCTGCAAAACTTGCTGCGAAATTACAGTCTTTTAAAATCTCACTTTTAGTAGGAACACCAACTTTCCTACAACACATTTTAGAAAAAGCTTCGGTCAAACTTCTTCCGAATTTAAGATTAATAATTATGGGTGCTGAAAAATGCCCCGATCATTTGTTCGAGAAAGCTTTAAAAATTGCCCCAAACACACAGGTATTAGAAGGTTACGGTATCACCGAATGTTCTCCTGTTGTTGCGGTAAATCCACCTTTCTATTCAAAAAAAGGCTCCATAGGAAAAGCTTTACCTAGCGTGGATACTTTAATCCTAGATCTTGATTCAAATTCAACCGTACAACCTGGCGAAACAGGAATGCTTTACTTATCTGGGCCAACAATTTTCAACGGTTACTTGGGTAATGAAGAGCTAAACCCTTTTAAAGAAATAAATAACAAAAAATGGTACAGTACCGGTGACCTTGTTTCCCAAGACAATGAAGGATACTTGTTTTTTAAGGGAAGATTAAAAAGGTTTATAAAATCTGGCGGAGAAATGATTTCACTTCCCGCACTAGAAGAAGTATTTATTAGAAAACACCCAGCAGATGAAAATGGTTCCAAGGTTGCAATCGAAGGGATAGAAAAAGATCAGCGTAAGTTTATATGCCTCTTTACCACAACAGATTTACAATTAACACAAGCAAACCAGATTCTAGCAGAAGCAGGTTTTCGAGGGATTATGAGGCTAGATAAAGTAACCAAATTAGAACAAATACCGACATTAGGCACCGGGAAAATAAATTACAAAATACTTAGAGAGCAAATCGAAAAAGAATGTACAACGCCAACCTAAAGTCTATTTAGCTAGCTGCAATCAATGCGTCTTTTAGTGTCATTTTACCATCGTAAAGAGCTTTACCAACAATACAGGCTTTAACTCCTACCTTTTTCAAATTTAAAATATCACTTGGAGAAGAAACACCACCGGAGGCAATAACAAGGGATTTAGATTTAGAAGCCAGGCTTGCAGTTGTATCAATATTTGGCCCAGCAAGCATACCATCCTTAGAAATATCAGTGTAAATAATAGCAGCAAGAGGCCAATTGTTTACTTTCAACAAAAACTGATCGACAGTAATTTCAGAAAGTTCAAGCCAACCAGCAACAGCAATGCTTCCCCCTTTGGCATCAATGCCAAGCGCAACTTTCCCAGGAAATTTCACAGCCATATTATAAAGCCAATCAGGATCTTTTATTGCTTTTGTACCAATAATAACACGATCAATACCCCAATCCAAAGCCAAAGCAATAGTTTGCTCGTCACGAATTCCCCCACCTAGTTCACAAGGAATGGTAACTTGGCTAAGAATTTCTTGAATTGCAGTACCATTTTCAATTTTACCCGACTTGGCGCCATCTAAATCAACAAGGTGAAGATACTGTGCCCCCTGATTCTGCCAAGCGTGTGCCATTTCAAACGGCCGAACAGAATAAATTGTTTCCTGTGCATAATCACCCTGTTTTAAACGCACACACTTACCAGCGCGAAGATCGATAGCAGGAATTACCAGCATTAAAACCTCATAAAATATCATGTTAAAATTTAGGAAAGTAATGCAAATTGCCTTAGCATCTCTAAACCGACGGACTGACTTTTCTCGGGATGAAACTGTGTTGCAATTCTACGGTTATCGCCAACTGCGGCAGCAAAGGGCATTGGATAATCTGACCAAGCTGCAACTATTTCATTATTTTCAGGTCTAGCAAAATAAGAATGCACAAAATATACCGAAGCACCTTTAGGATATTCCTTAAATATAGGCACATCTTTGTTTATTTTTAGTTGATTCCATCCCATATGTGGAATTTTAAGATTTTCAGCTTTACTAAACATAACCACATCACCGCGATAAAATCCTAAGCCGCGGTGTTTGCCATCTTCATAGCAATTCTCAAAAAGCATTTGCAGCCCCAAACAAATTCCGAAAAATGGTTTATCGGAATGAAGATGATTAAGAATAGGTTTTTCTAGGCCAATTTCGCGAATTCTGCCGATTGCATCACGAATAGCCCCAACCCCGGGAAGAACTAACTTATCTGCATTATTAATTTGAACCGGATCATCGGAGATAAAAGCAGCGAATCCAACCTTTTCAAATGCTTTTTGAACACTTCGAAGGTTTCCCATACCGTAATCAACAATGATAATTTTTTTTTCAGGGGTAAGAAGATCCATTATTTATTCAACAACTCTATTCTAGGAATACTTTCAAAACCATAATTCTATTATTATGAAACTACATTTTTTTTTCGCACCCAATTCCCTAAATCGTCTAATAATGAATAAGTTACAGGCGTTATTAGCAAGGTTAGAAGAAGCGATAATGCCTGACCACCCATAATAACTTTAGCAAGGCCAGCACGAGAAGCAGCGCCGTGCCCCTGCCCCAAAGCCATAGGAATCATCGCCGCGATCAACATAACTGTGGTCATAAGAATAGGACGAAGCCTAGTGCGGTTAGCTTCAAGAATAGCATCAAGTTGATTCATCCCATTTTTACGCAGTTGATTTGTGTAATCAATTTGCAATATTCCATTCTTCTTCACGATTCCAAACAGCATAAATAAACCAAACATGGCATAAATATCTAAATTGGTTCGCATTAAAATCAAAGCAACAATTGCAAATGGAATAGTCAAAGGGAGGGCAATCATAATGCTAATTGGATGAACAAAGCTTTCAAACTGAGCAGCTAAAATCATATACATAAATAAAAAACTAAGATTAAACGCAATGATAAAACTAGAAACTTGCTCCGCAAGCATCTTGGCTTGGCCAAGAAACTCATATTGATAATTGGGTGGCAAATCCATTGTTTTCAACTTCTGTTTAATAATTTCAACGGCCTTTCCTGTAGGCATACCTTCTAAATTTGCAGAAAGAACTACCTGCCTTTGTCTGTAAAACCTTTCAATACTTGCGGGGCCAAGAGCGTTCCGAATGGTGGCAACATTCCCCAACTCGACAGCCCCAATGCCAGGCTTAATTGAAGGTAATGTTAATCGAGAGATAGTTTCTTTATCATTACGAAATTGTTTATCTGCCCTTAACCAAATATCATACTGTTCATCTTCCTCTTTAAATTTTCCGATTGGTTCTCCACCAACTAGGACATTAACGGTAGAATTCAGGGTATCGAGTGAGACCCCTAAATCGGAAAGGCGATCCCTATCTGGCACGATAAGAAGTTCAGGCTTTCGAAAAGAAAGACTTGAATCCACATCAACAAAATTGGGTTGCGTTTTCATCCAAGCAACCATTTCATTGGAAATATTCTTTAATTTTTCGATATCTGGACCACGAATATTAAGATCCACCATAACTTGCTTAAAACCAGTTTCTTGAAAAGCAGAAATATCTTGAACGGAAGCACGCAAATCAGGAAAATCTGAGACAATTTCACGGGCCATTTTCATTACATCAAACTGGCTGACACTCCTATTTCCTAAATCGTGAAGCCTTACATAAATATTAGCAGTAGAAATATCGCCCTGCCCTTTTCCTAACCTACTCGTGGTATCGCCAATCACGGTGAAAGTATGTGTAACTGCCGGAAGAGAGCGAAATTTTTGCTCGAGGTTACCCACTTCTTGGTCAGCACGCTCTAAGGAAAAACCTTCGGGCAAAAGAATTGCGACTTGAAATTCCCCCTGATCATCCCGGGGGACAAATTCCATCCCTACCACTGTAAAAAGCCAGGGCGTGAACAACAATAATCCCACAGAAAGAAGAATTATAAAGCTGCGATGTGCCATCGCATATTGCAAAATAACCATATAAACAGATTCAACAAAGCGCCAAACTATGCCAGATTTTGTGCCATGAATAATTTCCTCTAATTTAAGAAATCTGGAACAAAGCATAGGTGTCATAGTTAAGCTAACAAACAGACTCATAAGAATTGCAAAAGCAATGACAAGCCCAAAACTATTGAAGAACCTACCAACTTGGCCCCCCATAAAAACGATAGGGAGGAAAATAACAACCAGGGACAAAGTAGTTGCGGTAACCGCCATAGCTATTTCAGAAGTGGCCTGCCCCGCAGCTTCGAGTGCAGATTTTTTCTTTTCTTCCATATATCTAAATATATTTTCGTGGACCACAACCGCATCATCAATGACAATTCCGACCGCAAGAATTAAACCAAGTACCGTCATATTATTAAGAGTAAGCCCAAGAAAATCCATAAGCGCAAAGGTACCCGCAATCGAAGCAGGAATCGAAAACGATGCAATCAATGTTGTACGCCAATCCCTAATAAAAATAAGAATTGTAAGGCTAACGAGTACAACAGCCATCGCTCCGTGGCGTTTAATCTCTTCAATTGCCCCGCGAATAAATCGAGATTGATCGCGTATTGTTTCAATACGAATATCAGGAGGCAATGCGGTTATTAATTCATCAAGTCGGGCGCGTACCCTATCGACCACCTGAACGGTATTCGCACCAGTCTGCTTTTGAACAAACAAAGTAACTGCATTCCCACCTGAAGAAATTAAATTTATTTGATTTTCAGAAGCAGTCCAAAGCCGACTTAGATTATGAGGTTCTTCAAAGGAATCTTCAATTCGTGCAACATCTTCAATTCGAATAGGAAGCCCGTTGCGAGAAGTAATGATCAATTTTCGAATATCTTGAACAGAGATCACTCTGCCAATAGTACGCAGAGAAAGCTCGACTTTACCTTGGTCAACTTTACCCCCGGGCAATTCTTGGTTTTCTTTAAGGAGAGTGTTGCGAACTTCTGCGATAGAAATGCCTGGATATTTTAATAGTCGGTCTGGGTCGACTGTAATTTGAATCGCACGCTGCCGTCCTCCAACAATAGTAACTGCCCCAACCCCCGTAAGTGTTTCAAGATTTTCTTTAATAGTTTTCTTGGCGATATGAGTGATTTCGCGCAGATCCCTTTTACCAGAAATAGCAAGAGAAACAACGGGAGCAGCACTAATATCAAAACGATCTATAATAGGTGTATCGGTATTTAGAGGTAACTGGTTTAAAACTGATCTAACCTTGGCTTCAATTTCTTCAGCAGCAACTTGACCATTTTTCTCTACCCTAAATTGGACAACAACAGTAGAGACCCCTTCTTTAGTTGTGGATCGAAGTTCATCGATTGAGCTAACGGTATTAACGGTCTCCTCGATAAGTTTGGTAACACTGGTTTCCATCTCTTCAACACTAGCCCCACGAAGGGTGGTAGTAACGATGACAACGGGAACATCAACATCAGGAAAAAGGTCAACACCAAGGCGAAAATAACCAAAGAGGCCAAGGACGATAGGGGCCGCCATTAACATAGAAGTAAAAACTGGCCTTCGAATGCATAGGTCCCATATTGCCATTAGAAATCTTTATTACTTTCGGGGTCGAGTAAATTAGGTTCACGGATTTTAACTATAGAATCTTCAGCAAGGCTATTTTGGCCAGTTGTAACAATCTGATCACCTATTTTAAGTCCGCCTATAATTTCAACCCAATTATCAACTTGGTTACCGTTAGAAACTAAAATCCTCTGACCTATTTTTATTTCGCACGCCTTTACTTTTTGACCTTCAATTTTAAAAACTTTATTAACACCTGCAAAAGTAATTATAGATTCTTCAGGCACAGTCAAAACATTATCGACTTTATCAATTTCGATAGAAACCTTGGCAAAAAAACCAGGCTTAAGTTCACGCTTAATATTAAGTACCGCAATTTCAATTAGAAAAGTTCGGCTACTCGGATCAATAGTAGGGTAAATGCGAGCAAGGGCACCAGTAAAGCTTCTCCCAGGATAAGCTTCAACCTGAACCAAAACAATTTGCCCAACCTTAACACGCAATAATTCTCTTTCAGATAATGCAACTTGAAGTTTTAAAACTCGATCAAGTGTGATCCGAAAAAGCGGTTCAGTAGGATTCAGATGAACTAATTCACCCTCAGAAACACTTTTATGATAAACAATAAAAGGAGTTTTTCCATCTAATAAAGATATATAATTAGAATAATCTGATCCACCAGGCTGAACCACTGAAGGAACTACCAACTTAGTATCCTTAAGTTTTTGCTCTGCTGTATACAGTAATGCCTGCTTATAACGAGCAGTAGCCAAAGAAGTATTAGCTTCGAGAATTGCATTTTCCAGATTTACCTTTGCAACCTTTGCTTCTGTATCGTATTGGTCACGCTCTTCAATTGAAGAAGCGGTTCCCAGCCTTCTAAATCTTTCAAGTTTATTAGATGCATTTTTTTCAAGAATGTTGGCTTTTGCGACCATAGGCAAGCGACTGAGATCAAATTTATCGCTAGGCATTTCAGATAAACCAAGTTTAGACATTTCTAGTTCCAAGGATCTTTTAGCCTCAGAAACTCCAAGCTTAAAATCTGTCTCATCAATCGAAAGCAAAGGCTCACCCGGATATACCTCATCACCTATGTCGTGGAATACCCTACTAACCCTGCCCTCCACTTTTGAAATAATTGCAATTGTTTCTAACCCTTTAAAAGAACCAGTAGCCTTGATAGTTCGTGCCAAAGATCGAGCAATAACTTTATCAACTGTAACGGGAACAGAAATCGCAGATCTAGTAGAATTGCTTTGTTTATGCACATCGGTTTTAAAAAAGAAGTCAGGGCGATAAACAACCAACAATGCGAAAAGGAGAATAGTCCAAGGAATAAACCCTAAAAGATTTTTAAATAAACTAAGAAGCATAAACAGTTCCATCTTATAAAATTGCATACACCTATTAATTTTATATCAAATAACCGATTCAACCCCCAAGTTCTGGTGAACGGAACTTATTTAACAATCTGAAAATAAAACTAATAATCAATAAAGAAACAGCACTAAATAAAGTTAAAATGAATAAGACTTGAAATTCAAAAAAAACAGGCTGAATATAGGGTGAAAGGTATCTCCAGCAATAAAAAGTTGCGACAGAAGAAATAGCAAGCGAAGGCCCAAAAGGAAAAGCCTGCTCACCCTTAGAAAACAACTGAAGAATTCCAAAAAAGAAAGCAGGTATAACTGCAAGAAAAAAAGCAACAACAACTAATTGCCAACCCCAAAAAGCACCTACCATCATCATTAGATCAGCATCTCCTAAACCCATTCCTTCAATTCCCCTGCCCACGGAATAAGTAAACCGAATACCTCGGACCAAAAAAGTACCTACAAAAATCCCTGCTAATGAACTTAAAATTCCATTTAAGAAACTATTACCTGAAAATAATTGTAAATCAGGAAACCACACAGGCCAAGGAATTGAACCTTGCGGGAGATTTGGTTTTACGGGCCAATCTTTTAACACGAACTCAAACTGTCGAATACTTCCTAGATCATCAGGAAATGGCCAAGCCTGAAAAGCTGAAAAAATAATACCAAATATCGTTCCCGTTACAGTAATGCCTAATGGAATTTCCATTTTTTCAAGATCTGTAAGTGATGCAGTTAATAAAAAAGAAAGTAAAGTCGCATGCGAAATAAAAGTTGCCCAGCAACTAAACGGTATTACACCAAAACCAATTTGCCACCTATTAGCATCTACAATATTATAATTTGGAACATTAAAAAAAATGTCTAAAAGAAATACTGCTAAAAACATTGAAGCCGTAAACACTTCAACAAGCAAATATCTAACAGAGAAAAAAGATTTACAACTACGGCATTTCCCCTGAAGCAAAACATAACTTAAAATGGGAATATTATCAAAAAAAGAAATAGGTTTTAAGCAACTAGCACAATGTGAGCCGGGCCAAAAAACACTTTTTTCAGCTAACAATCTAAAAACACAAACATTGATAAAGCTACCAACACATGCTCCAGTAACAAAAACAAAACCTAACCAGATTATCACCGGAAGCGACATTAAAACTCCAAACAATTCATTGCTTTTAAATTAGTAGCGAGAGATTTCGCAACTTCTAAAGGCATATCATTATCAACATTACAACAAATCTCCGAGCTTTGCTGATAGATGGCCCTGCGTTTTTCTAAAACAACTTTAACTTCATTTAAAATGTTTATTTGAGGGTCATCGGAAAGAGGAGTTGGTTCAACGCCCTCGATGGGAATAAAGATGGGAAGCAAAGCAGGCCTGATTTTGCCTGCAAGTTGATCCTCCCAGATTCTTTTAGCTAGGGTATTCTCATCGGCTTGTAAGAAAGCGACAATGCCATTTTTACCCATAATTTTGCGATTATTTTTAGTGAGAATAACGCCACCACCTGTTGCAACGACCTGTTTAGAAGAGTTTGAAATTTCGCGCAATGATTCAGTTTCTAAGATGCGGAAAGCAGGTTCCCCATCCGTTGTGAAAATATCAGAAATCGTTCTGCCGCTTTTATTTTCCAATACCTCATCAGCATCAACGAAAGTCCAACCTAATTCAAGCGCCAGTAACTTTCCAACGGTAGACTTTCCTGACCCACGAGGCCCAATCAAATAAACATTTTTCTTAAGCATTAGTAAAACTATTCCTTTTTAAACTTCTGTTTTGCGCAACTTTTTCATAGCAGTGTTTCTCATTACATCCAAAGATGCACTTAAGGATGTAAAAAGCTTGAATTGTTCCGCAGCCTGACACACAAACATTTCTAAACCATCAATCGTGATAGCTTGTGCTTTTTTAGCCTCCATCAGGAAACGAGTTTCAATCGGATTGTACACGGTATCAAATACAATATGGTCCTTCGAGAAAGAATTAGAATCCCAAGGTGTCTCATTTACAAGTGGATCCATACCAACCGGGGTGCAGTTTAGCAAAAGCCCAGAATTAAAGTTATGCCTATTATTCCAATCTAGGCAAATAACTTTAGCTTCTAGGGCCAACTTTTCTGCACGATCGCGATTATGATTAGTGATATGAACAATACAACCAGCTTTTTTAAGTGCAAAAACAGCAGCCCTAGAAACCCCACCAGCACCAAGAATCAGTACTTTTCTACCTAAAAGAGTATTACCAAGCCTATTTTCAAGAGCAGCTAAGATACCTGTTGCATCTGTATTTTCCGCATAAAACCCATCCTTGGTTTTAACCAGAGTATTGGCGGCACCAATTTCTTTTACCAAGCTTGAACACGAGCTTGCGAATTGAAAAGCTTTTTCTTTATGTGGAATAGTAACGCTATAACCTTTCACGGGAAGGCACTCGTAACCTTTTAGAGCGGCTTCAAAATCTGCCGTAGCAACATGAAAAGGCAAATAAACTCCATTATAACCCAAGAATTGATAACAGGCATTGTGAATAACTGGACTCATACTATGGCCAATTGGGTCACCCACCACACCAAAAATATCCGTTTGTGTCGACAAATTTTTCAAATCATAAATCGCTCTAACATCATTTAAAGTCGGAATTCCTGGCGCATTCACCATTTCCAAAGAAAAATTGGCATACATCCACGGACTTTTCTTGGTTAATGATAAAATTCGAGAAGGAAAGCCTATCGAACCCATACAGAATGCAATCAATGGTATCTTCGCTTGATCATAAAGGCCAAGTATTCTTACAACATCGGAATTCTTATTTGCAAGACAGGCAATTTTCACCAAATCAGGCTGCAAAGATTCAAATTGTTTATGCAAGGCATTAATATTATTTGGGGTTTCAGCAAAATGATGAAAACTAAGAATTCGTAAACATAAGTCAGAAGCTTGAAAATGATGAAAACAATCTGATTCTACATCGATTGCCTGAGCCCCGAACTGCTGGGCCTGCAAAAGAAAATTAATTCTCGTTTGTTCATCTTGGATCCAGGAACCACCGTCCGATTTTCTTCGAATGGTCACCAGTTTTGGGCCAGAAATAGAGCGTAAAATATCTGGTATCGAAAATTCTTCTTCGAGTAGATCCAACCTAAGTTCCACGAGGTCCGCACCCAAACTCAATGCTTGATTCGATAAAGTTATAAGCTGTTTAACGCCCTTTTCAGCAATTACTGCACATAATCCATTGGTTAATTCACTTAATTTCATAATCCGCCAATATCTTCATCATCAAGTTAAAATCAAAAAAGATTAAATTAACTTAATTGAGTGTTTCTTAATTACAAGTAAATATCCTAAGATAAAAGTGACTAGTGATTCAATGAATTCAAAATAACTAAGGACTTTTACTCCTATGGGAGTTTACGACCGCGATTATTATAAAAGTAACTACCAAGCTTCTTATGGAACGCCTTGGGTTAATGTTTGTAAATGGCTCGTTGGAATTAATGTTCTTTTATTTATTCTGCAAATTATCACAAGAAACACAGGCACGGATTTCGGAGAAAGCGGTTTTATTACAGAATGGTTGGTTCTTGACCCCAAAAAAGTAATGCAAGGTGAGGTTTGGCGACTTTTATCCTATGGCTTTCTACATAGTATGGCGAATCCATTTCACCTTCTTATGAATATGTTTGTTTTATGGATGTTTGGTAAAGAAGTTGAAGATGTGCTGGGGGGAAAGGAGTTTCTACTTTTTTACTTAACCAGCATTTTTATTGGTGGGATTATTTTTGTTTTAGGATACCTATCCGGATTACACCAAGCCTTTGCGGTTTGCCTAGGTGCCTCGGGTGGTGTAAGCGCGGTTATCATTCTTTTTGCGTGCTGGTTTCCCAACCGCACCATTCTGCTTTTTTTCATCATACCTATGCCCGTCTGGATAATGGCTGTATTATTTGTAGCGTTAGATGCCTTGAATTTAATTTCAGGGAAGCAGGGTTCTGTTGCAGTTGAAGTTCATCTATCGGGTTCGTTATTTGCCTTACTTTATCATTATTTTCGATGGAAATTGCTACCAGAAAAAATACCATCGCTGAAATTATTTAGAAAAAAGCCAAACCTTAGGCTTTATCAAGAAGAAGTATCAGTCCCTCGATATGAACCTAAAGAATTGGCTTTATCTGAAGAAATGGTTACCCGAGTAGACCAAATACTTGAAAAGATTTCCCTTAAAGGTTCAAGTAGCTTAACTGCAGAGGAAAAATCTTTTTTATACAAGGCAAGTGAACTGATTAAGCGAAAAAGGAACTAGAAATAGACCAATGGCCCTATACGAATTTATCTGCAAGAAATGTGATTATGCATTTGAGACCTTGGTATTTGCAGGGGAAAAAGCAAGATGCCCTAACTGTGAAAGCATTAAATTAGAAAAAAAATGGTCCTTACCTGCGAAGCCATCGGGGAACCAGAGAACAGGTCTTTGTGAAACAAATTTGCCTCCTTGTAATCCTAACTGTTGCAAACTTCCTTGAAATATAGGAAGATAAAATTAGAAGGTTCTTGAATCGCTAAATAATCTCTCCCGATTTACTCTGGAATCTATGCTGGAGCGAAAGGGATTTTTTAAATGGACTTAAAAGTTACCAGTTCTCCATCTGAGAATGTAATGACCACGAAGTCAAACGACCACGAAGACCCTCTACTTTTAACCTTGGAAGAAACAAGCCAACTTGTTGCTCACACTCGTGATCCTGCAGAAACACTTGAAAACATAGTAGCTTTAATATCTAGTCGTTTTAAAGCTGATGTCTGTTCTGTGTACTTTCTCGAAAGTTCTGCCACGGTTTTAGTTCTTGCTGCAACCGTTGGACTTAGAAAAGATTCTGTTGGAAAAGTTAAAATCAAAACTTCGGAAGGACTTGTAGGCTTAGTAGCGGAAACGATGCGTCCCGTTATGGTCGCAAATGCATTTTCCCACCCAAGATTTAAATATATTCCTGAAGTTGGCGAAGACCCCTACTTATCATTTTTAGGTGTTCCCCTTGTAAAAGCTGGTAGTTTGGTGGGAGTTTTGGTTATTCAAAATGAAGAACTAAGAACTTTTTCTATTAATGAAATTAGAACTTTAGTTACGGTGGCTGCACAACTGACAACCGTGGCTTCGGATGCAAGGCTTCTTTCACAGTTGACAGCTGCAACTCACGAACCATTTGCATCGGCCGAATCTTACAATTCCCCCCAGGAACTCTCGGCCCGTGTTCTAAGTCCCGGCGTGGGCGTTGGTAGAACTCATTCTCTTGATAGCCTTGATGAATGGCGCTCCACCACCGCATTTAAGCCCGCAAGTTTAGAGGTTGAACAAGAAAGGCTAGCTAGGGGTATGGCCTTAGCCAAAGAAGAACTGAAAGAAATGAGTATTCGCATTGCCCAATTGGTTGGCCAAGACCACGGTGCAATTCTTGATGCGCAGTTAATGATTTTGCAAGATAGAACAATTGAAAACGATCTGAAGGCTTGTGTTTTGGAAGGGATGAGTTCTGAGACTGCGCTTATTTCGACGCTTGATAAATACTTAGCAGCATTCCAGAAAATCAAGGCACCTTTTTTCCAAGAACGCATTTACGATATTAAAGATGTTTTTCTTAAAGTCTTATGGAATTTGAGGCCACAAAAGTCGGGCAATGTCTTAGAGCAGAGGATTATTCTGGTTTGTAAAGAAGCCTCGGTAATGGAATTATTTGCTGTTAGTCCAGAAAAACTAGCGGGGGTTATTGTCGAAAAAGGTGGCCCTGAATGCCATGCAGCTATTCTTGCCCGGGCACTTGGTATACCTATGATGCAATTGGGCGAAGGTTTTCCCGATCTTCTCTCTTCGGGACGAATAGTTCTTTTAGATGGTCCTGGTCAATTAGTAAGTATTAACCCAAGTGAAAGTAAACTTCAAAATACAGTTCATACTTTAGAACAAACAGAACCGACTTATCCTAGCCTAATAAATCCAGACAAATTCCCCAAGGTTTTTGTAAACATCAACTTACTTTGGGAAGTTCCTACCGCATTAAATTTAGGCGCTGGCGGAGTTGGGCTTTTTCGTAGCGAATTTATGCTCCTTGCTCGCAGGACTATTCCTACCGAAGAAGAACAATTCGCAATCTACTCTAAACTTTTACGGAATATGAATGGTAAGCCCACCACCATTCGTACCTTTGATCTTCGGCCCGATAAACTTGCGTCACTATCGGATATAGGTGGGGCGGCATCCCGAGCCTATGATTGGCGCAAGGTCCTTGATTCACCGCCGTTACAAAAACTTTTTTATGAGCAAGTTCGTGCCATTATGCGAGCAGGGATAGAAGGCAATCCAAAAATACTAATTCCGCTAGTTGCTTCAACTAACACCTTAGAATTTGTATTACAAACGCTACAAGATGCTAAAGAATCGCTGCTGCAGGAAAAATTAGAACACAATTCCGAGATCCCTCTGGGACTGATGATAGAGACAGCAGCATCGATACCGATGATGCCATTTTGGGCAGATAAAGCGGATTTTTTTGCTTTAGGCACCAATGATTTATTTTCTTCAGTACTTGGAATTGATAGAAACGATGAAGCAGGCCCTTCACAATGCGACCCTTGCCATCCTGGATTTCTTAACATTTTGTCCACCGCAATTCAACATGCACATAACGCAAAAAAGCCTATAACAGTTTGTGGTGAGATGGCCTCAGACCCATTAGGTGCAGCGTTTTTAGCCTCCTGCAATGTAACTTCAATCAGTGTTTCGGTGCAGCGGTTTCATCCGATTTTAAGGGTAATAAACAGCCTTGATGAGGTTGCCTTGGCTTCATTCCATAAAAACTTCAAGAATTGTGCGAAAGGTTCTGAAATAAGAGATTTACTTTTAAAATCGATTCCTTTGAAAATCAAATAACTAATAAAAAAGAAAAGGGAACTGGTCTTCCCTTTTCTTTCTAAGTGCCGAAGAGAGGATTTGAACCTCCACTCCCTTGCGAGAACTAGCTTCTGAGGCTAGCGCGTCTGCCAGTTTCGCCACTTCGGCATGCAGTCAATCCTAAGGCAAGAAAGTTCGCCGTCAAGATACTGATAACAATTATTAAAGAATAAAAGGTTAATCTTGCCTGCCCATTTGGGAGGGAAGAGGATTATTACCAAGATTCATGTTTTGCGATTGAGAAAAGGGCGAAAAACTTGGTGATAACAATAAACGATAGAAATCGGACCAAAACCATTTATCACCGCAAAAGGATATAATACTTTTATTGGAGTTAGAATCGGATTCAGGCAAATGAAGCTCGGTAAAAGAATAAGCACCAATAAAATTTGCTTTTGCCAAGACTTCTACATTCCAAAAATTCCCTTTGGAACTTGGCAAACAACTACTAAGAACTTCACGCCTGTATAGCCTAAGTGGTGAAAAAGAATCTTGATACCTTATGCCATAAATAAACCAAAACAACCAACTTTTAGCTCTGCCCATAATAGATGAAGAACCACAAACTTTTTCAACTGGCATACATAAAAATAACCTACACAATACCCCTTTAAGAAAACTGTAAATCCTTAACCACCACGGGTATGTTTCAAATACACGAGCGACCCCTGCAATGTGAGATTGTTCTAAATTTTCAAATAAGGTTTTGAGTACAGTAGGTTGGCAAAATCGAGCTAAAGCTGGAGAAACTAAAACAATATTATATTTAGAGTTTTCAAATCCGACCCTCAGAGCATCGCCTTCTGATTCAGAAATAGATTCAAGAAAGTTAATAGAATTACAAAGAATTTTAGGAGCATTTTTCTGCATAGATTCTTTCAGATCAAATAAATCTGATTCACTTTTAATCGACCCGTATGCAACAACTATAACTTCGATTTTATTTTCAAAGGTAGAGATAAAATCAAACCATTTTTTAAACCCTTGCTTAAGGGTGGGTAACTCGTCTAACGGAGCAAAAAGCAAAAAACTAATCGAACATTTTGCAACTGGTATTAATTGGTTATCATTCATACGATTTTCAAAGCAAAAATTAAGTTTCGTTCACAGGGTATATCTTAATAAAAACAAAAGGACGGCTAAGGCCTTTTGTTTTAAAAATATCTTTTTGATAAAGAACATTGAATTTAAATCCGGGCAATTTTTGTGAAATTTCGGGAAGATTATCGAGAGAAGTAAGCACAAAAGATTCTTTATTAAGAGCAACAAGTTGTTCCAGATTCCCCCATCCTACAACAGTTTCTAGTGGTTTTCCTGTATGAAAAGCTAGAGCGTGAGACTCCAGATTAAAAAACAAAAGATTAGCAGGAGTTTTCTCACGAATTATTTTTGCAGCAGATTTCATTTCTCTGTAAGGTTCAAGTCTGGGAAGGTGAAAATCAACAAACCAAATCCACCCCAAAATACTTACAGTAAGTAGGGCGATTTGCGCTGGTAAAAACATTTTGATAGTTAAAAGTTTTTTAGAAAGACAAAGTTTAAAACCATCTGCCATCAAAACCCCTAAGAAAATTGCAGCGCCCGGATATGCGGGTAGCAGGTAATCAGCCCTTTTATAACTTACTAACGAAAGAATAAGAATCATAACCAAGAACCAAGTTAAACTAAAACACTGAATAGAACCAAGCTTATAATTTTTGAAGCAAAAAACACCAACCAAGGCACAGTAAAAGAAAGGAGACCAAGGTGCAAAATCAATAAAGAACTGAGTAAAGTAAAACCAAGGTGGATGAGATCTAAGCGCACCATTTCCAAAGGCTCTTGTCCAATGATGGTAGCCAAAAAAAACTTCAAAGAACTTCCCTTCGCTTTGCCAATTAATCCAAAAAAAATAACTTCCCGACAAAAGCAATACGACAAACAAACCAACATAAGCTTGATAATTTTGCAATAAAACAAAAACCTTGCGTAACAAATCTGGGACTGTTTCTCTTGTTCTAGTACGAATTACTACGACCATTATCCAAGAAGCAAACAGGGGTAATACCAACAATAAGGCAGGCAAACCTTTCAACAAAATTGCGATTAATAAAGAAGCATAAGTAAAAAGTAAAAAGAGTTTTTTTCTTCCAGCCTCTGATTGACCTGCTTGATAAAAAGCCAGCACACTAGCCGTGATAAAAAAAGTGAGTGCCATATCAACCCGACCGATTCTTGCAAGCCAACCAAAGTGAATGCAAGTTAAAAGCAAACTACTACTGATAATCCCAGAAATAAAGCTATGATTTGCCCAAAGAAAGGTAAAAATAAGAATAATGATACTTGAAGCTGCAACCGCAGAAGGCAACCGGACCGAAATCGCATCCACTTGCACGCCCCGTAACCAACTTATCCCTGCAACCATCCAATAATAAAGGGGTGGTTTTTGTAGTTCCTCGCTTCCATCAAACAACTTAGGGATTGTAGACCCCGTACCATCTAGAATACTGATGGCATCCATAGCAGACCGAGCCTCGTGACTGCTCCAGAAATCACGCACCTCTAAATGATGAAAGAAAGTAAAATAAAGAGCTGTAACAAATACCAAAAAAAATATAAAGGAAGTTGGGGTAACAATTCTAACTTCGTCTTTTAGAACTTCAAACGCAGAGCAATTTAAATCTTGCGAGGCCATAGATTAATTAGGCCGATAGCCTTTTCCCGTGTACATCAAACATACGCTGATAAACTGGGCAATTCACAATTAATTCTTGATGGGTTCCCACACCTGCAACAAGGCCCGCATCCATCACAATAATTCGAGCAGCGATTTCTAAAGTATGCAACCGATGGGTTATAACAAAGGAAGTGCGGCCTTTTAGAAACTCACGCATCACCTTATGAATAAGGGCTTCACTTTCAGGATCCGATTGACTAGTAAATTCATCCAAAATCAAAATAGCAGGGTCGCGAAGAATAGCCCTAGCAAGTGCTATTCTCTGCTTCTGCCCTCCGGAAAGCTTATTGCCCGATTCGCCCGCAAGGGTTTCATATCCCTTATGTAGATTAACAATAAAATCATGGGCAAACGCTTTGTTAGCCGCGGCTTCAATACTTTCCTTGGTAGCTCCCCGAGTGCCATAGGCGATATTATTGTAAATGGTGTCATCAAAAAGAACGGTTTCTTGGGTAACAACACTAATTTTTTTACGCAAACTGCGAAGGTTTATTTTTCTTAAATCTTCCCCGCCCAATAAAATGGTACCGTGGTCTGGATCATAAAATCTTGGAATCATACCCATAAGGGTGCTTTTTCCTGAGCCATTATGCCCAAGAATTGCAATAGTTTCGCCCTCAGCAATTGCAAGATTGATATTAGAGACAATAGGTTTTCCTGGATTGTAACTAAAGCAAACCCCTCTAAATTCGATAAAAGGCTTATCGATTCCTACAGATTTAAGCGAACCATCACCTCTTTCGCCCGAGTAATCTAAAAACAAGCCTTTCGCATTTTTGATAAGGCAAGGCCCTTCGCAATTCGAGCTTACTCTAGGTTGCTTATCCATAAATTGAAATATACGATCGGATGCTGCACACCCAGATTGAATTTTTGTAAATACACTAGATAACTTGCGCACGGGATCCGCAATCGCTGCAAGAAGAACATAAAGCTGAAGCAAACTTTCAGGCTCGATGGCATGCTGACTCATACGCATACCAAAGAGCATTGTTTCATGTTTTAAGACAAGAAAAGATCCCGCAAGCAATGCGCCTATTACTGCAGCAAGTCCTAGGACCTCAATAATAGGTCCAGCGGCAGCATCTATATTTACAACACTCATTGATTTTAAATAATAATCATAAGTTGCAGTTCTAAAACGCCTGCGCTCATAAGGTTCCATCGTATAAGATTTTACCACTTTAATACCTTGGAAAGTTTCCTGCAGGATTTTATAAATGCTAGACATTCGCTCGAGCAAGCGCCTGGTTGCCTGCTTCATAAGCCTACCAATTTTTCCAAGGATGAAAGCTGCAACCGGAACCAAAATTAAAAATAAAAGAGTCAATTGCCAGCTGATAATAGCAGCAAAAATAATACAGCTTATGGCACGCAGAGGCTCTGCAATAACTTTTCCAAATAAGGTTTTGATGCCAGCACCAACAGACTCCATATCGTTGGTAAACCTTGCCATTAATTCGCTAGTGCCCTGCTCTCCAAACTGATCCACATCGAGGTGCACCACATTTCTGTAAAATCGATTACGCAGATCATAAAGGGTTAGGTTGACAACACTTCCTACCAGCGATTCTTGAAAGAATTCAAAAATACATTTGATGATAACCCCACCCATAACCACTGCAAGCACATACGCAAGGGTAACAAAACTATCTCTAGGCAAATATGCATAGATATATTTGTGTGCAACAAGGTACCAATCCATCTGTTTACGAGCATAAACAAGCTTACTTTCAACTTTTACAAGCGAGTGCGTGTTCTCCCGTCGTTGCTGCTCGAAAAACTTGTTGTTTTCAACTTTGTCGAGATCTTTAGCTTTTTCGGTAAGAGAATCAGAAACCTTTTCAATTTGATCGATTTCTTTTTGACATAATGCAATGCAGTTATCAACCCACCCCTGTGGACTTTGGTCGTTATTAAGAAGTTTTAGTACTGGATAAATTGAAGTAAAATTCAATCCCCAGAGAACAGCAGCACAGATAGCGCAGGCCACAGAGATAAATAATCTCGTGCGATAAGGCCAAGCATAACGCAAAGCTCTAAGAAAATTCTTCATAATAAAGACCAGTCCTTGGCCAAATTCGATTTAAAACTTCAGAAGTAATAGGTTGTTAGTAGCAAAAAAGAGTCAAAAGTAACAAGAGAAGATCGGGGGAAGAGAGAAGAATTAGCATAGGTAGACAAGAGAAAAGGGAGTGAAAGACCCAACCAACGCTAAAACCCTTAGAACCGCTACATTCACAGCCAAGATGGCAAAACAATGCATTTACCCCAAACTATTTATAGTTTATAATTTGACAGCGAATAGCTTTATTGTTTACATTCGTTTGGTTATTGAATTTGTTTTGTTATTTCTACTTTGGGTAAATATTATGGTAATCCTATCGAATCCTGCAGTAATAATCGTGCTTGCTCAACAAATTGTAGACTTAAACAATCAAATTAGTCTGGCCCAACCAAGGGTCAAAAGAAGAAACAACGGCCTAAAAGAAATGGAATTTTTGACCCTTTGCCACCTTCGGAATAAAGACTTAATGAATGTGGGGGATATTCAAAAACTTTTAGGCGTTTTGCCCGCCCAAATGTCAAGGATAATACGGTCTTTGGAAAATCGTGATATTGCTTTAATCGCTTGCAGCATAAATCCTCTTGATAAGAGAAAAATCGATGTAGCGTTAACCGAGGCTGGCAACAGAGCTTTTGAAACACACCAAACCACCCGAGTAAGCTTTGTAAAGGAATTATTAATAAAATTAAATTCCGAAGAGATCGAAGATTTAAAGCGACTTGTTGACCGTTTAAGTGATTTAGTTGTAGAAAACACAAAAGTTCTAGCAGATTATTCTGAAGTATAAGTTTTCTTTAAGTGACGATAAAATTAGAGCAGGCGATAAATTCATACTTAAACTTATATATTTTTGAATCCCGAATGAATTTAAGTTTACATTTTACGATAAGTCTTGCATTTTATAAGATATATATCACTAGATGAGTAAATCTTAAGGTTAACCCATAAGGTTGTTTATGTTAGTTTGTAAACATAAATGTTTAAGGGAATAGCGGCTTAAAAGGGGTTTCTCCATGGAAAAATGGTTGTGCTGGAGTTCCATGGGAGCGGCTGGATTAGTTTTATTGTTATTTATTCTTGATATTGCAATTGGCCAACCTTTTGGACGGTCTAGTGTGGTAATCGATTCTATAGCCATTGCTTGCAGTATTGCAGTATTATTATTGTCGTGGGATGCGTTTAGGGATTTGGGCTAAAAAACAGTTTTATAAAAACATATTTAGTTTAAGTTTTTTGAAGGAGTCTTTTTATTTGCCCAGATTCTTACCATTTCTTCAATAATTCCATCGGTGGTAAATTCTTTAGCGCAGATAATATTGTCCCATCCTGCGCGCAATAGCTCCCCGCCGGTAAGCGGACTGATAGCAATAACCTGAGTATTGCCCGATCGAATGCCAGCCTCAAGTTGCTCTTTGAAAGATTCGACCAAAAGTTTTGCACTATTAGAGCTAGTCACAGCAACAAAATTAATGGGTTGGGAAGAAATTGTTTGTTGGGAGAAACGGATTTGCTCCAAGGAGGGTTTTTTTTGGGAGTAAATAGGGAGGTCGGTAATTTGACATATTTTGGACAATTCCAGAGTAAGCAGAGAATTACCCTCCTTAGCCCTAGGTAGAAGGATTTTAGCCCCTTTAACCAAGGGCATAAGGGCGCCAAGCAATCCCTCGGCATCATATTTATCAGGAACCAAATCAGCTTTCAGATGATATTGACGCAGGGCAATTGCAGTGGAGGGACCGATGCATGCGATCTTAATTTTTCCAAGAGTTCGGGCATCGTAATCGAGGTAAAAGAATCTAGAAAAGAACTTTTCGACGCCATTTGAACTGGTAAAAACAAGCCAGTTATAATAAAAAATGTTATGAATTTCGGAGTCAACGCCATCCCAAGAATCCGGGCTAATAATTTCCATCGAATCAAACTGAAGGACATGTGCCCCTAGATTTTTAAGCTTATTAGAAAAATCAAGTGCCTGCCCTTTTGGCCTTGAAATAAGAACTGAGGCATTGCCAAGAGGAAGGTTACTGCGCCAATCCCAAAGGCCCAAGAATTTTGCAGCAGGTCCTATTATAATGATAGCTGGGGGTTCAAATTTTTCAATCTCGATAACCGAGGTAAGGCTGCTAAGAACCGTACTTGCCTGTTTTTGATTAGGCAGAGTTGCATTTGAAACGATAGAAACAGGGGTTTGAGGGTTCATTCCCTGTTTGATGAGATTGGATTGAATGACAAGTGCCCGCTTAACACCCATATAAAAGACAAGAGTACCCGGGAATTTTGCGATTTCGTTCCAGTTTAAGAAACTTCCAGTTTTTCCGTCTTTTTCGTGGCCAGTAATGAAGGCAACAGCGCTGGAAAATTCGCGATGGGTAAGAGGAATTCCAGCATAAGCACTAGCTCCCAAAGCCGCGGTAACGCCTGGCACGATTTCGAAGGGAATATTATTAATTATAAGAGGTTCAATTTCTTCGCTACCCCTTCCAAAGAGCAATGGGTCGCCCCCTTTTAAGCGGGCTACTTTTAAACCTTTTTTTGCATTTTGAAGCATTAAATCAACCAAAGTTATCATGCGCTCAGGGTGACACCCGGGAAGAGATTCCGCACAAATTTTAGCAATATTTTCGGGCAAACCACTCAAAATTTGTACCGAAACAAGACGGTCATATATGACTATGTCTGCAGAACTTAATAGCTGATGTCCCCGAACGGTAAGTAGGCCTGGATCACCGGGTCCCGCACCTATGAAATAAACAACACCTTTTGCAAAATCATTCAAATAATTGCTCGCTCTTTGCAAGGAATTGGTTAAACCCCAACCATCTCATCGGGATCAGGAACATCGATGCCATAATCTGGCCTAGACGGAGATAACTTGCACATAATAATGCCAAGTTCAAAAAGAAGACTCATAGGCACCCAAAGGAAAAGCATACTGAAAGCGTCAGTGGAAGGTGTAGCAACGGCTGCAAAAACAGCCATAAAAAACCAAGCGTACTTTCGTTTACTTTGGAACATTTGCACATCCATAACGCCAAGTCTTTCAAGGAATAACATAACCAAAGGAGTCTGGAAAGAAACGCCAAAAACAACAGGCATAAAAATTGCAAAGCTTAGCCATTCATTTAAACGGAGGTCAGGCTTTAGGCCAAGCCATTCATTAAACCACAACAAGGCTTCTATAGCCTTAGGAATGACAAAGAACTCGCAGATGAAAATCCCACTTAGGAAAAGAAAAAGGCTGAAAGGCAGGTAGACATGGACCAATTTTTTTTCGTGCGGGTAAAGTCCAACACCAACAAAAGACCAACCTTGCCAGAATAGCCAAGGACTTCCGATGACAATTCCAGTTACCAAACAAACCTTAAAATACACCATAAAAGCTTCTTGAACATTCAGAGTACTCATGGCATCAAAATCGCCAATTCTACGCTGTGATTCTCCCATCAAAGCTGACTCTTTAAGGGGTTCTTTATGAGAAACCCAAAGAGTAACTGTTTCTTTTTTCAGGAGTTCTTCGGATACATTTTCTGGTGGTAAAATCTCGCTAATTGCGGTAGAGGCTTCGCCCTTAAGAAGGGCATCTAACTGGGCCCGAGAAAAAATCATACCCGTAAATTCTGTAGGTTTATTTATATCAATTAAAATTGGATCAGTTCCGTTGGCAAGTTCTAATCGAAGCAAAGCAACTCGGCGTTCATAAAATTTCTTAAGTTCAGATTTGACGGGAAAGGTAATAAAGTCAACCACATACTTACCAACAAAAAAACTAAGGAAGAAAGCAATTGCAAAGCCCTTAAAAGCAAGAAATAAATGAGAGCGCAAATCCTCGATGTGGTCGCCAAAAGACATCCTTGTGTCGGAGAAGAAATCATCGGGGTCAGGTTTTTTCGCCACTGCCATATAATTCCCAAAACTTTGCTTTTTTCCAATACTTAACCAAATATTAATTTACACAAACGCAGGGATTTAGCAATTATTCATTTCAAGGAATGACCTTGCCATCACAAAGTCTAAAGTTTATTGCCTATTTTGACGATTAAAACAAAAAGTAGGTTCTTGCGATATTTTAGGATTATTCGATTAGGACGCTTGACCTTCAAAACCCCGCGGAGACCATAATGTTTTTAAGAATATTTATAATATTAAGCCTAATTTTTGCTCCTGGGTGCAAAAGTTGGGAAGGCCCGAGGTATCATAAAGAACACCCAGAAAAGGTTGATGACACCAAATATAACATCGATGAGCAAAAAAGGCGCGGAAGAGAATTGATAGCATTACCAGAGGGAAGCCAGAATTTTGCACCAAAAACTGGTATTGAAACATACGGTCCGTCCGGAAGGTGGTAAAATAAGGTATATTTTATCAAGGAAGCTACAATGAAAAATATTTTATTTGCAGTTCTATTTTATCTATGTTTACTAGTGACAGGGTGCCAATCTGTATCAGAAAAAGCAGCTTCAATTCAACCGTTGGCAGACAACGCACCCGTACCGCCTTATCAAGACTTGCTAACCCGAGCAAGAAACCAATCTTCTTTTGCTACGGAATCATTTTTTATAAATAACTGGGCAGAGTTGGAAGATGCGGCAAAAAGTTTGGAACAAACATCCCGAATGATGCCAAAGGCTGTGGACATTCCTGAGGCTAAAAAAGAATCGGTTTTGGCAACTTCATCGGAACTTAATCGCGAGGCAATCAAATTAAAAGAAGCTTGTAGGACCAAAAACGAGGTGGATGTAAATTCACTTCTCCAGAAAATTACTTTAAAAGTTAGGGAACTAAGAATCAACTAGTTCATTAATCCGAATCAAATTAATGCAATAACTGCAGAACTTATTCTTCTAAACCGAGTAAAGCCCCGCCGAAGTGAAAACAAAGGCGGAGGTGGTCTTGTACGGAAAGAGTTTCTGCACGAATATCACCTTTAATATTTAGCAATTCGAGTTTAGCATCGACTTCAACTTTTTTAAGGTGGTTACCCGGAACAGCAAGTAAAGCCCCGCGCAAATTTTTCCTGCGATGGACATACAGTCCACGAAGAAAATTCCTAAAACATAACGGCCCATCTTGGGGTTTAACCCCATCAAAAACAAGCTTACTCCGAAGTTCTGAACAAGAATCAATTTTAATAATTGCAGAATCCACTTTTGGCCTAGGCCAAAAGGCAGAAGGAGGAATACGGCGAATGATTTCAATCTTTGCCATACTTTGAAAAAGAATAGCAAGGGCGCCATAATCTTTAGAAGAAGGCTTAGAGATCAATTTTTCAGCAATTTCCCATTGAATCATAACAACAATTCGAGAAGGTGGATTTTTATCGATCAATAAATTAGCCATTACTGGGGTAGCGACAGCATAAGGCAAATTAGCAACAAGCTTATAATTTGTAATTCCTTTAGTCGCTAAAAGTTCAGAAAGTTTTTCAAGGACTCTGGAATTGATATGGTTTTTGCCCTTCAAAATATCGCCACTATGCAGAGTAAACCGCTCTCTTTCCTTAACATTTTCTTCAGTAAGGCGCTGAAAAGCGGGATCCAGTTCGACGCTTAAAACCCCACCAGCGGTTTCAAGGAGGCGATTCGTAAGACTCCCCGTACCGCTACCCACTTCCAAAACAGCATCGGAAGCGGTAAGTTCTGCAGCATTAACAACGAGATCCATAAGGTTTAAATCGACAAGGAAGTTTTGCCCCATTTTATTTTTGGGCCAAATGTTTCTGCTTTTTAAAAGCTGGGTAAGGTAAGTTTGCGTTTGCCTTGCCGGTACATCATAAATATTCATCAGCTTTTGGATTTCTCTTTAAAAAATAGTTCATAAGCTCTCATAGCATACTTAGCTATCATATCAGCTTCGATGTTAACAATATCCCCGGGCCCTTTATTACGAAGACTAGTCTTCTCTAATGTATGGGGAATAAGTGCAACGCTAAATTTATTTTTAGTAACATCAACCACCGTTAAACTGACCCCATCAATGCAAATAGAACCTTTGCTGACAAGAAAAGGCTGAATAGAATCGGGGATTGAAAACCAAATATCAACCCAAGGCCCGGACTGCTTAATTTTTATTAATTTAGTAGTTGTATCAATATGACCCTGGACGAAATGACCACTAAAATCACTTTTAGTAGAAACAGGCTTTTCCAAATTGACGAGGTCACCTTCTTTTAAAAGACCAAGATTAGTTTTTTTTAAAGTTTCGGGGCCAACATCAAATAAGACAAGATTAGTTTTTTTAGCAACAATAGTTAGGCATACGCCGTTTATTGCTATGCTTGCACCAAGGATAGAATTTTTAAAAAAAAGAGGGTTAGAAAGTGAAAGTAAGCACCCTACCCCTTGAGATTTCAGGCCCGCAACCTTCCCTAAGCACTCAACAATTCCTGTAAACATAAATTTAACCGTATTAAATTTTAAGAGATACTTGCTTAACGGCGGTAAAAATCGTCCAAACTGGCCCGCTGATTTTCCAAAATGTTTCTGCGAAATGCAATGTATAAAATTTGTCTTGCGGGTGAGTTCAGAGCATAGATCCAGAAAATTAAAAAAATCAATAATTCATTCGCAAAGTAAAGCATTGGAAGAACAAAAATCACAATTAAAAGCGAGCCCAACACCATTTTCTTACGAAAGATATGCTTGGTCAGATGTGGGTAAGAAAAAGGCGAGACCATTAGTACTGCAACCACTAAAGCCCCAAAAACTGTCCATACACTTACAACATTTTTTGCAGTTAGAAGATCAAATTCTGGCACTTCCGTAACGCCCAGAGATCTTATCAGCGCCAAGGAAGCAATACACCCACCAGCGGCAGGTGATGGCAACCCCTTGAATCTTTTAAAGTTGGTAGTCTCGGTAGCAACATTATCGAGATTAAATTTGGCAAGCCTTATAATTGCACAAGCCATATAAAGGCCTGCGAGACAAGCAAAAACATTACGAACGAAAAAACTATCCCAGTCTTGGCCTAGTCGAAGAATAAGAAAAGCTGGCGCTGCACCAAAACTAATTGCATCGCAAAGGCTATCTAGTTGGCCTCCGAAATCGCTTGAAACCTTTGCTAACCTAGCAAGCACCCCGTCTAGCACATCGAAAACCATTGCAAGGAATATCATTCCAGCAGACCACCGAAGCAAAATCGCAGAGGTAGCATCATCCTGAATAGATAAGTCTATTTTCGATGCAATAACTATGGCGGAAAACCCACAAATAGCATTTCCCAAAGTAAATAAATTGGGAATCATTTTAAAAATTGATTGAAACACATTAATCCATTTTAAAGCAGATAAAAACACCAAAGGTTAGTTAAATATAACTGACCTAAAACATTAATTCTACGAAAAATTTTAGAAAGTAAGTAAAAAACGGCCTAACTAGTTAAAGTTAGACCGCATTCTTTACCTAAACTAACACCTTTTAGGTTCCATGTTCCCAACCGGTCATGTACTTCTTTTGCGCAGAAGTCAGATTATCAATCACAATACCCATCGATTCAAGTTTATGGGTCGCAACATAACGCTCAACTTCTAGAGGAACATCAATAACTTTATTACTTAATTTTCCTTTATTTTGGATACAGAATTCTGTAGCAAGTGCTTGTGTTGCAAAGCTCATATCCATAACGCTAGGGGGGTGTCCTTCAGCAGCAGCAAGGTTGACAAGGCGACCTTGCCCAATAACATAGATTTTTTTGCCATTCTTGAGCTGATATTCATCAACATTAGTGCGAACATCACTAAGAACCATGGAAGAAAGAGCTTTTAAGGCAGGAAGTTCAAGTTCCACATCAAAATGGCCACTGTTACAAACCATAGCGCCATTTTTCATCTTGGCAAAATGTTCGCCAGTTATCACATGAGAATTTCCAGTGACAGTGATAAAAATATCGCCAACTTCGGCAGCCTTTGCAATAGGAGCAACTTCAAAACCATCCATCGCTGCTTCTAGTGCGCGAATGGGGTCTACTTCAGTCACAATTACAAGACTTCCCAGACCACGAGAGCGTTGAGCAACACCCTTTCCGCACCAACCATAACCGCAAACAACAACTTTTCTTCCCGCAAGCAATATATTAGTTGCGCGAATGATGCCATCCAAAGTGCTTTGACCAGTTCCATAACGGTTATCAAAAAGATGCTTAGTTTGTGCATCGTTTACAGAAATAACAGGGAATTGAAGAACCCCATCTTTTTCCATAGCTCGCAAACGATTAACGCCAGTGGTGGTTTCTTCCATACTACCAATAATTTGGTCAAGGTACTTTTTGCGGTTTTCAGGGGAAATCTTTTCAGCCCACTTTTTAACTTCGGGGTGCACTTCATTAAGGCGATCCAAAGCCATAAAAATTAGAGCGGAAACAAGATCTGCCCCATCATCCATCGTTATATGGGGATTATGTTCTAAAGCAGCAACAATATGACGATAGTATGTGTTGTTATCTTCTTCGCGAATTGCAAATACGGAGATACCAAAATCATGTACAAGGCTTGCAGCAACATCATCTTGGGTACTTAAGGGATTAGAAGCAATAAGCACCAAATCTGCCCCGCCTGCTTGAAGAGTTCGAGCTAAATTAGCAGTTTCGGCGGTAACATGCAAGCACGCAGACATCCGCATACCAGCTAAAGGCTTTTCCTTAGCAAACCTTTCACGAACTTTAGCAAGAACTGGCATATCTGTATCCGCCCAAAGAATTCTTTTTTGGCCTGCAGCAGCCAACTTTTGGTCTTTAACATCAGATTTAACAACCTTACCCATAGACATAGAAAACTCCTTGTTACTTCAAAATATTTCTTGGACCCAACATATGAATAGAGGATTCAAAGCAGTTTGCGCAATAGAAAACCATAAAATTATTGAATGCCCCTTACTCATTAACTCTCTGATAGACTATAAATTAATAAAGAAAAAGATATCAATCACTGTAACTAGCATAAATTTGATGATTATTTTAAAAAATGGGATGTATAACGATTATTTAATAATACAACTTTTGCTACAATCTTGATTGATGGATTTTATTTACCGATTGTTAAATTTGGATCAGGACGAATATAAAACATGGCATTGAATTATAACGAAAAAATATCTAGCATCCCGCTACCTCCTTTTCAACATGGTTTGTATGACCCAAAATTTGAAAAAGATTCTTGTGGTGTTGGATTTATTGCGAATATTAAAGGGATAAAAACGCATTCCGTCATTACTGATGGTTTACAAATTCTATTAAATATGCAGCACCGTGGGGCTTGTGGTTGCGATCAAGAAACTGGAGATGGTGCGGGCATTTTAATTCAAATTCCTCACCTATTTTTCGTCGATGTTTGCTCAGCTTTATCTATAAACTTGCCTGAATTAGGGTCTTATGGCGTTGCTTTTGCTTTTTTGCCCAAAGACGCTACGGACCGCTCAGCTTGCGAAAAGGCTTTTGAAAAACTTTGTAAAGAAACGGGACTTAAATTTCTTGGATGGCGTGATGTTCCTGTTGATTCTAATAGCATTGGTTGGCTGGCACGGTCTCAAGAACCCTTTATGAAACAAGCATTTATTGCAAAAAGTAATAAAGGGACTTCTCAAGAAGTTTTCGAAACTAAACTCTACACATTACGAAGAAAAGCTGAGAATTGGTCTTCCGCTAACACAAAAGCGGGGCAGCCAGCTCCTATGTATTTTGCCAGCTGCAGTTCCAAAACCATTATTTATAAAGGTATGCTTAAGCCCGATCAGGTCAGTAACTACTTCCCTGACCTTAACAACTCACTTATGGATTCAGCCCTTGCTGTTATCCATAGCAGGTACAGCACCAATACTTTTCCACTTTGGAGCTTGGCACAACCCTTCCGCTTCCTTGCCCATAACGGCGAGATCAATACCCTTCAGGGTAATATTCACTGGCTTAAAGCTCGTTCTTCAATGATGCAAAGTGATCGATTTGGCAAAGACATCGAGCAAATTGTCCCTCTACCATCCGACGGCTTAAGCGATTCGGCTGTTCTTGATCAGTGCCTCGAATTACTGATTCAAGCAGGGCGATCCCTTCCTCACGCCATTACTATGATGGTGCCCGAAGCCTACGAAGGCCAACCAGATATGGATCCTTCCAAAAAGGCTTACTATCAGTACAGCAGTTGTTTGATGGAACCTTGGGATGGACCTGCGGATCTTTGCTTTTCTGATGGAACCTTGGTTGGGGCCATGCTCGACCGCAACGGGTTACGACCCAGTCGATACATCATTACCGATGATGGTATGGTTATTCTTGCTAGTGAAGCGGGTGTTCTTCCTATTGCCCCCGAGAAAATTCTTGAAAAAGGCAGATTGCAACCCGGGCGCATTTTCCTTGTTGATACAGGTGAAGGTAGAATCATCACCGACAAAGAAATAAAAAGTAAACTTTCAAAACAAGCTCCTTATCTCGAATGGATTGAGCAACATCATCTTTCTCTTGAGAAACTTCCTGAAGTTGAACTTGAAGAAGGTGCTTCCCGTGAGTTCACCACACTTATTGAAAGGCAACACGCCTTCGGTTATACCCAAGAAGATATCAACCGTATTTTACTTCCTATGGCAAAAGATGGTAAAGAACCTGTTTCCAGTATGGGAACCGATATTCCTCTTGCAGTTCTTAGCAACAGAAGTCAATTGCTGTTCAATTATTTCAAACAGCTTTTCGCTCAGGTTACTAACCCGCCCATCGATGCTATCCGCGAAGAAGTGGTGATGAGTACCGAATCATTATTGGGAAGCGAAGTTAATCTTCTTGGAGAAACAGCTCTTCACGCAAGAATGCTTCGATTAAAAACCCCGACTTTAACCGCAGCAGAAATTGAAAAAATCAAACGCTGCAATATCGGGGGATTTGAAAGTAAAACCATCAAAACTTTATTCAAGCGAAGCGAAGGTGCTGAAGGGATGAAAAGCGCCTTGCAACGGGTCCGGGAAGAAGCTACTGAAGCGGTGGAATCTGGGAAAACTATTATTATACTTTCCGACCGTGGCGTGGACAAAGATTTTGTTGCAATTCCTTCCTTGCTTGCTACTGCCGGCGTTCACCATCATCTTCTTCGAGGTGGCCTTCGAGGTCGGTGTGGCATCATTGTTGAAACCGGTGAAGCTAGGGAAGTTATGCACTTTTCTCTTTTAATAGGCTACGGCGCAAGTGCTATACATCCTTACCTTGTGTTTGAAACTTTTGAAGGTTTAAATTCGGACAATATGATGGTCGATAATAATGGATCGCCACTTAGCCTTGGATCTGCCGTTAAGAATTACATAAAATCTATCGATCAAGGACTGATGAAAATATTCAGTAAGATGGGCATCAGCACGCTACTAAGTTATCGAGCAGCACAAATTTTTGAAGCCATTGGACTCGATGCGAATGTCATTAATGAATTTTTTACAGGCACGCCAAGTCGAATTTCAGGCATTAGCCTTGATGTCATTGCCAAGGAATCTATGCACAGGCATCACTTTGGTTTTCCAGAAGAGAAAAATCTCGAAGAACAGGAACTAGATATAGGTGGTGAATACATGTGGCGCAGACGAGGCGAGCACCATATGTGGAACCCAGAAACTATTCAGAAGCTACAGTATTCAATCAGTAAGGAAAAATATTCTTCTTATAAAGAGTTTTCAGAACTTGCTTCCGAAGAGGAAGAAAACCTTTGCACTATTCGTGGTTTACTTGAAATAAAGAAATCAGGACGGCCCATCCCACTCGAATTAATCGAACCCGCAAAGGATATCGTAAAAAGGTTTTGTACCGGCGCTATGAGTTTTGGTTCCATTAGCAAAGAAGCTCACGAAACATTAGCCATCGCTATGAACCGCATTGGTGGTAGAAGTAACACAGGCGAAGGAGGCGAAGACCCCCTTAGGTTTAAACGCGACACTAATGGTGACTCTCGGAACAGTGCGATCAAGCAGGTTGCCAGCGGAAGATTTGGTGTTACATCTAACTACCTTGCCAATGCAACGGAGTTACAAATCAAGATTGCACAAGGGGCAAAACCCGGTGAAGGTGGGCAATTGCCTGGCCATAAGGTAGATAATTTTATCGCCAAAACTCGCTACAGTACACCAGGGGTAGGTTTGATCTCCCCACCTCCACATCACGATATTTACAGTATCGAAGATCTTGCACAGCTTATTTTCGATTTAAAAAACTCCAACCCTCACGCAGAAGTTTCAGTGAAACTTGTGGCAGAAGTTGGCGTGGGCACCATCGCTGCTGGTGTTGTAAAAGGTTTTGCAGATAGGGTTTTAATTAGTGGAGATTCGGGCGGAACGGGGGCTTCTCCCCTTTCTAGCATTCGTCATGCTGGTATTCCTTGGGAATTAGGATTAGCTGAAACTCAGCAAACATTAGTGAGAAATGGTTTAAGGGGAAGAGTTCGTTTACAAACGGATGGTCAGCTTAAAACTGGAAGAGATATCATCATTGCAGCTTGTTTAGGTGCGGAAGAATATGGCTTTTCAACTGCCCCACTTATTGCAATGGGTTGCATTATGATGCGAAAGTGCCACCTTAATACTTGCCCAGTGGGTATTGCTACTCAAGACCCTGTTTTAAGGGCTCAGTTTCAAGGCACCCCAGAACAAGTTATTAATTATCTTTTCTATGTAGCTGAAGAAGTACGCGAATATTTGGGCGCAATGGGATATCGAAGTTTAGATGAAATTATAGGTAGAGCAGATCTACTAAAACAACGCAAAGTTGAACATTGGAAAGGGAGCCTGGTTGATCTTTCTTCGATGCTTCAAATGCCTCCCGTTGCAGTTGGAACCCCCACTAGGTGCGTAGAAAAACAAGCGGACCGCATAGCAGACCAGATTGATTGGGAACTGATAAAAATTTGTAACGCATCCATTGAAAGAGCGGAACGGGTTCAATACGAATGTGCAATTGCAAATAAAAACCGAACCACAGGCACTTTGCTTAGCTACTTTGTAACCGCAAAGCACGGCGAACAGGGCTTGCCCGAAGATACGATTGACCTGCAATTCAATGGAAGTGCCGGACAAAGCTTTGGAGCCTTCGTCACCAAAGGAATTACTCTACGAATTCGAGGCGATGCTAATGACTATGTTGGAAAGGGTTTATCGGGTGGCAAGATTATAGTCACCCCACCCCCGGAATCTAAATTCATTCCAGAAAAAAACATACTTATAGGAAATGTTGCATTGTATGGTGCAACGGCTGGGGAAGCTTATTTTAGAGGCATCGCAGGGGAACGCTTTGCGGTTAGAAATAGTGGGGCTAAAACTGTTGTCGAAGGGGTTGGCGACCACGCTTGCGAATATATGACCGGAGGCGTGGTGGTCGTTCTTGGTAAAACAGGGCGTAACTTTGCTGCTGGTATGAGCGGCGGGCTTGCTTTCGTTTATGATATTAATGGTGACTTCCGCGATAATTGCAATCACGAAATGGTCGACCTAGTTCCTATTGTTGATTACAAGGACATTGCTACCATTAGCAATCTGATCAACAGGCACGCTTTGTATACCGGTTCCACCGTTGCAGATGCAATTGTGAACGACTTTCCTACTGCACTTTCTCACTTCAAGAAAGTTTTCCCCAAGGATTACCGCAGGGTGCTTGAACAAAAACGGGTTGCACAACGACAATGGGAACTTGTTAACGGTTAATTTCAAAAGGCTATAATCGGACAACAAAGGCACCACTCTTACACAAAGGCTTAATGGTAAAATTATTATGGCAGACCCACGCGGCTTCATAAACATTGAACAACAAAAACCCACCCCCCGTCCTGTATACCAGAGGATCAAGGACTACGGCGAAATTTATCAGCCCTTTCCCGAGGCAAGTATCCGCGCACAGGCTTCCCGTTGTATGGATTGCGGAGTACCTTTTTGCCACACAGGGTGTCCACTTGGAAACCTCATCCCCGATTGGAATGATCTGGTACATCGAAACCGTTGGCAAGAAGCTTTAAAGGAACTTCATAGCACCAACAATTTTCCGGAATTTACAGGTAAAACCTGCCCCGCGCCGTGTGAGGCATCCTGTGTGCTAGAAATTACCTCACCTGCTGTCACCATTAAAAATATTGAGCTTGCCATTGTCGATAAAGGCTGGGAAATGGGCTGGATTATTCCAACCCCGCCCGACAAAGAATCAGGTAAGAATGTTGCAATTATAGGCAGCGGGCCAGCGGGACTCGCTGCTGCACAGCAACTTCGTCGAGCTGGACATTCTGTCACCGTTTATGAAAAGGATGATATGTACGGCGGCCTCCTCATCTACGGCATCCCCGACTTCAAAATGGGTAAATTTTACATTGACCGTAGGATTAAGCAATTGGAAGAGGAAGGCATCAAATTTATTAATAATGCAGAAGTTGGAAAAACGATCGATGCAGATGAACTTATTTCTTCTTTTGATGCAATTTTAATGGCAACAGGCGCAAGCATTGCTCGAGAATTAGAAATCCCTGGGCGAAATTTGGGCGGCATTGAACTGGCTATGCCTTTTCTTACTCAGCAAAATCGGCGCTGCCTCAATAAGCCGGTCACCGATAAGGAAATTATTGCTACCGGAAAGAATGTTATCATCATCGGGGGTGGCGATACCGCTGCAGATTGTCTAGGCACCTGTCATCGTCAGGGGGCTAAATCTGTTTTACAAATCGATTACAACCCTCGGCCACCCGAGAACTATAATCCAGAAACACCTTGGCCACTCTGGCCTAAAATTCTTCGGCTTTCTCCCGCTCACGAGGAAGGTGGCAGAAGAGATTGGCAAATCAAAACATCTAAATTTGTTGGCGATTCCAAAGGGCAAGTTAAAGAATTACATGTCGTTCGCGTCAACCAGTTTTACGACGAAACAGGCGAAAGGCAATTTGAAGAAATCAGGGGCACCGACCTTATCTTCCCCGCTGATCTTGTTTTGATTGCTATTGGATTTACAGGGGCACATACAAGCTTACCAGCTTTATTTGGCGTTGATATTAATTCACAAGGTAACATAGGCACCCCTCGTAAAAATTACCGCACATCTAAACCCAATATTTTTGCGGCAGGCGATGCTAGACGAGGCCAATCCCTTGTTGTTTGGGCTATTGCTGAAGGCAGAGAAGCTGCTAGGGAAATAGACGAATTCTTGACCGGTAAACCTAGCCAACTTAAAGCCCGCGATAATTCCCTCGTCCAAGTTGGACTTCCCATGGTGCAATAACTAAATAGCTTTAAAAAGCCTTCATTATATGGCTTTATATCAGTATTTGCTCGATGACTTTTCCAGTACTGATGGGTAGTGGCCTATTTAAATTGTCCTTAACTTCCGTTTTTGGATTAATACCCATTAAATGAAAGATTGTGGAAGAGAGATCTTCTGGTCTGACAGGGTCCGACGCTGGGAATGCACCTTTAGAATCTGACGAACCGAATACAAAACCTTTCTTAACACCACCACCTGCCAGCAGTACCGTATAGCATTGGGGCCAATGATCTCTTCCCGCAATATTATTTATTTTTGGAGTTCTGCCAAATTCACCTGCCCAAACTATTAATGTAGTTTCTAGCAACCCCCGTTCTTCCAAATCGAGAATCAATGCGGGTAAAGTTTTATCCATAAGGGGCATAAGATAATTCTTCATAATTGGGTACATAGGTTTATCTCTAAAACCGTGCGTATCCCAACCACCTTCACACCCACCAATTTGTTGGGAAAAATAAACATTGATAAATGAAGAACCAGCTTCAACCAATTTCCTAGCTAACAAACACGACTGCCCATAAGTAGTTCTGCCATATTTTTCCCGAACACTAACAGATTCTGACGAGATATCAAAAGCTTTGCGGATAGCTTTTGAAGTTAGCATCTCATAGGCACGGTCGTAGTTATCTTGAATACCTTTGGCCTTGGCCTTGGCCGAATTTTCAAGGATACCGGTTTGAGCATCTATAATCGCCATCATTTCCTTGCGGTTGGAAATTCTTTCTGGGCTTATTCCAGATGGTAAAACAAGTTCGGGAAGATTAAAATCACCCGAGTTAGGGTCTTGGCCAATAAAAAACGGATCATAGGTTTTGCCTAAAAAACTTGCATGCTGACCCGGCGTGATAGAACCATCTCGGATCACATGCGGAAAAGAAACAAAGGGTGGCATTACCCCAACTTTTTCCTTGAATTTACTAACAATCGAGCCATAAGCAGGAAATAAGTCCAAAGTATCGCGAAGTCGTTGATCGTCAGTCGGGGGCGAATATCCCGTTAGGCTGTAATAAGCTGCGGAATTATGGTTCTTCATCTCATGATGAACGCTTCTCACTATGGTAACTCGATCCATTAGCTTCGACATATTGGGAAGTAATTCGCCTACAGGCAAGGAAGGAATGATGGAGGATATTCCCTTGAGGGGCCCACGATAAGCTTCTGGTGCGTTAAGTTTTAAGTCGAAAGTATCCATCTGGCTAGGACCGCCAAATTGATGCAGAAATATTACAGATTTCACCTTAGGACTTTTTGATGAAGCAAGAACCATTTGAGGCAAAGCGTTAGCGGTAGCAGAAATAGCAAGGCCCGATTTTAAAAAACTTCGTCTAGAAAACATTGAAACCACCTATAAATTTTGAACAACTGTTAAGCTTATTTTTGTATTTGAAAATCAAGTACCTTTAAGGAAAGTCCACCAAGAACATTAAGCCATTTCAAGTCTGTTGAACCTTCACTAAATTTTATGTGGGTACCATCCACGAGGAGTTGGTTCCAAGTAGGATCAGCAGAAATCCATTGCCTACCGTCGTGAAATTCAGCCCAAGCATGCCAAGCCATTTTTGGTATTTTTTCGCCCGCCATGTAAGCAATTCCACCAACTTCACGAGAAGGAATGCCAAGAGAGCGAGCCAAGGTAACAAAAAGCAAGGTATGTTCGGTACAATCCCCAGCTTTTTTATCGAGGATATCAAGTGCATTGTCACTATTTTTGGATAAAGTTTTTTCGAGGTTGGAATAAATCCAACGCACAAGCCTGCCAGACTTCTCATAATCTGTAGTTGCATCTCCAACAATTTTGTTTGCAAGTGATTTGATTTTAGGGCTATCCGATGGGGCACTAAGGCTAGAAAGCAAACATTGTTTTTGATCTTCAACGGATAGCAAGTTACCAGTTTTCACAATGAAATCTTTTTTGATATTTAAAATTAAAGAGTTATCTTTTTGCCTAATTGAAGATTGCCTATGCGACTGAGGAAAATCAAAATCATCATCAGAATTAAACTGAAGTTTAAGAGAAAGCACCTTGATGGGATCGCCAAGGAATTTATCAAGTTTGACTGCTGAAATCTGAATAAGATCGACCAGAATAGGATCAAGTTTTTTTGAATCAGATTCGGTTTCAAGGCGATATTCGATAATTCGGCCCAATCTGCCGTAATGAAGCTTTCCATCATTTTCAAGTAACGAATAAAAAATCGCACCGTGACTTTCTTGATCAATCTCATGGACTAAAATATTAATTCCATTATGAGCTATCATTTTTTTTGATTTGTAAATGTAGCGAGTAGGAATATTGAGATCATCTTCTTCAATAGAAGTAGAAAAACAACTGTAAATATCGCCTTTAATGCGGTTACCCTTCAACCAATCCTCAAGATTTTTTTGCATTAAAAGGTTTTCTTTTGGTTTAGAAACAACTTTCTCGTCCGTACGGTCGTTAGATTTTGTAATAAGAATAAACTTTCCATTACGCTTAATTAAAGTTCTTGTTTTTTCAACACCATTTTCGATATGGTTAGCTTTTATTTGGAGGATATCGCCCTGACCTTCGAGACTGAAGGTGATTTCAGTTTTATCTTGAACTTCGGTTTTATTTCCGCCAAACAAAGCTCGGGAATAGGACTCGGAAAACTGAGAAACAACCATAACACCATCAAGTTTTACAAATTTAATTTCGTCCGACTCCCAGCCTACTTTTTTCTTACCCATGTAATTACCATAAAAAGCTTTGCCGATATGTTCCTTAACAAACCGCACCAAATCATCATTAGGAACAAAGGATTTGTCCTCTATTACACTGCCTTGGGCGTGCGGGGTTACTAATAAAAAACTAATTAATAAAGGTATGCAGGCAAGGTGTTTGATTATTGTCTTAATAGAAACTCCTTTGAATTCACCACGCCCCAGATTATATCTTCCCATCCATCTTTAGGACTTTTAGATTTTTCTAAAATCAGCAAAGCTTTTGCTTTTTCTTTACTTGAAGGGGTCCGAGCAAATGCAATTAAAAATATTTCGGAAAGCGCTGTATCCGTATCCATATTTTTTGAAATAATCTCATCAACTCGATTACCAGGATTGGCTAATAATCCCTGAACAACTTCACCTGAAATCATATGAAAAGCTTGCCCCAAAGTATTATCGTCCGACCTTTCACATTCACAAGTAAGAGAACGCAAAGGTTTTCCGAAAGAAGCAAGAAACCTATTAATCGTAGCACCGTTATTCCCAGCATTGGAAACCGAACGACCAAGAAGTCCAGGAATTGAAAGAACCGTTTCTGAATTGCCTACACTTTGCTTGACTAACTTTTTACCCGTGACCTTACAGAGTGCATCTAGGAGTTCCTCGGCTTGCAAAGGACGGGCTTTAAAATGAGAAAAATTACCAAAGTCATCAAGCGAAGTGGGAATTTGAGGCGCCATCTGGTAAGTGGCAGATGCAGTTATTGTTCGAACCAATGGCCTTATCCTAAAACCTGATTTTTTAAAGTCTTCTTCTAAGGCCGATAGCAATCCACTATTAATCGGAAGATTCGTTGCCCGAAAATCGTCAAGGGGATCAACGATACCCCTACCAAAAAGATGAAACCATATTCTATTAACTTGAGCTTTTGCAAAGTAAGGATTCTGCTTGTTGACCAACCAGTCAGAAAGTTGCTTAAGTTGTTCGCCATTTACTTGATTAATTATACTATTGCTACCCAAAAATCTAGGTTCAAGGGGATTGCCATTTTTCGGATCTAGCAGAACACCGGCGCGATTAATTACAACAAACTGCTCGCCAACAAACTCTTTATTATCTAATTTATCGCGTTTATTATTGACACTAATATTGTAGTCAAGTTTCGAGAAAAAACTTGCAAAGCGATGATAGTCCTCTTGTGTCCAATGGTCATAGGGATGATTATGACACTTAGCACATTGCAAACGGAGGCCCAAAAAGACCTGAGCCACGGCTTCTGCCCTGACTTCTGGAGTCCGGAGTGCGCGGTAAAAATTCGTTTCAGGATTACTGTAACTACTCCCCTTGGCTTCCAAAATTTCGCTTACAAAATTGTCTAAGGGCTTATCTTCTGCAAAGGACCTTTGGATCCAATGGTGAAAAACCCTTACACCTTTTACATCCAACACTTTCTCATCATTACGCAAAATATCCGACCACTTTAAAGCCCATAAATCAGCAAATTCTGGACGCTCTAATAAAGAATCAATTAAAGCCAATCGCTTGTCATTAGATTTATCCTCCAAAAAACTTTTTGCTTCTTTTGCATCGGGCAACCTGCCATTTAAATCTAAACAAACTCTTCTAAGAAAAATTTCATCCGAGCAAATTGCTGAAGGCAGAACCTTTAATTTATCTAATTTCTTAAACACATTATCATCGATATAATTTACTGATAATGGAAACTTCTTTAAAGAAACAGACTCTCTCAACTGAATACGAATAATTCTAACGGACACTTGCTTATCTTGATAACGAGCAGTAATATTGCCCTCTAAAAATCCACTACAATTTACTTTAGCACCGGGCGAAATAGTGATCAAAACACTGCTAGAATCAAAAGTTGCAAAAGATGAGACATCAGTTTTTTTTCCATTGGAATCCGTAGCAAAGACTTTGATCTGAGCAGTATTATTAATTCCCTCCATAAATATTTCAGACGGGGAAATTTCCAACTTTATTAGGTTGCTTTTAAATGCTGCTGGAGCAGAAGCTCCAGAATCTATCCATTTTCTTATTAAAGCATAACTCTGAGAATTTCGGTCAAACCTTTTACCCCCTTCGTGTGGAACTTCTCCAATAGCTTTTTTAAGCAGTAGGCTTGCATCCGAGTTTACAAGGTCGACCCGCCTCATTCCACTTTGCTTGACAATAGCAAGGTGGTCGAAAGCAGGATCTTCTCCACGCAAGGAAAGTTTAAACCCACCCCTGCCATTCAAACTACCGTGGCAAGGCCCCTGATTGCATCCAGCTTTGCTTATTAAAGGCATAACCTCAGTCAGAAAATCGGAACCAATATCGGCAAGTGCCATTGGTGAGAGTCCCAAAAAAACCAATAATCCACCAAACCAAGAACTTAAGCCTTTTCTTAACCATTTATTAATCATAACTTCAATAATCTTTCTGTAGCACTAACCCTTAATATAAACTAAATTCTAGTTATAAGAATCACCGGATGAAATGCCATTTGTTAAAAAATTGAGATGATAAATGAAAAAACTGATTGTTTTATCTGTCGTATTACTTTCCTTAATTTTAGGCAAGCAACTATTTTCACAACCAATTCAAGTAAAACCAAAACTGGGAATCCTACTAGTTTTTGACCAATTACGAGGGGATTATATCTCCCGCTGGAAAGATCATTTTGTAAAAGATGGTTTTTTAAAGTTAACTTCTGAAGGTAGTTGGTTTGAAAATTGCCATTATCCTTACGCTGGAACTCTTACTGGGGCTGGGCACGCAACCCTAACCACCGGAGCAACTCCTTCCGTTCATGGAATTGTTGGAAATGAGTGGTACGATCGTAAAGAAGGAAAAAGTTCGTATTGCGCTGCAAGTTCAAGGTGGACTGCTGTTCCCCCAACACTAATGCCAATAATTGATGCCGATGGTAAAGAAAAGAAAAGACTTGGAGGCACCCCAGAAAAAATTCGTGCTGAGACTCTTGGCGATGCCCTAAAGCGTTCAACTAATAATCGAGGAAAGGTTGTAAGCCTATCAATGAAAGATCGTTCAGCAGTTTTACCTGCAGGAATGAGCCCAGATTTTTGCTATTGGTTCGACTCTAGCCTCGGGAGTTTTCAAACTTCAAACTTTTATAATGGCAAACTCGCTTCGTGGGTTCAAGATTTTAATGCATCAAAATTTATTGACCAATGGAAAAGTAAGTCTTGGGAAAAACTCTATCCCGAATTAGATTACGCAAAACTTTCTGCAAAAGACGACCAAGCAGGTGAAGGCTCAGGAAAAAATCAAGGTAAGTCCTTCCCTCATTTATTTGGCAAATCTGACAAAGATTACTACGATGCAATCTACAACTCACCTTTTGGTAATGATGTTCTTCTTGAAATTGCAAAAAAAGCAATCAAAGCAGAATCACTAGGAAAACACGACTATCAAGACCTTCTTTGTCTTTCTTTTTCATGCAATGATGCTGTAGGTCATACATGGGGTCCCGATTCACAAGAAGTTTATGATACAACTTTAAGAACTGACTTATTAATTCGCGAATTACTTGTTTACCTCGACAAAGAAGTTGGTGTAAATAATTATGTTATCGCCCTTTCATCGGATCATGGCGTTTGTCCTTTGCCAGAATTTTCAAGTTCTAAAGGAATTGATGCAAATAGAATATCGACTGATAAATTTAGCAAAGCAATTGAAATGACTCTACAAGAAAAGTTTGGGAAACTAAAACCTCCCGAAAAGTATCTTGAAGCATTTTCTGACACCTCCGCATACTTAAATTATAACACCCTTAAACGCCAATCAATCAACCTTGACGATGCTACTGGATATTTAAAAATATGGGCTAAAACTCAAACAGGTATTCAAAATGCATACCCTTCGAAAGAAATAAGCAAGGCTTCGGATTCTACTGACCCTTTTTTGATTAGTGTTTCAAAAAGTTGGTATAAAGGACGAAGCGGAGACATCTTTTTTGTTCTTAAGCCCTATAACATTCCGGGGTCTTACCTGACAGGTACAACGCACGGCAGTCCACATTCCTACGATACCCATGTTCCCCTTATTATTTTTGGCGGAGGAATAAAACACGGGTTAATAAAAGAAAAAGTTTCACCTCAACTAGCAGCATCGATTTTGGCAGAGGCGATGGGAATTTCAGCACCTGCCAGCGCAGAATTTGCACCCCCCAATGACATTTGGAAATAACCCAAACTGCCACAACCTTTAAAGCCTCACCTTAACGGGTTGACCAATTCTTACTTTATTATTTGGGGGTTTGAGGGTTTGTTAAAAAGCTACCATTCTGATCTACCTTTTACGGGTTGACCAATTCTTAGCTTTTATTGCACAATAAATAGGATATTAATAATTTATACTTTGAGAATAAAGGCAAGAAATCCCTATGCCAAAATTTTTACGCTTAACTTCCGTCCTCATTGTATTTTTTGCTTTTTCTACAACGCCCTCACAAGCTCAGTCGCCAAATAGCTATTTTGAAGATGCTGCAATTAGGGCCTTACACTTCGTCGACTCCAAAGAAGGCTGGGCTGTTGGTGATGAAGGCGTGGTATGGCATACCATCAACGGTGGAAAAGATTGGGAAAGACAACCCACAGGAACTCGTGCATCGTTAAAATCAATTCATTTTTTAAGCCCCTATTTTGGCTGGGTTGTAGGGACTGAATATCACCCCACTTTAGATTCTGTTGGAGTCATTTTATTTACAAGAGATGGTGGTATCAAATGGACCAAAGTTTTGCATAATTCAATGCCAGGTTTAAACTTTGTTAAATTCCTCGATAACAAAATCGGCATACTTGCGGGAGATGCTACCGAGGCGTACCCTGCTGGGTTTTTCTTTACCACCGATGGGGGAAAAAGCTGGGAAAAAGGTGAAGGGCCAAAATCGGGGAGTTGGTATTCAGCAGCTTTAACGGGGAAAGGCAGCGGTTTCCTCGCCGGAAGTAATAATTCAATCTCAACACTTGTGAACTTTAAACATCAAGGAAACGAGGCATCTGAGTTGACCAACAGATCCTTAAAATCTGCTCATACAACGCTAAAATCAACTTTTCTAGTAGGGCTTGGCAGCCAAATTCTTGCCAGCGATTCTCAAACTGGTGCCACTTGGACTACACTAAATACTGGCCTTAGTTCTGAACTCGCAAACTGTATTGATTTTCATTCTATTCACGGAACTGCAGATCATTTATGGGTCGCGGGAAAACCTGGCTCTATTCTGTTTCATAGTCCTGACGCAGGAAAAACTTGGGAAATTGTCAAAACGAACAATAAGTCTACCCTAAATTCTATCTTTTTTACTGATCCTAATAACGGGTGGACTGCAGGGGAATATGGCACTATTCTTGCAACCAAAAATGCAGGAAAAACTTGGCAGGTTCAAAAACGAGGTGCTTCTCATTCTCGTATTCTTATCATTCAAGCCGGTACCAAAGATTTTTCTCCCGAGACATCCGCCTTCCTTGGTTTCGAAAAAAACAACATCGTGTCGAGCCTTACAATCACTTCTATGACAAATCAAAAAAACAATGTAAAAGCCTCTTCCAGTAACAAAGTCCTTTTTTATTCTAGGAAGGCAGGTAATGCGCATATTGAAAACTATTGGCAGTTCCCTATCTCCTCTCTTGAATCTAATGATACCCCTCAAAAAGTCATCGAAAACTGGGATCGAATATTAAACAACAAAAGCGCTGACCAACTTTTAAACCTTTTAGTTCTTTCCATCCGCTCGATCAAACCTGAAATTATAATCTTGGCCAATCACGATCATACTGAAAAAGATGCAGTTTATCAAGTAATTAAGCATGCAACAATTCAAGCTGTAGAAAAAGCTAATACGCCTGATGCCTTTAATGAACAATTAAAAATACTTGACCTTTCTACTTGGAAAACGAACTTTTTAATCCAGCAAGAATTTCAAAGTAAAAGTCATATCAATTTTGATCTAACACAACCATTGAACTCCATACAAGGCAGTTTACTTGATTTTGCAGATTCCTTGCGCTCGTGCTTAGAAATTGACAACAACCCAAATAGCGTAAGTTTTTTTGCTCATATAAATCAGAGAGAAAAAAGTAAAGATCTCCTAATTGATTGGGAAAGTGGTTTGACCGGAATCAACCGAAGGCAGGTGAGTATGAACGAAGAATTAATTAAGGAAAAAATCAACGCTATTAGAAATAGCACCTTACTTCGAAAAATTTCTGAATCACCCTTAGACCCTGACTCTAACTCTTCTATCCTTCTTTCAAAAATGCAGGCGATGGTATCGGGTTTACCTGAAGAACAAGCAGCAAGCCTGTTGTCTAACATTGCAATGTTGTTTTTTAAAAACGGCCAATGGAGCGCATCAAGGGAAATATTCAAGCTAATTATCTCGACTTATCCAACAACCCAAGAGTCTGCAAATGCGATCAAATGGCTAATCTTTCACGATGGCAGTTCGGAAACCAGACGCAGGCACGAACTAGGACAATTCATTTCAATCCTCTCGCATGAATTTGGTAAACCGAGTGTAGAAAGTATTAAAGCCCCACCCCTTAAAGATTTATTTTCAAGCCCTCAACTGGATAAAATCAATCAAACAGGTGGCATAAAAGGTTCAAAAAATCCAAAAAAAATTACAGTAAAAGTTCCAGAGTTACCACTCATTGGCGTGAACCATAAAGGAGAAATCCAAACTTTAAATAGTTTGACCGAGTCTAGAGCCTGGCTAGAAAACAGCTTGAAACTTGAGGCAAAACTATCAGCGTTTGGCCCACTTGCAGAAAAAGACCCTCGGATTTTTTTCTCCACCAATGCTGCATGTCGAAACCTAGGTAAAATCGAAGAGTCAAAATCTGCACTTAACGAATTTCTTAGTAATGCACCCCCGGGGCCTTGGAAACAAAATGCACTTGCAGAACTTTGGATTACAGAAAGAAGGGGCCAAGCTCCAAAAGAAGTCTTTACCTGCAAGCAAACTGATACAAAACCAGTCCTCGATGGCAAACTCGATGACGAATGCTGGAAATCTGCAAAAGCTATCAAACTAACAAATTGGATCGGCGTTTCCGCTTTAGAAAATCACACCGAGTTTAAGACTCTTTACGACTCAGAATTTTTGTATATTAGCGCAACTTGTTCTTCGTCAAACCTTAATTGGATTAAACCTAAAACTTTACCAACCAGAGATCAAACACTTATAGCACCCGATCAAATTTTCTTTCAAATCGACTTAGACAGAGATTATTCAACTTGCTATCAATTCCAAGTTGATTCCTTTGGCAATGTCATTGACGATTGTTGGGGCGATAATTCTTGGAATCCAAAATGGTTCTTCGTAACGAAAAAAACTGACACAGGCTGGACATTTGAAGCAGCAATTCCAATGGGTATGCTTTCTAGTTCTCCAGCAACAGCAGGAAAATCTTGGGCTGTTAACTTCGGTAGAACTATCTTAAACCAAGGCGTTCAAACTTGGTCTTCGCCGGCAAAACTTCCTAATTCCAACGACACTTATGAAGGCCTAGGGCTTTTGTTTTTTATCAATCACGAGCCTAAAACAATTCCTGATTTAACAAAACCTTAATCAACTTCAATCTTTACTTTCCCTATAAAATTTTGCAGGCTTGCAATTGGCGCAAGCGATTCAACTTCTGCGTAAGTATGGTGTGACACTTTAATATGGTCTGCGCCTACAAATCCTAACCCCATAGTTCCATCTAAAGGCATCCATCTTCCACGGACAAAAACTTCGGTCCACATATGAAACCCAAACATTGGCTGGCCATTTTTCTCCACATAAACCAAGCCATGAGCGATTCGACTGGGAATGCCCTCTGACCTGCATAATGCTGCAAGAAGAAGCGCCGCATGCCTACAATCGCCCCGTGAATTCTTTGCAACCTCAGATGCACTCGCAAAAGGCGCCTGATTATCAAAATATATTTTCCTTCGAATTAACTTTTCAATCATTACTGCTCTTCTCCATAGGTCAGCCTCTTGAAGATTTATATCTCGGAGATAATTTTTAATCGCAGGATGATTCCAATCTATAAACTTCGAAGGGGCCATCTCTTGGGGGGTAGGTGCCTCTGACCCTAGAGTTTCTTCCGGAGTACGAGACGCTTTTACTTCTAGGAGATACGCATTCCCTTTCTTTTGTGTAATCTTTTGCCTTTCGTCCTCAACAACAGGCAACTCACCCTGGAGGCCGGGGATGGTAATAAGGTAAGAAACCCGCATAGCAGATTTAGCAGCAGAAATGCGTCTGCTTAGGGGAATAAAAGAAGCCTTACCAATATCAAAAACAGAATTAGAAGATTTAATAGGAGATGGACCAGCTTTAAACCGAACTAAACTTATATCACCGATACCATCCATTTCTGTTTCAGAAAATAATACTTTTTGATTTTGGTCCAGAAAGTAAAGAGTTTTGGGAAGTTGTAGGGTTTGATTACCTGCAATAATTTTGTGAGGTATCATTAAAATAGTCCAAGCAACAGGGTCTTTCGCCCCCTCAGGCACTTTTTGTGTTGCAACTACATCGAAAGTTACAATTCGGTTTACTACAGCCTGATAACAATCGAATTGAATTTGTTCATTATGTGTCCACTTTTTACCCGCAACCAATTGTTCTTTTCCTAAAGGTCCAAACGCATAAATATCCCAAGGAATTACCCTTTCTTTATTATTTTCAACCCAAATTCGAAATGATGCACCATCTCTAAGTCCATTCAAGGCCATAATCTGCATTGGCCCTTGAAACTGTTTCATAGAGATACTATTAACAGTTCCGATCGCATCCATTTCCTGAGTTTCAACCATACGAAGTTGCACCAAAGAACCAAAGCGCTGCATGGTTAAGTTGGTGTCCTTCTGCAATCTTACGCCAGTTTTCTTACCGTTTTTCTCAAGCACTTGCGAGGTCACGGTAACAAGTCCTAAATGACTTTGGCCTTTGTATATTTCCTCACGGAACCCATCGGTCAACAAATTAATAAGTGGTAAAGGCTGGGGACTTACATTTAGCAGATTTAAAGAAACTAAAACTGCTAAAGCAAAACTGGTGTTCATATTCAAATTCTTTCAAGAAAAGGGTTTCTCTTGATGAATCGAATATCTGGGAGCAAGTCTTGAGAGTAAAAAGCAGTAATTTGGGAGGGATTTCAAATGAAATGCTTTTTTAAACACTTTAGAGGGTAAAAACAGCTAGGAAAACAATTCCGAAAAATTAACTCAGGAAAGATAGGGGGGTTGTACTTTTGACAATTTGGAGAAATCAAGTAAAAGTTTCGGATTTTTCTGGGTTATCACCCCAACTATTTGCTTTTTTCTATGCTTAATGAAAATACATTCAAGAAAGAAATATAAATAATAAAATGAACCATCGGTTTCTGGCATTCGTAAAGATTGCAGCCTATATTTGTTTGTTCAGTAAGTTCTAGATTTCACATCTGACTTGGAACTTGCAGAACGCGTACAAGACTTTGTTTTATAAAGAAGAAAGCGGAATCATGTCTAACAGCTTTTCTTTTTCCAGTGCGGCTTATCCTGCAGAGGAAATGAATGTTTCTTTTTCCAATGGCTATAAAAAAAGCACCTTTACTGATTCTCTTACCCAGCAAGAAATACCCATGCTGGCTATTGCAGTTTCTAAGGAAAATGTCTTTGACCTTTTCCTTCAACTAACCGACCTCTTAGGAAACACCGTTGATATTATCTTGGAATCAAGCCATCGCTCACAAGTTTCTAAACACATCGATTTACATCGGGAAGAAATAGACCTTCCAATCCTGCAAAGTTACTTGCAAGAATTCGAGATGACTATTTCCAATGATGGTTGCTCTGGAATTGCAGTAATGGCAAAAGATAAACCAATGGAAATCCAATTCGATGAACATAAAGTGATAGTCGTTTATGCTCAAAACATTGCTGAATTTGAAAAAGTTCTTCAGCAAAACCATATTAAACGAAATGATTCCTTACAATTTGTAAACGATTTTGAGCATTTTCATTCCACAAGCGATAAATTTGAAGAAGAATTTAATCAACTAACCAGCATTCTGGGTTGCTCAGAACCAGCAGAATCTACAAGTTGGTAAAAAGAATTCCTAAGTTAGCAAAAGCATTTGCTTAAATAGTCTTATTCGATGCAAGCAAGAACATAGGGCCCTTTAGGGATTACAGCAATCCGTGCTAAGGGGCCATATTCTTGCAAGCTATCTGCAATGGCTTGTTCGACGGAATCAACCGGAGTAACATGGCATTTTCTGAGCACCTCGGGTTCTAATCCTTTTGAAAACACCTTGATTTTACCTTTTTCCAGAACCTTGGCAAATTCTTCAACCTGCCATTGATCCATCACAAAATAGTCTGTTTCGAGGATTCGCTTTTTAAATGCTTTGATGTCGGGGTTTTCTGCCAAAACCTGCTGAAATTCGGGGCTACCTAAACCTTCGGTCAGACTTGCCACCAAGATAATAGTCCCTCCTTTTTTAAGAATAGGAAGGGCCCCAATCAAACCTTTAACCGCTTGATACCAAGTCGTATCTAGCGGATAACCAGCACAACTCGTGAGCACAATATCAACCGGTTCCCGCAAAGGTACCCTAACCACCTGACTAACAAATTTAACCCCTTCTTCCCAAGCCTTGATCATATCCCCCGCCCCTGCCCAAGTGATTTGGCGGTTACTTTCTACACAAACATTGACAATAAAATCGCAACCACTCATTAGGGCGATGTAAGTATTTTCTTCGTGTACTGGGTTGCCCTCAACAATGCCACACTCTGCATTAGGGTGCTCAAGGAACTTGGGTCCGTGCCAAACTTTAACCGTTTCAATACCAGCAATACCTGGGCAAATAACTTTTCTACCGCCGCTATAACCCGCCATTAAATGAGGTTCAATAAGGCCAGTTGTAATTTTAAGTTCAGCATTAATATAGCGCGAATCAATGTAAACCGGCACTCCTCTAGGGGTAACCCCAAGATAATCGTGTTCAGACGATTCTTTCCCGTGATGGTTTTCAACTCGATAGTTTTGAACAATATCTTCCCCAACTAATTCAATAAGTTCATCGCCTTCATTAGGCCGGTGTAAACCAGTGGCAATAAGAATGGTAATGCCACTACGGGGAACGCCAGATGATTCGATGGCCTTCAAAATTTGAGGTAAAATAATTTTATTAGGAACCGGGCGGGTGATATCACAAACGAGAATGCAAGCAGTTTTCTTACCCCGAGCAATTTCAGCAAGAGGTTTGGAACCAATAGGATTGGCCAGTGCTTCGGAAATAGCTTGTTCTTGATTTGCCAAAGGAATAGCTGGTTTTATCTCTAAGGTGCCTACAACTTTGTCGTTAGGAAGGTCAACCATAATGCCAGTTTTGCCATAATCCATTTTTATACGCATTTTAACCCTTTGTATTGTAATGAGATAAATTTATATTACGGTTCAAATACCTTGTCAATATTCACAATTATCATTATATTTAAGAAATGGACAATAGGTTTTTGGATAAGAGGTTAAAATGTCAATCGATAAAAGTTTGAAACGAAAAAACACCTTGGCAAGATCCCGTAATGTATTAAATCGTGCTGAAAGAATAGCGGTGCTTAAAGCTGAAGACCGCTGGAAAGAAGGAATGGGCCCCTTTAATCTTCCGAAAGTAAGAGTTTTAAAAGTTGGCAAGAAGGTAAAGAAAGTAAAAGAAGCCGCTGCAGGCGATGCTGCAGCACCTGCTGCTGGTGCAGCATCTGCTGCTGGAGACAAAAAACCCGCAGACAAAAAGAAATAATCCAGCCTTTTTTCATACTTTCGCAAAAGGCGGCAGGCTGTTTTGGCCTTCCGCTTTTTTTTGTTTCGAGAGTGGCATAAATGCAAGATCCCTCTTTAATTCTTGAAGTTAAAAATATTTCTAAATTTCGTGGAAATTTAAAAACTCTCAACCAAGTTTCTTTCTCTATAAATCGAGGCGAAATTTTTGGCCTTTTAGGACCTAATGGCGCGGGTAAATCTACACTGCTTTCTATTCTTGCAGGGGCTTCAAAATCAACTTCTGGCCAAGTTACCCTAAATCAAACCACAATCGAACCCTCGAACCTCAAAGTCAGAGCCCTAATTGGGCTGGTTCCTCAGGAATATGCTTTTTATGAAGAATTATCCGCACGAGAAAACCTCCTGTTTTTCGGCCAACTCTTCGACCTCCAAGCAGAACTCCTAAAAATTAAAGTAAACGATATTCTTCAAATCATTGGTCTTGATGATCAAAAATCTGGCCAATTAGTTAAATTCTTTTCAGGTGGAATGAAACGCAGATTAAATCTCGGTATTGCGCTTGTTCACTCTCCTAAGGTTCTTCTATTGGACGAACCAACGGTAGGAGTTGACCCACAATCCCGCAACAGAATTTTTGAAGCAATCAAAAATATCAACCAAATGGGCACTACCATTATTTACACCACTCATTATATGGAAGAAGCTGAGTCACTTTGCAACCGGATAGCAATTCTTGATGAGGGAAAAATCATTGCTTGTGACACCTTACAAAACCTACTTGCCCTTACCAGCACCACGATTAATTTTACTATCAGCGAAATAACCGAACAAAAGACTCAAACTCTACGAAAAACGCTCCCAAATCTTAAAACAGGTTCCATTCCAGGAAGCTATTCGATAACATCTAATAAGGATTCCGCACCAGATATTATCAACCTTTTAATTAATGAAAAAATTCAAATACTTAACTTATTTGTAAATTCTCCTGATCTTGAAAAAGTTTTCTTAAGTCTAACAGGAAAACACCTCAGAGATTAATCCAAACCTATGAAAATCCTTATCATCGCAAAAAAGGAAATGAAACTTCTTCTTAGGGATAAATTGACATCAGTGTTGTTATTTGTTTTGCCATTTGGAATGATTCTTATCCTTGGTTTACTTTTAGGTGAAGGATTTGGTCAAAAAAATGATGACCTTATGCGCATCAGCATTCTCAATCTCGACCAAGGCAAAGGGCTAGATAAGAAACCCTGGGGCGACCACGCTGTTGAGGACATCGCAGCAACACCTAGTATCAAAGTCGAAATCATAGCAAACCGAGAGCAAGCAGAAGAACTCGTAAAATCAGGAAAAAGAGCAGCGGTTATCATTATAAACCAAAGTTTTAGCGATCGAATAAACGAATGCTCGTTCCTCACAACTGGGGTCAATCCCTTTCACCGCGATGGGGTATATCTAGAAAAGTTGCAAGTCGAAATCGTCAAGGATAGTAAGCAACCTGCAACTTCTGCGATCATCGAAAGTGTTTGTCAGGTTGCTTTACTAAGAATTGTATTACCTTGGATGATAGGCCAAGCATTTGAAAAACTAGGTGATCCAGAGTTCATCGAATTATTGGGAAAAGAAGTATCATTACCTGTACCCCCTTCATTACAACTTTTGATTCGTAAAGATAAAATTCCATTGGGAGAATTACTGGAATTAGCATCTGGAAAAGATGCAGAGTTATCAAAAACATATAGAGAAAAAGTTGGTACAGGAATACAAATTGCCTTGACAGGTCAATTCAAAAACTACAACCTTACTGGAAAATCTTGGGCTTCTCTAACTCGTTCTATAAACAACAAGGAACCACTAAAACCTTTAAGCACATTTAAAAATGAAGATGGGGCCGGTATCCTACGCCGAGGGGCTATCCGCTACCAAATTTTAGTTCCCTCGTTCACGGTGATGTTTGCATTTAGTCTAATCCTTATTTCGGGATGGATTTTTGTCGCAGAAAAAAGGCAAGGCACATTCGATCGTCTTTTATCTACCCCCGTGCCAACATCTGGAATTTTAATAGGGAAATTTATTCCCACCCTCATAATTTCTTTGTTCCAAACATTTTTCCTTCTTGGTCTAGGAAAAATCTTACTGGGATTAAAAATTGGGGCGGCCCATTGGTCTACTACTGATTTAATTCTAACCCTAGCAATCCTACCATTAGCAACTTCATTTTGTGTCGCATCAATGTCAATGTTCGTTGGCCTACTTTCAAAAAATGAAACCCAACTAGCGCTATTTAGTTCGGTGCCTGTTTGCCTTTTTGCATTAATAGGTGGCTGTATTTTCCCTTGGGAAATGATGCCAGACACCGCCCGAAGTCTTTCTTTCTTTACTCCACAAGGTTGGGCTTTAGATGCTTTCAGAGAAATAATGCCATCTTCTTCTGAAGTTACTACCGATTTTCAACTAATTTGGAAATCTTCCTTTGTACTAACAATTATGGGAATTATATTAATCAGTATTACTTGGATAAGCCTTGGTCGAATTCGATTTGGAAATTGAAATTCGTAGCTAATGATTAATAGAATTATCAACTTCAAATAATAAAAGGTAAATAGATGCTAGCAGATAAAACAAGCAAAGAAATTTACGATGCCCTTATTGATATACCAATAATAGATCCCCATTCGCATATCAATCCAAAAACTGCGGGTTCAAAATCGCTCGAAGATATTCTTGGGTACCATTATTACACAGAATTGGCGCACTCGTGCCAAATGGATAAGAAATTTCTAGCGCCCGAAGTTCCTGGGCAAGAGAAAGTTCGCGAAATAATTCGTCATATGGATCAATTCGATAATACCGCTCAATACGCTTGGTTTCTAGAAATCGCACAGACTTTCCTCGACTTTAAAGGCGATAAAATACTTCCAAAAGACACAGATTTTCTGTGGGACACCGCCCAAAAAAAAATGAATTCCCCTAACTGGGAACTCGAAGTTCTTAAAACCTCTAAACTTGAAAAAATCTTTCTAACAAATGACTTCGATGACAATCTCGAAGGATTTGATACAAATTTTTATGTACCCTGCCTTAGAACAGATGAACTTGTCTTTCATTTTGGTAGAAATAATGTAAAAACTAGGCTTGAAAAAATCTCAGGCATTAATCCAGGTAATGTGAAGGAACTAAACCAAGCAATTAATAACCTCTTTAAACATTTCACTCAAAAAGGTGCCAAAGCTTGCGCTATCTCTCTTCCCCCAGACTTCAGCCCCGAAAAAATTTCCGACCTTGAAATAAACCAATGCCTTACTTCTGCTAACTTTGATTCACCAACTTGGAAAAAAGGCATCTTCTGGATACTCGCAGAAGCCTGCAATGATTGGAAACTACCTTTTGATTTAATGATTGGCGTCAACAGGAATGTTTATGTTGACGGGGTCTTTCAAGGCAAAGACTTATATGACCAGCGAACTTCTTTAATCCAATATGCGCCTTTATTTAACGCTTTTCCAAAAGTTACTTTTTGCATCTCTGTTCTGACCAGCAATCAAAACCAAGAACTTGCTAGCTACAGTTGGATTTTTCCAAATGTTGTCACGAATGGCCACTGGTGGTATTCCAACATTCCAATTTATATTGAGCAAGATTCAAGAGCAAGGTTACAATCTGTACCAAAAACGAAACAAATTGGTTATTACAGCGATATGTATAAGCTTGAGTTTGGATTGCCAAAATTTAATATGTACCGACAAATTCTTGCGAACATTCTTTCAAAAGATTTTGTTCAAACTAAAAAAATTACAATTTATGAATCAGTTGAACTTGGTTCAACTTTACTTCGTGGAAATTCTGAACGAATATTTAAACTGATTTAATAAATTTTAGTTTTTAGGAAAATCCGTGAACATCTCTGCCAATGGCTTTATTATTATACTAGAAAAACCTGTTCCCTTGTTGTAACCATATATTCCCCTCATAAGCTCTAAGCTCATAAGTCCTACAACAAATAAGATCAATACTCCAGGGATCAAAACCATTGCAGGTAGTGCTCCCCAAGATGTTTCACCTGCTTGCACTAAAACGGTTTCACGAGTTTCGTTTTCAACCTCTGCTTCTTCCTCAATGACTACCTCGATAAGTTCTTCAATGTCATCAATTGCAACAACTTGGCTAGAACTTCCATCTTCAACAACTTCTAAATCATCTGAGGTATTAAATTCAGCAGTTGCCCCCATAGGATCAGCTTCTGTTCCGTCATCAATTTCCACTACTTGCGATCCAGAATCACTATCGCTAGGTTCGAGTTCAAAACTGCTATCCAAGCCAGCATCTGCAACACCTTCCATTTGGCCACTATCGTTCAAACCATCATCAAGAGTTAATTCAAATTCACTGTCAGAGTTATCAGAAGCAATCTGGGTTCCCTCACCAATTGAATTGTCTAAGGACAAAACTTCTGAATTTGATTCTTCCAAAGAAAGTTCGAAATCGCTAGCTTCTTCAGGTGCATCCGCTTGAAGTTCAATTGAACTACTCAACTCTTGGCTAGAAGAACCACTATCATCAAGTTGTAAGCCGGTATCATCATCAATTTGAAGGTCATCAATAGTTGGATTTTGAAAAGCCCCTTCGCCGGCGATTTGAATGGGAACAATGTCGTTTACGCCGTAGGTATCATCCAGATTGATGTTTGATTCTGAAATTTCGAAAGGAGAATCTTGGGGTAAAATAACGCTTGAAGAAGTGGAGTTTGATTCGGCAGCATCAACTGAGGAATCAAGGCTAAAATCTAACCCTAAAACCACAGGTGAGTCTTGTATTCCAATAAAATCGCCTGAGTCTGAAGAACTTGCAATAACTGGAAGGTTAGGAGAAATCACAGAGGAACTATCATCAAACGAAAGATTAAAATCTTCAGAAGATGACGGTGCAACTCCCAAGATGCTATCATCCATAGTAAGCTCAAAATTCTCGGAAGTGGGAATCTCAAGGTTTATTGACCCGCCTAATCCTGTCGGTGGAGAAACCAGTGGTTCATCATCAAGATTTAAATTAAAATCTTCTGAATCGGAGGAGGAATTTTTTGCATTCGTTGCTTTCAGCTTTGCTTCTATATCTTCACTTTTAAAGCGAAGAGTCCCGCCATCTTGGAAGGACCGTACCTCACGCTTTTTTGCAAGTTCGCGTAATTGGTCAATACTGATGCCAAGTTTAGTTGCGGCTTCTTCAAGTGAATAAAATTGAGACATAGATTTGGCCTAATTTTGAAGGAAAAAAACCTGTCACTTAGTCGGGTAAATCTCGTTTATAAAACGATCCTTAATAGATTGTAAACCCAAAACAGTGAAAAGCAAATAAACAGAGTATACTTTAACAAATAAAAAACTTTTTTAGACCTCTTCTACTAAATTGCTATTCCAATCAAAAATCCCAACCTACCTTAAACCTTGCATATTAAAAATAATCGTTAAAATCATTTCAATTATGATGCATTACCATAAATTTGTTATCATATACGGGTATAGGAATTTTTTAAAATTAAGAATTTTACCTCATCAAGGTTTGTCATGAACAAGATTATTGGATTGTTTACCGTTTTATCCCTTGGCTATTCATCCACACTATTTGCCAAAGAAGGGGAAACGGAAAAAATTGCAAAAAACACTAAACCTTCAATCGTTGTTATCAAAAGTAAAGGCCGCTCCGAAGGCAAAGAAGCTCTAGGCACTGGATTCTTTATTTCAAAAGATGGTCTTCTCGTTACCAATTATCATGTCATCGGTGAAGGTAAAAAAATTACTCTCGAAACTGCAGAAGGAAAAGAAATCGATGTTTCTTTCATCTACGCTTTCGACCGTGATAATGATCTTGCCATTCTTAAGGCTGTTAACCCAAGCGGATCTTTCTTAACTATTTCTGAATCAAGCTCTTTTCCAGATGGCACCAGCGTTGTTGCTGTTGGCAACCCCCAGGGGCTTAAACACAGTGTTGTTTCCGGGGTTCTATCAGGAAAAAGAGAAATCGATGGCAAAGAAATGATCCAAGTCGCCATTCCTATTGAACCCGGCAATAGCGGTGGACCTATTGTCAATTCCGAAGGCAAAGTCTTAGGCATTCTTACCATTAAATCTCTTGTTACCGACAACCTTGGATTCGCTATACCAGTTGAGCAACTACACAAACTTTTAAAATCTAAGCCCATTTCTATTCCTATGAAAGCGTGGGCTACCATCGGTGCACTAAATGAAGATTTGTGGGAAAGTATTTTTGCTGGTAATTGGAGGCAACGGGCCGGAAAAATTATTTCAGAAGGGCAAGGAGTTGGAATTGGCGGACGAGCTTTGTTGCTTTCAAGACTCGAACTGCCAAACATCCCCTTTGAAGCCGAAGTTTGGGTTAAACTTCGGGATGAATCTGGCGCAGCAGGCCTTGTATTTAACTCGGATGGTAAAGATAATCATTTTGGGTTTTACCCTTCAAATGGCCAGATGAGACTCACCAAATTTAATGGCCCCGATGTTTATTCTTGGCAAGTTTTAAAACAGGATTCCTTCGACAATTATTTACCGGGGGAATGGAACCACCTGAAAGTTGCAATCAATAAAAAGGGTTTTTCAACTTATTTAAATGGCAAGCTTGCCTATGAACATAAAGAAGATTTTGCTTCTTCACAAAAAATAGGCTTAGCTAAATTTCGTAATACTGTTGCTGAATTTAAGGGGTTTAAGTCAGGCACCACTTTGAAAACCGTATTCCCTGATTCCGATTTCACTAATTCCTTTAACAAATTTTTGTCAAATATTGAAGCAAATGAAAAAGAAGATAAGGCTCTTAACGAAAAAATATTAAAAGATGGCAACCTCTCTAAAACCTTAATCGATGATAAAATTAAATCTCTTGAAAAAAAAATGGCGGAACTTAAAAAATTACAGCTAGATATTGCTCATCGTAGTACACTTTCAAAACTCAGTCTTTTAGCTAATGAAAATAATATCCCATTGCTGGAAGCCGCCTTACTTATCGCAAAAATTGATAACACCGAAATCGAACCCCAAATATACCTCCAAGAAATGTCTAAAATGAAAATTAAGCTTGCCTCTAAAATATCTTCCAAAATGAATGTTGACCAAAAACTCAAAGCTCTTAATGACTTTTTCTTCCTTGAAAAAGGCTTTCACGGAAGTAGGCAAGACTATTACCACCGATCCAACAGTTATCTCTCGGAGGTTATGGACGACCGAGAAGGCCTCCCCATTACCCTTTGCCTATTGTTTATGGAATTGGCAAAAAGTGCTAATCTTGAAATCAATGGTGTTGGTTTGCCTGGGCATTTTTTAGTTTCAATCAACAAAAATAAGAATGAAACAGTTTTTATCGATGTTTTTGACGAAGGAAAAATTCTATCCAAAGAAGATACAACTAAAAAAATCTTGGATATTAATGGTAGAACTCTTAAAGATTTCGATTTTATTCCCGTTACAAACAAACAAATTTTAATTCGTATACTTACCAATTTAGCAGGGGTTGCAAAAAGGGAGAAAGATGACAAAGGGTTAATCCGTTATTTCGATGCCATCCTTGTTCTCGATGAAAACTCTCACGAAGAAAGAGGTGCACGAATCATTCTTTTGGCGCAAAATGGCCAAGCTCAAAAAGCTATTGCAGATATTGATTTCTTGCTTGATAAAGGCCCAGCAGAAATCAACCTCGAAAAATTACAAGAATTCAAACTACTTCTTCTAAATAAAAATAGTCAACCTAAAAGGAATTAATATGACAGAAAAAAAAGTCCTAAGCATTGGCCAGTGCTGTGCAGATCACTCTACTATAAGTAATTTTCTAACGAAAAAATTTAATGCGGTAACTATTAATGCTGATACCTCCAAAGAAGCTTTTTCGTTACTTAATGAAAAATCGTTCGATTTAATTCTTGTCAACCGAATCTTTGACACAAATGGTGAAGCTGGCTTAGATTTCATCGTAAAATTTTCCAACCAAGGAATTATCAAGACGCCAATTATGCTGGTAAGTAATTTTGACGAAGCGCAAAAAAATGCAATTAACAAAGGCGCAAAACTTGGATTTGGAAAGGCTGCCATTTCCGCTGTGGAAACTTGTTCAAAGCTTGAAGAATTTTTGGGGAAACAAACAAGTCAATCAACAACCTAGCCCCCCCCAAACACCCTGCTTAGACACAACGCACATAACCGTTATTGCCTAAATATCGCACGCCTTTAACCCCCACTTGTTCCAAAAAAAATAGCCGTTCTCCCTATTCCCCCTCGTTTATTATCGAATAAATTTGGCTGGCATTATTGAACAAAATCGTTATTATCCCGCACTCTGAAAGTCGATCTACATAAAGACCTAGGTAATTTTAACTTCCTTTGGCCTTGTTGGATCAATTGCATTATCAAGAAAGTTCTAAAAGGAATATGCTTATGAGCGAAGATCAAAACAACCAAGCTACTTCAATGGCTGGTACAACCTTGGCGCTTTCTGTTGGCGTGCCCATTGCTATAGGGTTCTGGTGTTTTGTTATGTTTGGTCCAATTGATGCGCCTTTAGTAAAACGATACCTAGGTCACCCTGTTGAGTTTGTCGAAATTGTAATGTTTTCATGTGCAATTACCGCACTGATATATAAATATTTTCGTATCAAAAAAGAAAAAACTGCCTTAAGAATCAAAATATTGCCAGATTGGGAAAGCAAAACTTTACACCCAATTGAGTCTGAAAAAATACTCGCACATATTGGCACCTCGCCAAGTTGGATTCGAAAAACAATTGTCTTCAGAAGGTTCCAATACATCTTAGAATTTGTTAAACAACGGGGCAGCGCAGAAGATCTTGACGACCAATTAAGAGACTTTGCAGATTCGGACTCAATTGAATTTGAAACAAGTTTTGGTTTGACCAGATTTATCAGTTGGGCTATTCCGATTTTAGGTTTTCTTGGAACTGTTTTAGGTATTACGGGGGCAATTTCAGGCGTTACTCCTGAAATGCTCGAAAAGTCGATGAGTACTGTTACCGATGGTTTGGCCTTATCTTTTGATGCCACCGCACTTGCTTTAGCCCTCACGATGATATGTATGTTTTTTAGTTTTATGGTTGAAAAATCTGGTGAACAATTCTTAGAAAATCTAGATTCTACTATCGATAAAGAATTAGCTCATCGTTTTTTAAGGGTTCAATCAGACCAAAGTCCGATGGTAGAAATATTATCTAGGCATACCAAAGAACTTATCAAATCTACAGAATCATTGGTAACCAAGCAGGTAGAACTTTGGTCCAAATCATTTGAAAAAATTACTTCCACTGCTGAAAACCTTGGTACAGAATCTCAAAATCGGATGCGACATGCCCTTGAAGAAGCCTTAACTAAAACTCTTTCATCCCATCAACTTCAAATGGAAAAGTATGAATTGCAATCCTCTGACCTTGGAAGAAAGTTCACCCAGCAAGTGGCTATATTAGCCTCATCTTTGCACGAATCTAGTCTTGGGCAACAACAGTCATTACAAAAAGTTGTCGATGGACTTGCAAACCAGACCAATGCTCTACTGGAACTTCAACAAGGCGAAAAACACTTGATCCATTTACAAAAACTAATGCAAGAAAACTTACACCAGATTCATTCTGCAGGAGATTTCCAAGAAGCAGTACATTGCCTTACTGCTGCTGTGCATTTACTTACTTCAAAACTTCAAGGAAGAAACAGCGAAACTTTTTCTTATTCGGCAAACACTCCTAACCGCAATATTCCTGGAAAGGTTGCATGAGAAAGCGTAAAAAACTAGAAGTATCTACTTTTCCATTCCTTGCTGTGCTTCTTTGCACGATGGGGTCGCTGATTCTTTTACTTCTAGTCATTGACAAGAAAGCAAAAAAAGCTGCATTAGAAAAAGCTTATGAAGCTGCGTGGAACAAATCTCGAGAAAACCAAATTAAAACGGAACACGAAAACTCTTTAATTGAAAATATGAAAAATGATTGGATTAAAAATAAAACAAACAACCACGAACAATTAGCCAAACAAGAATTGCTGCTTGAAAAAGAAATAGCAGAATTAAAAAAACAATTTCAAGACCAAGAAAAAAAGAAAGCATTAAGCAAAAATAATGAGATACCCGATGACATAAAAAAGAAGGCATTAGTGTTAGAAAATTCGAAAAACAAGCTCCTTGCCTTAGAAAATAAACTTGAAGAGACTAAAACAAACGCAGATAAAACAGAAAAAGAATCAAAAACTTTGTCAGAACAGATTATATCTATGGAGTTAATTTTAAAAGAACTTAAAGCTTCTAAAGAAAAAGAAAAATATTCGTTTTCAATTGTCCCTTACTTTGGAAAAAGCGGGTTAAACCGAAGACCCCTTTACATCGAATGTAATGAAGCAGGCATTATGTTTTTCCCAGATAAAACTTTAGTTCCCACATCGGATGAAACGAACCAACTAAAAGAACTTGTTCAAAATCGAATTGTGCAACTAAGGGAATACTTAGAACAATCTTTAGGCCCCAAAAATTCTACGCCTTATATGATGATCCTTGTTCGGCCCGACGGAATATCAAATTACTGGAAGTTACAATCAGTTATAAAATCAATGGATGTCGATTATGGTTATGAATTAGTAGACAAATCTTGGAACTTAGATATTCCTTTAGAGTTATCATCACCTTCGCCTAAAAATTTAGCCTCGATGATTATTCCTAATGGTGCTGTTAAACAATTTCCAAGGCCGATTCCAGCACCGGGGAACATTCGAGGCGGTATAAATAATGGAAATGGTTTTATTCCCCAGACAAATGATCCATCAGAGGGAAGTGGCACTACTTCTTTAGATATTTTAGAAAAAAATAATGGCACTGGAAATTCTAAAGATATCGGTTATGGAGCTACCGCAAAAAACATTAGACCACTTATTAGCTTGCCTGGATTTCCCCAAAACAATAGTTCAGGTAACTCCCAAGGCAAAAACAATAATAACCCAAAAACAAATAATTACGGACAAAGTTCTACTTCTAACGATATTGCTAGCAACAAAACTTCATCAAATATTTCCAACAATTCAATAGAATCTAATAACACAAAAATTGGAAATAATTCAAAAGATAATTCTGCAAGAAACAACAGTTCCAATCAAAAAAACCAAAACAATTCATCAAAGAATGAACCATCTCAAACCAACTTAAAAGAAAATTACAGTCAAAATTTTGAAGAAAATAGTCCAGACAAAATCACAAAAAATTATTCTAGTTCTGATAATAAAAACAATAATAAAGCTGACAATGATAATAATCTTCCAAGCCAAACAATTGATCCTGATTTCATTAAAAACAATACAGGGGCAAATTCTTCAGGAACAAGTGGCGGGACAAAAGGCAACAATAATAGCAGTTCGGGAAATGGCTTTCCCGAATCAAAAAACCCTTATTCTGTGCAAGCAACTCCTAATTCTTTCCCAAATGGCAACAGTACTGGCAAAAAAAATGATAATTCATCTTCAAATGGCACTGATAAAATCGATGCTAATCAAACTGCTACCGCGGGTAAACCAAGCAATCAAACTTCAACATCAAATCCACCAAACAATTCTAATCCGAGCCAAACACCTTCTTTAGGTAATGAATCTTCCTCACCTAGCCAACCCAACAACCCAAATTTATCAATTACATTTAACAACAAAGAAAAAACAGATTTACAAGAAACGACTAAGCAACCTCCCCCACTAACAACCTACAACAAAGAAGATGATTTTGCAAAAGAAACAGAATCTCAAGACCCAACAGCAAGGGTAGCAGCACCTTTACCGGAATTAGGTCCGAGAAAAACTAAAGCACCAGCCCCTTTAAGGCCCGCTAGATTATTTGCGGAAAGAGACTGGGTGATTTATGTTGAATGTAAATTTGAAGAAATATTGGTTCATCCCAATCGATTAGTCATCCCAACGAATCTTCTTGCATCTGATGAAGGAATTAAAAGATTTGTACTAGAAATTGAAAAAATGATTCAACGAAAACAATCTACCGTGCGCCAAGGAGAACCTCCATATCGACCCGAGGTGAGATTTTTAGTTTGGCCAGATGGTTTAAGGCCTTATCACTTATGCTACCCCGCATTACAAATAGAAGGTATGAAACAAAAAAGGCAAAATTTAGAACGGGAAGATAGTGTAAGGGAAATACTTCAAGGGAGATAAAATTCGAAGCCATGCGTAGAAAAAGAAGGCCAGAAAAAGAAATACATTTTAGTTTCGATTCCTTTTTGGATGTCGTTGCTAATGTTGTAGGCATTATAATTAAGCTAATTTTAGTGGCGTGGGTAGGGGCTCGTACTTATAAAGGTATAGAAATCCCAGAAACACCAATACCGACAACCTCAAGTCAAATGGTAATGAAACAACCAGAAATAAATGACCCTTTATCAGAAACTATTGCAGAAAAATCAAAAGAAAAACAAAAAGTATTAGCCTTATTAACAAGTAGAAAACAAGAAATCAACGAACTTGTTTCAAAAGAATCTTTAATGAAGGAAAAACTCTACGAGCTTAACAAAAACTTAAATTCTTTGTTAGCAAGGGAAGACAAAATAACATTCAAATTAAAAGAAACCGAAAACCTTGAGAAAAATCAAACGCTATCGCTAACCCAGATAAAAAAACGAACTGAAGATTTAAGTGATGAAATCAATAATTTCAAGTTGACCAAGGGACCAAAGAACGAGCTTAAATATAAAACCCCTGTAAGTCGAACCTTGCAATCTGAAGAGCTTATATTTGAATGCAAGAATGGAAAAATTACTCCTGTAGATATAGGAGCTATGTTAGAAGAAATCTCTGGGCGAATGCAGGAACTTGGAGAGAAGCTTCGCAAGCAATGGGAAGTTGAAGAGTTATCACAAAACTATGGAGCATTTAAATTAAGGTATACTTTAGAAAGAGAAAAAACTGGCATAGAAATGGCCGCACCTAATGCTTTGCCTGATGAACGAGCTAATTTTCGTTTTGCCCTAACAGGTTGGGTTTTAGAATCCTTGGACCCTGACCGAGGTGAAACCTTAGAACAAGCATTAAAACCAGACTCTGACTTTATGAAAATTATCAATAGCCTAGATCACAATCAAACGGCCGTAACTTTTTGCGTATATCCAGATAGTTTTGGGATTTATCGAAGGATCAGAGATTTAATTCACGAGAAGCAAATTGTGGTAGCGGGAAGGCCCCTAAATTTTGATGCACCAATAGCGATGTCGGTAAAAAAAGGAACCGCAAGCCGCGGCCAATAACTTTTAAACTCCAACTAGATAGCCAAAGCGCTTTTTAAATTGCTCGGGTGTCCAATTCAAAGAATTAGCCAATATAGTCAATTTGTTAAGGTCATCAAAATCCGATTTATCAAGTCGAATCATATAGCGCCTAGCACATTCGAACCCTTCACTTTTCACATCAACAATACGGGTTTGCATTCTTCTAGTAGTGGGATTAATAATACTTTCAAAAGGAATGGGCATAAGACTTCCCCCAATAAAAGAAATGACCGCACCATACTTTTCGCACTCGGGCGACTTGAGGAACTTGACCGCACCATAACCTAGGTCTCTGGTATATTCAGCATCAAACGGAATAGGATCAGCACAACGAAGTTCGTAACCCAAATCTTTATCAATAACCGTAAGGGAAATACCAAGCTCATCAAGTTTAGCAGCGAGGTGATCTTTAACCATTCTGCCGAATTCAATTTCACCTAGTCTTAAATGCCCATGGGGATCGCGTTCAACTTTGCCATACCGATCAAGCTTGGTGATATCAACGCTAGACAAACCTTTCTCGCCAATTTTTTCTAAAAGACCTTCTGCAAGCACTGCAACTCCATAATTTGAACCATTTTTCCTGCGCTTTAAAATCGAACCAAGAATAATATCACAAACTTCATCCATAGAGACTTGCCTATCCTGAAACTCTTCTGGAATTATGGTAAGGGTAGCAGCAGCGGCTTTACCAATACCCAAAGCAAGGTGGCCCGCAGCTCGCCCCATACTAATAACCAAATACCAACGCGAAGTTGTTTTTGCATCTTCAGAAAGACTGCGAACAATTCCAACCCCATAATGCCTTGCAGTTTCAAATCCAAATGTAGGGGTGGAAGGTGGAAGGGGAAGATCGTTATCAATAGTTTTAGGGACATGGGCAACACGAATACCGGGTTGCCCACGAAGATAAACTTGACTCGCAGAAAAAGCAGTATCATCGCCACCAATGGTAACTAAATTGGTAATGCCAAGTGCATTTAAGGCATCTAGAACATTCTTTATGTCGGCTTCATTTTTGGCGGGATTAGTTCTAGAAGTTCCAAGAATTGAACCTCCCTTTAAATGAATAGACTTAACATCATCAATAGATAGTTTTCTAAAATTATTTACACTTCCTTTGACAAGATGCTTAAACCCATCAATGAACCCAAAAACTTCCATACCATCAAGAATAGCTTCAATAGTAACAGCACTAATAACACCATTAATACCTGGAGCAGGTCCGCCCCCGACAATGATACCTAGTTTTCCAGAATTTTTTTTAATATCCATAATAATTTCCTAACAGACGGTAATTACGCAAGCGAGACAAAACAAAGTAAGAGTTAATTTAGAATTAATAACCCAAAGTGACTACATGGATTGAAAATAAAAAAGTAAGAAGAAAGGGCTTTATAAAAACCAAAAGTGATTAAGCAGCGAGCTTTTTCGACTTGGAGGAAAAGCCAAAAAGGTTAAAAATTTCATCTTCATTTAAACCAAGTGCCGGCGGAAGGGTGCCGTGATCAATAATATCAGCAAACAGTTTTCGTTTAGTTGCCAAAACTTCGGCAATTCGTTCTTCGATAGTTTTTTGAGAAATAAACCGTTTAACAAAAACAGTTGATTTTTGTCCTAACCGATGAGCTCGGTTGATAGCCTGATCTTCAACTGCGGGATTCCACCACCGATCAAACAAAAAGACATAATTAGTAAACTGCAAATTAAGCCCAACACTTCCGGTTCCATAACTCATTAAAATAACGTGGGATTTAGGATCTAACTTAAACTGGTCAAGAATCGGCTGCCTGTTCTGCGAGGGAATCCTACCGTGGTACATAAGTGGATTAAAAGCTTTAAGTTGGTGAGCAAGTTCATCGAGAGGTTTAACCCACTGAGAAAAAACAATAGCCTTACTATTAGAAGCCGCAACTTCTTCCATATCTGCCAGCAGTTGATCAGCTTTTGAACTTTCCCCAGTTCGAGGATCGAAATTACAGATTTGTTTTAATCGCATAACAAGCTCAAAAACATGCTGTACGGTTACAGTGTCACCCAATTTATTTAAATGAACAATGCCTTCTTTTTCTGCGAGGTCGTACGCTAGTCTTTGTGCAGGGGCAAGTTCAAGAAAAATATCTTGAATAATCTTAGCAGGCATATCAGGTGCTGCTTCTTCTTTAGTCCGACGAATAATGCTATCAGAAGTAAGACTGGCAAGCATTTTCGGAGGTGTATCTTTAGGAATTCGACCTTTATCAACAAACTCAAATATATGAATTAGGTCTTCATGTTTATTTTCGATAGGTGTGCCAGACATAGCCCAACTTCGATCACGCCGAACCGAACAAACTGCGGTAGCAGTTTTCGATTCTTTGGTTTTAATTCTTTGGGCTTCATCAATGACCATAAGATCGTAAAAATTATCACCCGCCACACCTTCAGTAACATCGCGAGTAAGAATCTCATAATTAACAAGTTTGACAGGGGTATTAGAAACATTCCAAGAAATTTTTCTTTCCTCGGTGTTACCGAAAACGACTTCGAAAGGCAGGTCAGGAGCCCAAAGTTTTAATTCCCGACTCCAATTAATAACTAAAGGTTTTGGGCAAACAATAAGGACATTTTTCAATAAACCAGAACGGAATAACAAACGAATAGAAACAATCACTTGAATAGTCTTACCTAAACCCATCTCATCTGCAATGAGCGCGCACTTTCGAGGCATTAGAAAAGCAACACCTTTTATCTGATATGGGAATGGTTTAAAAGGCAAACTTACTTCTTTACCTATAAAAACTTCCTCAATGGGTGGTTGCAAAAGGTACATTAACCTTTCCTTAAACTGAAACATATCTTTAAGAGGTTTGACCCTAGTCAAATTTATTTCTGGGATCGATTCTGGAGCGGTATCTATTTGGTAAGAAGGTTCGGCATCCAAATTTTTTTCAATGAGGGCCAAGCCTGCTAATTGTCCTGCATTAGAAAAAGCGGCATTTCCATCTTGAGGTGTGGGGAATTTCCAACCATCGGTAGTAATTTTTGGTTCTAACTCAGGTAAAGATTTTACCCAAGGTAAACTGTTAAGAACTGGGATAGACCGAATAATTAAACTGCCATTTTTAGGAACAATCTCAACTATATTTGAAGAAAGAAAAAAATCTAATTTTTGACTAATTACGCTAACCTCGGCGAACTCTTCTTTATCTTTCTCGCCACATGCTATGTGGGATAAAAGTTCAGAATTCATTCCAAAGCCCTCTAATAAAATTGAAGCCACTAATAAGAATTCGGGTAGGGAGTAAAACCACTTGAGGGAGTATTTGAAAACAGAGGTGATTTGAACAAAATAGGGTAGGAGTGATAAAGCCTAGGTAAACAAATAGGATTTTAACAAAGAGAAAAAGCATAAAAGATTAGAAAACAAAAAATCATTTAGAAATTATCTTATTTACACTATTCTCAAGTTCTTTAATTAAATGTTGAATTAATTGTTCATTAGACTCATTCTTGACAGCATATTCAATTTTTTCAGAAATCTGAGTAAGTAAAGGGAAACCGAAGAATCCACCTGCGCCCCTCAACTGGTGAATTTCTTTTGATAATAGTTCCATCGATTTATTTTCAAAAAGTTCTTTAATACTTAGCATTTTTAAATCGAGAGATTTCAAAAATTGATTTTGCAAATCTGAACTAGAATCATCAAGCGATTCAACTTTAACTAAGGGGTTATTAAATTTTCCCGATTCAGCAATAGGTAGGTAACATGCAAGAGCTTCCAACAATTTCTCACGGTCTATCGGTTTAGTAAGAAATAAATCAAATCCACTTTCAATACATTCTTTTTCATCTTCGCTAGTTGCATTTGCTGTAAAAGCAAAAATAGGGATCTTATTACCAGAGTCCCGAATTTTAATTGTAGTTTCTTTTCCATCTCCATCAGGCATCTGTAAATCCATTAAGATTAAATCGAAATCAGATTGCGCCAAGGCTTCTAAAACTTGTTTTCCTGAAGACACTGCACTCACATTCATACCTTCTTTCTCAAGTAAATAACGAAGGTAAACCTGAATGTCTTCACAATCTTCCGCAAGCAAAATAGAAGCAGAGGAAGGAAGTGCTAAAGTACTGGTAATAGTATTTAAATCTCTGGAATTCAAAGTTCCAAGTTTTTCTGATCCTACAAGTTTTTTCAAGTCATTAGTATCAATAGGAAGATAAAGGGTAAAACAAGATCCAAATTTAAATTTGGTTGATACCTTGATAACCCCTCCAAGTAAACTAGTTAGTCGATTTGCGATGGTAAGTCCAAGGCCAGTACCTTCAATCCGAGACGAAAAACCTTTTCCTACTCGAACAAATGGTTTGAAAAGACTTTCAATTTGTTTTTGATCCATACCAGGGCCTTGGTCTTCAACAAAAAAAGCCAAACATTCACCTACGATTTCACTAGTATTTTGGATCTTAATGCGAACCTTAATTTCTCCTTTGGTAGTAAACTTAATGGCATTACTGATAAGGTTTACAAGAACCTGCCTTAAACGGGTAAGATCAGTATGAAAAATGACAGGGATATTTCCTTCGGGAACAGCAACCAACTTTAAATTCTTTTTATTTGCTTCTAGAGCTAAAGTTTCAAACACTTCAGCGATAGTATACCAAGGGGAACAAGGAAGAATCTCCAAATCCATTCTACCGGCTTCAATTTTTGAAAAATCTAGAATGTCTTTAACTAATTGAAGTAAAAAATCTCCACTACGAGCCATAGCTCTAGACATTTTTTTTCTTTCATCGGAAGATAATTCTAAATCTGCAAGCATATGCGCATAACCAACAATCGATTGAATCGGAGCTCTAATTTCATGACTCATATTTGCTAAAAAACCACTTTTGACATTACTCGCATTTTCAGCAGTTATTAAGCGCGAAAAAATTGATTTTCTCGATTGACTTTGAATATCAAATTCTATCCCGAAAACATCAAATCCGTTGCTTTGACCTGAAGTATTAAAAAGTGGTTGAAAATGTCCATGAACCCAGATCCAATTATTCGATAAGTCTTTAAGCCTAAACTCAAAAGAAAAATGTTTTTTAAGATAATTAGAAGAAGATATAGCATCTAACAAATCAAATTTTTCTTCAGTATGAACAAAATCTAGCCAAGAACAATTTTCAACATCGTCCTTTTGAAATTGAGCAATTTTACTTTCCCAAACCGAATTACAAGCAACTAATTGATTACTTGAATTTAATCTCCAGTAAAAAGAAGGGAAATTTGGAACATTCTCAGTCAATTTTTTTCGATCTAACATCTGTGCACCATAAAAAATTTACTATTTATGTTATTATCATTTATAGTAATGTTCCTTTAAAGCATTTAAAACCGTAATTTTGAATTTGGCTTTAAATGGCTTTACAATAATTTTGTGCGATTAGTTTACTATGACCAATTGGTAAATCACGATGAACCCTTATTTTTTTTCTTTATTACTTACAAATCAGTTCATTTTTAGCCAAAACAATATTCAAAGTTCGTTTACCAAAAACAATGTTGAAACCGCCATATCTCGAGGCGTTAGTTTTATAAAAACATCACAAAAACAAGATGGAACTTGGTCCGATGGGGATATTGGACCAACAGCCTTAAGTGCCTTGGCATTATTAGAATCTGGGTTAAAACTTGAAGATGCTTCTTTAAAAATAGCGGTAGAAGCAATCCGAAAAAGTGCAACACTAACAGTCAATACTTACTCAATCTCACTTTGCCTAATCTTCCTCGATAGACTTGGTCAAATAGAAGACATTCCCTTAATCGAATCTTTGGCGATGAGGTTACTAGCAGGCCAAACGCAATCTGGCGGGTGGAGTTATAATTGCCCAGCACCTAATAATGAAGAGTTACAACGACTAGAGGCTAGCCAAAAAAAATTAATCGAATTAAAAGCAACTAAAATCTTCCCTAAGCACAATTCTAGAAAAGCATTCGAAGATTTAAGCCCAGAGGTACAAAAATCGATTAGGGTAATACTACAAGAGAAACAAGCCCCAATAACCAATGATATCAACTCAGATAATTCAAATACACAATTTGCAACATTTGCACTTTGGATATCACGAAGGCATGGAATTCCATTAGCACTTCCCTTCGCAAAGATTCTTTTGAAATTTCGATCTTCACAATCTCAAGATGGCGGGTGGGTTTACTCAGGGTCTGGGTCTGCCTCAACTTCAACACCAACGATGACCGCAGCAGGATTACTTTGCCTAGGGTTAACTTCAGGATTTTTCTTTGAAATGAACAATCAGCTTAAGCCTGCAGATAGGATTAACATCAACAAAGATATATTTCTAGCAAGAGGACTTTATGCCTTGGGAAGTTGTATTGGATTTCCTGCAGGCAAAGGTAGAGAAGGAACAATCCCAAGACTTGGAGATCAGGCAGGCCAAAGTTATTATTTTCTTTGGTCATTGGAAAGGGCTTCCACCGCACTAGGCTTAGAAACAATCGCAAAAAAAGATTGGTATGCGTGGGGTGCTGAAATATTACTTGTCAACCAACTTCCTAATGGTTCATGGAAAGGGGATTATGCAAGTTATCTTGCAGATACAAGCTTCGCGATTTTATTTCTTACTAAATCAAATTTTGCAGAAGACTTGACTTCGATCCTACGGGGTAAAACTAATGACCTTGGTTTAGTAGAGCTAAAAAGTGGGGGCGTAGGTGGGGAAGCTATTGCAAATTTATCAAAGCAAGGTGGTTTAAAACCTGCAATTGCATCAGATGGGAAAGGCGGGACCCAAGGAAAGATTAATTACAAGAATGAAACTGCGAAAGCAAATTCTAAAATTATTGATCCAATTGAAACAAAAACACCAAGAAAGCCATTAAACAACTTATTACCAAATAGTAAGCCCGAGGAATTCCAACGAATCCTTGAGGAATTAAAATCGGGCAAAGGCCCCGAATTTACAATTGCGTTATCTAATGCAATTTCAAAACTACAAGGGAGCCAGCAATTTGAAGCAAGAAAAGCACTGGCAGAAAGGTTAGCAAGATTTAATGCCGATACCCTTTTTGAATACCTTTCAGATGATAATTCCGAAATTAGAGCTGCTGCAATTTCTGCTTTAGCGCTCAGGAATCAAAAAACCGGGTTAGACAAAATATGCAATTATTTAAATGATCCTGCAGAGTGGGTTCGAACCTCGGCCTATTCCTGTTTAAAATCATTAACAGGGCAAGATTTTGGGAATCCAATCGAGGTTTCCGACGCCGAAAGGTTAAAAATCATTTCCCTTTACAAAAGCTTCCTTAATCAAAAATAAGCACTTTTATCAACAGCCTTAAAACAATTTCAAGAACACGATCAATAATTCACTAAAATATCTCTAGGTAAACGAATCTCTGGGCCACTTAAATATGTCGAAAGATAAGGTATTATTTGTAACTGGCAAACTTGCCGGTCCTTCTCTTCGAGATTTACTTTCCCGAATGTCAACCGGACTTCCTTTCGAATGGGAGATTAACACCTTACCAATTAATGTTGCAGCCTTGGCAACCATAGATTGGATCAGCACCCATTTGAAATTAAATTCAAAACCAGATAAGATAATACTTCCGGGATTATGCAGGGGAAATGAAAAAGATTTAGAAGCTTCCACAGGTGTGGCTTGTATTAAGGGACCAAAAGATTTGCGTGATTTACCTGATTTTTTTAAACTTGAAAATTTCCAAGCCACTTCCTCCGACTATGGAAAATACAACCTCGAAATTATTGCGGAAATTAATCATGCACCTGACTTCTCACTGGAAGAAATTGAAACCAAAGCTGCTTTCTTAGTTTCTCAAGGTGCAGATATCATCGACCTTGGAATGAATCCAGGTTCTACTTGGCCTTTGGTTGGTGAATGTGTCCGAATGCTTAAAAAAATGAATTTCAAAATCTCAATTGATTCATTTAATCCCGAAGAAGTAATAAAGGCCGTGGAATCGGGGGTTGACCTCGTTCTTAGTATTAATGAAGATAACCTCGAAATCGCAAAGGATCTTGATTGTGAATTCATTCTTATTCCCAAAGAAGCTGGAAAGCCTGAAACACTTACCAAATCTATCGACAAACTAATTTCTTGGAACAGGAAATTTAGAATTGATCCAATTCTTGAACCTATTGGATACGGATTTGCTAAATCATTACTTGGCTATTATAAGGCAAGAGAATTGTACCCAAATCTACCCATAATGATGGGGACGGGGAATGTTACGGAATTAACAGATTGTGATTCTGGAGGAATAAATACCCTGCTAATTGCAATTTGCCAAGAACTTGGAATTCAAAGCGTCTTAACAACTTCGGTAATAAATTGGTGCAGAACTTCAGTTAAAGAAATTGATATAGCCCGGAGGTTAATGTTTTACGCCGTCACAAAGAAAGTTATTCCGAAAAGGCTTGAAAATCGATTACTAATGTTGAGGGATCCGACTTTCCGAAAATATGGTGCAAAAACATTAGATCGTTTTAAAGATGAAATCAAAGACAAGAACTTTCGAATATTTGCGGAAGATGGATTAATCCACATAATGAATAAAAACATTTACTACAAGGGAACAGATCCGTTCGATTTAGTGGAAAAAATTCAGAAAACAGAACTTCTGGATTCATCGCATTCATTTTACCTAGGATTTGAATTATGCAAGGCACTTACAGCAATTACATTAGGAAAAAACTATACCCAAGATCAAGAATTACAATGGGGTTTTCTTACTCGTGAAGAAACAATCCACCGCAACCCATTGGCAGAAAAGAAAATTGATTAGTGCTAGAAATACATCAGGAAAGCTTTAGAAGTGATTATACCTTATATTAAAAAACTAAGTCCTACCATAAGCCCAGAACAAGCATTTTTAAGATTGCAAAATCTTGAGGGTTTATTGTTTTTAGATGGCAATACAGGCTCAAGTGAGTTTTCATTTTTAACAGCAGATCCTTTCAAAATTATCGAACAACCTGATTTACCAAAACCTTCGCAAGGAACAAACACCTTATCTGTTTTAAAGGATGAATTTAGGCGCTGGACTGTTCAACCAGTTCCTGGAATTCCGCCTTTCCAAGGAGGAATGGCAGGGGTTTTTGGATATGGATTTTCAAAACACCTGGAGAAACTACCCGAGCCTAAAGGTGGATTAATTCCATCACCCGAAATATCAGTTGGCTTCTTTGACTGGGTCTTGGCTTTTGATTTTAAAAAAAAACAAGCCTGGATGATTTCTACTGGGTTTCCTGAAACGGTTGAGCATTTGCGAGCTATGCGAGCACAAGAGAGAGCCGATCAAATAATCAATTTATTAAATGCTTCTTTACCTTCTGTAAAAGAAACTACGAGTAAGAATAAATTTAATGGGACGCCATTACAGTATCTTAAGCCAGATACACTAAGTCGACTTTATAGCAATGAGCATTTCTTTTGCGACAGTTCTGCAATAGAGTATATCACCGCTGTCCAGAAATGCATCGATTACATTCATGCAGGCGATTCGTTTCAAATCAATTTATCCCAACGGGTGTGGCATCCACAAATTTGCAATGACATTCTTCTTTATCAATTACTTGCACAGAACTCGCCTGCCCCTTTTTCTTGCTTTATGAAAACTGCAACTGGAAATATTATAAGCGCTTCGCCAGAAAGATTTCTTACACTCAGAGACAACAAAGTTGTTACTAGCCCAATCAAGGGAACCAGACCGCGAGGCAAGACTGAAAAGGAAGATCAGGAATTTGCAAATTCTCTTTTAAATAGCCCTAAGGACCGAGCTGAAAATATTATGATCGTTGACCTCCTGCGCAACGATCTAGGACGAGTTTGCTCTTATGGAAGCATTGTAGTTGAAGAACTTTGTAAGCTAGAGAGTTATTCGAATGTACACCACCTTGTCTCTAAAGTAACCGGCTCATTAAAATCGGAATATGATGCCTTAGATTTGTTACTTGCTTGTTTCCCAGGCGGATCGGTTATCGGGGCACCCAAGATACGATCTATGGAAATCATCGCGGAATTGGAACAATCACCCAGAGGGATTTACTGTGGTTGTATGGGGTATCTGGGGTTCGAAGGATCTATGGATACTAACATCTTAATACGAACTATTTTTTCATCTCAAGGATGGTTGCAATTTGGCGCGGGAGGCGGAATCGTTGCTGATTCTATGCCACAGGATGAATATCAAGAAACTCTAAACAAGGCTTCTGGAATAATTAAAGCCATTAGATCTCACCCTGACTTTGCTAAACTTCGCCAAGAATAGTTTTTAAATTTAACACTTGATGAGAAGTGGCTGAAAGTAATACTGTTTCGCATAAAGCAATAGTTTCAAGGTTATCCTTGCCACTTATTTCTGGTTCGACACCTTGTTCAACAGCGCAAAGTAATTGTGCCATCGTACCAACAAAAGCATCTGGGAACCAAACTTCATTCCATTTGGGGGAATGCCATTTACCTTGATCATCGATGGAAGAGAATTCAAGTGTACTGGGGATTTTTTTGGGGTATTCGGGCCAACCAATTGTCCCTCGTGCCAAACCTTTTGTACCCTCGATTCGCCAACGGATATAAATATCATTGGCTGCACCTTCTTTAGAGGGTCCAGTCCAAACATCGTCCCAAGCAGAAGCACGAGTTCCGGAATCATATTCTAAAATATAAAGGTTAACGCCATCAATATGCTGGAACTTTGTACGGGGATCTTTCGTGGTACTTGCAAAAACACGAGCGGGGTTGCCCAGCCAATAACGGAAAGTATCTAGGTGATGAATACTCATAATAAATGTTGAGAGGGACTTAAGGCCTTCGGCCCAAGGCATCCAATGAGGAATAGCCCGCATCTCGATAGTAGCAAGAATAATTTCGCCAAGTTTGCCACTTTCAATAAGAGTTTTGGCACACCTGACTGATTGATCAAAGCGCATATTTTGATTAACAGCCAAGGTAATCGATTTTTGATTACAAGCAGCGACCATATTTTTGGCAATGGCTAAATCCATTGCCAAAGGTTTTTGCGCAAGAATACCTTTAAGATTTTTGCAATTATTAATTGCTTTAAATAGAATTTCAGGCTGCGCTTCAGGGGGAACAGCGATATCAAGAATTTCGAAATCGCCTTGACTCAGCATCTGATCAATCGAGTCAAAGGCTTTAGGAATATGGTGTTCGGAAGCAACTTCATGGGCACGGTGAGAAGATTTCGAAGAAATACAAGAAACATTAAACCCAGCACTAATATAAGCCGGGATTTGACAATCCTTCATTATAAATCCAGAACCAATGCAGCCGATTTTAAAATCGTTTTTTAAAGGTAGCTTGGGCAACCTTGATTCAACCAGAAAGCGTAAAAATTCGCTCAAGGTTCATTCCATTTGTTATAGATTATGCGTTAGAAATTACTCTTAGTTCTCGAGGCAAAGGAAATTGCACATGCTCTTCCCGAATCACTCTACTTTCGATTTCAGCGTTGTATTCTTTTCTAAGCCAATCAACGCATTCTTCAACAACATCTTCAGGCGCACTTGCCCCTGCAGTAATTAAAACCTTATCTGCATTCCTCAACCATTCTCTATTAATTTCTTTTACAGAATCTATCAGATAAGCAGGCTTCCCCAAAGACTTCGCAAGTTCAGCAAGCCGCATACTGTTGGAACTATTTTGGCTACCTAAAACAATCACAAGATCGACCTCGGGCACAATTTCCTTTACCGCTTCTTGCCTGTTCTGCGTTGCATAACAAATATCATCTTTAGAAGGGCCAACAATGGATGGAAACTTTTTCTTTAGCACCTCGATTATCGCTTGTGCTTCATCTACACTTAAAGTTGTTTGAGTTAAATAAGCCACTTTAGTTGCACTTGGCAAAACTAACAACTTGGCGCTTTCTATATCTTGCACCAGAACCATATGACTCGGAGCTTCACCCATAGTTCCCAATACTTCATCATGGCCTTCGTGGCCTATTAGAATTATGGTAAAACCTTCACTTGCAAACTTTACGGCTTCTTTGTGCACTTTAGTTACAAGAGGGCAAGTAGCATCAATAGCTAGAAGATTTCTTGTTTCAGAATGTTGGCGAATAGCCGGCGAAACACCGTGGGCACTATAAAGTACCGTCGACCCGTGGGGGATTTCATCAATGCTATTGACAAAAACAACACCGCGTGAACTAAATCTTTCGACAACCGGTCTGTTGTGAACAATTTCGTGATAAACATAAAGAGGCGAGCCAAACTTTATGAGTGCTTTTTCTAGGCTTTCGATTGCCATATTAACACCAGCGCAAAAACCGCGCGGATTTGCAAGTATCACTTTAATATTGGTTTCTCCCCATTTTTTGTCGTCCTATTAAAAAATATACCGCTTCCAACCAACAAAAAAGCCACGATTGAAAATCCGAGACAGGAAGTCCAATCATGGCCATTTTAACGCTTAAACCAATTATTAATCAAATTTTACACTGCCCTTAGTTGGAGTTATGAATTTCTTTCCGTCTTTTTCAGAAACAATACCTTTTACCAATCCCTTGGCAGGCCCATTACAAACGGTATCGTGGTAAGGCTCACCCTTTCCTTTGTCTTTAAAGAAATAAACAACTTGTTTGCCGTTTTCAGAAACTTTAATGGCGTGTCCACAATCAGGAGTTTCGTTTAGGGTACATTTTGAGCAATTAATCTCACCTTTAAGAGTGATTTCTTTACCTAATTTATCCTCACCATTTACAAAAAGAACAAGGCTTAACATCGACAATGCGGTAAAAACTAACTTTTTCATAACTATCTCCTTAAAGAATTTCCGTGCTATTATATTTATATACTCAAAAGTTGCATTATTCCATACGAAAAAGAGAAACAACCATTAATAAAGTACTTGCACTGTTGACATCTTTTTCTTTAGCCTTATTATTACCTCTTATTATTTGGATTTACCAAAAATGAATGCTCTCCAAAAAGCCGAAGCACTGATCGAAGCCTTAGGGTACTTTAGGGCTTTTCGAAAAAAAACCGTTGTTATCAAACTTGGTGGCAGCACTATGGATGATATCGAATCACTTGATAGCACCTTAGCTGATCTTGTTTTAATGGAAACTGCTGGGATGTTTCCCGTGCTGGTTCATGGTGGTGGTAAGGCGATAGATCAGGCAATGGCCAACAAAGGACTTGAGCCAAAAAAAATTGCAGGCAGACGAATTACAGACTCACAAACTCTTGAAATCGTGACGAATGTATTAATCAACGAAACTAATTCCGATATTGTCAAGCGGATCAGAAATTTAGGAGGAAGGGCTATTCCACTTCATTCGGGGGCTATGCAAGTTCTATGGGGAAGCAAATGGTTTTTGCCTTCCGAACAAGGTCCTATTGATTTGGGGCATGTGGGGATTGTTGACCGAGTTGATTTTAACCTCATTTCCGACTTCATTACCGCAGGGGTCATACCAGTCATTCCTTCTATCGCTCTTGATGCGAATAATCAATGGCTGAATATTAATGCAGATACTGCTGCTTGTGCTGTTGCAATTAGCCTAAAGGCGGAAAAACTCGTCTTTCTTTCTGATACTCCGGGTATCCTTCGAGATCGCAACGATCCGTCCTCTTTGATCACCAGTCTTTCCCAAAAAGATTGTAAGGATCTAATTTCTCAGAAAATAATTGAAGCCGGGATGATTCCTAAAGTGGAGGCTTGCATCGATAGCCTGCAAAAAGGCGTTGCTAAAACTCATATGATCGATGGCAGGCAAAAACATTCTTTGCTTCTAGAAATATTTACCAAACAAGGTACCGGTACCGAGATTACAATAAACTAAGAATCAATTTATTTTGAGCAAAGGATTTTTAATGAATTCCAACTTATTGAACAGTTACAGCAAAAATGTCATTGCTAATTACAGAAAGTACCCTGTTTGTTTGGTTAAGGGCGAAGGTTCACGAGTTTGGGATGATGAAGGAAACACCTACTTAGATTTCTTTCCTGGTTGGGGATGTGGGATTATCGGCCATTGCCCTCCCCTTGTTGTTGAAGCCATTAAGGAGCAAGTTGGTAAGCTGATACATGTTCCTAACTCTTGGTACACCGAACCACAGGGAAAGCTTGCGGAAGCACTAGCAAGTCGAACTGGTTGGGGTGGTCAATGTTTTTTTTGTAACAGTGGCACCGAAGCAAACGAAGCTGCAATCAAACTTGCTAGGCTTAATGGTGGGCCTGGTAGATACAAAATCATCACCGCCCTTAATAGTTTCCATGGCAGAACCTTTGCAGCGCTAAGTGCTACAGGACAGCCCAAATATCATCAAGGATTAGGACCTATGCTGCCTGGGTTTTCTTATGTTCCGTTTGGCGACCTTTTTGCAACCGAAAAGGCTATTGATGCTGAAACTTGTGCTATTATGGTTGAACCAATTCAAGGCGAGGGAGGCATCAATCTTCCCCCCATTGGATACCTAGAGGGGTTAAGGAAGATTTGTGATGAGCACAAATTAATGCTTATTTTTGATGAAGTTCAATCGGGCACTGGGCGAACAGGGAAATGGTTTGCACACCAGAATTGGAATGTTGTACCCGACTGTGTTTCATTAGCAAAAGCCCTAGCTGGTGGAATTGCTTGCGGTGGATTGATTACCAAAGAAGAATTTGCTGCTAAGCTTGTGCCCGGAACCCACGCTGCAACTTTTGGAGGTAATCCAATAGCCTGTGTTGCGGCCCTAGCCACCATTGAGACTATCGAACAAAACAATTTACTTGAAAGAGCCATACATATAGGACAAAGGTTTAGAGCTAGGTTTGAATCTTGGAAGTCCAAATGTTCATTGATTGCGGATATTCGAATTTCTGGTGCAATGATTGGGCTAGAACTTTGCGATGACGCAACACCTATTGTGCAAAAATGTATGGACAAAAAACTACTGATAAACTGCACTCATAATACAGTGATCCGTCTTTTACCAGCACTTAACATTTCTGATGCAGAAATTGACGAAGGTTGCGACATTTTGGAGAAAATAATTCTTGGATAAGATCTGCTCTTTAACTTAAAAGACAAATCTTCCGGGTTATCAACTGGAATTATTAATGAAACATTTTCTTTCATTGCTTGAGTATTGCGACACGGAGTTTATCCAACTTCTTGAATTAGCTTCGAGAATGAAGGCGGAACTTATAAAAGGGAAAAGGCCCGACTTTCTTCCCAGAAAAGTTTTAGGGCTTATTTTCGAGAAACCTTCTTTAAGAACTCGAGTTAGTTTTGAATCTGCAATGATGCAAATGGGCGGTTCATCTATTTTTCTTAGTTCCTCTGATGGGCAGATCGGTGTGCGCGAGTCGATTGCTGATTTCGCCCGAACTCTTAGCCATTATGTAGATGCTGTGGTTCTCCGAACTTATTCTCATCAAACCTTGATTGAGTTTGCAAAGCATTCTTCCGTTCCTGTTATCAATGGCTTAAGCGATCGGTTTCACCCTTGTCAAGCGCTAGCAGACATTATGACTATTCGCGAGATTTTTGGAAGCAAGCCTGGAAAGACAGTGGTTTTTATTGGAGATGGAAACAATGTCTCTAGATCACTTGCTATTGCTTGCGCTATGGTTGGATACCATTTCATTTTAAGTGGGCCAAAAGCCTACCATTTTGAAAAAGATTTTACGGATTTACTAGCCAAGCGATTTCCAAAAGCCACCTTATTACAATCTTCCGACCCTTTGGAAAGTATTAAATACGCAGATATCATTTACGCTGATGTATGGACCAGTATGGGGCAGGAAAATGAAAAAGAGAAAAGACTTAGGAAATTCAAAGATTTTCAGATCAATGATAAATTACTTAGCAAAGCACCAAAGCATTGTAAGTTTTTACATTGCTTACCTGCGCATCGAGGCGAAGAAGTTACAGACTCGGTTATCGATGGTCCTGCTAGTGTTGTATTTGAACAAGCAGGCAACAGGATGCACGCTCAAAAAGCGCTGCTTTTTGATATAATTTCGGGTTCAAAAAAATAATTAAATCGAATTGGAAATATGAATATGCGAATAGATGGACGAAAAGCCAACGAACTAAGGCCCCTGCGCTTTAAAAGAAACTTCACCAAACAAGCCCCTGGAAGCGTACTTGTTTCCAGTGGAAAAACAACTGTTCTTTGCACTTGCACAATTGATCAAAATGTTCCCCCTTTTCTTTTAGGGAAAGGCAAAGGCTGGCTATCTGCTGAATATTCTATGCTACCGGGAAGTACAGGAAGCCGAAAAGCTAGGGATCGATCCGGGAAGATCGATGGTCGAAGTATTGAAATCCAAAGGCTTATCGGAAGAAGTTTACGAGCAATCATCAATCTTGAAAAAATTGGTGAGCGAACACTTTGGATTGATTGTGATGTTTTAGATGCAGATGGGGGAACTAGAACTGCTTGCATTAACGGTGCATTTATTGCTCTTGTCGATGCTCTTCGGTCTATCGAGGGGCGTACACCTCTTCCCCCGTTTAATGAAATCTTTAATGATAGCGTCGCTGCAATTAGCATCGGTATTGTGGAAGGTAAAGCTTTACTTGACCTTTGTTACGAAGAAGACTCCGCTGCGCAAGTTGATAGTAACCTTGTGATGACGGGAAGTGGGTTATTTGTAGAAGTACAAGGTAGCGGGGAAGAATCAGTTTTTGACCAAAAACAGCTTGACAATATGTTAAAATTGGGGAAACAGGGGATTCAGGAAATAAAATCAGAGCAAAAGAAATCTTTAGGATCCAATTGGCCTCTAGACTAATTAGAATTTATTTGTTATGAGACCTCTCATCGAAAAACTAAAGTTGTTGAGATTTTTTACCGACAACAAACATTTGGTTGATTTTATGGAGGTTGAGATGCGATTCTTAGCATCGGTATTTTTAACAGGTTTTATCTTCGTACTTGCAAGCTTTTCAGTTGCTAGTAGTCCATCTACAAAAATTCAATTTCCATTGGTAAAAGATGCGGGAACTTGGTTAATATGCTGTGCGAGTTATTCTGGGGTTGATGCACCAGAACTTTCGCGTCAAGTGGTAGAAATCCTCCGGACAAGAGATAATTTGGAAGCCTACATATTTAATCATGGTGAAGAAGAAAGAAAAAAGCAGGCAGTCGAATTTGAACGGAGACAAAAATTAAGCCCAGAATTACGAATGCCTAAAAAGTTTACACGCATCTCTGAACAATGCGCAGTCTTGATAGGTGGCTATAAGGATATTGAAGACGCAAGGAAAAATTTGGAGAAGGTAAAAAAACTGCCTCCCCCACAACTAAAACTTGAAAGCGGTAAGGAAACCGCTGATGTAATCAATATTTATGTTCCCCTGCCAGACAAGAAAGGCGCCGAAATACGCAGAGAAAGATTAAACCCACTTTCCACCGCCTTTGTTGTTCGAAATCCTCTTATTCCACAAGATAACATCGCAAATAATAAACCCGACCCAATTCTTAAAACCTTAAACGCTGATGAATCTTTCAGTCTTTTGAAAAACAGCAAGTCTGTTACCCTTGTTGTTAAAGAATACAATGGGTCGGCCTTATTGCAATCGACTAAAACCGTCCCTACTTCATTTATTGAAAAGTTTTTTGGCAGTCGACAAGGCGATTTACTTAATGCTGCAGCACTCCAAGCTCACGAAACCGCTCGTGTTCTACGAAGATTAGAATTCGATGCCTATGTTTTACACACACGAACTAGCAGCATCGTAACTATAGGTGGGTTTGACTCGTTATCCGATCCCAACATTGTAAAAGTCCAAAAGGCAATTACATCTCTTAAAATTTCAGCTTTAGACCTTTACAGTAAGCCTTTGCCTATGGAAATACCTAAGCTTTAGTGGTTATCGTTTTTCAAAATACTTTGCGAAACTTGCTGGACATTTTTATTTTTATTCTCGACTTCTTGGTCCCTTAATCTTAGCTCTTCATCTTTATGGGGATTGATATGGCACCCGTGATTTACAAGGGTCGATATAGATAAACCAGTTATTAAAATACCTGAAATGAAACTTTCCATCAGATTAAATTTTGAGACATATTTTTTAGCACTAGGCTTAGCCCAAAGCTTCGAGGGTTTAATACACTTCTCAACAAGAATTATAGTTACCTTAGTACCTGACATTTAAACCTTAATTTAAATTGCAAAAAGATATCAATTAAAAGATTTGTACATTGCATTGTTTTAATAAAGAAAGATCAATCAAATTCTCTTAAACTTTCTTGTATATTTCAACAAGATTGTTGAAACCTCGATTTAAAAACTTTTCAGGAAGTCTATTGTGAACAAATCCAGCATTCTTGTGATTGCAAGACAACATATTCCAAAACAACTTTTAACACATGGGTTCATTCCGACATCCGAAAAAGTAGTATTAGAACTTTTAGATAACCAAAATCTTACTTTTTTGGAACGGAATTTAGCTGAAAATGATCCTACTTTCAAACAACTTATACCTTATGTAGTGATCCAAAGTCCTGCAGGAGTTTTCAACTATCAACGCGGCAGTTCAAGTTCCGAGAGTAGGCTTAGGATGCTTCGCTCTTTAGGAGTTGGCGGACACATTGAGAAAGAAGACGGGGGGCCAGAAAACAACACCTATTGGAAAGGACTTTGGCGGGAACTTCATGAGGAAGTAGGTCTAAAACCTTCAATTAATATTAAAATCTTAGGCTTTATTAATGACGATACTAATGAAGTAGGGAAAGTTCATCTTGGGATTGTGCATTTATTAACCCTAGAATCCAATAACATCGCCTCAGGGGAACATAACTTAGTAGACTGTAAATTTTCTTTTCTCAACGAAATTATAGCTGCATCAGAATTATTTGAACCTTGGTCGAGAATCCTTTTACCTTACCTTGAGTTCTAATTTTAATGGGGGACTAACATAGAGAGATCCAACAAAAATTCATTTTTCATTCCGGCAGTTACCCAATTTCCATATTTTTCTATCAAGATTTCTTTACGCTTATCAGTTTCTAATAATAAGGTAGAATTTCCTTGAAAAACTCTTCCCCATAAAACTCTAAAGTTATTATTATCAGCGTAAAGCTGAATCAAATCGTCTTTCAATTCGATTACACAATCTTTTGGTAAACTGATTGCATCTACTACATTTCCTGCAACTTTTGCGCAAGCAAGAACCTCATCATTGCCCCAAGGAGTTCCGGCGTTTCCCTTAGGGAATGGTATAGCTTTATAATAAGTAAGCAGGCCGATGCGAATGGCGTTTTTAGGTAATATAATCGAATTTCTGTCAACAACTCGGTAATTTTCATTGACCCTAGCTTGATCGTTTGCCTGTAGCATAGGAACGATAAGGCAAGGTTTTCGGAAGACCAGATTCACTTGTAAATTATTTGTGCCCTCTCTTTGCATCGCAGAGACCTTTTCAACCCAAGGATGTGCCTTAAACGCAGCAATTATTTTTAGCAGGATCCCTTCTTCTAGCAAATCAACATTTTCTTTTAAATTGCCTAAATAACGAACCTCTGCAAGAAATTCTTCTTTGCTTAGTCCATTTGGAGAATCGCTATTAATATCTGTAAATAGTAAAGGGGTTAAATGATTAGTAGAAATCCATTTAGAAAAAGATGAATCAGTTTTAGACAAAAGTAAAATCAAAACACCACAAGAAAAAAAAGAAGCCACAATAACAAAGAGAAAACCAAACCAAGAATATAATAATCTTTTCACTATGTATCTCGGTTAAAACAATTCTTAGTCACCAAATAGATATTTCAAGTTCAAGGTCTAAATTAAATTTTTCCTTGATTCCCTGTTTTACTTGGTCGATAAGTTTAGAGACATCATCCGCACCGGCCGTAGGATGTATAATAATAAAATTTAAATCTCTGTCACAAAACTCGGCACCACCGACTCGACTTTTTTGAAAACCTGATTGCTCAATGAGCGAAGCCGCTGTTAAACCACGAGGGTTTTTAAAAATATTTCCTGCATAGGGTACGCCTAGAGGAAGTTGAATTTTTCGATTAATCCAAGCTTTTCTTAACCTTTTCACAATTGATTCTGTTTTATCATGTTCAAAAGAAAATTCTACACTTAGGATAACAGGGTCTTCTTGTCCCCCTCCCTTTTCACCAAAAGAAATTTCTTCTTTATCGCGAACTTGAATATTCCCTAGAGAATCTAAAACTTCTATCTTTCGGACGAAACGGCTAATGGGGCCTGATCGATCACTAGTATTTGAAAGCAGGGCACCCCCGATAGTACCAGGAATACCAATTAGGGTTTCAAACCCTGCCATATTATTTTCGGAGCAAAATCTGATAGCAGAAAAAACCGAAGCACCCGCGCCCATTCGAACCGTGTTACCTAGGTTTTCAAACCCACTAAATACTTGATGAGACAATCGAACCACAACGCCAAGAACTAAATTGCTTTTCACAAGTAGATTGCAACCGTTACCTAAAATGCGAAAGGGGATTTTTTCAGCCATGCAAACTTTGTATAGGTTTGCCAATTGTTCTTTACTCTGGGGTTCCGCAAGGTATTCACAAATTCCGCCTAATCCTGAAAATGTATAGGGAGAAAGCGAAGCAGATTTTTTCAAAATCAAATTAAATACTTTCAAGCATTCCATATAAAATCCCATTATTTATTAAACAATGTTTCAAAAATCTCGAGAATTAGAAATTCATACCTAATCTAACATAATATAGTAGTATCCTGAATTATTAACTTTTTGTTTAATCAGGACTGGTGTAAATTCTACTTCATTTTACTATGGAGTATTTTATGAATTTCAGCACAATGGATGAATTAGTAAACTTTCCCACAGCGGTATTAATTAGTGGAGGCCTAGATAGTGCGATTTTATTAGCCGACCTTGCAAAACAAAATTTCCCTAAGGTATGGCCTTTGTTCATACGGTGCGGTTTGCACTGGGAAACCGTAGAACTACTATATCTCAAGCGTTTTCTAAAAGCTATTGACCAACCCAATTTAGGCAAATTACAAATTCTAGAAATGCCAGTTGCTGACCTTTATAAAAACCATTGGAGCCTAAGCGGCAAGGATATCCCCGATGGTAATACGCCCGATGAAGCTGTTTTTTTACCGGGTAGGAATGTGTTGTTAACTGCAAAATCTCTACTTTGGTGCAATCTTAACCAAGTTAAAAGCCTTTCTCTGGCAGTTCTTGGCTCTAATCCTTTCCCCGATGCTTCTGATAGTTTTTTCTCATTAATAGAAAAAACAGTTAACGAATCAATTTCTGGGAATGTAAGACTTTTTAAGCCTTATGCTGGATTACATAAGACCGATATTATAAAAAAAGGGCAAACTTTTCCCTTAGAACATACTTTTTCATGCATTAACCCAATTAGAGAGTTGCACTGCGGAAAATGTAATAAGTGCGCTGAAAGAATGCTAGGGTTTTCAAAAGCTGGAATTAAAGACCCTACTTCTTATGCCTAAAAAATGCATCTTATTATTTAATGTGATTTGACTAGATTCTAGATTCCTATTTTCAGAATCCTCAATAAAAAATGAATATTAGCATCCACGCTTCCAAGCACGATAAACCAAGTTTTTAAGAAAGCCCCCATAGGTTTGGTTGGCAGAATCTAAACTAATAGCCAAACCGGTAACAATGTGGAGGTCGGGATTAGGATTCACTTCTATAACATAGACAATTTCATCAGCAGAAACGCGCATATCAATTCTGCCGTAATCTCTCAGATCAAGTGCTAGGTAGGATCGCCTAACAGTGTCTTTAACTTTAGCGAGTAAATCGGCAGAAAGCTTTGCGGGGTACTCGTAAGGTGTACCTTCGAATTCGACTGATTCTGGTTTCCATTTTGCATCATAAGAAATAATCGGCCAAAGTCCTTTATTGCGAATCGGAAAATGAATTTCGGAAGGAGCAAGGACAATGATCTCGGGATCTTCAATAACCGCTGCGGTAAGTTCTCTGCCATCAATAAATTGTTCGATTAAAACAGGTGGGCCATATTTTTCCAGCATTAATTGAACGCGGGCGACTAAATCTTTTTGACAAATAACCACACTACCTTGGTCAACGCCAATGCTTGCATCCTGAGTGGCAGGCTTTACAATGACAGGCCATCCAAGGTTATTTTCTGGGACATTTAAGTTATTAACCCAAAAAAAACCAGGAGTGGAAATACCATAGGCTTTAAGAATTGCTTTAGCCTGAGCTTTATTTCTACCAACGGCCAAAGCTTGCGATTTAGAACCAGTAAAAGGTATTTTCATCCATTCAAGTAGGCCCGCAAGATAAACTTCGGTTTCAGTAAAATCTGCAAACCCCTCAAACATATTAAAAACAAGGTCGGGGGGATTTTCATTTAATCGTTTAATCAAAGGAGCTAAATCTTTGCCTAGACCAAAGCGTTCGTAGCGAATATTACTTTCGTTTAACGCATTTTCGATAATTTCTACGGTTTCAATCACTTCGTGTTCTGAATCAGCATCTGGATGATCCAGAGGTAGAACTGGGATGTTATGAAGCATCATCACTTTGAAAGGTGATGGAGAATGTGTATCGGCTGTAGAATTTGATTCAATCATTAAGAGAGTTTATTAGCTAATAAGTACAATACAAGATAAAAACAGAGATGAAAAGAATCTAGGAAACAGACCTTTTAAAAGCTGAATCAAAAATTACGAGAATCAATTTTTCATAAGTCCAACCGGAACCCCTCGAAATCAAAACAAGATCACTTGTTATAGGATTTAATCCGGGTAAAGGATTTGCTTCAATAAATACTGGTTGATTTTTAGAATTCAAACGGAAATCGATTCTTGCAAAATCCCTGCAACCTAGAGCATTAAATGCTTTGATCGCACTATCATAAAGGTGTGATTCAACCTCTTTAGAAACTTTTGGTGGAACCCTGTAGTCGACTCGGCTTCGATAATTTCGTTTAACTTCCAGACTATAGATAAAAAATTCGTTCTGAATTTTCGGGACTATTTCCATTGCACCAATTACTTCCAACCCGGAACCATTCCCTGTTAAGCCAACCGTAATTTCAGCGCCCGGCAAATACTCTTCCACCAAAACGGGTTGAGCGTAAGAAGAAAGAACATCCGTTAATACAGTTCGAAGCTGTGGGATTGTTTTAGCAACCGCAGAATCACGAATACCTTTACTGGATCCTTCCCAAGCTGGTTTTACAACCACAGGGAAATCTAGGCTAAATTCTAACAAATCAATGTTATTTCCTGGAGTAACGAGAATTCCCCTAGGGACAAGTACTCCAGCATCTGAGACGATTTTTTTTGCAACATCTTTATCAAGACCAATGCAAAGAGTAAAGGGGTCAGAACCCGTGTATGGAATACCCAGGATTTCGAGCAAAGCTGGTACACGAGCTTCGCGAGCCCTGCTGGTGCCCCTACCTTCAGCAAAATTAAAGACAAAATCGGGGCGATCATTAATAAGCAAGCTAGGAAGATCGGGAGATTCAGCAAAATAAAAAACCTCATAACCTTTACCCAAGAGGACTTCCCCGATTGCCTTCATAGTTTCTGGCGAATCGAATTCTTCCTCAAAGTCATCGGATGAATTTTGGATGAGATCAGATTTTAGATTACAAATGATAGCAATTTTCATAAGGAAACCCCAACACCAAGAATAAAGCCGCCAAGTGAAAACTTAGCGGCTTTATAAAATAACTTAAGAATACTACCGAGCCTTTCGACCGGAAGTTACTTTTTTCTTAATACCTAATTCAATTAGGTTATCAGGAGGAGTTTCACTATCAGAAGAACAACTACTTTCACCGGAAGAACAGCTGGAAGCTTCTTCTGCGGCAACGGTAGCTAGGTTCATTTGACGACGGTTCATACGCTCATTATTTTCTGGAATCAATGCAGACTTACTTCCTTGAAGAAGCGAACTAACCCCTCTAGTCCTACCCTTATCATTACTTTGCAAGGGTTTATCCTCAGCTTGGTAACGAACCAGCATTCCTTCATAGTTACGGAGTACGACAGCATCATCAGAAGCAGAAACGACATAATTAGGCATAACCGGAATTTTGCCTCCGCCGTGTGGACTATCTACGACATAGGTAGGAATACCAAGACCCGACATATGTCCGCGCAGGCCTTCCATAATCTCCATACCTTTCCAAATCGAGGTGCGGAAATGGCCAGCACCAATGACAGGATCGCAATGAAAAATATAATAGGGCCTAACTTTGATCCGCAGCAAACCACGCATTAATTTGCGCATAGTATCTAGCGAATCATTAACACCTTTTAACAATACCGTATGGTTGTTGACCGGAACACCTGCCTTCAATAGAGACATGCAAACCTTTGCACTTTCAGCAGATATTTCGTTAGGGTGATTAAAATGGGTTTGAATCCAAATCTTACCAACTGAGGAAAGAAGATCAATCAATGATTGATCAAACAAACGCTGAGGCAAGGTAACAGGAACACGAGTTCCAATACGAACAACATCGACATGAGGGATTGCTGCCAAATTTTCTAAGAAGAACTTGAGTTTAGCAACAGGCAGAGTAAGAGGATCACCTCCCGATACAATAACATCACGAATTTCCGAGTGATCACGAACATATTCAACCATACGCTCATCATCACGGCTAACGGAATCCCATCCACCACGAACCATAGTTGCCCGTTTGCGGGTACAAAACCTGCAATACATTGTGCAAACATGGGTGGTAACAAGAAGGGCCCTATCTGGATACCGATGGGTAAGCCCCGGCACAGGAGAGTCTTTATCTTCCTCAAGGGGATCCTCAAGCTCATACCCCGAAGGGTTAGTCAACTCAAGGGGAGAGGGAATAGACTGAAGTCTGATAGGGTCATCATGATCATCAGGGTTAATCAAAGAAAAGTAATAGGGAGGAATTGCCGTTTTGTATTCTGTTTCCAGGGACCCAATGGCATCCATCTCCTCTGGACTGAAAGTAATTAAGCCTTTCAGTTGCCTGACTGAACGAATAGCGTTTTGTGACTGCCAGCGCCAATCATTCCACAGGTGATCCGGGACATCGCGCCAAATTGAATGACGCTTGGGCTTACCGGGAGGCTCTTCGTCCTCGCCACCCCCGAACTGATCGGGAAACGGGCAAGGCGCCAACTCGGGTCGCACTTCGGATTCACTCATACGGCTTATAACCTCCAAAAGAACTCTGAAATCTGGCCTGTCTTGTTTTTAGCTGAATAAGAAACTCAAAATTAATTTCAGCTGCAAACTAGTGGCACAACATGGGGCAATCATAACGACAACTTCTTAAATTACAAGAGTTTCCTTTACCACTCAACTGCTCCATTCCACTATTAGTTACGAATTAGCATCCGCTTGTCAACATCAACAATGCAATCATCAAACAAAAACAAACAATAAGTTGAGACAACAATCTCAAGAGGATATAATAACAAAAGTATTTTTAAATTTTGAAGTCTGCTTACTAACGGAGTTTCTAAAATGAGAACAATAGCTATTGGATTTTTTTTATCGGTTAGCGTCTGCACATTTCTACAAGCAGAAGATTCTGCAAAACTTATTTCTCAATTAAAAAGCAAAGATCCTGAAGTTCGCAGAGTTGCTGCCAAAGAACTAGGAAGCCTATCTCAATCAGACTCAAATGCAATAAATGCACTACTAATTGGGCTACAAGATAAAGACACCTTCGTCAGACGATTTTCCGCACAATCTCTGGGGAATTTCAAGGAAAACACGAGCATAATCATTCCTGCTTTAGCTGCAATGTTTAACAACGAAGACGAAAAAAAAGAAAACCTTAATGCCGCTGCTATATCTCTAGGTAAGCTTGGACCTGCAAGTTTTGAAACACTACATACAATTTTAAAAGATGCATCAAAATCTAAAGCTATAAAAGAAAAGGTTATCGACGCAATAGGAAGTCTTGGCAAAGCTGGCAAAGGTGCGGTGCCCGAATTGATGGGGACTCTTAAAGATAATGAACTTCGCTTTTCATCTGCAGTAGCTTTGGGAAAAATTGGCACCGAAGCAAAGCAGGCAAAAGAATCTCTCAAGTCTATTGTGGAAGACAAAAAAGAAAGAGATAAATCTTTTAAAGATGCTGCCTCCGCAGCCTTAAAAATAATTGGAAATTAATTTTTGAAAGTCCCAAAATTATGACCCAATTTTCTTCAACACCTCCAGATTGGGTCTTGCCTGAGGGCGTCAACAAAACCCAATGGGAATATATTTCCAATGAATTTATTGCTCGCAACTATGATTCATCACTCAAAGACAACGAACTTTTCACCCAAGACATTTCGTTTTTAGAAAAACATTTTAAGAGCAATGGCATCGTTCTAGACCTAGGTTGTGGAACAGGAAGAGTTGCAAAATTTTTCACAACAAAAAGAATAAAAGTTTTAGGTGTAGACCTTTCTTTGCCTATGCTATTTGAAGCTGTTAGAAAAAAAACAAGTACGCCCCACTTGTACATTAGGTCTAATATGGTTGACCTTTCATTTCTTTCCACAAGCTCAATAGATTACGCAACCTGCCTATTTAGCAGTTATGGTATGCTTTTGGATGAAAAGTATCGGCGAACAATGCTCCGTGAGACCTTCCGCATTTTAAAACCTGGCGGTAAATTTGTCTTACACGCCCACAACCTATGGTCGGCAGGTGTTGGGTTTCAAGGCTATTATTGGTTTGCCTATGATTTACTGAGAAGAAGTTTTCACTCTGCAAATTTCGGAAATCGAAAACTTCCAAATCATCAAGGAATAACAGGCCTGACTCTCCACTTATTTACCTGGAGCGAAATCCAAAAACTTTTAGTTGAATCAAATTTTCAAATAATAGAAGTTTTACCTTTGGGAAATGTTCTTTGGACGCCTTCCTCTTCGGTTAGCATTTTAAAAGTGATAAAGTCACACGGATTTCTAATAGCAGCTCAAAAACTCACCTAATCGGTTTAGTAACTTTTAGATAAATCGGGCTTTAACTTCCTACAGTGAATCCAGCTTTAACGAAAGTAATGATTAATTCATTAGCCATTTAGTCACATTTGCTTAATAAATCGTTTCAGGTGCAAGAATTTTGGTATTCTATCATAAGTAATTAAATTACCTCCTTTTCCATTTAGGTAAGCATATTTATGCGCATTCGCTTGGTGCCACTTGAAGGTGGAAATCCTATCGAACTTGTGAGAGAGGTTACGGTAGTAGGCCGGAAGGATGATTGCGACTTACGCCTAGATCATAAATCCGTTTCAAAATTTCACTGTGTTTTGGTTAAAACTGAAGATACGCTTCTTGTTAGGGATCTGGGAAGCACCAATGGCACCCGAGTTAATGGGCAACGAGTGCGTAGGGCAACTTTGCGGTCAAACGACCATTTGAGTATTGCAAACCTTCCATTCAAAGTTCAGGTTTCTTCAGGTAAAGGAGAACCTGCTGCAAATATAAATCAAAACGGTTGTACGATTCAGATAAGCAGCAAAGATGAAGCCGAAAGAATCGCCAATTGTAATTCAGACTCGGTAAAAATAAACGGTGAAGAAATCGTGCAAAATAACGACCTTCCTGACGAATATCCAAAAAACGCTTAAGTCTCGGTTAAGGCTAATTTCAAATTTGATATAAAATCGTTCAATACTTCAACATTATGATTTGCATTTAGTGAAATACGAAGCCTTGATGTATTTTTAGGAACAGAAGGCGGCCTAATAGCTGGAACGAAAAAACCTCTTTTAATCAAGTTCTTAGATAAGCGAAGTGTCTTTGATGCATCCCCAATTATAATTGGAATAATTTGACTTTCAGAAGCACCGATATTAATGTTAAGTTCTAAAAGCTTAGACCTTAAGTAAGCAGATAAATGTTGAATCAATTCAGTTCTATTTTTATCTTTTGAAATTAATTTAAGCGAAGCCCGTGCAGCAGCTACTGCAGCTGGAGAAAGAGCGGTTGAAAAAATATAGGGCCTTGCTTTATTTTTAATTAGATTGATTATTTGCTTCTTAGCACAGACAAATCCGCCCTGCGATCCAAAAGCCTTACTTAAAGTGCCTAATTTTACGATGCGATCTTGCCAATCAATTCCTTCAGGGAGGAGGTCAGTTAATCCCCTTGCGAAATTTCCTATTACCCCAGTTGCATGTGCTTCATCAAGTATTAGCATCGCATCATTTTTGAGTGCGACATCATATAGTTGTTTAACAAGAGCAAAATCTCCGTCCATACTAAAGAGAGAATCAGAAACAATCCAAAGGTTTCGGTATTTTTCTCTATTTAATGCAATCAGTTCTTGAAGATGATCTAAATTGTTATGCCTATAAAACCGAGAAGTACAATGAGAAAGCCTACAAGCATCAATGATACTTGCGTGGTTAAGTGAATCAGAAAGAATAAGATCCTTCGGGTGAACTAGGGCAGTAATGGTTCCCAAGTTGGCACTGTATCCGCTAGGGAAGACAATGGAATCATCTAAACCTTCCCATAATGCAAGTTCTTTTTCAAAAGACCTATGTAATCGAGTGTAGCCAGAAACTAGAGGGGAAGCAGTTGCACCAGCGCCAAAAGCTTTAATAGCTTTACAAGCAGATTTAATAATATTGGGATGCTGAGAAAGTCCTAAATAATCGTTGGAGGAGAAGTTGACAAGATTTTTACCCCGATAAAGTATTGAACCATTGGGGGAAAATTTTAAGGCCCGCCTAAATCTTGTTAATCCATTAAAAGCAATCCGATCCAACTCAAGTTGGACCCAATCTAAATGAACTGCAGGTTGGTCATCAGAAATTGACAATTTATCAACCAATCCAATAATTAAACAGGTAAAAAGGGAAGTTGAAAAAGTAAACCCATTGAGTGTGGCGTACTTTGTGATTCTGGAATAATTAAATCAAAATTGCTAATCTAGTTATTTTGCCATTCTAATTCAAGGTCTTCAATCATCTGAGAATCTTCGTTAAAAGCTCAACCGTTGGTAGAAACGTAACACCCAATAAGGCAAATAGTACCACCAAAATATAAGATAAAGCTCAGGAAGTTGCGAAGAATTTTCCCCCTGCTTCCAGCGCCTGACAAATCTTGCTTCGGCAAAATCAAACACATTACACCAATAATTTTCAATATTTCCATCGGCTTCAGTTTGGGTTCATTTTCCAACGGGATACCACCTACTAGAATTATAAAACTTAATGAAACCACATTAGGGTTAAGTTCCTTCTGACTAAATTCTATGCTAACACGATCGTCTACACTCTCGCCCATACCAAAAATACAACCGCATTAATCCTCTAGGCCAACCTTCTGAGCAAGTCTGACAGTATCGCCCCGGCCTTTCCAAAAATGTATGGTAACAATTTTGGGATAAAACTCTTTAGAAGTTTCTAGGTTATGAATAATTCTGCGAATACCAGCATTCTTATAATCTTTAACTTGATCTTCGAACAAAGTTGCAATTGTTGCACAATCGCAAATGCTATCAAACTTATTCATCGAATAAAAGTCTAAGGTAATTATAGGCCATTTTTTTCATTAGGCCCTCTGCGATTATTTAAAATACTAAAACACTTATTTCATTATCTCTTGCGCTTTCGCAATCTTTTTCGATACCATCGCCATTCATCAACGGGTAGGCAGTAGTGTCTGCATAATAATGAGAACTTTGAGCACAGAAATTACAACCTTAGCTGCAAATTCCAAACTTAGTAGGAAGAGTACAACAAAAAGTGACCTTATTACAATGATAATGCCTACGGACTTTGTTAGCAGCATAAAATAAGTCGTTAAGTGAGTCACCTTGAGTCAAAAATAATTGCTTGTTTTCTTTGCGAATAATATCTTCACCAGCAATTGGTTAGCGATAGAAGAAAATAGAAATATGTATCTTAGCCATATTTAAAACTCCAAAACCAATGTTAAATGCAAAGTTTTAAACGAGCAATAACACTTAAACTAATTTTTACGGACTGGCATACAAATAACAACTAAAACACCAACAAAAGAAAGAAAAGCGAACACCCCTGCAAACAAGTTATTAGTATATGTTTTCCCCCCAACTTCATTTTGTGCAGGAGTTGGGGGATTAGCATTGTTGTTTTGAGCATATAAGTTTGCCGAAAAAAACAAAGCTGCAACAAGTAAAACAGTTCTTAAAAACATAAAACCCTTTTAAATAAATTAACTTGCATTCCGCCAAGGATTCTTGAACCAAGTCCCTGTTACAGAATAGCCTAGTCCTTCGTGTTGATATTTAATTCTCTCATCTTCTTGCAATTGTCGCCATCGCCTTTTACGAAAGTATCTAGTAAGAAAATACTGAATAACAGTACCTATTACAACAAATCCAAGGCAAATAACATCAACAAAGCCAGCCTGTTTATCCACAGAAGTAGTGGCATCAATAAACTTAAGCCGGTCTAACAAAGCAATCAAACTATAAGCAGAAGCAAGGGTACCAAGCAAACTCGAAAAAGCGGTAAACCAAAAAGGATAAAGTAAAATTGCAGTAATTCCACCAATCAAAGAACAAGCCAACCAAGCATCGCCAGCAGGAATAAAGATATTTCCAATAATAAGTCCGGTACAGCCACCGAGGGCGAAAACAACAACACGAATAACAGAAAGAGCAAGAATGCCAGCAGAAATACCAAACAAAAGTGCAGCAAAAATTCCGTGAATTCCAAATTCAGGGCCTTTATCAAATCCCAAAACCCCAGCACCTGCGGTTGTTAAAAATACCACCCAAAACTTATGGGTTAGATATCCCGCACTCCATAACAGCAAACCACATAATAAAATCGCCAATAGTGTAATTGTAGAAAGCTTCAAAACCTCAGAAAAAATGTCTATATCTAGGAAATGCATTTGGGTTAAAACTCCTTTTCAAACACCTGCTTAATAATTACGGTATTTAATAATTGTTAATTTAACTTGTGTGTTAGTGATTTGTCAATAAAACCAAGGAAATGTCTTTAAGAAGTAAAGGCAAGCTTGTCAAGATAGGCCGACAGGGCAGGTAAAATTAAACCCCCAGAAAATGATACGCTTACTCTTCTTTCATTTTCCCCTACAACTTTAAGCGTTATTTCAATCCTTTGCTTAGGGAGACAACATTTAATTTTTTCGGCCCATTCTATTAGTACAATGCCATCCCCATTGAATAATTCCATTCCTCCAAAATCGACAAATTGAGTTGCATTATTCAAGCGATAGACATCAAGATGATTGATCGAAAAACGCCCCTGATATTCCTGCATAAGAACAAAAGTAGGGCTAGTGACAAATTCTAAAGAGGAACAACCTAACCCCTGACAAAGTGAGCGGATTAAAGTTGTTTTACCACTTCCAAGATCACCGTTTAAAGCAAGGACAAGACCGGAATCTAAGTAAAGCCCAAATTGAACACCAAAATCTAGAAGGTCCTGCAAAGAACTGAAAGTTATATTCCAAGAAAAATCAGATTTATTTTGGGTCATAAAATCAGTCATCGTTTTCTTCAGGCCTATCCACATCAGGATCGCCATTTTCAATTCGTTTAAATTGCTTTTTATAATAAATCTTATTAGGTTCGAGTTCGACCGCTTTTGCTTGCGCTTGGAGAGCTTCATTTTTTCGATTCAACTGAAACAAAACCTCCGCAAGTGTATCTAAATGAGCAGCGCTTTTAGAATCTAAGTTGACTGCAATTTGTGCTAACTTTAAGCCCCAATCCAAATCATTCTTACAACAAGCACAAAGCCAGGCCCCAGAGTTGTGAACCCAAGAACAATCAGGATATTGAACACAAACCTTTTGAATTGAAGATTTTGCTGACTGAAAAATCTTATCCGCAAGAGATTTTTGCCCCTTCATTACTAAAGATTGGTATACCAGAATTGGTAATTCAACTTCCCCAGGTTGAAGATCAAATGCCTGATTTGCAAAACCTGCAGCGGCTTCGAATTCACCCTTTTCGATTGCAGATCTACACCTTAATCTTGAAATCAAAGAAGGCACCGTCACATAAGCTTGGCTTTGAGTAAAAGATACAAAAGGAGTCATACAGCGCATCATTGCTAACTCATAACCATCCGCAGCTTTTTCATATTTCTTTTTTTCTATTAACATAGCGGCTAAGGCCCTAGTTGAAGCACCAACACTATAAGAACCAGGTTCACCAGTTTTAGAAATCAAATCAAATTCCAAGAGGGCATCATCAAGAAAATTCTTTTTACCCAAAGCGTAAGCAAATTCGAGCCTAGCCTGTTCATTCCCCAAAGGAATCCAAGTGGCCAATTTTTTCCATTTAAGGGATTCCTTTTGATTGCTCAATTTCCCTTCCATTGTGCCTACCAAATATGCTGGTAGAGGTTTTGCCTTATCTTTTCCCCAAGCATTTATGTAAGCATCTCGAGCTTTCATCCATTCTTTTTTATCTGCGTAAAGATCCCCTAAGTGCATAAGGATAGGTTCCGTATTAAACTTAGAAGCCAAATCCTTTAAATTCTGTTCAAGTCCATATTTATTAAGTAAGAAACTGACAGAATTTCTTAGGCCAACACTTTCTTCTACAGTAACGGTAGAAGCATACTCCAAAACATTCTCAGTTAATTTAGCAACGGAATTTGAATCATTTTCTTTATCGTGCAAGCCATTAAGTTTTGAGATAACCCCTTTTGCAGACTCGGCAGGATTTTTCTTGAAGAAAAACCGAAATAGCGGGTCATAATATTCTGAATCATCTCCAAATATCTTGTTAAGCATTCGGCCAGAAGCTTCGCGATGAGCAACTTTTTCAAGATACCTAGAGACATCATCAAGCGCCCGATCTTTTTTCTTAAGCATCATCCAAGATTGAACAAGTTTTAAAGGCCAATCTCCCCCGCCTTCTTCTCCTATAATTTTGCTATAAGAATCGAGGGTTTTTAAAGCTTTATCTTTTTGTCCCAACCCGTAAAGAATTTTGGCTTGATAAATTTCAAGCGAAGGAACATCTTTTGAGTTAATTTTTTTTGCATCATCAATCAAAGTTTGAATTTTATCGAATTCAAACCTACTAGCATAAATCTCAGCAATATTTATGCGCTTTTTATTTTTCAACAATAAATCTAAACCTTCGGAAAGTTTATAATTAAGTAACGCAATTTTTGACGCTTGAAATAGTTGCTCTGTAGATTCAATAACATCTTTGCCTTTGCCGGATAATTCTTCCCCTATTTCAAGTAACTCTTTAAATGCTTGATCGAATTTTATTTTATCGTTACTAAGCCTATGCATAGCAATCTTATAACCCAATTTTCCTAACAATAAATCGTCAGGGAAATGATCCGTTTCAAGAACCATCTTCCATTTGGAAGCTTCAAGCCCAACCTGTGTGTAAAGCTCGGGGTTTTTAGAATCACGAGCAAAGTTAAGAGCCCCAGTGCTATCGCCTTTACTCCTATATAAATAAGCAAGTAATTCATTTTTTAGTTCGGCATTGATCTTCGGATTTTTAACAGTGGAAAGGGTTTGAATCATTTTATCTGAGGAATAGGATAGGACTGAATAAACTACAAAGTGGGAAAAAGCACCCTCAGATCGGTTCTCCACCATCATCTGGAGAATCTGATCTAAAAACTTATAATCATCTTTTTCAACTAAATAAGGGATCACTTTCGAAAGCGCTTTAGAAACAAAGGTAAGGACCGTGTTTTTTACATCTTCCTGATCTTCCGCACTGATAATTTTGATTGCAGATTTTATACCACCTTCACCCATTTCAATTAATTTGGCAATTGATTTTTCTTTGTCTTGTACATTACCTGCCTGATAGGAATTAATCTGATCAATAATAGCAATGGGTGTATCCTGATAAATACCCCATTTAAATTTTTCGAGGAGTTCCAACGAGCGTTTTTTTATTTCGGCATCATCCGCTTTTAAAGCGGCTTTAAGAAGTTCTTCGGCCTCCGCACCCGCTTTCCATAAATTTTTATGCGCATTCTCTCTTGTCTTGAAATCCCCATCTCCAAGTTCTTCAATCCATTTTTTGATTTGAACTTGTTTATTTTCTTGAAACCCATGTACGGATTCAAAAAAACAACACAAAACAAAAACTTGTAGAAATCGTAATTGAATCGACATTGGCAATCCTCGCCCTATGCTTTTATTACTTAAAACAATCAACTGAATAATTCATCTTATTCTTTGTCTAGTTCCAGTAACAAGGTAAACCTTTGCAAAGTGGATGAAACTATGAAATAAAGATAGTGTAAAATAATTTTAACTGAAGTTCCCGAAAATTTTAAGGTGTGATAATGAAAATTAAAGTGCTGTTTTTATTAATTGCAGGATTATTGACATTTCTGCCGCCTAATAAATCTCAAGCACTTAAATATGAAACAGAAGATTTAGAAGTAGGATTTTCTAAGGCAGATATAACCCCTGAAATTGGCAAAAAACCTGTTTATATTGCTGGGTTTGGCCATAACCGAACTGCCCAAGGGGTGCATGATCCCATTTTTATTAGAGTAATGGTTTTAAGTTCTAAAGGTAAAAAATATGCTTTTGCTTGCGCAGATTTAATCGGACTTTTTAAAGATCAGGTGGATGAAATCAGAAAAGAGCTAAAAGATTTTGAAAATGTTATGATTTCCTGCACTCATTCCCACGAAGGACCCGATACCTTAGGACTTTGGGGGCAATCGCCATTTACCTCTGGGATTGATCCAGAATATATGGTTTTGCTTATAAAAAAAACTGTTAGCGCTATTAAAAATGCTGCACAAAACCTAAACCCTTGCAAGGTTGATATCGCTAAAGTATCAATCCCTGAACTGTTACACGATGGCAGAGATCCACAAGTTAAAATGGATGAACTCCTTACCTTGAGGTTTAAAAATCCTAATTCATCAATGCCTCTAGGGTTTGTGCTTTTCTGGCACAGTCATCCCGAAACCCTAGGAAGCGTTAATAAAAAAATAAGTTCGGATTTCGTGGGATACACCATTAATGAAATCGAAAAGAAAACAAACTCACCCGCAATCGTATTTTCAGGTGCAGTTGGTGGTTTAATGACCTCACTTAAAGTTTCCATTAAAAATTCCAAAGGTGAGGAATTAAATGACGGCACTTATGAAAAAACGGCAAAGTATGGCGAACTTCTTGCCTTAGCTTGCCTCAAATCTCTTCAAGAAGCCAAGCCTATTTCCCTCTCTCCCATCGTCATTCGCAAAAGAGATATCCTCTTACCGGTGGATAACCCCCTTTACCGGCTTGCCAAACAAATAGGGGTTCTTAAACGAGAAATGGTGGAATGGAATGAAACGGAAAATCTATTGCCCGAATTGAATAAGCGTGCTCCCAAACACCCTGCGGTAAAAACTGAGTTAAGCGTAATCACTTTAGGCCAGTTAGGGATAGGCTGTATTCCTGGCGAAATTTACCCCGAGCTTCTTTTAGGAAAGGTTGCAAAAATTCCGGAGAAGGAAGCTGATTATCAAGATGCAAAAACTGAAGTAGAATGGTTTAAAAACTGGAATATTCCCTATAAAACCGTAATTGGACTTGCAAATGATGAGATCGGATATATTCTTCCAAAAAAGCAATGGGACGAAAAACCACCCTTTGCCTACGGAAAAAAGACTGCGCCCTACGGTGAAATCAATAGCTTAGGACCTGACACCGCTTTGCTTTTATCAAATGCCTTCAACCAACTTATTTCAAAATAAGTTGGTTGATTTATAATTTAAAATAAAGCTTTAGCTTACAAACTAATTAATTATTCTGGAAGTCGGGCTTGCAGGCGTTGGCTGAGCTTGTGGAACAAGCTTAGGAGCGGGGTTGTTGTTTGGTGTTGGGCTTAATGGCAAAGTATTTTGGGGATTTAACGGGGGTGGAACTGTTTGAGGTTGGCTTGTAATTCCCGGAGTAACCGGGGTTGTTGGTTGACCAATCACATAAGTTGCACCTTCTTCAACATAAGGTGTTCCTTGTTGCACAATAACTTCACCAGAATTTAAAGTTTCAGAAACTGACTGGTCATTTTTTTTATTAAATCCACCTCTGAGTAACCCATTATTACCAGTCCCCCAATTGCAGCCTTCTAAGCCCAAGATGCCAGCAATTAACAAAGAAACACCCATAATTTTAATCTTCATGATTTAGCCCTACTTAAATATTGTTCTAAACTTCTCAAGGTTGAAACAGATTCATCAACTGCAACAATAAGAATATGCAACAGAAAGTTGATGTCGGCAAATCAGACAAGCAAATAAAGAAAAAGCGTGATAAATCTTTATAGGATCATCACGCTTTCTCGTTAAAGATGGATTAAACCTTAGAGTTTAAATCTAACCTGCTTTTTTTGTAGATTCACCACTAACCGTGGTTAATAAACTCTTGATGTACTTGATAGCTTCGTCAAGTTGACGGTCTTTGAAATCTTTAACCGTGGGTTGGGTGGGCTTATCTTTTCTTTGAATAACTTCAATGTCGCGCTGGTAGTCGATCAAATCATCGCGATCTTTACGAGATAATTTAATTTCGAGGTCAGGCTTAACGCCCCATTCGTCCTCATCTTTGCCCCCAGTGCTAGATTTATTAAGATTTTTACCACTGGGCCTCCAAAAGGAAGCAATAGTAAGCTTAAGTTCCCCATCACCGAAAGCCTGAATATTTTGAACACTTCCTTTGCCGTAGCTACGTTCCCCAATAATAATGGCACGATGATGATCTTGGAGAGCCGCAGAAACAATTTCGCTACCGCTAGCACTTCCACCGTTTACCAGACAAGCCATAGGAAAATCAAGTAAGCTACCATCAAGTACACCAGTATATTTTTGCTCACGACCTTGTCTAGGCCGGATACTAACGATCAAACCATCACCGATAAAGAGGTCAGAAATATCAACAGCGCTATCAAGCAACCCACCAGGGTTAAATCTGAGGTCTAGAATAAAACCTTTGACTTCCTTGGTAACCAGTTCGCGCATAACTTTAACAAGGTCACGAGCGGAATTTCTAGAAAAGCTAGTAAGTCGTATGTAGCCAATCTTAGATTTAGGATCAATCATAAAATCCCAATCATCGCCTTCCTTGCGTTTAAACCCAAGAACTGTTTCAACCTCAACACGGCCCCTGCTAATTTCAAATTCAATAGGTTTATCGGACCCTTCTCGCTGAACAACAATTTTAACTTTAGTGTTGGGCTTGCCAAGAATTTTTTTAACAGCATCGGAGAGTTGCATTCCTTTAGTTGAAATAACTTCGGGTGCAGGAAGAGTTTTACCTTCGCTATCAACTTCGCGGATAACCGTGGTAATAAGATCGCCCGCCATCACACCCGCTTTATAAGCTGGGCTATTTTTAATAGGGGTCACTACTAAAAGCATCTCAGTGACAGAATCCTTTCGAATCTGAACACCAATACCAGTAAAATTACCTTGCACATCCCGATCAAAATTAGCTTTAGTTTCGGAGTCGATGTAAGTGGTATATGGGTCAAGATTAACTAACATCCGCTGCAAAGTTATATCAACATCTTTCCCATTATCAAGGTCTTCTCGTTTTCCCAAATGCATCCTAGCGTCCGCAAGAACCTTTAAAATATCTGTTTCTTTTAAATCTTTAGGATTCTTTAATTTAGCAGAAATAGCTTCGGGAATCTTTTCTTCAACCCTACGGAACAAGCCTTTTACTGCCCAAGCAGTCATATCACCCGCATTCACTTCTTTAACATAACCTTTACGAATCACTTCTATCGCTTGCTGAACTTTTTTAGCAAAAGCATCAGCTTTAGCCTTAGGAAGTTTCGTTTGCTCCAGAATTTCTTTTCTTTTAGATTCAAAAGCAGTAAAGTCAATTTTACCATCGGCAAAAGCTTGGTATTCTTTTCGAAGACTTCTTTGAGATTCTAGACGAGGCATTTTTTTAAGTAATTGCTTTCCCTCTGTATCAAGTTCCTCTGGAATCTTATTGTCAGATGCAAGCTTTTCAAATTTTTCAAGTCTTACCTTAGCTTTTTCAAACTCCACTGGGTTATTAGTCAATACATAATGATTCGTTCTACCACCAAGCACCCAATGCAACTGGTTTTTCTCTTCTTTGGTCTTACCATATTGCTTTGTTAAGTCTGGCATTTTCTTATCAAGAAATTCTGCTAACTCATCTACGGTAACAACTCCATCGGGTTCATAGCCTTCCTTATCAGCAGCACCCTTTAAGCCTTCAAGCAAAGCTTTGGTGAAAGCACCATTTTCTTCTGCTTCGATAGATGGATTCAACCCATTATTTGCAAGGAATACAACCCTGCCTTCAATGGGCATATGATCTTCGGAAGCATCGTCGCCCAGAAATTCTTGATAAGGGTTAGTACCTAGAGAAGCTTCTGCAACAGCTTTACCCTGAGCCTGAAATCCTTTAAAATTAATATCGATGAACGAACAGAACTTTCCAGCTTTTATATTTTTAAAAGCATCTGCAAGATCACTAGAAGCAATTGCGTTTTTATCACGGCCTTGAAAAGTAGAATCACTCGCAAAATAGCATCTTCGGTCGCCGCTATCCCCAAGGGGGCCACCTTCACCAAAAAAGCTAAAAATGACGAGATCATCAGCAGTTGCTTTGGAAGAGAGCCATTTTATAGCATCGAGAATATTGTCCTTGGTGGCTTCAGAACTTAACCCAGCAAATGGACCAGCTTTAGAATTATCTCCTAGCAAAAGTTTACCGTTATCTTTATTTAAGCCAAGAATTTTGCTATCCGCAAGCAAAGTGAACAAAGCTTTAGCATCCGCTTCAGCTTTAGGCTTTTCCTTAATTTGAACATCTTTGTATTTGCTAACCCCCACAACCACTGCGTAAACATTTCGCTTTGTTTCTGCAGCAGAAATAAGCGAAGTAAAAGCTAAAACAAATAAACCTGTAAACAAAAATTTAGTTAATAGCCTGACCATAGTCCAAATTCCTTTCGAGTTCATAGCTGTCACATCATTGAGGGAAATTTAACCATTTCTTCATTCTGACGGCTTATGCCAGTCTATGTCAACAGATCTCTTGAAAGAACAGAAATTTTAGGATTTAAATTCTTGTGCAAGTTTCTGGAGGACATTAACCCCACGCTGCAAAGTTTCTTGTTTAGCAGCGAAACTAATTCTAAAATTAGTATCAAGTGCGCTAAAAGTTTTACCCGGTATAATTAATAAGCTTAATTGAATCGCTTTTTCAACAAAAGCAGTACTATTTCCTAACGGAGCTTTAGGAAACAAATAAAAAGCCCCACCAGCTTGCGGAACATCATAGTAATCTTTTATCCCGTTAAGAAGAAAATCGCGTTTTAATTTATATTCCTGCAAGAAGGAAGACATATCTTGGTCAAGGGCAGCAACACCCGCATATTGAACCATACTAGGTGCACAAACAAAGGTGAATTGTTGTAACTTGATCATTTCTTGAATCAACCTTTCTGGCCCGTGAGCGTACCCCATACGCCAACCAGTCATACCATAGGATTTACTAAAGCCATCAAGAACAAGCACATTATTATTATAAGTAGCAGGAGTTTGAAGAACGCCATCGTAATGAAAAGCGCTATAGATTTCATCGGATACTAAAAGAATACCGTATTTAGTAGCAAGGTGTGCCAATCCTAGAACGGTGTCTTGGCTATAAATTTTTCCAGTTGGATTAGCAGGATTATTAAAAAGGATAACTTTAGTTTTTTTAGTAATAGCTTTTTCAACTTTAGTTAAATCAATTTCAAAATCTGGATAAGTGTCAATAAAAACAGATGTTCCCCCCGCAAGCGAAACAAGATTAGGGTACATCACAAAAAAAGGATCAAAAATGATTACTTCATCCCCCGGATTTACGACGCAACATAAGGTAAGCACAAGAGCACCACTGGTGCCACTAGTTATAACCAAGTCACGATTAGACCCAGGGAATTTAGATTCCACGGCTGTCAGTAATTTCTGCCGAAGTTCGGTTATTCCCTGAGTCACCGTGTAAGAGTTTTTACCAGAATCTATCGCTTGTTTGGCAGCATTCTTAACAGGTATTGGGACATCGAAATCGGGCTGGCCGATACTTAAATTAATCGGATCCTTGATTGAACGAGCTAGCTCAAAAACCTTTCTAATTCCAGAAGACTCGATAAGAGACATCCGATCCGAAATCCAAGCATCAACATTTTTTCCTTGGGAATTCACAATCTGCCTTCTTTTCTTAATTATTATAAATCGCTACCAAAAGCATTCTGTTCTAAAAACCTAGCAGACCATTTCAATTGCAATTTTTGAAATGCATCATCCAAACAAATCGCTTTAACTAAACCATTATATTCCTCGATCAAACCAAGGTGACGTAGTTTATCTAAACAATCATCGATTTCAAAATCAATTTTTTTTTCAAAATGCTCACTGAAAAATAGCTCTACATAATCATCCAACTGGTGACTGGTCCAACCTTCAGATGGTGCATATTTAAGTAAGCAATAATAACCCAGCATTGCTTCTCGACTTTCCTGTTCTTCGGCCTCGTCAAGCAGGCAGGTAATAACGCCAGCATTGCTATCAAGATTTTGAAAGCAAAGATTTTTGGTCATTTGCAAGTCATAGTTTTGCCTTTTAGAGACATAGGTGTAGTAACTTCGGTACCCATACCCCCCAAAGGCAATAGCAAGGGGCCAAGTTGTAAGACCTAAGATCGCAACAAAACCAACTTTCATAAATACGGATAATATGTTGTAAACAATGAAACCCATTCCTGTCAGAATAGGATAACCAATCATACTTTGATCGAGTGGAGTCAGTCTTACTTTCGCCCCGGGAAACATCATAGTAATTTCAGTTTTTGGAATATCTTTATAAAGTTTTAAAAAAACTTGCTTGGCGTTAAAAAAATCTTGCCCCACTTTTTTTCTTTTCATTTTCACAAGAATTGCAAGGCGAGATAAAGCTGAAACTTGGGTTGTAGTTCTAATCCAAGGTTTCCACCATTTACGAACCTTTCTAGAAATAAAGGTTTCTCCCCGATAGTACATAACTAAACGATCAAAATCAGTTTGTTTTATTTCTACTTTAAGGCCCCAAAAACTTTCTGTTTTGTTAATCCACGAATCAACGGTATCCATCGTGAATCTTTTAAAGTTAGCGTGTTCAAGTAACTCTATAAAACCATTTTCAAGGGTTTCTAAACGACAATTTTCTTCGGTTTCGGAAAGGGCATCCGAGGTGAGATTTGGCAACTTCTTTTTAAATGTATAATGGTCAGAATCAGGGTCAAAAATACAATAAACTTTTTTCAACTTCTCGTGCGTTTTAACAAAATCCATAATAAACAATGAGGAAATAGCCTCAAGAATTAAACCAAGCTTTTTCTTCTGCTCGCCTAAATAACCACAATCACAAATTATCAGTTTAAATAAATCTCCTTTTCTAACTCGGATTGAATGTTCTAAGTTCCAATGTTTGCTCATAAATCAGCGTACCTATAAAGTTGCCTTATTCAGAAACAAACATTGAAAAATTATTACCACTCCATTCCCTCAAGACCGTCATTAGGGTTTTTCAATAAATCTTCTGCTAATTTATCAAGTGCCCCCTGCACTTCACTCATTCGCTCCGGACGGGAGGTAGCTTGAAAAGAAAGACAACGGTTGACAAGGGAAGCCAAAGTTTTATCAATCGAAGGAATAATAGTTTCAACAGGCTTGAAGCTTTTTTGCCAAGTCTTTAATTCAATAGGTTTATTTTCTTCATTTAAAGCAGGAGGGGGAAGTCTACTAGTAATAATTTTATACATAGCAGCACCTAAGGAATAGATGTCGGTTCTTTCATTGACCATTTTATGCTTGGCCTGTTCTGGGGCCATATATTCAGGGGTACCTTGAATACGGTCTTTAGGTTCGTCCTGAATCCAAGAAAGTCCATAATCAATCACTTTAACTTTACCATTTTTCCCCAGCATAATATTATTTGGTTTAATATCAGCGTGAAACACGCCATTTTTATGCATATGTATTAATGCCGAGGCAACCTGTTCAAAAACTTGAATGATGCGAACGGTGGATAGCCTAGGCACTTCGTCGATAGTTTTGCCATCGACATATTCAACAAGCATATGCAGTTTTTTCAATCTAAACAACCAATCCTTAACAGGTTCTAACGCAAGTATTTTAATCAGGTTAGGGTGATCAAACATCTGAGCGACTTTAAACTCGTGCTCGGCTTGCTCTTTAAATTTAAGGTCTTCCGCAGATTCAAGTGAAACAACTTTGAGTGCATAATTATCACCCGAATCATTCATACGAATTTGAAGAATGGCACTTTGAGCACCGTTTCCTAAAGGACCAATAATAGAATACTTGCCAATTTTCATAATACATTCCTTATGTTACTTAAATGCCTCATCATATTACCTGCTTTATTAATCTTCTCAACCTCTGAAGTAATTTTTATTTGAAAACCACTTATACCATTGTTTAATGATATAAATTAAATCAGAGAAACATAAAAGGGGCAAAAGCTTTAGATAATTACTTTATTTTTTATTGCAATTATTCTTAATAAATCAATCGAAGATGCCATTTATATCCCCAACAATAAACCATTTGCTCTTACCGTTAAAATTTATTCTCAAAATCCTGAAATAATCTGTTAAGTTTCTTGGTGCATTCAGGCAAGAAACCTTTATATTAGTAGTAAGATCACTAATACAATAGTTCATGTGCGTCCCTTTCGATGTTTTAGGTTAAGTGGTATAGGTTCTAAAAAAGGGTATGGATTATTTGTTGCAATTTGTGGTGCCAAAGGCTTTCAACAGAAAATACACTTCGGCGAGGTTTTGCTGCCGGAGTCCCCACCCGAGGTTTTAATCTGGATTTTTTATCAGCCCTAGAAATCAGGTATCAAATATGAATCTTCGCAATGTTTTTGCTTTAACTTTACTGTTATCTTTTGGCATCAGCATAGCTGTTGCTTTCCCTCCAGAAGAAATCAAGGCTCATAATGCTCTGGTTTATTCAATCTGCTTAAGCCCAGACGGAAAAACCCTCGCAACGGCTGGCTTTGATAACAACATCAAACTTTGGGATTTTGCATCGGGAAAAGAACTCAAAACTATTTCCGGACATACTGGGCCAGTTTATTTAGTCAGTTTTAGCAAAGATGGAAATACCCTTTATTCTTCGAGCCTTGATACTACCATCAAACTTTGGAATATCGCAGATGGTAAAATGACTAAAGAACTGAAGGGCCACACAGGAATTGTGGACGGTTTTGTAGTAAGCCCAGATGGTAAAATACTAGCTTCTTGTAGTTCTGATAAATCTGTCAAACTCTGGAATCTTGGAGATGGCAAAGAACTTAAAACCCTTGGATCCCATACCAATTCAGTTTACAGCGTTGCTTTTTCTCCTGATGGAAAAAACCTTGCTTCCGCAAGCGCAGATATGACTATAAAAATTTGGGATGTTGCAGCACAAAAAGAAACAAAATCTTTGAAAGGGCCAACCGCCGCCATCACAGGGATTACTTTTACCGACAACAATACCTTAGCATCTATAGGCCAAGATAGATTTGTGCGAGTTTGGAATATTCAGACCGGCGCGGAAACAAAAAAAATGGGCCCAACACCCGATGACCTTTATGGCCTTGCACTATCCAAAGATACTAAGTCTCTTGCCACCAGTGGATATGGCGGCTATGTAAATATCTGGAATCTAGCTGATGGGAAGTCCACTTTTAATAAAAAGCTGAAATTATTTGGTGCCTACTGTATTGCTTTTTCACCCGATGAAAAAACTTTGATAACAGGCCATGATTCTAGCTTCTTGTTATTCACACCTATTACCAAATAAGCTTATTTGTTTTCGCCTGATGCGACATTTGAAAATGCTGAGGACCCCGACTTTTGTGAAACCAACAGGGGGTCTCCAATGTTTGGATCTTTTGAACTTAAATTAGAATGTTTTACACTTTGACAACCAGAGGTTAATCCAATTAAGATGATTAACAAGGTGAATGTAAAAACCAGCTTCGAATAGTTTTTCATAACAACCCCACAAAAAAGACTGACTTGTGAAATCTGATTGTTAAAACTTACAACAAAAATCTGCATCCTAGATAACGGATGGTTCAAAACTTGAATTAAATTTGAATATTTCCGTACAAATAAAATCAGATAAAACAGGTGTAACGATATTAACGCTCTACCCCAGTTGTTTTCTTAAAATTAAAAGTCAGGAAGGTTAAAGATCTTCGCTTAAGTGAGCAAGAGCCTCACGAGCGTGAACCGCAACATCAAGCACAGCAGAATCGGCAAGTTGGTCTAATTCAGGCCAAAGCAAAGAAATCCCCTGAGTTGCTATGGTGTGAATAGTTTGGTGAACACTAATGGGATCATCGCTAAAGAGGTTATTTCTGAGCCACTGGAGTGATTTACGCTCGCCCAACCTTGCCAAAGCAGCAGTAGCAGCAAAACTTATTTCTAATTTAGAATCGGATTTCATTACCCGAAAAGTTTTAAGAACTTGCTCTCGATTTACGGGTTCCCACCAGCCTAAGCTAGTTAAAGCTTCGAGTTTGACGGCGGTGTCTGCCGAGGATAAGAGTTCTAAAAGATAATTTTCAGAATCTAAGGAGGGGTGGTGTCGTAGGCATTTAGCCAAGGCAACTTTTTCGCGGTTCTTACTTTTAGAATTAAAATAAAACCAACCAGAACTTTTAAAGCGCAAAGAAGATTTAAAAGTATTAACAATAGCGTGCCCCTGATTTTGTTTTTCGAATGCAAACAAATCCCAGACAAAAGATTTATAAGGGTAACCAGGATCAGCAAGCCAAACCCAAGCTGCCAAAGGTGGTGGACATTTCAATGAGTAAAGAGCCCGTAAAATTTCAGGGTGATCTTTCCAAGAAGACTTTTCTAGGATATTAAAAATTGCTGCTTTAGCATTAGAGAGATAAAGCTTGATAGAATTTTCCAAGTTATCAAGGCGGGAAATCTGCCAACGGAAGTCTTCTGGGCTTTGTAATTCCTTTTCCAAAATCTCATTCATTCCGTGATAGCGTCTTAAAAATCTAAGTCCGTTTTGAAACAGAACCACTAATGTCGGACAGTTGAATTTAATTCGATCATCCCAAATGATTTCATAAAGGCTACCAATTTTTGCTTCTACGAAAACTTCAAGGGAAATTCCAGTTTGTAGACCATCCATTGCCAATGAAAGAGCCACCACTGCCAGATTTCTTTCCTCTGGGGAAGCAGATTTAAATAAATCGGGAAATGTTTCAAAACTTACAATCTCTGCAGCAAATAATGGTGCAATAGGCATTTCACGATGCTCACATAAATAGCGAATCGCTTGGGGCAATAAATCATCTCGATTAACCTGACGAAGCGCATTGACAACATCAATTGCATACCAAAAATCTTCAAGGGGATCTTTCGAATGGGTTTTGCCAAAAGATTTTTCTAGAATATTTAAAGTTCGTTTAGTACCCATTTCTAAAAGGGAACGAACAACGATTACATAATCCAAACCTGGGCAAAGCATAGATTCAACTTTTACGATCATTCCATTATCTAAGTATTTTTGAATTTTAACTTTAGTTTTTTCAAGAATCCAATCTGGAATATCTCGACCTTGATAGATTTCAAGATGTTGCCTAGAAACAGGTGAAAGCCCATTTATTTTTTGGATAGTTCCGTCGCCACGAAAATTCATAATTAGAAAAAAAAGAACTGCGACAATAATAAATAAAACGGTCATAATGATCAATGGGTTCATATAACCACCGGTGATCCTTTAAGCCAAAACAAAAAAGGTTAATCAGATCTTACCTGACCAGTACCTATGATAACATATTTATAAGAAGTAAGTTCATTTAATCCGCACGGTCCGCGGGCATGGTATTTATCGGTACTGATACCGATTTCAGCACCAAGCCCTAATTGACCTCCATCGTTAAATCTAGAACTAGCATTTACAATAACAGCAGCGGAATCGATTTCTCTCACAAATTGTTCGGAAGCGTGTAGATTGGAAGTGATAATCACATCCGTATGACTAGAACCATATTCATTAATATGCTTAATGGCGTGGTCAATATTTTCAACAATTTTAAGAGAAATCACAAGGTCGAGAAATTCTTCAGAATAATCTTGGTCAGTAGCTAATTTAAGGTGGGGCAAAATAAGGCAACTTGCGCTACAAGCGCGCACTTCAACACCATTTTCCACCAATGCTTTATAAATTAAAGGCAAGGCGACAGATGCAATTTGACTATCAATTAAAAGACTTTCAACCGCATTGCAAACACCTGGCCTTTGACATTTTGAATTAACGAGAATTTTTACAGCCATTGCCAAATCTGCGGTTTTTTCAATATAAATATGACAATTACCATCAAAATGCTTCATCACTGGCATAGTCGCTTCTTTTGCAACCCGCCGGATTAATTCCTTGCCTCCCCTTGGAATCACAAGATCAATAAGATTACTTTTTTGCAGTAATTCGCCAACAATCTCTTTGTCGGATGTTTGAATAAGTTGAACTGCATCAACGGGAAGCCTAGCTTTTACGAGTTCTTCTTGAAGAATCGAAACTAGAATTTTATTAGTATTTAAGGCCTCTTTGCCGCCTCGAAGAATAATTGCATTACCACTTTTCAAGCTAAGAGCTGCTGCATCGGTAGTGACATTAGGGCGAGATTCATAGATAAAAAACAGAACGCCAAAAGGAACGCCAACCTTCAAGACTTGGATGCCATTTGGTCGATTACCGCCCTCTAAAACCTGCCCGATAGGATCTTTAAGGGCCGCCACTTCTAACAAAGCATCAGCCATAGATGCAATTCGTTTAGAGGTAAGAGTTAAACGGTCTACTTGAGCGTCGTTTAAACCAAATTCTTCAGCATTGGAAAGATCTAACAGATTAGCTTTAACAATTACATCAGAGGAGTGTCTAAGCCTAAAAGCTGTTGCAAAGAGCCAGTCATTTTTGATTTGAGTATTCAAACAAGCAAGTTGTGACGCAACTTTTTTAGCTTTTAAAGCAACTTCTTGGGCATAATTTTTATAATCCATTGAACAATCCCGCATTCTATATTAATCTACCGCACCACCAGAAGTGCCTGTAGTTTTCTTAATGACTTCTAATGGTAGTAATTCTATGGTTCTTTCTCTAATTATTTCATCTAACAATGAAAATTCCTTAGGAAGCTGCAATTTTACAGATTCAACATTAAGGCCGGGGGCGCCCGGCCTGCCAGTTAGGTCGATATAAGCGATAACTTTAGGGAGGTCATTTAAAACTGGTCCCTGAATTTTAACATCTAGTTTTGCAGACCTTTCGTCAGTAAATCTTGGCCTAAAAGCAAAATTCGATGGGCAAAGAAAACGAATGGGAATATCTGAAAGGTCATAAATCTTTTTAGATTCGGAAACAGCCTTTACTGAAACCTTGGAAGGAGTCACCTGCACGGTTTTGCCTTCAAGTTGATCTACCACCGAAATGCGCAATGGTTGTGCGCCATTATTTTGATAGGCCACTGGATTAAAATAAATTGCAGGCAAATGAGTTGAAATAGTTTTTGTTCTTTCCAGTATTTCTAAAGGCCCCCTTACCAAAACCGAAGGGGGTTCGATGACAATTTGAGATGTAATCGAGCCTTCCATTCCACTTTCAAACTTCACGGGAATTCTTTTTTCTCCTAAAAGGTAAACCGTGACAGGAATTTTGTTTTTACCCTCCACCATTCTTACCCTTATACCCTGAGGCACTTGGATGTCGGTTTCAGAAACAACTACAGTATCTCCAAATTTTATTTCATTTATGCGATCTTCTGTAACCCTGTATTCAGTTTTCGAAACCAATTCTTCACGCTCCAATGACCTTCTTAGCTCACGAACCTTTAGAGGTGAACCTGAAAAGGAAACCGAAACTTTAATATTTGAAACCACTTCTAGAGAAAAGTGTTCGACCTGCCCCGGACTCAGAAAAATTGTAACTGGGATAGAAACATTATCAAGAATCTCTTGATCTCGGTTACTACCATACAACCAAGCCATAAACGCCAATGCAAAGGCGACAGCAAGAGAGCTAAATCGATCAACCCACCTAAACTTAAGCCAACTTGCAGGAAATGTAATGATCAAGGTACCCCCCGTAATTGCTCAAGCAACATCATCAAGCTTTGAATGATTAGCTGCAAAGACATTATTGTAAGAGGAATTTGAATCTAAAAGTTCAGCGAGTCTGCGAGAAAGATTTTCTCTAGGTACTGCTTCAAGTTGTCCGGAGAAAGCCAAGGAAATGCGTCCAGTTTCTTCGCTAACAACGAGTAAAATGGCATCCGTTTCTTCACTCGTTCCTAAAGCTGCCCTATGCCTCATACCAGAAAGATTTTTTGCACTTATTTCAAGCGGAGATAAAGGCAACTGGCATCCAGCAGCAACAATTCGGCCCCCGCTAATAATCACCGCACCATCGTGAAGTGGGCTTTGTTTTTGAAAGATGGTGCGAATTAATATTGGAGTTATCTCAGCATCTAGCAAAGTACCTGTTTCAGCAAAAACAGTGAGGGGAACTCCGCGTTCTATCGCAACCAATGCGCCAACAAATTGCCCCGAAAGTATCTCCGCAGCATCCGAGAGTTTAACCGCAATCGGATGTTCGGAGGAAGAAGTGATAGCCTTTACAACTCCATACTTTCCAAGCCACATTAGGCCCCTTCTTAACTCGGGCTGAAAAATAACTATAAGGGCAAGAAGCATCGTAGCCAAAAGATAATCCAATACACGACCAACCACAGTCAAATCAAAAATACTTACAAGAATTTGTGCTGATAAAAACATACCAACCACTAGAAGACCAAAAGCACGAACAACCCCCATCCCTCGGCTTCGACCGAGGAACTGTAGTAAAAAGAAAATAGCAACTGCAAGAATTGCAATTTGTACTATGGCTCGAGTGTCGAGCACTTCCCAAGTGTGAAGAATTCTTTCATACAAGCTTAAGCAACTCCAAAAAATCAGGAACCCAACAGGTGCTTCGCTTTAAAAGATAGCAAGGCATTGATCGTCGTCATTAAATCCCGAGCTTGAACAACATCGTGAACCCTAAAAATCTGTGCGGTATCATTTAGCAATGAGTAAGACAAAACAGCTAGAGTTCCCGCAAGCCTTTCCTCAACCTTTCGTCCTAGAAGAGTTTGGAGGAATTTTTTTCGAGAAACTCCTAAACAAATAGGCAAGCACATCTTTTTAAACACATCAAAACCTGTCAACAATTCTAAGTTATGATCGTAAGTTTTCCCAAAGCCTATCCCCGGATCAATCGCAATGGAAAAGGGGTCAACCCCCACCCCAACCATTTGGTGATAACGGAGGCTCAAAAACTCAGCAACCTCAGATACAACATCGGCATAGATCGGATTCTGCTGCATATTAGCAGGTGTACCTTTAATGTGCATAATGATCCAAGCACAGTTTTTTTTTGCAGCAAGTTCCATCATTGCGGGATCAAAAGTTAAAGCACTTATATCGTTAATAATAGTTGCGCCTAGATCTATCGCCGCACTGGCAACTAGGCTTTTTGTAGTATCGACGGAAATTAAGGCTTTAACTCGCCCCGAAAGCTTTTCTAAAACCGGAAGAATCCTTTTCTTCTCTTCTTCAGATGAAACGGGCAAAGATCCAGGACGGGTAGACTCACCACCAATATCAATGATATCTGCGCCTTGATCTTCCATTTTAAGAGCGTGATCAACAGCAGTAATGACTCCTAGGTGTTCTCCGCCATCCGAAAAACTATCCGGTGTTACATTGAGAATGCCCATTACTAATGGACGAACAGATAAGTCAAACGATTTTCCTGCAACTTTCCAAAGCATTTATAAGACTCCTATCACCAAGGAGTCTCCATCATAGCGACAATTTGAGTTGCGAGAATATCAACATTACATTTTCTAGCAGAGGTAATTGACTGACCTAGTTCTGGAATAAAACTTGTAAGAGAAGTAACCAAAATAGGCGCACTGTTAATAGGAACATTAGGATCGCCACCAAGGGCAACAGGGGTAGCTTTGTTATTATCTTTTTTAGGCCTCGAAAGGACCTCGCCAGTTCGAAGATCTTTCCAAACAACCTCAACTCCAAGGTTGGTTTCTGCTTCCCGAATTTCATTTAACTGATTTCGGTTGATGATATTCTTGGAATAATAAACTATGGTACCAGAAAGTTCGGTATCAGCCTGACTATTTCCGTTAACGACTTTGTAGGGAGTTTTGGATTCAATTTCTCTAATAATAGCCAGTGTAAGTTCATTTTCAAGACTTTGGCCAACCCCACCACCCGGAGTAAAAGTATTATTTTTAAACAAAGGAACCCGAACCGTACGAATGTTTGAATCAAAATTAGGCTTTGTAGTGTAATTCAAGATTTTCATATGACCATCTTGCATACAAGCAGGGCAAACAAAACCTATTATGCTTGCAAAAAAAGCCATTAGCACAGACTTCAACTTATATCTCGGGTAGGTTTTGTTCATTAGTAGTCTCATTAATTCAAGGTTTTAGGCAATTGAGAAGGTTTAGCATCCTTTGCTGGTTTAGCATCGGGATGAGGGGGTACCCCTTGTTGTGTAGGCAAAGGTGTTGGTCCTTCCTCCACCGATTTATCAATCTGCTTAGGAACCGGTCCAATTTCTGGAACTAATGGTTGTTCTAATGGGCGGTCAGGTCCACCGGGCAAGTAACCATGTTCTATCTCGGCTTTAACCTTAAGTTCAGCCATCCGATTAGCAGAATCTTCCGCGAATTTGGTATTTGGATACCTACGCTTAACTAATTCATAATAGAAATAAGCCGACCCTGGGTGCCCGGTGCGCTTATAGAATTCTGCCATTTTGAAATCTTTTTCTGCTTGTTGAAAAGTAATGCCAACAAGTTGTCGCGAGAGAAAATCTTTTTTCTTTTCAGCAAGCACAGGGAAGTTTTGAAGTGCAGAGTGAACCATCTGCCTGGCTTCTGCAACTTTTCTACCATCGTAATCCGATCCACCGGTACTCATATGCTTTGAAATAATTGCAAGTTCAACTGCTTGAGGAGCAAGTTCGCTATTAGAATGGCGCTCCACCAACTGAGAAAAGTAATGATCAGCTTCGCGATAATCTTCATTAAAAAACTTAACACTTCCTGCTAAGAAAAGAGCTTTATCTGCTAAAGGACCACTTATATCGTTCCACCGAACTTGTTCTAGCTTTTCAATAGCGCGACCTTCGCGATCGATCAAAGGTTTTGTTTTGTCAAAGCTAAGAAATCTTGGAGAAACAAACCAGCGTTTTCCTTCACGGACTTCGCGGGCTTCCCTCATTTGATCGCGTGTATCATCAAGCCAGTAGTTTGCGATGTCATACATATGCTGAACCGCTTGTTCTCTGAAAGCTGTTCGTTCAAAATTTTTGAGTAATTTTACATAAGTATCAGCAGCTTTGGGGTAATGTCCTTGGAGTCTCAAACATTCGGCTTCGTAGTAAGTACCCTCTTCTGCAACTTGGGGATTTTTTTTATCATCAGCAAGCCTATGGAATATTTTTTCAGCTTTGCTGTATTCTTTATTTCTAAAAAGCTCTTTCGCCCCTGCCAACTTGCCTTCTTGGCTTGAAGGGTCGATTGGTTGACTCAGAACAACTCCATCCGAACCAAGGACATAACTTTCCTTAGGAGGTGGCGGGGCTATTGGTAATCCAATCACAGGCAAACCATCAGTGACACAACCTGAAGAAGAAAGGAATAGCAGCCCAGAGAATATTAAAGAAGCTAATTGGGGAATAATTTTATTTGCTGCAAAAATTGAGTTTGTAAAGCGAATCAAATGCATCCAGCCTCCAGATAAGTCAGCAACTTGGGACGCCTGCCCAACAGATAAGTGATGTAACGGCCTAGAATTTTTCTGTGCTCTTTCCGAACAAGAATTGAAACTAGGGGAAGTTCTTTGCTCGAAACCGTTTGAAAAACAATTAATGATTGCAAACTTTCGCTTGAAATTTTGAAAGAAGTCCTGTCTTCGAGAGAACAAGTTCGACATTTTACACCGCCTCCTGCAGGACTAAAAAAAGACTCAAGCTCATTAATTTCACCACTACACTCCGTACAAAATTTCAATTCAGGCCGAAAGCCAAGCTCTAAAAGTAATATCAACTCAAATCGAACAAGAACCGCAGAAAGGCTTGCCTGTATTTTATCTTTTGTCATCAATTTTTCGTTTTCACCCAAGTCATTCCATACTTTCAAACAATTTAAAGCTTCATCAAAAATCACAGGATGAGGATCATAATCTTCGGTCCACTCCGCTAACAATTCTGCTAGATAATAAGAAGCATGCAAAGCATTTAAATCTTTCCTTAAACCATTAAACCGATGTATTATTTGAGCCTCAGTAAGGAGATCTAAGGAACCCGAACTCTTACGGAGGAGGACAATACTGCAATGTGTAAGTAAGTCAAGTGCATTCTCAAATGAAGACTTAAGCCTTCTTCCCCCCTTTGCCAAAACTCGTATTTTTCCAAATTCTTTTGACCAAAGAATTGCAATGCGACTGGTTTCACTCCAATCAATTGTGCGCAAAACCAAAGCTTCTGTTTTTTCGAGAGACAAAAAAACCTCAAAATTTAGTGCAGAGGGGCAATATCTGGCAGCCCAAGCCTTGCAAGATGAAAGCGTTCTCTTTTGCGAATCTTCTTCCTTGCTACAGGATCGATATCATCAAATCCACACAGGTGAAGCAACCCGTGAATGAAATAAAGTGTTAATTCATTTTCAAGAGAGTGCCTTGCAAGCTTGGCGTGCCTGCGAGCAACTTCGACCCCGATAAGGATTTCGCCACTTAGAATTTTCTTATCGCCTTCAAAGGGGAAAGTAATTACATCCGTAGGTTCATCGTGGTTTAAAAACTTTTTATTAGCGCTATGAATTGCTTTATCATCAAGCAAAGCAACGCTAATGGAAGCCGATTTAACGCCTTCTTTTGCAAGTACAGATTTTCCGATTTGAACAATAAATTTGTTAGTAAAAACAGAAGTTTTTTTTATTCTAGCTACAGAAATCTCGAGCATTAATTCCACCCCATTGCATTTAACTAATTTAAAACTTTTTGAAGTTCTTACACCATCGATTCTTCTGAAACTTTATCAACAAACACTTCGCCAGTTCTATCGTTAACACGCACTTTGCCAGAGTAAATGGTGGGGTGATCTAATTCCATTTCGTGAGCAAACTTCATATAGTCTTCAGCACCATTACAACCTGGTGCATAAGAAAAAATAGATTTTCCATAACTTGGGCACTCTGCAAGCTTGATATTACGCCTTATTCTTGTTGCAAAAACCCTTGCCTTAGACCAAGGCACATTTAAACCCCGACTCTTCTCAAGAAATACTTCAAGATCTGAAACGACTTCCTGCCCTAATTTCGTGTTCGACTCGTACATCGTTACCACCACGCCCAAAACTTTCAAAGATGAATTCAATCTGCGAGAAACTAAACCAGTGGTTTCAAATAGTTTCCCCAAGCCGTGCAATGCAAAATAATGAGGTTGTAAAGGGATCAAAACTTCATCAACACAGGCCAAGGCATTTAAACTTAAAATCCCAAGAGAAGGAGCACAATCAATAATGCAATAATCGAATTTATCTTTATCGTTGTCTAAGGCATCACGTAAGAGCAATTCCCTGCCAACAACTCCAGCTAGTTCAATTTCTGAAGCAGCAAGGTTAATATGGGAGGGCACCAAAGAAAGATTTTCACTCACAATAATGCGGGCTTGCTCGATAGGTAAGGATTGCAAAAGGACTTCATAAATGGAAGAAACACCAAGGTTAATACCTAAGTGGGCACTGGCGTGAGCTTGGGGGTCTAGGTCGATAAGACAAACCTTTTTACCCATTCCAGCCAAAGCCGCTGCCAAATTTACAGCAGTAGTTGTCTTTCCTACCCCACCTTTTTGATTTAGTATCGCAATTTTTCGCATAATTTTATCAACTCACTTGGTTTCTTTAGAGCCACTGTAGTAAGCCTCATAACCAAATTATCACATTTTGCAAACCCCAAGCCCACGAATTAAACCTCTTAGAACATGCGTAATCGTTACAGTTTATCAAAATAGACAAACTGGCGTGATTGATTAAAGAGTCATAATGCTAATTCCTGCCGATAGTATATTTGTTATTGCTATAGGAAGATTCATAAGGGTTACTTATACTCCGCTCGTTTTCGAGTCGGTTTTTTTAACCTCAGGAGGAGGTCTCGTGCCGGCAGACCAGTCAGACAATCTGGTCGTAGAAACCTACAAGTTGACCAAGATCTACCAAAACAAACAGATCGCGCTCAACGATGTAAGTCTGCGTATAGAACGCGGCACGGTGCTTGGATTGCTTGGTTCTAACGGGGCAGGTAAAACTACACTGCTTAGACTTATCATTGGTTTACACCGACCGACCGCAGGTTGGGTAAATGTCTTTGGTAAAAATATGACTCCAAATTCTGCAGACCTGCGGAGAAAAATTGGTTACATCCCAACCAACCCGCAATTTCCAAAAGGAATGACACCAATAACCTATCTTGATTATATGGCAAGATTATTTGGCCTGCCTCAAGATGTACGAAAACCTAGGCTTGCCTCCTTAATTAGGGCAGTCGATTTACTAGGTGCATCTGGAACTCCCATTTCTGGTTTTTCGAGCGGTATGATCGCACGCCTTGCGGTAGCTGCAAGTTTGATCAATGAACCCGATTTGTTAATTTGGGATGAACCTACCCACGGACTCGATCCAGAAGCTAGAAGAAGTATGCTGGAACTAATTAAATCCCTCAGCAAAGAAAAAACTCTAATTGTTTCATCGCATAATTTAAGCGACATTGATGAAGTTTGCGATCACGCAGCAGTACTAAGCCATGGCCAGCTTATTTTTTATGGCTCGCTTCAAGATTTAAAAGGCCGTATGCGCAGAAACCACTTTGAACTTGATTTGGAAGGCGACCAAAAGTCTATTACCAAAGCAGTTCAAATTATTCGCACACTTAGCGAATTTAAATCTGTTCAAGTTAAACAAAAAAAACTGGAAATCTACCTTAACGATGATGTAGTTACCACCACCGCACTGGCCAATCTTTTTATGACTTTAACTGACAGTAAAATCAACTTGCTTGGAATTAAAAGTATTGGCCAACAAACCGAAGAGGCATTTTTAGACCTTGTTGAACAGGAAGAGTCCAGAGGATTCGCAAGAATCTATAAGCAGCAGGCAGCCTGATTTCCCAAAGAATTTTCATAGGAACTTTTATCGATGAACTCGGGTACTGCTAAAACTGAACAATACCAGAAATGGCTACCCTATTGGGCTGTTTTTCAGTCCGATATGCAACAAACCGTTAACACTTGGGTCTACCGACTATGGTTACTAGCTTCCATTCTAGTCCTCGCAGGCTTTTTTACCTACCGCTTTGGGGTTTATAAAGAAGCAGGCATTATTCAACATGGCTCTCTTTTTTTCTTGCAATCCCTTCGCTGGACCATCTTAGGTAGTATGACTTTAGTCGTTGTACTAACCACGGGTTGTATTTCTTCGGAACGAGGAACTCTTGCTGATTCTGTCCTTAGCCGAGGTATCAGCAGATATCAATATTTTATGGGTAAATGGCACGCTAGGCTTACCACAGTATTGGGTACTTTCTTACTGTTGGGAACCATCACCATTGTTGGCTGCATTTTTTTCCTTCACGAGGATTTGTCATTCAAAGGTTGTCTGATCGCTTTAGCAGCAATATGTGCCTTACTTTTCACGGTAGTTACTTGTTGTGTAACGGTGAGTGCAATTCTTAACAGTACCGCCCTAGGAATTGTTACCGTGTGGGTATTACTTTATGGAGTAACACTAGGCTTAAGTTATTTTCCAAGCGTTCACTTATCCCCCGAAGTCACACTTCAGGCATTACCGTATATGGTAAAAGGAGAGTATGACATACAGGCATTGGGTCGCCTGTATATCTGGACGCTAGGAATATCGTTAGGAATATCGAGCATTGGTATGGTCTGGTTTGCAAGGCGCGATATTTAATTAACTCCAAAGAATCAAACCGGGTTCAAGTTGGTTAGCAAGGTCTGGGTTCTTAGGAAGGATTCGGATTTTATAGCCAAATTGACCACTGGAATTACATTCCACCTCTCCAGAATAATTCCAGTTGTTATTTTCATTCTTCTCGGGCTTCATAGAAGAAATACAAATTTTGTTAATCGCCCATTCTGAATCCATAGCGCCATAATAGATCTGAACATCAACATCATCAGGAGTAAGGTTACCAATATGAACCTTGGCCCGGACAAGAAACTTGGTGCCGACTTTGTGCAAATTGGCCTGAGAGTTATCCACCTCGTGAACGCTAAGGTGTTGCCATTGCTCATTAACACGGTGCCTCCAAGTTGCAAGATTATGAGCCCCAACAAAGTTATCCTTGGATAGCTTGATAAATCTTTCAGAACTGGGCCAGTAGCAAACTTTGGTATATTCAGCGACCATTCGTGAAGTACTGAAAACAGGAGCTAAGGTGCTAATTGCGTTTTTCATCATATTGATCCACCCTCGGGGCAAACCGTCGGTTCCACGATTATAAAAGAGAGGGACGATTTCCTGCTCGAGGAGATCATAAATGGCTCTACTTTCAACTTCATCTTGATATTCGAGGTCTGTATACTCTTCGCCAGCCCCAATGGCCCAGCCATTTTGGCCGTTGAAACCTTCGCACCACCAACCATCAAGAATACTTAGGTTTAGTCCACCGTTAACAGCAACCTTCATACCACTAGTTCCCGAAGCTTCGAGAGGTCGTCTTGGATTATTAAGCCAAACATCCACGCCTTGAACCAAGTACCGAGCGACATTCATTTCGTAATCTTCAAGGAAAACAACTCTATGTTTAAATTCGGAACGCTTTGTCATATGAAGAATTTCAGCAATTAATTCCTTACCACCGTGGTCTTGAGGATGTGCTTTACCTGCGAAGAGGATTTGAACAGGCCTTTCTTTGTTGTTAACCAAAGCAGCAAGCCGATCTATATGCTTAAAAATAAGGGCACCACGCTTGTAAGTAGCAAACCTTCTAGCAAAGCCAATAGTCAACGCCTCCGGGTCAAGAATTTCATCGGCCTTAGTAATTTCAGAAGGAGTTGCACCCCTATTTTTCAATTGGAGCTTAAGCCTTCTGCGAGCAAAAGAAACTAGTCGTTCTCGTCGTCGTTCGTGGGTGCGCCAAAGTTCCGCATCTGGAATCGAAACAATTCTTTTCCACAAATTATCATCATTAGGTTTAGTGCCCCACCCGGCACCTAGATATCGATCATAAAGTTGAACTAAATCTGGAGAAACCCAAGTACTGGTATGAACGCCGTTGGTGATAGAGGTGATAGGAACTTCATTGTCGTGAAGTCCGTTCCAGATATTTTTCCACATATTGCGAGAAACATCGCCGTGCAACTTGCTAACACCGTTGCTTACATTTGCAAGCCTAATAGCAAGAACGGTCATACAAAAGGGCTCATTATCATCGGCAGGATTTTCCCGACCAAGGCCAAGAAATTCCGCCTTGGACATACCAAAAAAGGAGATCAAATCATGAAAATAATGCTCGATCTGGGTCGGAGAAAAACGGTCATTACCAGCGGGAACGGGGGTATGCGTAGTAAATACGGTGCCACCAGATACAGCTTCCCGCGCTTTTTTAAAATCTAGTTTATTCTCGACCATCAAAGTACGGATTCTCTCTAAACCGGAAAAAGCGCTATGGCCTTCGTTCATATGAAAAACGGTTGGATCAACTCCTAAGGCGTGGAGGACCTTAGCTCCACCCATTCCAAGAACAATTTCTTGACAGATGCGGTTATCAGAATCACCACCATAAAGCCTTAGAGTAATGTCCCGGTCATTGACTTGATTTTCAGGAACATTGGTGTCAAGTAAAAGAAGAGGAATTCTACCAACATTAATTTGCCAAACTTTTATCAGAACATCTCGCCCTGGAAAATTAACCTTAACAAAAAGAGGTTTGCCCGATTTATCATTGACTTGTACAGCTGGCAATCCAAAGAAGTCATTTTCCGGATATCGCTCTTGCTGCCAGCCATCTGCATTTAAATATTGTCTGAAATACCCTTCTCGATACATCAACCCAACCCCGTAAAGAGGAATACCAATATCGCTAGCTGCTTTAAGATGATCGCCAGCAAGAACCCCTAGCCCACCGGAATAGACGGGAATACTTTCATGAATGCCAAATTCAGCACTAAAATAAGCGATTTTGCAGCGATTTTTTTCTTTGCCGTAATTCTCTTGATACCAGGTTGAAGCCGAAAGATAACGGTCAAAATCCTGTTCGACCCTATCCATATGATTAAGAAAACCTTCATCTGAAAGTAGTTCAACAGTTTGTTGCTGAGAAAGTTGATTTAAAAGCCTAACAGGGCTATGATCCACCAATTCAAATTGATCTGGATTGATCCTTCGAAAAAGTTCAACTGCTTGATGATTCCAGCACCACCAAGGGTTAAAAGCAATTTTATGAAGGGCACTTAATCGAGGCGGAAGGCTAGGAACAACAGTATAAGTTCGAATAAGATTTGCAGCCAAGATCATCTCCTTGTTAAAAATAAAATTTACACCTAAGAATATAAATGAATCAACTATTTGCCCAAATATAAATATTAAACAAAATGAATAATCAAAACTCCTCTTCCATTACTTATAACCATATTAGATAACATATTAGCTTAAATAAGAAAAAGAGAAATCATTCTTATTTGGCTAAGTTTGAAAATTGATAAAATTGATTTAAACTAGGACTTACGCAGTTGCCCATAATTTGGTTGTTTAGGCAGTTTTCATCTTTTTCTGATCATCCTGTCTTTCCCAAATTCCACCCGAATAGGGGCGATTTAGTTCCAACTGCGTAATTCTTATAAACGATAAGAATGTTTAAAGAGTATTCCTCTTTCAAGGCTCGAAAGGATTTCATTGTGCGAACGCTTATTACTGGTGGTGCAGGATTCGTAGGATCGCACCTTTGCGAAAAATTTTTAGAAATGGGCCACGAGGTCATCTGTGTAGACAACCTTATCACTGGAAGTCTGGGCAATGTCGAACACCTAAGAAATAACTCGCAGTTTAATTTCATCCGCCACGACATTTCTCACCATCTGGAAATTGATGGCCCTATCGACAACATTTTGCACTTTGCATCCCCGGCAAGCCCGGTAGATTACTTGAGACATCCAATCCCAACTTTGAAAGTAGGTTCCCTAGGAACTCACAACACCCTAGGCTTAGCAAAACTAAAAGGCGCAGCTTATCTTCTTGCAAGCACAAGCGAAGTATATGGCGACCCTGAAAGACACCCACAATCAGAAGATTATTGGGGTAATGTAAACCCCATAGGAATTCGTGGCGTCTACGATGAAGCAAAGCGTTTTTCTGAAGCAATGGTAATGGCCTACCATCGTTATCACGATATAAACACTCATATTATCCGTATATTTAACACTTATGGGAATCGTATGCGCCTTGATGATGGGCGTGTATTGCCCAACTTTATGGGCCAAGCTTTACGCGGTGACCCTCTCACGGTTTATGGCGATGGTTCCCAGACTCGTAGTTTTTGTCATGTTGACGATTTAGTTGCTGGAATAGTCAAATTACTATTTAAAGACTTCCACGAACCCGTAAATCTAGGAAACCCAAGCGAGGTGACGATCCTTGAATTTGCTAATGAGATACTTAAATTGTCAGGGAGTAAGAGCCAGATAATTTTTAAACCTTTACCTGAAGATGATCCTAAGATTAGGAAACCAGATATCACAAGGGCAAAAAAACTTTTGGATTGGGAACCAAAAATTGATCGATCTGAAGGGCTAAAAAAAACCCTCCAGCACTTCCTAGATAAAATTAGACAAAAGTTATGAGATAATTCCTTGACAAGACATTGATTCGGCATTGAAATAGAAATATGAAATGTTTTGTAATAGTTTGTAGCAGATGGTAGTATGTTTTTTGGTTTTAACAAAACGAGGAATCGTAACTACTTTTGTAAACCTATCTTCTAACTGATCTTATTTGTTATTTAATGTTAGGGGGATTGAAATTATGGCATCGCATAAAGAAGGGATTGTTTCCATGCTTGTAAAGATTCTTAGGCCAATTTCCACGCTGTTGATTTTATTCGGATTTTTAATCAGCACGAACAATTATAGCTTTGGTTATCAGGATGCTGCACCACCTGCTGTAGAAAAGAAAGATGAAGGCGGAGATGCCAAACCTGCTGCTAATATTAGTCTTTTTATGCATATTCTAAAATCTGCGGGTTGGGTGTTTGGTCCAGTAATTTTGATCATATCAATTGCCCTCATTGCTTTAGTTTGTTTGCTTGCAATGGAATTAAGAATGGGAATAGCAATTCCTCCAGCATTTGTCGAAGAATTTACCGATCTAGTTAACAAAAGGCAGTTCAAACAAGCTTTCGATATGGCAAAGGAAGATGGTTCTTTTCTTGGACGGGTTATGAGCCAGGGAATGTCTCGCCTTCAATACGGCGTTGAAGATGCTCGCGAATCTGCAATGAATATGGTTGATAGCATTAGGGCGGACAAGGAGCAATCGATTACTTACCTTTCTACGATTGGGACACTTGGGCCTATGCTTGGACTTGTTGGAACTGTGTTTGGGATGATTTTAAGTTTTATGGAATTAGGCCGACCAGGTTCAACACCAAGACCGGACAAATTAGCAGACGGAATATCGCACGCCCTTGTGGTAACTCTATTAGGTATCGGACTTTCAGTGCCTGCGATTTTCTTTCACGCCTTTTATAGAAATCGGCTTATTAAAATCTCTATGGATACAAGCTTAATTGCTGACGACTTATTAACACAGATGTACCATAGTACAAAAAAAGCAGCAGGTCCTGCGCCTGTCGCGGGTGCCCCTGTTTCATCCCCAAGTATCGCAACGAAATAAAAAGGTATACGGTTCCCTTTTATCGGCACGATGATTCCTTTACCCAGCTTTTGTTATGATCAATTGTTGGGGAGGAAGAATTCCTTAAAACAACAAATCAGAGGTTCATTCTAATGAGTCACGGGGGGTCTAGCGAAGGCAATATGGAGCCAAACCTCACTCCGTTATTGGATGTGGTTTTACAATTGCTTATGTTCTTTATGATGTGCGTTAATTTTGTAACCAATCAGGTATCAGAAGAAATCGTTCTACCTGAATCTATGTCTGCGATTCCTATGGATAAATCAGAAATTGATGTTTTATTCGTTAATGTAAGGCCGTTTATCTTGGCTGATTACGAGTCGAAAGGGCAAAATGCTCTACAAAAGCTTACAGATAAGTTTAAAGAGGGCGACCCATTCATTATTATTTTAGGCGAAGAACCAATGAAGTTTAGTGAATTTAAGTTCTGGTTAAGAACTCAATTCTCAACCTTAAAACGAACCAATAAAGACGGTAAAGTTAAAACCACTATTGTACTTCGGGCTCACAGACTTACTGATTACGATCAAGTTTATCGCGTTATGCAAATGTGCAAAATTGAAGGTTTCAGACAAATTAAACTCCGGGCAATTACCAAAAGTGTAGTTCAATCATGAGCAAAAGAAGAAAAGGTGAACCTTCCACTGAAGTCGTTTTACCAATCACCCCAATGCTTGATATGGCATTTCAATTACTTACTTTCTTTATTTTCACTTATAACCCATCAGGTATGGAAGGGCAATTTGATTTAAGCCTGCCTTCCGAAAATGAAGCACAAGCCAAGGAAATGAAAACTCCGCCCCCTCCACCTGACCCCGATGCCCCACCTAAAATAGAAGCAGATGTCACAATTATTGTAGAAGCAGTTACGGATGATGTAAACCGCGGCGAAATTGCAAAAATCCATATAAAACAAAATTCAGGTTCAGTTATTGTAGGTGACCTTAAAGAATTATTCGACAAGCTTAAACTTGCCAACGAAACTGCTACCGAAAAAGAAGTGGTAAAGATTCAACCGGGCAGCAAATTAAAATGGGCCAATGTGGTAATGGTTGCAGACACTTGTAGAAAAGCTGGTTTTAAAAATGTCAGCTTTGTTGAACCACAGGGATTTAATATAAGCGTAGTAAACTAAATTATCTAGGCCTTAGCCATGAAATTGGTAACAAAAAACATACATTCTTTACTAATTGTCCTTGCCCTTTTGCTAAGTCATACTGAAAAAACCTATACGCAAGAAATCGATACCGTACCTTTATTTCAAATAGTACAGGCAGACCCAAATTATCTAGCTTCGTTATGTTTAGGGGTAGGTTCAATTCAAGGTTTTGGGTCCGTTATTACAATGTCCGCATTACTTTCTGGAGATGATACGGGGTTCAACTTTTGGTCTTTCTCAATCCCTTTGACCTCCAGAAGAGATAAGTCGTTACTTGCAACCTGTGGTTTGGTGCTAATGCCAATTGGACACCCTAGCACGGGTATGGAAACGCTTGCAATTCTTAAAATTGGAGACGAAGAAGATTTTTGGTCTTTGGTGAATTCAGAAGTGGTTCGACCTATTTCCATTGAAATGCTAGAGCGAATTAAAGACGAAAAACCAATCTCTGGCGCTGTTGTCGATGACCTCGAGGCTAGCGCCTATTGCCAATTTGTTTTGATGGCTTATCAAACTGCTGCGGAGGCATTTACCCAATCTGCCAGAAGAGACCTTACTTATGCAGATTTGATGAGCCAACCAAAAGCCAACCGGGGTGAAGTTGTAGAAGTTAAAGGAAGGTTAAGACGACTTCGAAAAGTTTATGTACCCCAAGCGTTACAGATTTTGGGTGTTGCCGAACTTTACGAGGGCTGGGTTTTTCAAGAAATCTATGGCCCCAACCCCATTTGTATTCTTTTAACTCAACTTCCCGAAGATATTAAACCCTTTGAAAAAAATGACTATGTGATTGAATTTCAAGGTTATTTCTTCAAAAAGTACCGCTACAAAACTGCAAACTCCGGAAGTGAAAACCCTTGGAAAGATACCCCCCTTCTAATTGGTAAAACATTAAAAGTTACGAGAGGCGCGCCAACCGATTCGGACGAAACCACTGCCTGGGCTACGGGCCTTTTACCTGTATTTGTCGTATTTCTTGTAGTTATTGTGTCCGGAATCATTGGATTAATTGTGTGGTTTTTAAAATCAGATCGAAAAATAAAATCTAGGCTAAGAAATCGTAATCTTGAAATTGACCCACTTTTTAAAGATTATAACGAAATTAATGGGAACCAAAAGCAATCTTTACCGTCTAACTTACCTGAAGATACATCTAGAAACTCAACTTTTCCTAGTTATAAGCATTTTGATTGATTTTCTTGACCATTCGTGAAATAATTTAAGTTGTACAGTTACTAATGGAGGTTTGTTCCAATGTCACAAAAATATATCGTTAAGGGTCGAGACAAAACAACTGGGAAACCAGTTGAAACAATTATTGTAGCGCCAACAGAAAAAGCAGCTCAACTCATCGCCAGCGATAAGGGAATTGAAATTATTTCAGTTACCCTTGAAGGTTCTAAGCCTATAGCATCTGCAACAAAATCCCCAATGGGCTATGCTGTTTTTGCAGGCATCGGCCACGAGGCAGGTAAAGTTGAACTTTCGGATAACCTGCAAGACAAAAGTGGATTTGCTAATATTATTACGGCTTTGGGTGCGGGTGTTGTAAGTGCGGTTATGCACGGTTTATTAATTCTTTTAATTATGCTTATCCCATTTGAAAATGCTCCAATTCAAGCTGCAAAACTTGATGAACCTACAAAAATTGAAGAAGCAGAACCAGAACCAGATCTTACGGTCACAGACATAGGCAACGACATCGAAGTGCCGACCCAATACAATGTTGATCGCAAAGACGATACCAGCGTGCCCGGCCCCGAGGATCCATCACAAACAGTAGGAATCCCCAACAGTCCAGAAACCGTGGCCTCCAATGTTCCACCTCCCCCCGGCTTCGGTGGCGGTACTGGTGGAGCCCCTGCAATGGATGTTGCGGGATTGGGTAGCAATATTGGATCACTTGGTGGTATGGGCGGTATCTATGCCCCTGGTGGTATCGCGGGCAGAAGTGGTGCTACTCGAGAAAAACTTTTAAATGAAGGTGGTGGTAATGCACTTTCAGAAGCTGCGGTTGCTCGTGGCCTTAAGTTTTTCGCTTTGCATCAAGCAGATGACGGCCATTGGTCCCTTGATAAATATGGCGACCATTATCGTTCTCACCCAATTGGCAACCCGGCTTCCAAATTAATCAAGTACCGTAATACTGATAAAGCTCAAAACAATGATATTGCGGGTACTGGATTTGGGTTACTTCCATTTCTTGCCGCGGGTATTACTCAAAAACCTTCTGGCAAAAAATCTCAGGAAGATTACAGCAAGACCGTCCTTGGCGGAATCAATTTCCTTATGCGAAAACAAGGCAAAGACGGTAACTATGGCGGTGGCCTTTATTCTCACCCATTAGCAACCATCGCAATGTGCGAAGCTTATGGTATGACTTCAGACCCTCTCATCAAAATCTCTGCTCAGAAAGCTTTAGATTATTTAATTTATGCCCAACACGATGGCGGCGGCTGGCGCTATGGCCCTAAGCAGGCGGGAGATACCTCGGTTACGGGTTGGTGCACTATGGCTCTAAAAAGTGGCCAAATGGCCGGGCTTAAAGTTCCAACTGAACGATACAAAATGGTTGAAAAATATCTAGATGCTGTTCACGATCCAAAATCTGGCGGATATGGCTACACCGACCCAAGTGCAAGCCCCGCAATGACCGCAATCGGCATGCTTTGTAGGCAATACATGGGTGTTAACCCTAGAAATCCAGGCCTTTTAAAGGGCGTGGAAATCATGAAAAAGATTCACCCAGGTGTTACCCCCGCTGGCTACAACCTTTATCAAATTTATTATGCCACGCAAGTTATGCACCATATGGGCGGCGAAGCTTGGGACTTCTGGAACTTAGGCCCCGAAGTTGGAGGCCAACGCAAAAATGGTGTTCGAGATATTCTTATTGCCAAGCAAACCCCTGCTAACGACGCCAAAAAAATTATGTTAGCAGGTTCTTGGGACCCCGTGGGTGCCCATACCGACGCTGGTGGCAGACTTATGTCTTCTTCCCTTGCCCTTTTAACTATGGAAGTTTACTATAGACATCTTCCTCTTTATCGCAGGGAAATGGGTGGGGCAAAATAAACAGCCTTTCCCTTCACACCCAACTTAACTAAAAGCCTGATGTCAAAACCATCAGGCTTTTTTATTTTTCCTATTTGCCCAAATATTCGGGGTTTTCGTTAAATTCCTCTTTAAGCTAATACCCCGCAATACCGATAAATTAAGAAGTGCTTCAAACATTTATTGGCATAATCGTATTTATGCCGGAGGATTTGATTATGTTACGCAAATTATGGCTTAGTTCCCTTATTTTAGCATTAACTGGAACAACCATTTGCTTGGGATTTTCAGAAAACACCTCGGTTATTGAAAAGCCAAAAGACCGGATCCTAACTGTAACTGAAGATGGAAAACCTGCGAGAAAATGTAAACTCATTCTTGCCTGGACAAGTAAAATTGGTGAAAAATGCTACTTGGTTGAAGCCCTCGATAATAAAGCCAAAATTACCATTGTGCAAAAGGACTTTCAAACAAAAGATACTAAATTTGATCAAAACAAAAGTTTAACAACCAATTACCATTGGCGGGAATCTGACAAATCTCCAAGCGGAGCCCCATTACCCCCAGAAGTGCAACTTTCAGAAGTGCAACTTTCAAATATTTCACCTGTAAAAAAATTAGAAGCCCAAACTGCGGTCAACAAATCTGCATCCATTCCAATGCAAACGGCAATCCAAAAAGATGTTAAACCATTAAAAATCGAAATAGCAACTATTAAGGAAGAAAAAGACCTTCGTTCGGTACAAACTACGCCCTCTGAATTTATAACTATTCCAGCACCTGGCTCCGATAAAACCGTGGTTTTACCTGAAAAAAACAAGATACTATTCGGATTAAAGAAAACTAATCAAGAAAGCGAAAAAGTAGTAATTTTGAAGCAAGAAAAGTCACTATTAAACACGACCGAAGGTCCAGAAAAAATTATTTCAATTGCAGAAATGCCAAAATTAAAAGCTGTAGAAAAACCAATTCCTTCAGCCAAGACTCTTATTCCTTCACCAAAAATAGCAATTACCCCCGTACCAGTTACAACCCGGGTACAAGATGTTGTAAAAGCTTTGCCTGCAAAATCAGAAATCGAACCTGCAAAAATTCAAGATTGGCGCAAATCTTGGGGACAAGTTGACAATTCTTCGACAACTCAAAAAACAACTTCTCAAAAATCCGAAGAGATTGAATTGCCTCATGCTGATAAATCTAAACCAGATCCCTTTAAAGACCTCGATATAGTAACTCCGAAATTAGAACAAAAAATTGCTAAAAAAGCCGAAAAATCGATTGGAAAAGAAGCTGCAAAAATCGAGATTGAATCTTACACTCCGGGTATCAATAAACCTAAATCCAATGCGGAACTTGCATTTAATACCGCTCCCAAAACCCTATCCATTGAATCTGTTAAACCAGTAACAAAAACTAAACCTATTGCTGAAGTTTCTACTTTAACTAAGACCACAACTAAGGCCACAATAAAAGCTGAAAGTAAACCCAACACACAGATTACCAATAAAAATGAAACGGTAATCATCATTGAAAAACCAGAACTAAAACCTTCAAAAAAGATTTTGGTTAGAAAAAATGAAATTGAAATGACTGAAAAACCAGATAAAGCCATTGTAAGTGAAAAAGCCGTTGGCAGAATTTTTGGCCTACTTGCAAAATCTCCTACCACGGCAGATAAAGCCACCACTGAATCTATCCAGCCTGGCAATGGGTCGGTTATAGCTGCTGGTGCTACTCCAATTAACACAATTCCTTTCATTCCTAATGGAAGGCCGATGGGTCCAATACCAACTGCGCATTTAATTACCCCGCCACAGGCCCCACAGCTTTATCCAAATAATCAATTTATGGGTAATGTGATAGCAAAATCTCCTACCCAAGGAATGTCTAACGCATTTACAAATGTACAAAACCAGAGGCCGGTTCCGGCAGATTTTGAATCCACGGTTGTAATGCAAAATGCGTTTAACCCTCCAATTCCAAGTGAAGGCGCAACTCAAAAAATTGAACCCAGCCAAATGCAAGCAACTAACCGTTTAGAAATCAACCAAGGCTTTGTTAATGGTGGGCAACCCCAAATGTTTTATGGACAACCAATTTACGCTGCCCCCACAACGGAGGTAGTTTTATTGGAAAACGCCCAAATGTTAAAAACTGCCCTTCAGCCATCCCAACGGGAATTTGCAGCAGGTGAACTTTCAAAATATAGGGGTAACTCTATGGTTATTGCGATAATTGCGCTAACAACCGCAATTAAAGAAGACCCTGCCCCGCTAGTAAGAGCAGCATGTATTCGCTCGCTAACCCGTATGAAAATCAATAGTATAGAAGTGTTGGAAGTAATTAGTGAGAAAAAGGCTGACCTAGATCCAAGGGTTCGAATAGAAGCTGAAGAAGCAATGATTCAGCTAACCTCTGGAAGGAACGAGCTTAGCAATAAAGTTCGCCAAGCTGGTTCTAATCCTAGGTAATAAAACTCACGGTTACTTATCCTTACTTTAGATGTCATCGAGCTTGCAGGAGCATTCATGATTCCGATCGATTTAAAAGGTAAAGTTGCTTTGGTTACTGGGGTAGGAGATAATGTAGGTTTTGCGTGGCATATTGCAAAAACTTTACAATCTGCTGGGGCTACGCTTTACTTCGCAGTTCATCCAAGGCTTGTAACCATTGTGGAAAGCATTATGGAAAGGGATACAGATGCGGAAAGCCGTATCTTGCCCTATTCTCAAGGTAGTATGAAAGTAAAAAAGATCCTACCGTGTGATGTTGGATTTGACACGATGGATGATGTGGATGAAAAAACTAAAGGCGACAAAAGATATGCCAAACATGGTGATTTTTCAATTAAGGGTATGATCGATACTCTTTCTCAGAATGAAACAGCTATCGATATGCTGATACACGCAGTTGCATTCAGCCCCGAAATTAAAAACCCAGCTATCAATACCTCTCGCTCGGCTTATCTTACCGCATTAAGCGTAAGTGCCTATTCACTTACGGGCTTATGCAGGGCTGCACTTCCGCTAATGGAAAACAGGCCAGATGGGGCTAGCGTAGTAGGGCTTTCTTACCTAGGCGGAGACCGAGTGGTTCCTCATTATGGCGGTGGTATGTCTACTGCAAAATCAGCATTACAAATTGATGCCAAGCAATTGGCAAGCAACTTGGGCCCCAAGAAAATTCGTGTTAATATTATATCTGCTGGCCCCTATGCTTCTCGGGCGGCAAGAGCCATTGGTGATATCGGCCAAATGATTGATCACGCCTCGAGTAAATCACCACTTCCACGGGCTATTGAAGCAGACGAAGTAGGAAATGCTACTGCATTTTTATGTAGCCCCTTAGCTTCAGCAATCACCGGGCATGTTCTTTATGTTGATTGCGGTTACAATGTTATGGGTGTTTAGAAGAAGTTATTAATCTTTTCTAAAAATCATAACTCCACAGTGCGCTAAAGTAGGGATGATCTCGACAAGAGTCATCCCTGCTGCATTAAACCATAGTTGGTATTCTTTTTTACTGTAAGCCCTACCCTCTGTAAGAGTAAAAAGGGCTGCAGAATAAAGGGCAATTTCTAAAGGTCCATCGAGAGAATCGTTAAGAAAGACATCGTGGAGAAGGATTTTACCGCCCTTGGGAAGGGACTTTGCTAATTTATTGATTAAGATAATACATTCGGGTTCATCCCAATCGTGCAAGATATTTGAAAGCAAAATCACATCAACATTTTTCGGAACCGGATCCGCAAACATATTTCCTGATAAGCAATTAGAACGATCAGAAAGGCCAGCTTGCTTAATAAACTGCTGAGCCACCTTCAAAACTTCTGGGCCATCCCAAAGAATTGCGTTTAGAGCCTGATTTTTTTCAAGAAAAGCAATGGAATAAAGCCCACTGCCAGCACCAACATCAAGAAATAAATTACTATTGGTCAAGGGGTACTTTTGTGCCAATACGGGTGCCACATTCATGGCCCTACCTGAAAGCGAAAGCGTTAGATTCATTGCACTTTCGGTTTTATCCATTGCAGAATCAATGCCTTCACGAAAAATAAAAGCTACGCCTACATCGGGTTTATCTGAGTGAATTGGGATTGCAGTTTTTAATCGGTTAACCATTTCGATGACACCCGGGGCCTGGGCCGATAAACCAATGTAAGCAGCAATACTATGTTTGGCAGATTTCAATAGGGAATTTTTTGCAAGTTCAGTAAGAAAAATCTTCCGATCCTCTTCTTCAATTAATCCAAAAGCTTTTAAACTAGTGAGAAGTACATTCCAAGATCTCTTATGAAACCCAAGTTTATTGCGAAGTATTTCCCCATCAATCCTATTTGGGCCGATTTCTTCAAAAATATTAAAATGGACGACCGACGCGGTTAGCAATTCTGTAGCATAATTTCCTCGAAATAATTCAAATACCGGCGCAGGATCGATTTGTGGAACTGTCATGGGAAAAAAATTATCATTCATAATCATACCTTTTAAAACAATAATTAATGAATCAAAGGGATTATTTCATCATCTTGACAAGTTGCCAGTAAAAACTTCTTGATTTCAAACCATTGTTTCCTAGCCAATAACCCTAATTTAGCCTAGATTAACAACAAGTAACTGATTTAGAAATGGCATTGCTAAGACAATGCTTACACTAGAAACAAGCTTACACGAGAAACAATCAAGGCTAACTACTGGAAAACACTATGAATAACTCAGAACCTGTAGGAGACATTGCATTAATCGGACTTGCCGTAATGGGCCAGAACCTAATTCTGAATATGAACGACCACGGCTACACCGTCGTTGTATACAATCGAACAGTTTCAAAAGTAGATGAATTTCTTGCCAAGGAAGCTAAGGGAACTAAAGTAGTAGGCGCCCATAGTATTGCAGAAATGTGCAAACTTCTCAAAAGACCTAGAAGAGTAATGATGCTGGTAAAAGCTGGTCAAGCTGTAGATGACTTTATCGAACAAATTTTACCTCACCTTGAAAAAGGCGATATTATTATTGATGGTGGTAATTCGCTTTTTGGGGATACGGTAAGGCGTGTTAAATATCTTGAAGAAAGAGAAATTTTGTTTATTGGTACCGGCGTTTCAGGTGGCGAAGAAGGAGCCCGAAGGGGCCCCAGTATTATGCCGGGTGGAAATCCCTTAGCTTGGCCTCATGTCAAATCTATCCTCCAAGACATCTCCGCTAAAGTTGAAGATGGCACACCTTGCTGCGACTGGGTTGGTGATGGGGGTGCTGGCCATTATGTAAAAATGGTTCATAACGGCATCGAGTATGGTGACATGCAATTAATTTGCGAAGCCTACGACATTCTTCATAAAGGCTTGGGACTTTCCTACGATGAAATGCATAAGGTTTTTGAAGAATGGAATAAAGGCGAATTGGATTCATTTTTAATTGAAATAACCCGAGATATCCTTGGATTTAAAGATACAGACGGGCAACCGATGGTTGAAAAAATATTGGATGCTGCAGGCCAAAAAGGTACCGGTAAATGGACCGTTATTAATTCCCAAGAACTTGCTATGCCTGTTACTCTTATTTCCGAGGCTGTTTACGCTCGGTGTGTCAGTGCTTTAAAAGAAGAGCGAGTCATTGCCTCAAAAGCTATTAAAGGGCCAAAACCGAAAATCTCAGGCAAAGTTGATAAGCTTATTCAAAACATCCACGATGCACTTTATGCATCTAAACTAGTTAGTTATGCACAGGGCTATATGCTTATGCAAGCCGCTGCAAAAGAATATGGCTGGCAACTTAATTATGGAGGCATTGCCTTAATGTGGAGGGGTGGTTGCATTATCCGCAGCAGATTTCTAGGCAAAATAAAAGAGGCTTTCGATCAAAAGAAAAACCTTAGTAATCTTTTACTTGATAAATACTTTAAAAAAGAAATGAAACGCTGCCAAAAAGGGTGGAGAAATATTGTCGCCCTTGCTATCAAAAAGGGTATTCCTGTTCCAGCAATGAGCTCGGCTCTTTCATTCTTCGATTCCTACCGAGCTGAACGACTTCCTGCAAACTTACTGCAAGCGCAACGCGATTACTTTGGCGCTCACACTTATGAACGCACCGATAAGCCTAGAGGCGAATTCTTCCACACCAACTGGACAGGCAGAGGGGGCGATGTATCTAGTTCTAGCTACAACGCCTAGTCGATTATTTTTAAAAATCTTTTAGCGGAACCTGTTATCAAGGTTCCGTTTTTGTTTTAAATGGATCTTCGGGCCAAGCGTGCTTCGGATATCTTCCTCTAAGTTCTTTTCTTACCTGTGGGTAGGTATTTTTCCAAAAACCGGCCAAATCAATGGTCAATTGCTGAGAACGGTAGTTAGGCGCAAGCAGTGAAATCAAGAGAGAAAGTTTTCCGCCTGCCAATTTAGGAGTTTCTCTCCAACCAAATAAATCTTGGATTTTAGCTTCAAGCAAAGGCGACTTTCCAACTTGATATTTAATAGCCACACTTTTTCCTGAGGGCAATTGCACTTGGTCAGGTAACTCTCTTTTCAATGCACTATTTTGCTCGAAGGAAAGTATTGATCGTATCGAATTCACCCAATCCCCATTTAACACTTCAGCAAGCGTTTTTTTTCTTTTACATAGGTACAATAGGGGTTCGAGCACCGATTGCGAATCCACCACGGGAAATCCACTTTTTGGAAAAAGTTGATGGTACAAGTTTATGCGTTCAATTAATTGACCAGCAAGCGAATCTAATGGGGGCAATACATCAGGAAGGCGTTTGATTAATGCTTGGGCCAAGATACTTCCATCTAAATCTTCTTCATTTAAGTGAGAAATTTTTTCTTCTAGAACTAAATCTATGTAATATTTTTTTTGAGTTGCTACCAGCTTTTTTAAATCTTGATCGTACGAAACATCTCTTACAGTTTCAAGAAAATCAGGGTCAAGCCAATCATAATTGGCCGTAGATGCCATATGAACAACAGATTCTTCATCGCCAACTTGGATATCAATACAAACAAAAAGAACTGGTTCTCTTACAAGGCTTTTTCTAGACAAGAGGATCCCACGGTTACCAACCAAAAGTGCTTTTGAGCTCCCTTTTTCTCTCCGTCGAGCAATTCTATCGGGAAATCCAGCGAGAATCGATTGCAAGAATGCATCTTCGCCATCAGAGTTATCAGGTTGGGAATTGAAATAAGAAATAAGCTGATTGCGAACTTTAAATACATTTAGAGCTCGTTCGTGAATTATTTTCCGCACAGACAAACTATTTTTTTTCGATTCATAATCCTTAAGAATTTCTACGACATCAAGAATATCGGAACTCGAAGAAAAGGATTGCGAATGATTAAAGTTATTATCCCGAGAATAATCAAAAACACTCTTCTCAGAAAGAATTGCAACTGCAAGACTAGCCATTTTAAGAGACCCGTTCTTAACACTTTTAAGTAAAATTGCAGCAAGTCTAGGATGGAGGGGTATGTCGCTAATTTCTTTTCCAAGGGGGGTAACCTTGCCATTTTTAATAGCCTTAAGGTTTTCTAAAAGTTTAAGGCCAGTTTTGACAGTATCGGGGTTTGGTTTTTCAAACCAGGGGAATTCATTTAGATTACTTTCTCCTAGGCAAAAAAGCCGCAACAAAGCTTCAGAAAGGTCGACGCGTGCGATTTCCGGCAATTCAAAACTTTCACGGGAAAGATGATCTTTTTCGGTCCAAAGCCGGACGCAAAAACCAGGGCACTCTCGCCCCGCTCTACCTGCCCTTTGATCTGCCGATGCTTTAGAAATTCGTACTGTTTCTAAATTATTTAATCCCAATCGACTTTCAAACAGATTCTTTTTTGCTAATCCAGAATCAACTACCGCTTCAATACCGTTGATAGTTACAGAAGTTTCCGCAACATTAGTAGATAAAATAATTCTTTGTTTATCTGACTTTCTAAGGATTTGTTCTTGAGCAGTTACTTGCAATTCGCCATGCAATATCTGAGCCTCAATGTTTAACATTGCAGAATCAATTTTGGACTTTGCTTCTAAAATTTCTTTCATTCCTGGAAGAAAAATAAGAATATCGCCTTTAATTTTCTTCATTAGGTGAGTTACTTCAGTAACTATCGCATCCGCTAACATTTCTCCTGTTTTCAATGCGGAATAACTTACCTTAACAGGATATATTTTTCCTTGACTTGAGATTATAGGGCAACGACCTAAATATTCTGAGACTTTTTCGCAATCTAAAGTTGCACTCATAACAAGGATTTTTAAATCTTGCCTTACCGTTTTTTGCAATAGCCTTGCCATTCCCAAAAGCAGGTCACTTTCTAGGCTTCTTTCGTGAAACTCATCAAATATGAGAATGTTACAATCTGAAATAAATGGGTCAGAAGATAACCAATTAAGAACTATTCCTGTCGTGGCACAAATACATTTTGTTTGAGAACTTACCTTAGAATCAAATCGTACTTGATAACCAATAATATCGCCTATTTTTGTTCCGTGAAGAAAAACAATACGAGAGGCAGAAGATTTTGCTGCAAGCCTCCGAGGTTCTATGAGAACAATTCCCTGATAACCCTCCAGCAATAAACTTAGTGGAACAAGAGTAGTTTTCCCTGCGCCAGGCGGGGCGTGAAGCACTGCTGAATTTTGCTGGCTAAGCACTTTCAATAACTCGGGTAAAACTTCTGCTACTGGTAATGAATCATACTCATTCATATTTAACACCAGTATTTTTTAACCAAGCACTTAGCAATTTAAACCGGTGGGGTAGGATTATTTCCTTGCGCTTGAGGTGGGTTTACTTTCTCGAGATATTGCTGTAAACCTTTTTTCAAAGTACTTAGAAAAGGTGGGATCTGAGGTGCCGACATAAAAACCCGTGCAGACACTACACTCCTCGGATAAAATGTTGCTATAAAATCAAATACAAATTCAGAAGGATTATGACTTATCATTACAGCATTGCTATAGGCACCATTCAACATTTCATCAGCAATTTTTAATTGCCCATATAATTCTTCGATGGGCAACGGAGTTGCGCCAGATGGCGGAGGCGGCAACTGGGGTGGAACTCCGAACTTCGATTGGTACATTAAAAGATTTTCTTCTAAGGCTGTTAAAAAACTTGATAACGCAGGCGGACTCATCACCACGCGAGCAGCTACTCTTTGGGGTTGCACCATCCGTTGTAAAAAATCCAAAATAAACTCATTGGGGCCATTTAAAAGCAACGCACCGGATGAGAATACGCCCGAAGAAACTTTATCCGTAACTCTAGCACTCAACTGCGAATATTGAACTTCTTGGGTAATTGTTTCAGGATCTTTTTTAGGTTCTGGATTATTCCCGGAGCTCATTATTGACCTTCCTAACTTATTTCATTCAATTTGCAAATCACATTTTAATAATGCTAATTGGTTTATAAAAAAAAGACCATAGGAACTCTTAACAGAAATCCATAATTAAACAGAAGAAGTAATGGTTTTTGTTCCCTTTATGATTCTTTTGGACTTGTTTAGAAAAAACAACTAGCATAGAAAATTTCAAACAAATTCTCGAACCATAGTTTTTTGATAATACAACAAATTTTAATGCTAAGAATTACGGATAAGATTGATTATTCCGATAATAACGAAAAGCAAACCAATGAGGTTGGTGGTAAGGCCAAGGATTGCAAGTCGACGAATGTAAATAAGTTTAGTTGCAACATCTTTCTTTTTTACAAGGCTAGCTCTTAAACAACCTTCCCTGCATAAAAACAGACTTTTTATGCCAAAAAATATACCAAAAAAAGGAATCACACTTTTATTCGACGCTTCTTTGATAAGTTCTTCTTGCACTTTAAACCATTCATTTTGATATTCGACAGCACCTTTAGAAAACTCTTCAAGATTACTTCCAATTAATTTCAACGGAATTCCACAGGAACTGCAAAGTTCTTGGCCTTTAGATACAGGGGTATCGCACTCGTAACACTTCATCTGAATATCAACAGTACCTTTAACCTTATAGAATAATGTTATGTAAATATGCAAGCTAATATCAGTGGGTCAAGGATCATTCAATAATTCTTGCCATAATATTATAAAAATCTGGCAGATTGGGGCATGGCATATGCTCCAATACTTTGAGGTCAATCTAGTAAAGAACCAATCCTATGGGACATCGACCAAATTTAGACTCATTCCTCGATCTTTCAAAAAATAATAGTATGGTTCCTGTTTTTCGACAATTAACAGGCGATACACTTACCCCCGTAAGTGCCTATTGCAAATTATCTCAAGATAAATGGTCGTTTCTTTTTGAAAGTGTTGTTGGTGGAGAAAAAGTTGGAAGGTATAGCTTTTTAGGGACGGACCCTTTTTTAAGGTTTAGTGTAAAAAACAAAATTATCAGTATTGAAACTCGGAACCCTGATAAATCTGGGACTTTTCAAAAATTGTCTCTCCAACACGGTGACCCACTTTTGCTTTTACAAGAGTACATAAAAAAATACAAATCGCCACTCATTGAAGGTTTGCCAAGATTTTGTGGCGGAGCTGTTGGTTTTACTGGATACGACACCGTGCGCTATGTCGAAAACCTACCTAATGTTCCTTTAGATGACCGCAACCTCCCTGATTTAGCATTCGGCTTTTATGACCATATGGTTATTTTTGATCATATCAACAAAACAATTGCGGTAGTTGTACACGCACATATTAACAATGATACTCCAGAAGACGCTTATACTATTGCTTGTAAAAAAATTGATGGCATCGTGAACCTACTTCGCGACACCGAATGCAAACTTAAATTTACAGATATTCAGCCCGAGGGAAATGTTTCCTTGCAATTTAAATCAAACTTTACTCAGCAAGAATTTGAAAATGCGGTCGTAAAATGCAAAGAATACATTAACGCTGGCGACATATTCCAGATAGTACTTAGTCAGCGTCTTGAAACCGAAACCACAGCTAAACCCTTTGACATTTATCGAACCCTTCGAGTTGTTAATCCTAGTCCATTTCTTTTCTTTCTCCGCTTTGATGAACTCTGTTTAATAGGAAGTTCCCCTGAAATAATGGTACGAGTCGAAGAACGAAATGTAACTATTAGGCCTCTTGCAGGTACTAGAATCCGCGGGAAAAATGATGAGGAAGATAAAAAACTAGCGCAGGAACTGCTTGCAGATCCAAAAGAAAGAGCCGAACATATTATGCTTGTTGACTTAGGCAGGAACGATGTGGGCAAGATAGCAGAATTTGGGACTGTTAAAATAACAGATGTAATGACAGTTGAGAAATATAGTCATGTAATGCATTTATGTAGCACAGTTGAAGGGACTTTAAAACAAGAAATGACTGCTCTAGATGCATTAAAATCTTGTTTGCCTGCAGGAACTTTAAGCGGAGCCCCAAAAATTCGCGCCATGGAAATCATTGATGAATTCGAACCACATAAAAGAGGGCCTTACGGCGGGGCCGTGGGGTACATCGATTTCTCGGGAAATATGGACACCTGCATAGCACTTCGAACCCTCGTACTTATAGGCCAAAAAGCATATTTGCAAGCCGGGGCAGGTGTTGTCGCCGACAGCGAACCAACAAAAGAATATGAAGAGACACTTAACAAAGCCAAGGGATTACTTCGAGCAATTGAAATGGCAGAAAAGCAATTATGCGATTAAATTGATAATTTTCTCGATTTCTTGTGCAAGTGGAGTTGACTTAAAAAGGTATACATTCTTCGGAATAGTCCCGATTTTTTCTTGGCCAAGGTTGCCTTTATCTGCAACTGCTAAAACATATATTTGCGATTTTTCTTTTTCCATATCTTTAATTCGCTTCTCAACTATGGGTGTGTTCCAACTCCATAAGATTTCGAGGCCGACTTTTTTTAGATCTTTTCTTCTGGTCAAAACAAAATCAGGGATCATATTATGATTTGCAAATTCAAGGTCGCAAATAGAATCAGAAATTTCCCAGTCTTCACTTCTTTTCCTAAATAATTGCATAAACATTTCGTTTTCTGGCGGGCGATACATTCCAGAATCCGTGTAGTGCGTGACCAATCCATCATAACTACTAACTAAAAACTTACAGCTTTTTTTAGCCTTTCCCCATATTAACTCCGCTTCTAAATCAAATTCAGGAACAAGCAATAACGCTGGGAGAAACAATGCAATCTGTAAACCATATTTCTGCGTAGTACGAAATAAACTTAATGGTCCATCAATGACCAGAGTTAATCCTCCATCGTTATTCTTATCTATCGCACAAAGTAAACGGTTAAATTTGAGCCAGCGCATTAATTGCTTTAGCCTAGGAGGCGGGGTTGCAGGTGGAAGCTTAACAATTATTTTGGTCGAATTAAGTAAAGCTCCTTGAGCTAGCGCAAGGTTATAACGATGAATAAGGTGCTGGGGACTAATTTGAGGAACGCTCAAGAATTTATTTTCGGATTCTAAATCAGAATAAATAAGAGAATCGATATCTTTGGGACTGACACCAATAGAATTACTAGCTATTTCGAATATTTTATTCCGGACATCGATATTAGTGGGCATAAGTCCTTCACTTCGCATTTGGGAAGCAAAGCTAAAGACAATATCACGAATTTTGACAGGGTCGATCCCTGAAATATCTTCAAAGCGGCAGATGTCAGAAAAAACCTTGACTAATCCTGCAAAAATCAAGGCATCGGGAACCGTTCCTGGAAAATTATTAAGCTCTTCTTCGAAAAAATATCTTGGTTTATTTAAAAGGTTCTGACCTTTATTTATGATCCAAGTTGAAATTTGCCCCCAACGAGCATCCGATGGATCTAGGTAGCCCACTGAAAGACGACCGCGATGATTTTTCGCTATTAATTTATTTCCGGTAAGCATCGTGCTTCCTGCGCCTTTCGCTAGTTTGTTCTTCGCTGGTATTTCTACTTATCACCTCATAAAGAACGGCCCGCTTATCTTTATATTTTCTTAGAATTCGACCTAACCTTTGCACATGCTCGCGAACCGTACCGGTACCAGATAAAACAACCGCAACGCCAGCACTAGGGACATCAACACCTTCATTAAGAACTTTGTTGGTAACAACGGCTTGATATTCTCCGGCCTTAAATTTTTCCAAGGTAAGCTTTCGTTCTTTAGCTTTCGTTTGGTGAGTGATTGCAGGGATAAGAAATTTTCGAGAAATCTCATAGACCATTGAGTTATCACCCGCAAAAATGATGCAAGGTTCGGTAGCATGTTTTAGTAAAAGTTGCGCAAGGACAGTAAGTTTGGCCTTAGAATGAAGTGCGATTTTTTTTTGAAGCCTGTAAGCATCGTAAGCTTTTTTTGCCTCAGGCAAGCGCGCACTTTCCGCTAAAAACCTTTGCCAACCTCCCGGATCTCTCAGGCTTATACCACGCTTTAACAAATAATCACGATAATCTTTTCTAGCTTTTTCATAGTCTAATTTTTCATCTTCCGTCAATTCAACATAAACTATTTCTGATTCATAACTCGCAAGATAACTGCCGGCAAGTTCGCCGATTTCCTTGCGATATACTGTAGGCCCAATCAAAGTTTCAAGCATAGTTTCTTGACCATCGGTTCGCTCAGGGGTAGCCGTTAGACCAAGTCTAAAGGGGGCAATGGAGCCTAAAGCAATATTTGAATAAACTGAACCAGGCAAATGATGACATTCATCAAAGACAAGTAACCCGATTTTATTGCCCCACTTTGACAAATGAATATGAGCAGAATCATAAGTTGTAACGGTGATATTTTCAATTTGATGTGTCCCCCCGCCCATCATCCCGATAGGCACACCAAAAGAATCAGAAAGCACGGAGTGCCATTGGTTCATAAGATCGATGGTGGGGGTAACAATAAGGGAAGTGCGTTGCATTTTTTGGATAGCCAACACAGCTAGAAAAGTTTTCCCTGTTCCAGTAGGTAAAACAATAACACCTCTGGATTTTTGCCCCCACCACGCTTCAAGTGCTTCTAACTGATAGGGAAAGGGTTTTCGTGCCTCGGAACTGTTCCAAACTTGATTTTCATATTGTTTTGCAGAATCTAGAAACTTAATTTTTGAACTAACTAAAATCTGTATTAGAGTTCTGTAATGAATCGCTTCACATCGCAAATTACTTGTACGAGAATCTTCCAACAGAAATGGGAACGCAATTAATTGGTCTGAAGTAAGGCCGCTAACAATAAGGGTACCTTCCTGAAATTTAAGGAGCACCACATTGGTTTCATCCATAAAAGAAAGGTCCCTTTAAATTACAAAGGCTTGGCTTTTTCTTCTACTCTTGCAAGAAAACTGGCAAAGGTTCGCCACTTTTCAGCAAACAAATAGAATGCGGGAACGAGAAAAAGCGTCACAGCGGTTGAAACTAAAATTCCCCCAATGATTGCCCTTGCCATAGGTGCCCTAGTTTCTGCGCCTGGCCCTACGCCAAAAGCAGCAGGTAAGGCGCCCGCAATTGTAGCTATGGAAGTCATCAATATTGGTCGTAATCTTACAGGACAAGCTTTAATCAACGCTTCTTCCACATTCATACCCTGTTCTCGCAATTGGTTCGTATAATCCACGAGAATTATTGAATTCTTTTTAACAAGACCCATTAAAAGAATAAAACCAATCATACTCATCATATTAAGCGTATCACCCGTAAACCACAAGGTTAGCAGTGCCCCTGTTACAGCAAAAGGCATTGCAAGGATAACCGTAAAAGGGTGTATAAAAGAATTAAATTGAATACCAAGAATCATATAAGCAATCACAATTCCCAACATCAAAGCAAAGAGAAGACTGCTCATAGTTTCTTTCAAAGCACTTGAGTTGCCTAATTCCACAAGAGTAACATTTTCAGGCAGCAGGCTTTCTACAAGTTCCTTGCACCTTGCAATTGCTTCACCTTGGGAAACACCATCCGCAGTATTAGCAGTGATCTCTATTCTGCGTTGATGGTTGTAACGATTAATAACAGGTAAAGTAGAAACGGTTTTCAATTCCTGAACTACATCCTCAACCGTCACCAATTTGTTTTCACCCAGTCGCAATGTCATAAGAAGAATATTTTCAGGGGAAGTTCTTTCTTGCTCCTGAAAACGCACTCGAACATCATAGCGCCTACCTTTATCAGTAAATCGTCCCACTCTTTCTCCGCCAACGAGAAGACTAATACTTTCTGCAAGTCGAGAGACCGGCATTCCAAGAAGTGCGAGTTTTTCGCGATCTGGTGTTACTTGAACCTCGGGCATTCCGGGTCGGTAATCCATATCGATATCGGTCAGCAAAGGGAAAGTATTTTTAAGGAGAGAATACCTCATAGCTTCAGTAATTTTTCGGCCAACCTCGGGCAGAATTTTCCAATCACCTTGAATTGAAAAATCAATTGGATCTCCCCTTTGAGGGGTAAAACCCTCGGTAGATTGATCTCTCACCACAACCCTAACATCCTCAATCTGGGAAAGTTCCCCGCGAATAACTGGAACGAGTTGTTGTTGGGTAAGTTTACGATTAGATCGATCAACTAACTGAATAAAGATATCTGCCTCATTCATTAATAAGCCAGATTCAGTTGCAACAGCAGTCATGAACCCCGCAACATCATTTCGATCAGAAAGAATTGTTTCGCACCTTCCAAGAAGATTTCCAATTTCATCAATACTCGCTCCTACTGGGCAAACCACATGAACCAACAAACGACTTTGATCTTCAGTTGGTACAAGTTCCTGACCAAGAATCCCCATCCATAAAAAGCCAGCGGTTGCAATGGCAATTAGAAATCCTGCACCAAGGATAAAGTATGTATGCTTAAGAGAATAAACTAATAGTTTCTCATACATATTAGTTGTAATACCTAAAACCCAATCAGTTGGTCGTAAGAACAAAGGTTTTAAAAAATAAATCTGAACGGTCCAAAGCACCAACCTAAAATACCTAATAGCTAAAGCAACAAGAACAACCTCTAGACATACCTCGAAACATAAAGCTACCCAAATTGTTTGTTGAGGAAGGTACTTAAATAGGTCGAGAGATAAAAAGAATTCTTGCCCTAATAATTGAAAAAGCGATCTAAAAGGCCAAGAGTATAAGCCCAAACCATTACTAGGCGATGATAACAATTTCAATAAAATCATTACTATTTGAAAAATAAAGCTCAAAAGACAAACTAAGATTAAATGAGGTGCCATTGGTTTTATTTCTTCTTCGTGGGAAAGCTTTAGAAAAAAAGCGCTTAGCATTGGAGTTAAAGTCAATGCACAAACGAGCGAAAGTATAACCGCAACGCTTACCGTGACGCCAAACTGAAAAAAGAACCTGCCAATGGTACCAGACATAAAAGCTACAGGAAGAAAAATAGCAGCGATAGAGAAAGTTGAGGCAATAGCTGCAAAGCTAATTTCACTTGCCCCTTGAAGAGCAGCATCTTTCATCGCAAGACCTTTTTCCCGTAGCCTATAAATGTTTTCAAGAACCAAAATCGCATCATCCACCACAACCCCTACAGAAAGTGAAAGTCCTAAAAGTGTCATTAAGTTGATAGTAAAAGGTGGCCATCCAAAGAATTTAACCCCGTAATTGACGAAGAAAAAAGTCCCTATCAACGAAGTAGGAATAGAAAGACAAATATTTACAGTGGTACCAATCGACCCGAGAAAAAGATAACAAACTATTCCCGTCAACAAAACACCAAGAACAAGGGTTAGTTTCAATTCTTCAATATTCTCACGAACAAAAACTGAAGAATCTACGGGCACATTTAATTCAACACCTGGGGGAAGCATTTTCCTTAATCGAGGTAATTCTCGTTTAATATTTTCACACAAATCAACGAGATTTCCTCCTATTGCTTTTCTTATTCCCACGGCAACTGCTGGTAATCGATTGAACCTTGCCAAACTTCGCTTATCTTCCATACCATCTTCTACCACTGCTAAATCTTCCAAGAGGATATGCTGGCCCTCTCTCTGTGCAACAAGCAACTTACGAAATTCCTCTACAGAATAAGCTTCACCCATAGTCCTTAGATTAAATTCAACCATCTTACTCTGAATGTAACCTGCAGGTAATTCTGCATGTTGTTTTATAATGGCTTGCCTAACATCATCAGCAGCAAGGTTAAAACTTGTCAGTTTATCGCGATCTACCCAAACACGGATCGAGCGAGCCTGTAAGCCCGCAAATTGGACTCCACCAACATCAGATATTGCTGCAATCTCTTGCTTTAATTCCTTTTCAGCAAAATCGCTTATACGGTGTAAGGGAACACTTCCCGACAAAGTAAGCCACATCACGGGCAAATTATTTGGATTAACTTTTGTAATTACAGGCGGATCAATATCTACAGGAAGCCTTCGGCGAGCAGCACTTACCGCATTTTGAATATCCTGCATCGCAACATCAATATTTCTTTCTAATTTAAAATAAACAGTTACCAGACTGATACCTTCCATACTTCGCGACATTATGTAGTCAACGCCTTCAACACTTGCAACGGCATCCTCAACAACATCTGTAACATCGCCATCCATAATATCTGGAGAAGCAGACTCTCGAGAAATACCAATACTAACAACAGGAAAATCAATTTCTGGGAACTGACTTACGCCCAGTCCCTGATAACCTAACCAGCCAAAAACAATCATTGCAGCAGAAACCATAACTGCGAATACTGGATTTCTAATGCTTAGAGCAGGCAGGTTCATAATGTTTCCGGAACTTTTGAAGTAGGAAATGTAACATCATTAATTGGCCGTTTTTGATTTAATAGGCCAACTTCCAAATCAATTGCTTGGGTTCTGACTAAAGATAAAGATGCAAGCCAACTTTGGATTTTTTCAAGCAAAACATAAAACGAAGGAACAACAAGAAGGGTAATTAATGTGGACAAGAATATTCCACCAATAATAGTTCGAGCAAGGGGTCCGCGATTTTCGGCACCCGCACCAAATCCAAATGCTAAAGGGATAACTCCTGCTATTGTTGCCAACGAAGTCATCAAAATTGGCCTTAACCTTAAGGCACCGGCTTGCAACATCGAATGCCTAGCGTTTTGACCTGTTTCCTTAATATGATTCGCACAATCCACTAGTATGATTGAATTTTTTTTAACCAAACCGGCTAACAAAACTAAACCAATCATACTCATCAAATTAAGCGTGTCTCCACACAACCAAAGTACAAGTAATCCACCAGTAATCCCAAATGGAACAGCCCACAATACCGTCATTGGGTGAACAAAAGAATTAAACTGAATCCCTAAAATCATATAAGCAACAAGAAACCCAAACAAAAGAGATTGCCACATACTTGTGATGGTTTGAGCCATCGCTTTGGCATTGCCCAACTGAACCGATCTATAACTAGTGGGAAGTTCCAATTCTAATCGAACATCTTCTGCGATTTGCCTACATCTAGAAATAGCTTCACCCTGAGAAACACCAGGGGCCATATTTGCAGTAAGCTCAATCTTTCGCAAATGGTTGTAACGATTGATCAAAGGCAGAGTAGAAATTGTTTTGTGATGGCTAAGATCAGTAATTGGAATGGTAGGCGGATTCACTCCAGCAGACAAAGCTTTTTCAGGTCGAATGTGTAGGCGATCTAAAAGGTCAGGCGTATCTCTTTGCCCCTCCAAAAGCCGCATTCTAACATCGTAGCGTTTATCTTCATCAGTGAATCGGCCATTTCTCATACCACCAAAAGCCACATTTAACAGGAAGGCAAGTTTTCTCACGGGTACATCTAACTCAGACAATTTTTCACGATCGGGGTAAAGTTGCTCTTCAGGCATACCGGGGCGGTAATCTGAATTTACATCTGCAACAATACCACTCTCTATCATTCGACTTCTTACTTTTTCAGAATATTCCACTACCGTTTTCCATTCTGGACCTTGAATAGCAAAATCGATAGGATAACCGCGAGTTGGCGTAAACCCCTGAGTTGAAAGATCTAACACAATTGGTCTAACCCCGGCTAACGCTGTTAACTTCTTCCGCACATCTTGAATAATTTGCATCTGAGTAAGGGTGCGGCTCGTCGAAGGTATCAACCTAATAAAAACAACCCCCTCGGATATCAGCATCCCTGGGCGAATTGAAATAGAAGAAAATATCGAGGCAATCAGTTCATTTTCATTGACTGGATCTTTGTAACCCAAAAGCACATTCTCACACTTTCCAATCATTTGCTCGACATAATCAATACTTACCCCAACAGGGCAAATTAAATTAATTACAAAGCGGTTTTGATCTTCACTAGGAACCAATTCTGTGCCTATCGGTTTTATGACAAAGGCGGGTTTACCAACCAAAGAAGTTACCCAACTAGGTAACGGTATCGTGACCCCGGTAAGCAAAAATCCAAGAGAAAAAGCAAAACCAATAGCCAAAGGGATTACAATAACAGGGTAATCAACTGCTATTCGCAAGACTTTTTTATATTTCACCTCCAAAAAATGCATAACAAACATCGTGGGAATAACAAGCAGTGGGTAGACTAAGTATTTATCTACTCCCCACCACAGAAAGCGCAAACCATTCATAAGACCCGAAACTGCTCCACGCATTACGGGTGGCTTTAGCAAAACATTCTCGTGCAGTTTTAAGAAGAGAGAGCAAAGCATAGGAGTAATGGTAAGAGAAACGACAAGCGAAATTAAAACTGCAACAGTAACCGTGATCCCAAACTGAAAGAAAAATTGTCCAACTACGCCTTGCATAAAAGCCACGGGAATAAAAATTGCAACAATTGAAAGAGTGGAAGCTAAGGCAGCAAAGGAAATCTCATTCGAGCCGTTAATAGCGGCCTGCATTCGACTCTCCCCGTTTTCCATCCGCCTATAAATGTTTTCCAAAACCAAAATAGCATCGTCAACCACCACACCAACCGAAAGCGACAACCCCAACAAAGTCATAAAATTCAAGGTAAAACCACAGTATTTCATAACAACAAAAGTTCCCATTACAGAAACTGGAATTGAAATACATACATTTAAAGTCGAACTTAAGGATCCTAAAAACATCAAGGCAACCAATGCGGTAAGCACAACTCCCATAATTAAAGAATGTTTGACTTCCTCGATATCATCCTTAATGAACAATGAGAAATCAGTGGAAATACCGATTTCAACACCCTCGGGAGCCAAAGCTCTTAAAGCAGGAAGTCGCCTTTTAACTTCCTCGCAGACAGCAACCACATTAGCCCCCGTTGCCCTCATAACACCAACGCCAACAGTAACTTCTTTGTTAAACCTAGCGAAAGACCTTCGGTCGGTCATACCATCTTCAATAATTGCAACATCCCCAAGGGTAACAATGGTGCCATCCGGTTTAGAAATAATGGGTAGGCTAGCAAAATCTTTGACATTTTTAGCTTCCCCCATAAGCCTAACATTAATTTCCCGCTTATCTGATTTCAAATACCCAGCAGGTTTTTCGATATGCTCAGCTTGTAAGGCCCGAAAAATGTCCAAGGCATCAATATGGTAAGATTCTAACTTATCTTGGTCGATCCAGATTCGCATATTTCTAGGCCGTAACCCACCATACATCACACCACCACAACCGGGAATTGTCTGAATCTGCTGCTTTAAAACATCATCAACAAATTGATTAATTTCATGGAGCGGCTTTTGGCCATGCACACCTAGCCAAATGATAGGAAACTTATTGAAGTTTACTTTGGAAATAATTGGGGGGTCGATATCGGTTGGCAACCGATTCATAGCCGATGAAACTGCGTTTTGAACATCCTGCATTGCAGAATCAATATTTCGCTCAAGATGAAAAAAAACCGTAGTTACAGCCGATCCTTGCAAACTTTGCGACTGAATGTAATCGATTCCTTCAACACTAGAAACAGCATCTTCAATAATGTCTGTAACATCGTAATCCATAATCTCGGGAGAAGCAGCTTCTCGGGTGGTGTTGATACTTACAACAGGAAAATCAAGTTCAGGAAACTGACTGATACCAAGTCCACGGTATGAAATAGCGCCAAACACAATCAATGCAGCACTAATCATAACAGCGAAAACAGGGTTTTTAATACTAAGATCAGATAATGTCATAGTTCACCAAAACCTAAAAATTATTTACCAGAAGGTTCCTTAAACTTTTTCAGAAGTATGTCTTCCATTTCTTTTGAGACATCAACGGGGGTTCCATCTTCAAGGGCATCAGCGCCCTTACGGACAACCCAATCACCTTCTTTTGCACCTTCAAGGATTTCCACTACACCAGGTTTTCTTAGCCCTAATTGAAGAATCTTAGGCTTAGCAACCCACTCGATTGCGCCATCTGCAGTGGTTCGAGGAACAGGTTGAAAAATAATAAATCCTTTTTCACTGGCCCGAACGGATTCTTCGGGCACCACCAAAGCATCTTTTTTTCCGGGCAAGTCACAAATTATCTTTGCAGTATAACCAGGTCTCAACTGTGCAGATAAACCAGAAGGTACGATTAACCCTTTGCATTCGAACATATGTGTGTCAGGGCTTGCAACGGAACTAATGTAAAACAATCTTGCGAATAGATTTTCGCGGGGCAAAGCCCGAAGAGAAAATTTCATTTCATAAGCAAAAGGCAATAAAGAAGCAGAATCCACCGCATTTGCTATAACCCCGCTAGTTGGAGAAACCAAAGTATTAGAAATAATCCAAGCCGACCGAATAAACTCTTCTTTATCAAGCAAATTTCGAAGTGCTGGGGCCGATTTTTCTGGAATATAACTTACTAAACGAAGTTTACTAAGGTTCGCAATAGTAGCAATAACGGTTTTATCTTCAAGATAACTGCCAACAGTAACTTTGCGTTGGTTGATTTGTCCAGAATAAGGGGCCTTAACTTGAGAACGATTAAAGTTATTTTCCGCAATCTCTCGTGCGGCTTTAGTTTGAGAAAGCTCAGCTTCTGCAAGTTTTGAATTTCCATTGGTTCTAACTCGATCTTCTGCTGAACTTCCAACACCTGCAAGCCTTGTTAAACCTTCAAGTTCACGGCAAATTTTAAGAGCAGTTTCAGTTTTTTTTTCAGCAGCAAGGGCAGAATCATAATTCCCTTTATGCCTTTTTTGGTCTATTCGAATCAATAACGAATCTCGGTCCACCCATTGGCCTTCTCGAAACAAAACATCATCTACCACCCCACTTACCCCAGCGGCAATATCGGTTTGCCCTTCTGCTTCTAGATGTCCGACAGATTCGAGTGTAGCTTGGAAAGGTTGGACTTGAATTTGAAAGAGTTCGATTTTGCGTTTGAGTTTCATTTGAGAGGGACGAACATCAGATCCACCTTTTGGGGCTTCGAGGCCTTGTTTAGAACAACCGGAAAGGGAAACGAAAAAGAGGGAAAGAAACAAAGGGGAGAACAATTTAAGGAGGAGGGAAGGAGAACAAAAAAGAGGCATTGGGAAAAATCTCCGAAACAAAGTACTTGAAAGCAATAAAAGGGGATGGTAAAATTCTGACTGACCGGTCAGTTCTATAATAATTTGTTTTCTTTCCAAGTCAACCTCCTATTTTCAAGGTTTTGAAATTGACAAACAAACCTTCCACCACACGAAGTAAAATCCTCCTCTCCGCAGAATTACTTTTCGCCACCAAACGCTTTCACGAAGTCCGTATGGAAGACCTCGCAGTTCGTGCAGGTGTAGGAAAAGGTACGATTTATCGTTATTTTAAGGATAAAAAAGAACTTTATGTTGCCTTGCTTAAAGAGGCATCAACTGACCTTATTCTCCTCATTGAGAAAGCCATTGAACAGCAAAAATCCTGCGTAAATAAGCTTATTCACTTGGTTAAAGCTTCTATAACACTTTTTGACGCTAAACCTCATTTATTTGATCTAATCCTTCAAGCAGAAGCCTTACAAAGAAATGAGGGGGAGTTTCCTTGGCAACAAACTCGCTCGAATGTGATCCAAATAGTGGAATCGATATTTAAACTTGCGGAAGGTAGAAAAGAATTTACTATCGAAGATCCTAAAAATGCTGCCCTTCAACTCTTAGGGGGACTTAGGGCTGTTATTCGTTTTGGTAAAAAACCAAGGCACGAACACCTGTCATTTAATATGGTTCAACATTTTCTAAACGGCTTTTCTACTCCTGCTTAAAACCCAATAAAATAACATCATAAAGAGTTACATATTATAAGTTTGCTTCAAAAAAATGAATTCTTTTTATAATCATTTTCTTACCATCTTCATCATCTATTCGTTATTTTGTATAACAACCTGTAGGTTTCCGTTGGCTTGGAAACAATGCTTTTCCCTTGGCCCCGCATCCAACTGAAACAAATATGAAAAATAACAACATCAAAGTATTCAGCGGGCGAGCTAACTTAGCTTTAGCAGAAAAAATTGCATTTCACCTTAACGATACGCTTGGGAAAATAACTCTCACCAATTTTCCTGATGGTGAAAATTATGTCCGCATTGATGAAGATGTGCGTGGCAGAGATATTTTCCTCCTCCAACCAACTTGCCCACCCGTCAATGAAAACCTTATGGAACTTTTAGTAATGCTCGATTGCTTTAAAAGAGCAAGTGCTTCTCGAATTACTGCTGTAATTCCATACTACGGCTATGCTAGGCAAGATCGCAAAGATGTGGGCCGGGTTCCCATCACTGCAAAACTGGTTGCAGACCTTATCACAGCAGCGGGAGCCAATCGAGTATTGGCTTTAGATTTACACGCAGCCCAGGTACAAGGGTTTTTTAATATTCCTGTGGATCATTTGCATGCCAGCCCAGTTATTTGCGATTATGTTCGTAGTTTCAATGTACCGCCCGAAGACCTTGTGATTTTGAGCCCCGATGAAGGCAGTATAAAAAAAGCTTTACTCTATCAGAAAAAATTAGGTGGTGGTATTGCCATCGTTGACAAACGAAGGTCCAGTGCTACAGAAACCAATCAAGCTAACCTGATTGGATGCAGCCTCGAAGGCAAAACTGCAATCATCTTTGACGATATGATTTCGACTGCGGGCACCGTAGTAGGTGCAGCCCATGTAGCTAAGTTAAATGGGGCAAAAGATGTTTATGTTTGTGCGACTCACGGGGTTTTTTGTGGGCCTGCAATTGAAAGGTTAAATGGTGCACCCATTAAAGAAATCATCGTCACCGACACGATTCCTTTACCGCCTGACAAACAGCTTCCAAATGTAAAAGTTTTGTCTTCGGCTTCACTGCTGGCAGATGCAATTCGAAGAATTCATTTAAATGAATCGGTAAGCAAGCTATTTGAATAAGGCATTGATCAGTCTAACTTGGTTTTAACTTTAGAAAATTGATTAACTAGTTTTTTAAAAAGTCCCATTCCATTTTGCCTTCGCAATACCTCGTCTGCAATTGTTCCAAGAAGAAGCGCAAACCCAATTACTGTAAATTCAAGATCGCTTGGGATTCCTGCAAAAATAACAAAGCTTCGCAATAATGGCAAAATTGCTGTACCCAATAAGATCCCAATCACCATACCTTCACCCCCGCGTAAGCTAAAACCACCAAGCACAGCGCCCGTAATTGCGTAAAGTTCAAACCAGCTACCCGCATTAGATGGGGATGCAGACCGCACCTTAAGAAGAAACAAAATTCCTCCAAGGCCCGCCAGCGTTGAACATAATATATAAGCTAAAGTTTTATATTTATCAGTACGGATTCCAGCATACTTTGCAGCCTGTTCGTTAAAGCCTAAAGCATAAAGGTACCTTCCAAAAACACTAAAATGCAAAAAGACTGTCGCTAATACAGCAAGAGCAAAAAACAAAACCAAGGGCATCGGTATATTCAACCATGGGCCGATAAATTCAGGCAAACCAAGCCAGTCACCCAAAGGAAGATTCCCTCTTTGAAAAAAAAGAAAAGCTTCAAGGTCTTGGCGATCTCCAATACCTACATCTCTAGATGAGTCTCTTAGGACTCGACCCGGCGTGTCCCAACCTTGCGAAAACTTCTGGCCTAACTCCTTAAACTTAATCAAAGTTAGCAACTGAGCAAGTCCCCGATAAATAAATAAACCACAAAGCGTTACAATAAATGGTTGCAAATTTCCCTTTGTAATCAGCAGACCGTGCATCCAACCAATAAAGGCAGAAACTAATAAAACTAAGATCGCTCCAAGATAAGGGTTAAAACCATTTTCAAGAAAAAGACCAAATCCAACAGATGCAAGGCAAACAACTGAACCAATAGAAAGGTCAATGCCACCGGTGATTATTACAAAACCCGCACCCAAAGTAAGGACACCCCATTCTCCAATTCTTCTTTCCAGATTGATATGATTTTCTAGGCTACGAGCTTGAGGATCAGACATCATCAATAAAGTGTAAAGGGTAAGTACCACCACAAGAATTCCAAAAACTCTGATCATTTGGCATTCACTCCCATTGATCCGGTAGCAAGTAACATAATGGATTCTTCCACTATGTCATCGCCTATAAGTTCGCCTGCTAAATGCCCCTCGTGAAGCACAAGAACTCTTTGGCTTAGACGAAGAACTTCCTCCATATCACTAGAGATCATAAGAATAGCGACCCCTTGAGAAGCAAGAAGGCGCATAAGTTCATAGATTTCAGCTTTAGACCCAACATCGACCCCTCGAGTTGGTTCATCCAAGATTAAAATCTTAGGACCAACAGCCATCCATTTGGCAAGAACAACTTTTTGCTGATTTCCACCACTTAAAAGCCCAACTTGCTTCGAGGCATCAGTTGTTTTAATTTTAAGCCGAGAAATAGAATCAAAAGCAAGGGCAGATTCCAAGAAAGGGTCGATCAAGAAGAATTTCGAAAGCGTTTGAAGATTAGGCAACGATAGGTTGTGTTTAATACTTTGCAATAAGATTAAACCATGATGCCTACGATCTTCAGGAACTAAAAGCAACCCGGCACGAATTGCATCGCCAGAAGATTTAGGAGTAAACAACTGATTATTTAAAGTAACTTTACCACCAAGGCAAGGGCGCATACCAAAGAGCGTTTCCGCCAACTCTGTTCTACCAGCACCCACGAGACCAGCCAAGCCAAGGATTTCGCCTTTATAAATTTGAAAAGAAACACCAGTATCATCACCACCAAGGAACTTTAAATTTTGAACATCAAGAATTAAATCTGATAAAGAATTAGAAGAAGGCAAAGGTCTCTGGAATTTTTCGAGATCCCTGCCAACCATCATACGGACCATAGCATCGTGATTAATTTCTTGCTTAGAAAGGATTCCAGCATTTTTCCCATCTTTTAAAGCACAAACACGGTGAGCAATTTTTCTAACTTCTCCTAATCGATGGGAAATATAGACAATTGAAACACCTTCGCCCGAAAGTTCGAGTATCACTTCTGCAAGGCGATCCGATTCTTTCTGAGATAAGCTAGAAGTCGGTTCATCCATAATCAAAATTTTGCCATTTAAAGATAATGATCTAGCGATTTCAACCAATTGCTTCTGGCCCGGAGGTAAGCTACCAACAAGAATGGCGGGGCTTACTTGGAGTCCAACTTTAAGTAAAAATTTAGTAGCTTGGTCAAACATTGCTTTACGATCAAGCAAACAGAAAGGACCTCCCCAAAGCAATTCCCTTCCTAAAAAAAGGTTATCCGCTATCGTCAGATTATCTGCGAGGTTTAATTCCTGATGAATCAGACTAATCCCGTAATTCAATGCATCGGAAGAGTTATTAAAATTTACAGGTTGACCATTAATTAGAACTTGACCAGAGTCAGGCTTGTGAATGCCTGCAAGAACTTTCATAAGGGTTGATTTGCCAGCGCCGTTCTCACCAATAATAGCAAGGACTTCGCCTTTATAAAGCTGCACAGAAACATTAGAAAGGGCTTTTATACCATAAAAATTTTTGGATAGGCCCGATGCTTCCAGCAAGGGAATAGAAAAACCTTTAGGCGATTGTCCAAACCCACCAATGGGAGAAACACTCATTTATTTGTTAACTTCTTAAGGAATGAATGAAACTCTTCAACATTATTTTTTTTAATTACTTTATGGGGGATATCAATTAAGCCATTAGCTGGAATTACAATAGTTTTTTCAGTATTTAAAACCAGTTGAACCATCAACTTAACAGATTGGTAACCGAACTCGTAAGGTTGTTGCACGACGGTGCCATAAATTTCTCCCGACTTAATTCCATCTAAGGTAATATCGTTTTCATCAAATCCAACAATTTTAACTTTACCTGCGCGCTTAGAATCTTTAACAGCAGCAAGAATAGCTGGGGGGTTATAAGCCCATAAGCCAATCATACAGAGATTTTCTTCATTTTGAAATTTGGCAAGAACATCCGCTGCGTTATCTTTAGCTTTAGCCTGATCCGCTCCATCGGTATAGGTTCCGATCAGTTCATAATTCCCATATTTTTGACCATCAGGTGATTCCCGCAAAGATTTAGAATCTGCTTTTCCTTCGAGCACATCAAGAACTCCCTGACGCCTCTCTCTTGCGTTGATGGGGTCTAACTGACCAACAAAAATTGCGATTTTGCCGCCTTGTGGCATAGCCTCTTTGACCAATTCACCAACCGACCTGCCAGCTTGCAAATTAGCAGTGCCCAAATAACACTTACGCTTGGAATTAACTGCATCGTTATCGACGCAAAGCACTGGAATTCGTTGAGCGATCTCATCAAGAAAAGCCGTTTGATTATCAGGACTAATCACACTTATCGAAACAGCTTGCACCTTCTGAGTCATAAGATCTTCGATGATTTGTTTTTGGGTTGCAGCGGTAGCATCTTGGGGGCGCTTAAAAATAACTTGGGCACCTGTTTCTTCCTCTGCTTTCCTTGCGCCTGCTTCAGCAATCGTCCAGAACTCTGCGGCATTATTGCTTACGAATGCAACTTTAACACCTGAGTTATTTACAGGTTTAGATTTTTCCTTTTTTTCATTATTCGAAGCGGGAATATTAGAAGATCCACCACCACATCCCGCACAAAAAATGGCAACAAGTAGAGTGCTAAAAACAACATTATTCAAAGAAACTGCTTTAATATTCATAGCGAAAGTTCCCAGCAAAAAGTTCTTATATTCCTTGCCTGCTACCAGAGAAGGCAAATCAAAACTTAAGATACTATATTTAATTGGGAAGCCAAGAAAGAAATCTCTAATTGTGTTATTGAGAAATCACTGGGTCAACTTTGCCCGAAATAGCCTGCGAAGATGAATGGGTCATTTGCTTTTCTAATTTGAAATTTTCATCTGCTTTTTTAAGTAAATTACTGATGGACTCCACCGATTTCGACGGGTAACCTGCTTTAGATAAATAAAGCCTTGCTGTAATTTTAGGGTCAGACGATGGGGCAGAATTACTATTCCGCTGGCGATCAAGTGCATACCGCTCGGCCAACCTTGTACCATCCGCTGGACCAAAACCAAGCGAACGATCATTGCCAATGTTAAAATCCATTCCTGGGGTACGGTCAATAATTTTCCCAGGTGGAGCGCTATTCTCTCGTTCCCCAACCATTTTTGCCAGTTCGACTGCAAGAACGGCAGCCAACTGATCATCGTCGCACTCTTTAACCAAGGAATCGGTAACCATAATTTGTTCTAAGCCTTGATGAAAAACTTCAGGCTGAGGAGCGCCGATGGTTTGAAAAATAGGTTTAATACCAAGGGAGGGGTTTGAAGCTAATAATTTTTGACCAATTTTTCCAACCCTAATTGCCGCTTCTTTTGTAGCCCCAGCATCTTGCTTTTGACTTGTCAGCCTAATTAATTTTTCTGTGCTAACATTGCTATCAGAATGCATTCTGGCAGATTGCTTTGTTGTTTGAGAACAACCAACAAAACAACCTAGGAAAATAAAAACCAAACTCTTTAAATTTGTAATAGCCATAACAAACAGTCTCTTAATAATGAGAAGCAGATTGGAATAGCTATAAAAGTTTAAAAAGTAAATAGAACCCTTAACCATAGAAAACGGAGAGAATAGCAAAGCTAGGAAGGGTTCATTTTGAGATAAATTTTCCCTTCTTTTGCATCAAGGCAAGCTGCGTTAATTGCCGTTTTAAAATCTTCGATTTCAAAAACTGGCCCAGATGGGGTATCAAGAACCCCTTCACGAATCAATCTGCCCAACTTACCAAATAGACTTAGCATAGTGAATACACCTTGATTTTTAGCCCACTCAGATAGCCAAAAGCCTTGTACCGATTTTTGACCTTTCATAATTTCACCGGGTTCAAAACTTAAAGGATCTCCAGACATACGACCATAAACCAACATTTTTCCATTTCTAGAAAGGCAAGATATCATTTTTGACCCCACCGTTCCTCCAACGGCATCCACCGCATAAAGCACCCCATTTCCTTTGGTTATTTTCAAAACAGAATCGTTAATATCATCTCGGTCTAAACTAACCACCTCATCCGCACCTAGGGCTTTAAGGGCAGCAATTTGCTTATGTTTACGAACGATATTAATAGTGTGAAAACCAAGATTTCTACCAAGTCTAACAATCATTTTGCCTAAAGCACCATTTGATGCAGATTGCAACAACCAGCCACCCTTAGGAATATTTAATATTTTTTGGGTCATCACAAATGCGGTAGCAGGATTAACGAAAAATGATGCCGCTTGTTGATCCGAAAGAAAGGAAGGCATAGGAATGGCCTGCCTTGCAGGAAGGATTATTTTTTGCTGCCAGCGACCATCACCCTGACCTATGACAGAAACTCTCTTACCCATAACCCGCCAAGCTAAAAGGCCTTTTCCTGCCTCAACAATTCCAACACCCTCAAAACCAGGGACTTGAGGCGGTTGGGGTTGATTGCCATACTTACCTCTCGTGAAAAGTATATCCGATGGATTTACAGGGCTAAGCAACATACGAACCAAAACTTCTCCGCTCTTCGGAACTGGTTCAACCTTATTTTCGATTTTTAGAACCTCAAGCGGTTCCCCGTAACTATTTAATACAAGGGCTTTCATTGATCATTCCTCTTTCGTTAATAAACCTATTTTACAAAGATTCAAGAAAGTTAAATCTAAATACCAACCATTTGGCTGTTCAAAGCAACCCAGCCAAATTTGTTTCAAGCTGTAACGCTTTTAATGCCGATAACAACTTTAACAGATATACCGATTAAACCTACCTAGAGATTAACTCTTCTAAGACCTATGAGTCACCTAAGAAAACAAATTAAGAGTTTAAACTTTCATACTATGCTTTTGCTAGGCATAAGCTTTGCAGTATTATTTTCAGGGTGTAGCAGACGATTCTATAGAGATAGAGCAGACCAAGAAGTTCACCAAGTCCTTTCATCTAAAGATAAATATCCCAATTGGAAATTAGAAGAATACCACCTAATGCCAGACCCTAGAGCGAGATTCGCAACGGTAGGCAATTTAGATAGGCCAGCCATGCCGCCAGACGACCCCGCTTCGATGGCGATGGCACCAAATCCACAAAAACCAGGCAAGTATGGAATAATTCATTCAGAAGGTTCGGGCTATTTAGATTTACTTTCCCAATTTGACAGTGAAAACAGAACTGCCCTTTCTGCCCAGCAGACTCTGGATAATAACTCACCTTTAAAGTTAGTTTCTTTTAAACAAGATGGAATGCCAAATTACCTCGACAACTTAGACCCAGACAAAGGCCCTTTCGATTCTATGGGACTTACCTATAAGGGGGACCCTGCAAGTCGTTACCAAAACCCATTTATGATTAAAATGCAACAATCCTGCGAACTTGGCTTGGTCAACAGCCGCGAATTCCAGTTTAGAAGAGAAAATGTATACCTTTCAGCATTGCCCGTAACTTTACAACGGTTTGCATTTGCGGCTCAGTTTTATGCTAATGAAGTTGCAATTAGAGAAAGATCAGGAACGGAAACAATTTCTGGACAAACAAATGATTGGAATGCAAGTTCCGGGGCAGGATTCACCAAAACTTTTTCAACCGGCGCCTTACTTTTATTCAGATTTGCCAACCAAGCTGTTGTAGAAATGGCAGGAAATGGCGGAACTCAGATCCGTGCCCCTTCCTTATTAACACTTGATCTTTTCCAACCTTTATTCCGTGGCGGTGGTAGAGCGGTTACCTTAGAGCCACTTACTCTTGCAGAACGCAATTTGCTTTACGAAATTCGATCTTATGCCCGTTTCCGAAAAGAATTTTATTCTGATATCGTTGCGGGGGGAGTACCCATCGTTTATAGCACACCAGCAACAGTGGCTTCTGCAACTCGATTCAACAGCGTGTTTGGCGCGGGTCTTGCAGGCGCAGGATCTGTGCAGGTTACACCCGGAGAATCTAATGGATATAGCTCTACAGGGGCCCCGCCCTTTCCAATAAGAAGGGATGGCTATCTTTCTGTTATATTTCGAGCAGGTTTACTTAGAAATGAACGGGAAAATGTGACAGAATTATCCACCACACTTGACCAATTCCGCGAAATGCAAGCCATTGGCGATATTTCCGAACTCCAAGTACAACGAATTATTCAACTTTTATTAACTTTCAAAACCAGTGTTATCAATCGAGAATTAGAATTACGCGACGCTCTCGACCGATTTAAATATCAACTTGGCTTACCCATCGACCTTCCCCTAGAGCTTGACCGTACGCCATTAAATCCCCAATTAGAACAGTTACAGCGTTATTCAAATCTTGTAGATGAATTTAAGAAAATTAGAACGGATGCAAGAAAACTGGGTGATCCGAAAAAAGTAAATCTATTACGAAATGGGCTGCGTGCGATTCTTAAAGAATCAGAATTCGTTAAAGGAACACAGTTCAAGGATCGTTTACCTAAACAATGGGCCATTTGGGAAGCTATGACCAAAGAGGATTTAGCTGCAAGACTTAAAGAAATTAATATTCGAAGGTTAGCCTTACAAGAATCAAAATCTGATAACGAGAAAAAAGGTAAGCAACAACCTTTGGCAGAAAAAATCGAATTAGGCGAAAAAGATTTTGAATATTTCTTAGGTAGATTCGAACGAAACCTCCGACTTTATGAACAAAAAGTTAACTGGATTCGAAACGCACAGGATAATCAATTAAATCAATTCGAAAACCTTATTGAAGATTTTTTACTCGTCCTTGTTGAGCCAAGGAATGAAAAACTAGAAAAAACTAGAAAATCTTGGCCCGAAGTTCCCAGAGTTTGCGTGGATGGTGTAGACTTATTAAAGACTGGAATTGATGAAGCTTTGTTCGCTGGCTGCAGACATGCTTTAACAAATAGGCTGGATTTAATGAATGGGCGGGCCCAACTTATGGATTCTTGGAGGCAAATTGCTATTTCAGCTAATGCCTTGCAAGGGGTTATGAATGTAGAGTATAATCTAGCTGGGAACTCACCTGTAAATGTTGCCCAACCCGTTAACATCTCATCCAGTTCCTTGCGTCACAGACTTATTCTCACAGGAGAATTACCTTTAGTAAGAATTCAAGAGAGAAATGCTTATAGGGCTACTCTGATAAACTGGCAAAGGCAACGCAGAAACTTGATGGCGTTTGAAGATACCATACTTGTGGATGTGCGTAATAATATCAGACTGCTACGCGCAAATTCACAAATTTACGACATTCAAAAGTTGGCAGTTGAATTAGCCTACTTAACTTTAGATAATGCCCTTGAAACAACCTATGCCCCTTCTAAACCTGGTGGGGCAGGAGGCGCCCAAGGAAACAACGATGGTTCCCAAGCTGCTTTTACACAGCAGTTGCTAGATGCCCAAAGGTCCAAACTTACAGCTCAAAACGATCTGTTTAAAATTTGGATCAGTTACTTGAGTAATAGAATTTTCCTTTACAAGGATCTTGAGCTTATGCCTCTTGACCCTCGCGGAGTATGGATAGATGAAATCGAAACCTGCCATTGCAATATCCCAGTCAGCAAACCTGCCGAAACAATTACCGATCTCCGAAGCATCTCCAACGGTGCAACGGGAACTAGGCGAAGTGCTTCAGGCATCCTTCTCCCGCCCCGAAAAATCTCCCCCTAACGACAAGCCTTCCTCCCTTAAATTTAGTTACAATAAGCTCTTTTTCCCAATTGTTTTTGCTATTGTTGCAATTGGTTTTACAGTTACGATTTTTTTATGGCCAAAGGCTAAAAATCTTAGAGTTGATCTCGTCACTCACTCGGTTCGACTCGAAAAACTCCAAATTACTGTACTTGAACGCGGAACACTCGAAGCGGTCGATAACAAAGATATCGTCTGTCAAGTTCGCTCGGGTAGCAAAGGTTCTTCTTTCTCTACCACTATCAAATGGGTAATCGATGATGGTTCCCATGTTAAGCAAAACGATCTTTTAGTTGAATTAGACGACTCTGGGTTGCAGGAGCAACTTAAAAGCCAACAAATTACTCGTGACCGGTCTCGAAATGATTCCATCCAAGCCGAGGCAAGTTATGATATCATCACCAGCCAAAGTGAAAGCGACATTCAATCCTCTATTGTCGCTATTGAACTTGCTAAACTTGATTTAGAAAAATTTGAAGAAGGTGATTACAAACAACAAGTGGCGGAAGTTGAGGGGCGATTTTACCTTGCTGAATCTGATCTTTCCATGTGGAATGACCGCGATGTTTGGCTAGACCGTATGGTAAGTAAAGGCTACCTAACCCCAAAGCAAGCCTTGGCAGATCGATTCAAACTTAAAAGCGCAGAATATTCGTTAGAAAAAGTCAAAGAAGAAATTCGTGTCCTAAAAAATTATACAAAAAAACGAACTCTTACTGAATTACGCAGCAAACTTGCTGAAAATATCCGGGCTAAAGACCGCCTTACTACTCAATCAAAATCTAAAGAAATTCAAGCTATTAATGATAGCCTCACAAAAAAATCCATTTTTAGCAAAGAAGAAACACGCTTCAAAGAAATCGAAGATGAAATCAAAAAGTGTTTCCTTCACGCTCCACAAGATGGCCTTGTAGTCTATTATGTTTCAGAACAAGCTAGGTTTGGCAGTGGGTCTCAGCAAGCAACCATTGCACAAGGTGAACCCGTCAGAGAAGGTCAAAAAATTATGCGTATCCCTAACCTTTCTCATATGATGGTCAACACTAGGGTTCACGAAGCTATGCGCTCCCGAATCCGAGGAGACTTATGGAAAAAAACTGGATACGGCGAAATCCGACAAGCTGGCATCTTAATGACAAATAATCCACTTTGCATCATTTCTGGTTTCGCTGCATACCTCGAAATCCACAACGAATTCCAAGAAAAGGAACAAGAACTTACCGACACTGGCCTTACCGCTTCCATAAAAATCGATTCTTTTCCAGATAAAGTTTTACAAGGACATGTTAAACATATCGACGAAGTCGCTTCTCAATCTGATTGGCTTTCTTCAGATGTTAAGGTTTATCGCACCTTAGTTTCAATCGATGAAAGTGTGCCCGACCTCAAACCAGGGATGAGTGCTTCGGTTACCATTTACACTGATACCAAAGCCGATGATGTTCCAGCTATTCCTGTTCAAGCGGTAATCGGCAGTTCACAATCTGGCTTTTTTTGCTTTGTTATTACACCAGATGGGCCTAAAGAAACTCCCATTAAACTTGGCGTTAGCAACGAGAAACTTGTTGAAATAAAAGAGGGGATTAAAGAAGGCGATGTCGTTGTCCTCAACCCCAAGAACCTCTCCAGAGATGCAAAAAAAGACTCTTCAAAAGCTGATGCCGATAATCAACCAACTAGCAACACCAAGAAAAAAGATTCTAAGTCGAAGGTTAAAACAAAACCCAGTTTATAGACAATCGTTATTCGATTTCAAACCTAAAGGTGTGTTACTTTGTCTAGCGTACTAAGAATTGTTAATCTTGAAAAAACCTATGCACTTGAATCGGTATTAGTACACGCATTAAAAGGGGTAAGTCTCGAGGTTGAACAGGGAGAATTTGTTGCTCTGATGGGCCCCTCTGGTTCGGGCAAATCCACTTTGCTTAATCTTCTTGGTTGCCTCGATCGTCCCACTAACGGGCAATATTTCTTAGCGGGACAAGATGTTGCCAGAATGGAAGACGATCAATTAAGTACCATCCGCAGTAAGTACCTTGGTTTTATTTTTCAACAATATAACTTACTTCCCCAATACACCGTGGTTGAAAACATCGAAATTCCACTGCTCTACCAAGGCGCAAAGCTTTCAGATTCCACTAACAATCGATGTATCGGTCTTGCACAACTTGTTGGGCTTGGTGATAGGATGGAACATCGTCCTATGCAACTTTCGGGCGGACAACAGCAACGGGTTGCTATTGCACGAAGCCTTGTTAATGACCCTGCAGTCATTCTTGCTGACGAACCAACAGGGAACCTCGACTCTCGCACCAGCGATGAAATTATGCATTTGCTTTCAAGACTTAATGAAGCAGGCAAAACCATCGTTATGGTTACCCACGAAAATGATATCGCATCTTGGGCAAAAAGAATTGTACGAATGAGAGATGGGGCTATTGAGTCGGATGTGCGAAACATTGCTAAAATTACTAGTATTGCTGACCAATCCGGCATCCAGACCAAGTTACTTGAATCCTTGATCCCCCATCATTCCAAGTGAGAATCGGCTATGTTGATATTTTCTATTGCTGCAATATTAATGATCGTGTCACTTTTTATTAGCATCTTATTTTGGGACAAAGGGCGCAGAAGTTTTATCCTTGCGGTTCGAAGTCTCTGGCTACATCGACTTAGAGCTTTTCTCTCGGTTTTAGGAATTATTATTGGGACAGGTGCCGTTATCTCGCTTATGGCTTTCGGCGAAGGCAGTATGCAAGATGCACTCGAAGATATCAGGCGTATGGGTGCTAACAACATTATGGTTCGCAGCACCAAACCAACAGACGATGCTAATTCTTCGAAACGAAGTTATGTTGCAATTTATGGTTTGACTTACGCTGATTTCGACAAAATCGCAAACATTCCAACGGTCACAAAAATGGTACCAATGCGAATCTTTCCGCAAGAAGCCAGAAAAGGGTTTAGAAGCATCAATAGCAGAGTTGTTGCCACCGTACCGGAATACCTTGACATTCATAATATGGAGATAAGATCGGGTCGGTTTCTGGTTCCAGACGACGAAATACTGCTTAGGAATGTGGCAATCATTGGCTCAGAAACAGCCAACAGACTTTTTCCTTTCGAAGATCCAATTGAAAAAGAAATTCAACTAGGCACTTTTTTTTATCGCATCATTGGCGTAATGAAAGAACGATCTCAAGGCGGGGTTTCCACCGAAGATATTAACCTTGATGTTGTAATCCCTATAGCCACAGCACGGGTCCGATTTGGAGAAAAAATATTTATGCGTTCTGCTGGTTCTAGGTCTGCGGAAAAAGTCGAAATCAGCCAGATTACCCTTACCGTTTCCGAAACTGATAAAGTCAGACCAACCGGAGAGATTATTCGTAATTTGCTTGAAAAGCATGGCAAATCCGACTGGTCTGTCAGCGTTCCACTTGACCGACTTGAAGAAGCCGAACGCGCCAAGGATCGTTACAAAATGCTTCTCGTCCTTATCGCTTCTATTTCTCTTCTCGTTGGTGGAATTGGGATTATGAACATTATGCTCGCTACCGTCACCGAACGAACCCGCGAAATTGGGATCAGGCGCGCTCTGGGAGCCAAGCGACGCGATATCACTCTTCAATTCCTTATCGAAGCCGTGGTTCAAACCAGTGTTGGGGGTTTGCTTGGAGTATTAATGGGGCTGGGCTTGGTTGTTGGCTTACCTTGGGTTGCAGATACTTTTTGGGATGTAAGAATGCCTGCAAAGGTGCATGTAGAATCGATCGCTTGGTCCCTTGCAACTGCAGTTGGAGTTGGTCTAATTTTTGGAATTTACCCATCGAGAAGGGCCGCCCTTATGGACCCTATCGAGGCTCTTAGGCATGTATGATCTTGACCACAAAATCCCTTTCGAATTGAAGCAATTATGCAAGCAATACCCCCCTGATGTTTATCTAGTCCTAGGCTCGGGTTTTGGTTGCTTGGCGGAACAATTTTTATCACCAAAATCTTGGCCCTTTAATTCTCTTCCCGGAATCAACTCTGCTTCTATACTAGGCCATAAAGGTTGCCTTACTCACGCCCGTTTTCATCACCTCAATCTTTTGATTTCCGAGGGAAGGATCCACTTCTACGAGGGCAATTCAAAAAAAGAAATCACCAACATCACTAAACTTGCTTGTCACCTTGGATGCCATACGGGTATTTTCACTAACGCATCTGGAGGGATTTCTCCTAACCTCAATCCGGGTGACATTATGCTGATTGAAAATCATATTGATACGATAAGTAAACCTTGGAACAGCAACCCAGAAAAAATTGGATTTAGCACCAACCAACACAGTCCTTATGACCCCAATCTTTTAAAAAACCTCAAATCCATTGGAATTTCTCAAAATATAAATTTATCAAAAGGCACTTATATGATGGTCAGCGGACCTAGTTACGAAACTAATAGCGAGATCCGCTGTTTTTCATCTTGGAAAGCCGATGCGGTGGGCATGTCAACTGCTTGGGAAGTAGAAGAGGGTTTCCAAAATGGTATGAAATGTGCGGGTATTTCAGGCATTACGAATAAAGCTGCGGGATTATCAGCCATGGGTCCTTCCCACTTGGAGGTCCTTGAAAATGCCAAAGGTTTAAGCAAAATTATGGGAAGATTAATTTTTAACTATTTAGAGAATATTTAGCATCTGAAGTGCCAACCGGCCCTTTCTTATGATAAAACTTTAAAAGAAACTGATTTATTGCTTTACAAACAAGTTTATTCCGTATATAAAATCTCTGAGTGACCTTATGCCGGTTGTGGCCGGCTGCTGGTAGATCAGGAGATGAATAGTAGGAATCCTTGGTGAGATCTTCCCTTTTTTGGTTTTTTGGTATGCGATCCCCTCTGAATGAGCATCAATTCCCCAAATCTTCCAAACAAGATGAAACTTACGAGAGTATTGAATAATGAGACAGGTTTGCAATTTTTGTTACCTTTCAATTTGTTCCATGATTTTGTGCCGCTCGATTTCCGGAGCTCCAGACTAGGTTTGTTTTGGTAATTGGTGCCATGCTGCTTCTTGGGTTTCAGCTTTTTACAACCTCGGTGGTTATTTAGGTCTTGAACAGTTTATAAGAAGATTGGCACGGAAAGGACGAGCGATGGCTATGGCTAAGAATATTTATGTTGGGAATCTGACCTGGACTACTTCCACAGATGATCTCAACGCTCTCTTCGGGGTACATGGAGAAGTTGCCCGTTCACAAGTAATCATGGATCGGGAAACCGGACGCTCACGAGGTTTTGGCTTCGTTGAAATGGCTTCCGACCAAGCTGCGACCAAGGCAATTGAAGCCCTCAACGGCTCACAATTCCAAGGTCGTGCTCTTACCGTTAATGAAGCCCGTCCTCGCGAAGAGCGTGGTCCTGGCGGTGGCGGCGAGCGCGGTGGTTACGGTGGTGGTAGTGGTGGTGGTGGTGGTGGTGGTGGTGGTCGTGGCGGCTTCGGTGGCGGTGGTCGCAGTGGCGGCGGTCGCAGCGGTGGCGGCGGCGGTCGTGGTGGTTTCGGTGGTGGTGGTGGTGGCGATCGCGGCGATCGTGGCAGCAGCTACTAACCTTCTTTAAATTATTTCTCAAAAAGCGTCTTCCTGTACTTGACAGGATGGCGCTTTTTTTTCACACTACATCCTCGTAATTTAACTCTTTGCCATGGAGGGCTGCTTTTAATGTTTTATCAATCCGAATCTAAGGCTCAGGTCTGGCGTGCTATTCTTACTTTCGAAAACCGCTCCGAGATGCTTCTCTTTGTTGGGCGTTCTTCGGAACAGGTTCGTGCTAGTATCGACTCTGCTTTTGACGAACTTCTTGACGACGAAGAAAAAAACAAAGCTCAATCGATTTCCCTGCAACGCTGGCACGGCGCACCAGATGCAGGAAGATGGATGCACCAAACTAATTTAACTATGCCGAACAAAATACGACTTATAAAAGTCGCCTAAGATCCTGTTCCTTTTCAACATAAAAAGCTTCGGATGACTTCCGAAGCTTTTTTTATGCACTTCCACTAAGTCACTTGCACTTCCTTTCCCTATATTATTAGTTTAAACCTTTTGATTTTTCATTTGAAATTTACTTTGAGTTTCTATGTTTAACTTTCCAAACAACCGCATTACAGTCTCCCAGTTTCTTTACTTAAACACGAATTCACCCCAAACCTTTTTCGCAAGTAAGTACTTGTTTTTACAGCTTAAAACTGATTTAGGTCAATTTTCTCTTGGTTTTAATTCCACATCCAGAAAGGATTAACTCTATGTCACAACCTTCACTCAGCATTTTCGCCTCTGGCCTTACAGGCGAAACCGCATTCGATGTTCTCGCAGTTGCAAAAAAACTTAAAGCTACTGGAAAAGATGTCATCGAATTACAAATCGGCGACAGCCCTTTTAACAGCACCAAGCATGCACTTGTTTCAGGCATCAATGCTATCAACCAGGGAATGACCCACTACTGCCCATCCCCTGGTTTACCATCATTCCGCGAAACGATTGCGAAAAATTACTTGAAAGAATTTGGTGTCAAGATTGGCCCTGAAAATGTTACAGTCGGTCCTGGTGCTAAAGTTTTTGAACAATTCTTCTGCGAAGCTTTTCTAAACCCAGGCGACTCCGTTCTTGTTTTTTCCCCTCAATTCCCCACTTACAAACCTAATCTCGAACGACGGGGCGCAAACATCGTCTATAGTTCACTAAAACAAGAAAACCAGTTCCGACCAAATCTTAATGATGTCGATGCATTCATCCGAAACGAACCAAAAGCCAAAGCTATCTTCCTTAACTCCCCTCACAACCCTACAGGAGGAGTTGCTACCGAAGATGATATGAGGGGACTTGCTAAACTTATCGTTGGCAAAAACATTGCCCTTTTCAGCGATGAACCTTATTGCCATATGGTCTGGAAAGGTAAACATATCACCCCACTTTCCCAACCTGGAATGCTTGACCACACGGTCTCCGTTTACACCTTCAGTAAATCTTACAGTATGAGTGGCTGGCGACTTGGCTATGCAATCTCCGACCCCAGAGTTGCAGAAATTATGGGCAAGATGATCAACACTTCTCTTTCCTGCGTTCCACCTATCGTGCAACTTGCTGGTCAAGCCGCTATCGAAAACGATGATGATGAACGAGATGATGTGATGAAAAAATTTCACAAGAAAGTTGAGATACTGGTTCGAGAATTAGAAAAGGTACCAGGGGTCAAGGTTTTAATGCCTGCAGGAACTTTTTATGTCTTCCCTGAAGTTTCCACAATTTGCGACTCCCTAGGCATTGTCTCACACGGTTTAGCTATGTATTTGCTTGAAGGTGCGGATGATAAAAGGGGTGTTGCTTGCTTGGGTGGTGAATGTTTTGGTGCTGCTGGAAATGGCTTCCTTCGCTTTAGTTGTGCAGAACCCGATGAGCGCCTGATTGAGGCGGTAGCATTCTTCGCACAAGCAATCACACTTAAAGACCGAGTAAACGCTTATCTAGATAAAAATCCCAAGTATCGGAAGAATCGGTAATTGAATGTGACAAAAATGGTTACTTTTGTCTTCTTGCAATAGGGAAGCTTTTTTAGTAGATTTATATGGAACGGAGAGGTGGCTGAGTGGCCGAAAGCACCGGTTTGCTAAATCGGCGTAGGTCGAAAGACTTACCGCGGGTTCGAATCCCGCCTTCTCCGCTTT
>JBDNHI010000132.1:0-44547 GCA_041694635.1 Gemmataceae bacterium | reverse complement strand
GGTCTTGTTTCAACACCAATTTTACTTTTAGCAGTCCATGTAGTTCCTTGATTATAAGGCAAATCCATCTGATCAAAAGTTTTATAAAGAGATTCAAGTTCGATAAAAGGAAGTAGTTGGATAAATGCGCAAGCACCATTCCTTTGTACTAATGTATCGGTAGCACAAGGCCCCGTGGTGATACCATCGCAACCATGCCTACCCGCAGGAAATGCATTATAAGTAGATTCATAATTATGAAGTGATAACCCAATCTGCTTCAGATTATTCTGGCACTTCATCTTGGCAGCGGCTTCTCGAACTTTTTGCACTGCAGGTAATAAAAGCCCAATTAAAATGGCAATGATTGCAATCACAACCAGAAGTTCAATGAGGGTAAATGCCATCTTTTTCATAATATTGTCTTTTTATAAATAAAGTTTTAATAAACAAATAAGTAATTTGATATTAATGATTTTAAGCAATAAAACAAGTTCAATTGCATTTAAAGAAGTAGTTTAAAGTTAGAATTATCAAATTTTGCCTTATTTCGCATAAAAAGGGAAAAGCTTTTTTAACTGTTCTAGGTTTGGCTTAGAGCCGTACTCGCAAAGCTCAAAGGTTTCAGCGAATTTCACCGCTTTGCCTTTTTCTTCACCATAGAACTTAATTAAAAGGTCACGGTTACGGTCTGCTTCGCCACTTTGCCTATGCGACCATTGTTCCTTTAGCCATACCTTCCTTGCGGTAGGATGCGAAGCAGCAGGTATACTCCTTACCAATTCCTCACTGCCATTAGCTCCACCTTCATACGCCTGCGATGTAAGTTCGTGGATCGCAGCAAGTTTCGTTTCAAATACTTCATCTATTGAAACGGCAACATCTGGAACAAAAGGGTAGGGCTTACGAAACCCATCACTAGAATAAAGAAAAACAGGGTTCTTTTTTAAGGGTGTAATATCAGGGCAAAAGAAAGGCACAGTTACCATAAATGCTGCATCCTGCACCAATACACCCACATAACGATGATCCGGGTGATAATCCCACGGCCTATGCGAAATCACAATATCTGCCTGCCATTCACGAATTAATTTGGTGATTAGCTTGCGGTTTTCAAGCGTAGGTAATAATTCACCATCGTGGATATCCAGCACTTCTGAAGTAACACCCAAAACTTTGGCAGCAGCTTTAACTTCTGCCTTACGCCTGATTGCAAGAGGTCCACCTGCCATTTGCCAATGTCCAATATCGCCATTGGTAACCGAAACAAGTTTTACCTGATGCCCTAAGTTGGCCCATAATGCAGCAGAGCCACCCGCTTTGTATTCCGCATCATCGGGGTGCGCACCAAAAACAATAACTCTTAACTTCCCCTCTTCCTTTTTAGAAATCTCACCCGCAACTAATGGCGAAACTTCTAGCACCAGACAGAGGATTAATAGCTTGAAAAGGTTACGCATGGCATTACACTCTCAGAAAAAATGAAGGGGAACGAGCTTGGTAGAAATGCCAATCTAACACCTTTTTGCTTCAACCTCCAACACCTTATTTACTACTTTTTCTTTGCTTACCTAACTCATCTTTATTAACCTAATTCATAGTCCATCCATTTTTACTTTGGGAGATCCCTTCATGCTTGTAACTACCGGAAATGATGTTGAATCGCATATTATTGTGGGCTATCTTGGAATTGTGCGAGGTATTGTCGTCAGGTCTCCTAGTATTACGCAAAATATTTTTGGCACCCTCAAGCAAATTATCGGTGGTAACATCGAGTCTTACGCTCAGGTATGCGAAATCGCTCGGGAAGAAGCTTACCAGCGGATGGTTAACCACGCACAAGCTAAAGGCGCTGATGCCATCGTTGGTATGCGTTACGATGCGACCGAATTCGCCCCCAATGTTACCGAAGTTTTAGCGTATGGTACTGCTGTAAAATTGGCACAAAAGTAATGCTTGCAGTTCACCTCAATCACGAACAATTTATGCACAAGGCAATTCAACAAGCCTTGAAGGTACCTAATTGCCCATTTGGGGCAGTCTTAGTTGAAGCAACCACTGGCGTTGTTTTTGCAGAAGGATACAATCGTACTTCAGAGAATCCTACCTATCATGGCGAAATTGATGTCATTAATAAATTAGCAAAAGTAAATCCTTCTCCTCCTTGGCAATCTTTGATCCTCTACACTACCGCTGAACCTTGCCCTATGTGCCAAGCTGCAATTGCTTGGGCTGGTATTCCTACTGTGGTTTATGGCTCTTCCATACCCTTTTTAAAATCTCTTGGATGGTGGCAGATCGATATTCGTGCCCAAGAAATTGCAGCGAAGGTTCCCTTTTCCCCAACCGTTATCATTGCTGGAATTTTAGAAAAAGAATGCAATGCTTTGTTCGAAGCGGTTTAAGAATAAAGCTTTTAACTTAGAATGATTTGCTTAGTTGTTTAATTCAACATTTAAGATTGAGCATAAACTACGCTAGTAACTCTTCAATTATTTCTGCATCATTAACCGTGGCTCGCTCATCTCTGCCATTATGTTTATAAGTCAGTAAATTATTTTCGAGCCCTGCAATTCTTAATATAGTTGCGTGAATATCGCGAATGGGCGCTGGTCGATCGACCGCATACAAACCAATGTCATCCGTACTACCAACCGTTGACCCAGCTTTAACCCCACCACCAGCAAACAACATAGAAAAGCCCCAAGGGTTATGATCACGGCCATCGCCACTTTCACTCATAGGAGTTCTGCCAAACTCGCCTCCCCAGATAACTAAAGTTTCTTCAAGTAATCCGCGGCGTTTAAGATCTGCAAGGAAAGCTGCAACGGGCTGATCGGTTTGTTTGCAAAGTGTGGAATGATTTCCCTCAAGATCGGAATGCGCATCCCACGCACTGCCATTTCCTAAATAGACTTGAATAAAACGCACGCCAGATTCTACTAACCTTCTTGCAAGTAGACAGGCACGGCCGGCTGGCTTTGTAATTTCGTTTTCTACCCCATAAAGATTTAGTGTTTCTTTCGTCTCTTTTGAAAAATCAATCACTTGCGGAATACTTGTCTGCATTTTCCAAGCTAATTCGTAGCTAGCGATTCGTGCATCGAGCCTATCGGTTGGAGTAGATTGATTTTTTCTATATTCATTCATCCAGTTTAAATAGTTTATCTTTTGCCTTTGTCTTAAAGGTTGAATTTGCTGAGGTGGCGAATGAAATAAAACTGGGTCGGGTCCATCGAGAAACCGTGTACCTTGAAAGGTAGCTGGAATAAACCCGCTGCCCCAATTTCGACTTCCCCCGGGTACATCGCCTCGTCTATCTGATAAAACTACAAAAGATGGTAGCTCTTCGCTTTCTTTGCCCAAGCCATAAACCGACCAAGCTCCAAGGGAGGGTCTACCAGGCAAGGTGCTACAGGTATTCATTTGAGAAACACCAGCTACATGAGTCAGACCTTCCCCCACGCAGGAACGAAGTACCGCAATATCATCAGCTTGGCGTGAAAGATGTGGCAGCCAATCGCTCATCCAAATTCCAGATTTTCCGTGTTGCTTGAATTTCCTTTTTGAAGCTAGGAGGGGCGTATTTGCGGTAATACCCATTGCAGTTTGAGGCTTATTAAAGCTAGGGGGCAGGGGTTTGCCTGCTAACTTATCTAAGGCTGGCTTGGGGTCAAGCAGGTCAATATGGCTAGGCCCTCCATCGAGGAAGAACCAAACCACGCTTCGTATTTTTGAAGGAAAATTGCGAATAGGAGTTGGAGAAAAATCATTGGCTTTGGTTTCCGAGGCTAGCATATTAGCAAAGGCGATGGAACCAAAGCCGTTCCCCATCGATTGCAAAAATTTCCTACGGGAAGGCACAAAGTTTTGAAGCATTATTCCAGCTCCAGAAATTCGCTGGTATTAACAAGTGCGTGAACAAGATCTGTAAGTTTTTCCAGACGATTCGATGTTTCTTTTTCATTTAAAAACACTAGTGACTTTTTTAACTCGATCAAATCTGGATTCCGTTTTAATAGCGCTTGGAAAGTGAAAGTGATTTGCTCCGAGGGTAAGGAAGGTGCTTTTTCCAATATATTTGCAGCAAGGTGTTGTGAATATTCTAGCATAGCTGGATCGTTTAAAAGTGCTAAGGCTTGCAGTGCGGTTACCGTATTAGATCGAACCGAACAGCTACTATTTCGGTCGGGAAAATCAAAAGCCTCGAGCGAAGGATTAGGCATATTCCTACGCTGAATCAAATAAATGGAGCGCATTTTTGTGGCTTCAGATTGTGCATCTGGGGTCCAAGAATAACGGCTGTCCATAAGGCCCGCAGGTAATGCAAACCGTACCACACCTTGATGTAAACCTAAATTTAATGATCCCGATGCATAAAGAATAGAATCGCGAACTTCTTCTGCAGTAAGCCTACGAACTTCGCCCCGCCAAAATTGATGATTTCCTGGATCAATCTGATTCCCCATTTTTAAAACAGATTCATCTTTAGCTTTACTAGCAAGTTTATAAGGCGAACTGTTTACAATCAGGCGATGAATCGATTTAAGGCTCCAACCCCTTTCAACCAGTTCTGTAGCAAGCCAATCAAGAATATCGGGCTGATAAAAAGGTTCCGAGGCTTTTCCAAAGTCGCTAGGGTTCGCAACAAGAGCTGTACCAAAATACCCCTGCCAAATTCGATTAACGATAACCCTGCTGGTAAGCGGGTGTTCTGGTTGAGTAAGCCATTGTGCTAGTGCCGTTCTTCGACCCGAGCTATTTTTAGTCGACCTAATTGTTGGGTGCTTGGTGGTTATCCAATCAGGAAAATCGGGTTGCACTTCTTCCTTAGGTTTATGAACATTTCCTTGAGCAAGCCTAAAGGTTGACGGAGGAATGACAAATGTTTCTTCTACCCCCATATAAGCTTCAACCATAGGTTTACCCTTTTCAAGGGTTACAAGATTTTCAATTGCTTGATCATAAACAATTCGTTGCTCGGGCTTTAATCTGCGGTAGAGTTTGTTTTTCCTGCGGTCAATTTGCTTACTGGCAAGCAAAGCTAATTGAACTTGAGTTACGGTTCGCTTTTCTTTTGGGGTTTTTAGAGCTATCTGTGTAGGTAAATCAAGTGCCACTACGATTTCCTCAAACAAAGCTTTTTCATAAGGAACCATCATCTGCGAGATTTCATTCCGAATCGGCTTCGTTTTTTCTTCGAAAAATTTTAAACGGCTATTCATGGTAACTGGCATAGAAAGCGTAATGGCATCGGGGTAGAGAACCCCACTAAAGAATGCCTGAAATTCAAAATACTCTTCCTGTTTGATAGGGTCAAACTTATGATGATGACATCGGGCACAACCTAGAGTAAGCCCAAGGAAAGCTTGTGCTGTAACATCCGTGATATCGTTTAAAATATCTTGCCTAATTTGGGTGTAGTCCGCACCATTAGATTCTTCTGGGGCAAGTCGAAGGAAGCCTGTAGCAATCCGAGCATCGTTCATAGTTGGGGCAATCTCATCCCCTGCAATTTGCCATTGAACAAATTTATCGTAAGGGAGGTCATCGTTAAAAGCCCGTATAACCCAATTGCGATATTTCCAAGCTTCGGGTCGAATACGATCGATTTTGAATCCTTCAGAATCGCTATAGCGTGCTAGGTCGAGCCATTGCTGGGCCCAATGTTCGCCATAGGCAGGGGATTGCAATAATCGCTCGACCACTTTTTCATAGGCATCTGGTGAATTATCCTCGAGGAAACTTTTCATCGCATCGGAAGTTGGAGGCAACCCTGTGATGTCGAAATGAAGCCTGCGCAAAAGGGTGCGTTTATCAGCACTAGGAAAAGGGGTAAGGCCCGATTTTTTTAAGGAAGCTTTCCAAAAAGCATCGATTGCATTTGCGCAATCAACATTCCCAGATAGAACTTTAGGGCGGGCAAGAGGTTTAAATGTTGGGGCAATACGAGAACTATCTTCCCCCCAAGTTATTGGAGAAAAAATTAGATAATGGAGGATAAAAAGGACTACCACGGGGAGTTGGTAAACCCCAAAAAACCTGTTCATAAAGTCCTACTGTTAAATATCTATTGGAATCGTTTCGGCAGGGCGATTTAATGGCATATAAACTGTAATCCTATTAAACTAAAGGAATTCCAGCAGAGATTCAAGCTTTAATCATCGTCTTTCATTTAAATTCGGCACAATAGGTTTCGAATATGATTACAAATATTCTAAAAGTTTAACCCAAGTTCAGATTATAAGTAACAACCCGAATAGCTTTACAGCGTGTTGTTACAAATGCTTAAGAAACCCCCTCTATTTTCTCTGGGCCTAATGCAACATCTGAAAATCTTTGCTATTGAGTAATGCCCACATAAAATCTTGAAGCGCTTCTGCTCGTTTATCAGCAGGGGTAGCTTTTAAAAACGCTAAAGAAACTTCCATCTCTTTTGCGGAGGGTTGCCTAGCAACACACCAGAGGTACAAATCGCTGATAAGTTCAGGGTCAGGTGTTTTGAGTTTAGCAAAGGTAGAAGGCCGTGAATTGGGGTTCTGCAATCTACCCAGGATACTTTTGCCATTGATAAAATGAAGTGCCTGAAGCATGTTTGACCCATTATCTCGTTCGCATTCGCAAGCGTCCATGCGCTGAGGTTTGCCAAAGAGTTTAAGGAAGGGGCTATCAACATTTCCATCGGGAAGTTGAGCAGCACGGAATCCACCCGGAGCCCCCCCATAATTTTCAGGCACACCTGTAGCTTGAACTAACGAATCAAGCAAAGCCTCTGCGGGAACCCTACGAGGAATCATACGGGAAAAATTCTGCTCATCAAACTTGTTACTATCATTCGCAATACTGCTTAACTGATAAGTTCCAGAAGAAACAATCGTCTTCATTAATTGCCTGATGTCAAACTTTTGCTCGATGAAATTTTTTGTAAGGGCTTCTAACAGCGCTGGGTTGATAGGTGGGTTGGTACTACGAATATCATCAACCGGATCGATAATTCCTCGGTGAAAGAAATAACTCCAAACCCGATTGACCATGCCTCGGGCAAAAAAGATATTATCGTTGCTAACGAGCCAAGATGCGTAAGCTTCCCTACGATCAGTGCCTGGCGTTTGCTTGGGTTCGATTCCACCTAGAAACCGAGGCGGTTGCGCCTGATTGGTACGAGGGTTGGTTGCAAAACCAGCAGCAAGATTCAACTGCACCATCTTGGTGTTAGGAATATTCTGATAACGAGTATCCTGCTTGATAACCACCTGAGAGAAAAAACTGACCAATCCGAAGTAATCCGCCTGAGTCCAATTCTCCATCGGGTGCGGATGACAACGGGCGCAAAGCATTCTCACTCCACAAAACACCTGAGTTACTCGTTCTATTGTATCGTTTGCATCTTTACTGATAGCGTAATAAACCGCAGCGGGGTCTTCATTAATACCCCCGCGTGAAGTTACTAATTTTGCTGCAAACTTATCCATAGGCAGGTTGGAAGCAACCGCACTGCGGATGAATTCTCGGAACATATAAACCGATTGCGAGCTAACACTATTACGCGAGTTTTGTAACAAATCACCCCACTTAAGCGACCAATGATCGATAAACTCTGGTCTTTCAAACAGCGATACAATCACTTCATCCCGCTTTGTCAAACTTTTATTAGCAAGGAAAGATCGGATCTCATCGGGTTTAGGCTGTACACCTATTAAATCTAAATAAACCCGACGCAGAAATTCATCATCGGTGCAAATCGTAGAGGGCGTAATTTTTAATCTGTTCAGCTTATCAATGATTGGACCGTCAACCAGCTTGTTTATTGGAACAGGCGTGGGAACAAAACTTTTACTTTCTAAAAGTACCAGCACCCCTGTTGCTGCAAAGGTTCGTTCAAACCTTGCAACAATTGCGGTTTCACCCGCATCGCCTGCCTTGACCACCCCTTGATCATCAACCTTGGCAAACTGATCATTATTAACAGTAAAAATACCAAGCTTAGTAACATCTCGAGTGCTGCCATCATTGTAATCTGCAATTAATTGAAGTCGATGCCGTTGGCCAGGTTTTAATACCAGTTTTGCAGGAACCATACGAACGCCTGAAACTTGAAGTTTATCGCGAGAATCATCTGGGGCACCTTGCCTAACCCAAGAAGAAAGAATGTTATCTTGCAAACTGTTTCGGGGAAATCTAGCTCCACCCTCGTGGGCACAATCCCCACGGGGCTTAGCTACTAAAAGACTTGCCTCGGGCCTAAGAACATCGATCCTTCTGCCAAAAAATTCTCGTGCAATTGAGGGGTAATCTACCGTCGGATCTGCGCCACGAAGTGATAACTTAAAACCATTCTTTCCTAAGGAATAGCCGTGACACGCACCAGCGTTACAACCCGATTGCGATAAAACAGGCATCACTTCGTGTAAGAAACTATACTGCGGATCGCTCTTAGGCAATTTTACTTCAATCGAGATGTTGGTCGTCGTTCCTGAAATTACAACCGAAATACTGGTGTTTCCATTCGCTACCGGATGCACCCACCCTTTTTCATCAATGCGTGCAATTGCAGGGTTCGCACTTAAAAATTTGGCTTGTTCCACAAGGTCAAGCGTATAACCATCTGCAGTTAAACCCATCACCTGCACCGATCTTGGTTGTCTTGGATGAGTTAATTGCATCGAGGTTGGCAAAACGACAGCGCTATCCGCTGCAAGCAAGCAATTGGCTTCAAAAGCTAAAGCAATGATCAAAACATATTTTTGCATAGTACTTCTTCTTTATCTTTTATGGTTTACCTGCAGGTTTTAAAAGCAGTGAAAGATCTAATTCTTTGCTGTTAACCTTTACTGCGGCTTGCTTGGCATCGGGTATTCCAGATGCACTTAATTTCACATCCTTATACTCCTGAGGCACCAAATTGACAGGAAAGATGATCTTTCCATCGAAATCATTTTTATCTGCCTTTAATAAAGCGGGTTCGAATCGTGCCCCTGCAGGAAGGCCCGTTGCAACAAGAGTAATATCACCGATAAGACCTTCTAGCCGTTGAACCTTCCCTTTAAATAAAAACTCCGCACCTTTCTTGGCATCAAATACTGCTTCTAGCTTCGTTCCCTTATCTAAAGAAAATAGAAGCGGATTTTTAATAGGCAACCGCAATACAGGCGCATACGCTGTTGCTAAAACTACTTGTTTATTTGCACTTAATAAATCTGCCTGAATCGAAAGGTCGTAAATAGAACCTATTGGCGCTACTGGAACGAGCACGCCAAAGTTAATTTCGGTTACCTTGGCAGCAACTTCAACCGCTTTTTCAGCACGAATTGCTACCTTCGGGTCGGGTTGGTTATTCGACTTAGGCGCATTCTGACTTGTCAACAAGGTTAGCCGGATCACCGTATTGGGGTCAGGCCTGTTGACCTTCACAGGAAGGTTCAATTGCATACCTTGTACAAGTGCAATATCTTTCCCTATGTTTTTCCACTCAACCGAAAAAGGAATAGTTTTTTCAATGACAGGGGCAACTGCAATCTCACTTGCCAACCAAGGTTGTAACTTTTGTAACGGATGATTTAATACCTGAACCTCGGCTTCAATATTTTTTTCATCCTTACCCAAAAGAGTGGCTAAAACAGCACCATTATTCATTCCGGAAGAAGAAATAGTAAGTAGTGTACCTTCAGCATCAGGCTGAATTAAACCGCCTTCCACTTTAACACCGGGTGGAAGTTTAGAAAATCCAACTTCAACCTTCCCCTTATACCCCTTGCGATTTAGCCAAACAGGCACGACAACTTTATCATTGATAGCAAGAGAAAGCCTTTGTATAGGGGTAGCTAATTCGAAATGTATCCCTGATTCTGTTACAGAAATATCATCAATAACTAATCGGTAATTTGCTTTTAAATTTCCCCTTCCAAGAGAATCTACGATGCAAACTAAAAGTGAAGTGGTTTTTTCTGGTACAACAAATTCAAGCAAAGGGTCAGAAGACCCTGGCCTATCTTCAGATCGAGCAATTTCAACACCTGTATCGTTACGCAGTACCAATCCCGCATCTAACGGGGATCCAATGCGCTCTGCAAAAAGATCAAATCGAAGTTTAGACTTTGGTGAACAGGTAAGTTTGTAACGATCTTCTTCAAATGGAGAAGTAAGCTTGCCATTGATTCCAAGAGGAAAGGTTTTAACTTCTTGTAAAGGTGGGGAAGGTTGTTCAACAAATTCGGTGTAAGTTGATGAAGGAAGAAAAGGCCTCATACCAGACCATTTGCCAGTGAGGGGCCAAGGAAGCGCAAGCGTATTATTAACCCGGCTTGTAGGCATATCGATTTTTATACCATTAGTGCTGCCCATAAGTTCTACCGATTTAATCTGCCCGTTAACAACTCCGGAAGGAATAACCTGATCCACGAATTCCCATTGTCCAACCTTGATGCGAAAGTTACCTGGGGTTCCTGCAGCGTATTCGAGATCGTGCATTGTAATTATGTAAGTTCCATCTTCTGGTAAAATAGCTTCCAAACGCGTATCGCCTGATAAACGAGGAGTAGGCCAAGACCAAGCAAGTTGCAGCTTTTTAGAATTATAAAGGTGTAGAACAGGTTGAAACTTAGAACCAAACTTCTGAGCTTCGACTTCGATAAAAAGTTGCTGCCCTTTTACGCCATCAAATTGTGATTCCAAAATCTGACTTCCCGAAATTATGCCATGCATTGCGATAGGCAATTGTTCAATAGCCTTAGCAAAGGGTTTTTGGTGAAGGTGATCAACTCCGATAAGAAAGGGAAGGCTAACCCCGCCATCCGTAAGAAGACTAATTTGATAAAAACCTGGGATAACATCTTTACCTAAGGTCAGATTAAAGGAAGCTTGCTTATCGGTTGATTTGGGATTGAGGACTTGAGTAGCTGGAAATGGGAGTAAAAGTTTAGGGTTTTTGCCCAAAGAGTCTCCATCAATAATCAGGGTGGTTGTACCATTAACCTGCAAACCTCGAATGTCAAGAGATCGAATTAGAGGTTCAGTTGCTTGGAGTGTGAGGGCAATTCCAATGGAACAAATTATCAAGGCAAGGAATCTTTTTAGCATCGCCCATTCTCAGAAAAGCCATCAAAAATATATAGCAAATTGGTTAAGAAAACAACTGTCGGATAGGCTCGGCTTCGATAAGCCGAACAGGCCGGTCGCCCGGTCCGGGCATCATCGTCGTATCGAGGTTGATACCCATAGCTTGGTAAATTGAAGCAAGAATTTGTGGTGGCTCAATCGGAAAATCGTTTGGCCTAGATCCAATCTTATCGGTAGATCCAATCACTTGGCCACCCTTGATATTCCCCCCCGCAAGAAAATTAGTCCAAGCGTTGGGGTAATGATCACGGCCACCCTTGGGGTTGATCCTAGGTGTTCTGCCAAATTCACTAAGAACGGCAACCACAGTGTTTTGCAACATCCCCCGTTGTTCTAAATCTTGAATCAATGCGGTAAACGCCATATCAAACTGAGGGCAAAGCAGGCGTTCGTAATCGAGGTAGGTGTTGTTTAGGCCACCACCATCTGCGTGCATATCCCAACAAGAAAGATTAAACACGGTATCAAAATGATTAACCGTAACAAAGCGTACCCCGCTTTCAACCATTCTACGCGCCATTAGGCAACTTTGACCAAAGGTGTTGCGACCATACCGATCGCGAAGCTTTTCATTTTCCAAACCGAGATCGAATGCTTGCTTGGCTTTAGGAGAAGTGAGCAAACTAAAAGCGCGTTGGTAAGAACTATCGTGCATTTGTGTACTACGAGATTCGGTCCTGCGCTGTAATTCATCAAGTTGAGTTAAAAGTTGCTTACGAGCATCAAGCCTAGAACCCGTTGGGCCCTGAGCGACATCAAGGTCACCGACTTTAAAATCTTTACTTGCCGGATCCGAGTTAAGAAAAAATGGTTCGTGTGCGCTACCTAGGTGGCCCGAGGTTTGGCCATGCAGGGGTCCTGCACCTGTATTACCGATAGGGCCGGGCAGAACCACATTACAAGGTAACTCACCCTTTTGACCAAACACCCGAGAAATAACACTGCCCATATGAGGCTTAACACTATCAGCGTTAAAATCGTGGCCTGTCATCATCCAGCGCTGTCCGTTTTCGTGTGTAGCACCGGTACGATGATGAAGGCTTCGAATAAGTGCAACCTTATCCATCATTTTCGCCATCATAGGAAAATGTTCACAAATTTGAATACCATTTACATTGGTTTGGGTTGGTTTAAATTTGCCACGCACTTCAGCAGGTGCATCGGGCTTCATATCCCAAGTGTCAAGTTGCCCCGGTGAACCCACAAGAAAAATGGTAATGCAGTTGTTAATTTTAGTATCGTTAGCTTTGACCGCACCATTGGCTTCTAGTCTAAAGAAAGAGGGGAGTGATAACCCGAGCATAGCAGCACTACCAACCTGAAGAAAACTTCGCCTAGAAGTTCCATCACACAAAGGCACCCGTTCTTTTCCAATATTTAACATAAAGATTACTCCAATGATTATCTGCTAAATGGTGAAAGTAATTTTGTTAGAGACCTCAACAAACTTGCTGTTAATAAATTCGCCTTTAGCATCTTTCTTATAATCGACATACTTCCACATATGTAGGACTACTTCGTACTTACCTTTATTAACAATTTTATGTGCATAACTTAAATCGGGGCGTGCATTATGCATCGAAATTTCCTTGCCATCTTGCGTGATCACCCAGCGCAGTAACGAACCCCAGTCATCAGAAACTTCCGAACGAATGAGTTTATTCCCCTCAATGCGGATATCTGATTTGGGGCTACCTTCAAATTTTTGTTCCATAATTTAGCAACTCCATCAATCGGGGAGAGTCATCAAGGCAGGTGTGAATTCAGAACTCGAACTATCCCTAATCATAACTAGATTAGGAAACACTATCAACTATAAATATCGGTATAAAAGTGGTTAAAACCTTAGAAGTGGTAAAAAATAAAGCTTCTTGGTTGCCTTTTAGCGGTTATACAGGTTCATACCCATAGGATTTCTTGCTTACCGCCTCAATTAATTGTTGGGCAATAACATCAATTTGATCACTTTCAAATTCTAATTGAACAATGTCTTTGTTGATTTTGTTAGCAATCCCCTTGTCGTAAAGTTTGTCGTAATAACCAAGGGTAATGCGTGCAACTTCAGCAAAGTCTTTGTTTAAAAGTGCAGCAAGCGAGTTCTGCCAACCTTCAAGGCCCAACCTTTTCTTAATATTGTGAATTGCTTTTTCTAAACCTTCGGTATGATTTTCCCCATAATCTTGAACGAGCCTTCGAACCCTAATCTCAAAAGGCAGGTTAATGATAAAAGAAGGAGCCACGCAAAGATGATTCCAAAGCTCTTGATTAATAAATATCTTCCCTACTCCTCGACTTTCATCTTCAACCCAAACTCTTTTACCTATATCAAAGTTTTTTAATTGCATACCAAGTAAGTTTTCAAAATGCTCGGTAGTAGGTTGTGGCGGTAAGCCTAAAGCACCAAACGCCGAACCTTTATGGTTGGCTAGTCCTTCGAAGTCTATAACCTGTTCGCCTAAAGATTCAAGTTGATTGAGAATAGCAGTTTTGCCTGATCCTGTTCTTCCCCCAACCACCAAGAAGTTGAAATTGCGTGCAAGAATTTCCTGAACATAATTACGAAAAGATTTATAACCCCCTTGCAGAATAAAAACTTCATAATCAAGGAGGTTAAAAAGCCAAGCCATACTTTCGCTACGCATTCCCCCACGCCAACAATGTACAAAAATCTTATTAGAGTGAGCGTGTTTCTGAAGGAATTTAGCAAACTCGGGCATTTTCTTACCGGCAAATTCTAACCCCAAAACAATGGCTTCCTTTTTCCCCAATTGCTTGTAAGCAGTTCCTACACTAGCTCGTTCTTCATTATTAAATAATGGTAGGTTGGTAGCGTGGAAAATCTTGCCATCTGCGTATTCACCCTCACTTCGAACATCAAGAGTAAGATGCCCGTTCGAAAGCTGTAAAAAATCATCGATTTCTAAAATTTGTATCATAACTTTATTGTAGACAATCAAAGAAACTTGGCGGGTAACCCTTGATAAAATTCTTTTCCTAAAAATTGTTTTCCCCCTTATAATCAATCTAATTCTTGTTGTAGAACAAGAAAAAGCTACCATAGTGTTAGACCTACGACCCTTTTAACTTGCGGAGTCTTTATGCGTCCTAATTTTCTTGCCCCACTTTTTTCAATCCTTTGCGGGTCTTTGCTGTGCTTATCGCCCCTTCACGCCCAATCTTCCAAAGGTAAACTGATTCAAGATACTTGGGACGCTGCTTACCTCGAAGGCACCCGATGTGGTTTATTCCATTCCACCGTCCACGAGATACCCCAAGCAGATGGCTCCAAACTTTTCGAATCTCGACTCGAAATGAGCCTTATGCTTAAACGCTATAAATCGGTCGTAACTATGCGTATGGACACCGAAACCATCGAAGATGAACAAGGCAAAACCAAAAGCTTCCGTATGATTCAACATCTTGATAAAGGACAAGCCGTTCAAGAAGGCGAAGTAAAAGACGGTAAACTTTGGTTGAAAGTTCCTGGTGTTAAAGAACCCCGAGCACTACCTTGGAACGATAAAGCCATAGGCGTTTATAAACAAGAAAAACTTCCCTTCCTTTTCAAAGCTAAAGCCGGCTCTAAGTTCGATTACCTCAACTTTGAACCTAGCCTTATGCAAACGGTTCGTATGCAAGCAGAACTCTTCCCGCCCGAAGAAATCGACTTTTTACTTCCTGATAAAAAAGATCCTACTAAAGCCACCCGCGAAAAAAGTAAACTTGCTCGCTATGAAGTTACTCCCGATAAAGTCACCATCTTTGGTAATGCTTTGCAACTTCCAAAAATGGTTGCTTGGCTTGATGATGATTACATTCCCAAACGATCTCTGATGGAACTGCCAGGCATAGGGAACATATTTCTTTATCGATCTACCAAGGAATTTGCCCAGAAAGATGATGGCGACCTAGCAGTGCTGCCAGATATTGGTCTAAATACGATGATTGTTTTAGATAAAAAAATCCGCGATATTCATCACCGCGAAGAAGTAACTTACCAATACAAAGTTGATAACCTAGAAGGTGCTGCTGCTTTCCAAATCGATGGCCGACAAAAATTAAAAAAATTAGACGACGGCTGGTTCGAACTTCAAGTGTTAGGCAATGTAGGCTTGCAAGATAAACAACCCGCAAAAGATTTTCTCGATACCAGTTATTTCCTCGAAAGTGCTGACCCTAAAGTCAAAGAACTTGCAAGCAAGGCTGTTGGTAGCGAAACTGATCCCCTTAAAAAAGCTCGCAAAATCGAACGCTTTGTCTATGCAAATATGAAAGGTTCTAGCTCGGTTGGATTTGCTACCGCTGCTCAAATCGCTAAAGATTTACAAGGCGATTGTAGGCAACACGCTATGCTGATGGCTGCAATGTGTAGAGCTGAAGGCATTCCTTCGCGCACATCACTTGGCCTTGTTTATGTGGAAGATTCTAAAACCAAAACGCCTCAGCTTGGCTTTCATATGTGGACGGAAGTTTATGTTCAAAATTCTTGGGTCGGAATGGACGCTACTTTGGGCGAAGGACTAGTAGGCCCAGGCCATCTGAAAATCGCTGACCACAATTGGCACGATCAACAAACCCTTGCACCTTTACTCCCTGTTATTCGTGTTATGGGCAAGGTTAAGATTAAAGTGATGGAAGCTAAGTAAGGTGAAATAAGCCAAGTTGGTGCTCGGCGTTTGCTTGGTTTCAACACCACCAAGAAACCATAGCAATTGCAGAGTCGCACAATTTAAGTTAGATTTAAGATGGCGAAAAAACAGGCGACCGAGTGTATACTTAGTCTGCTCAAAACCTAAATTAAAAAGAGACTCAAGGCTTATCCGTTTTACTCTTTAATTGAAGATTTAATTGATTAACCCCGGGGTTAATTTGCGCCCCCAATTCCGTCTTGGTGTTATACCGTTCAGGGATCATTTCTTCTTTTAATTCAAGTACCTCAACTTTACCATCAAAGCCTTTCTGTGTCCGGCTTCCAGCACTTTTTTGAGCATTCACTGCAATTTTATACTTTCCTGCTGGCATTTTTGCTTGAAACTTCCCTTCAGATATTACCCTACTTATCATAAACTTATACTATCTTTAATATTTATCATAATAATGATGAGAAGAAAAAATAGATATAGAAAACTTATGCTCAACCACAAGACTGATTTTATAAGCCATTACTAAGAATAAAATATAAATTCTTACACCGAAGATGGTTCTTTTAATAATCCAGAAAGTTAATAATTTATTTACCCTTACAATAGATTTTTGCTTTATAATCTTTGTTGTTTTTAGGTTTATATTATAAGTTGAGCAATCCATTATGAACCGTTATTTAATCATTCTTATCATTCTTCTATCACTTTTTCGCAGCCAAAATATTCAAGCACAACCCAATATCCTTCTCATTGTTGCGGATGATTTAGGATGGAAAGATGTAGGCTGGCATAATGGAAGTTTTCAAACCCCAAATATGGATAAGCTTGTTAAGGAAGGCGTTGAGCTTGACTAACATTATGTTCAGCCTGTTTGCTCTCCTACCCGAACAGCTTTGCTTTCTGGCCGTTTTACTAGCCGCTTTGGCCCTCATGTGCTTTCCCCCACAAACCTATGTGCTTTTCCTCTAGGCACTATCACTCTTGCCTCGGCTCTTAGACAAGCCGGCTATTCCACCTATATGGCGGGTAAATGGCACCTCGGTTCCAAATTAGAATGGGGCCCTCAAAAATATGGCTTTGACCATAGCTATGGCTTTCGCTGTTGGGTTGCCCGAATCGCTTGACGGTCTACAAAAACTTGCGTTGGACTTACCAGATAGCCGCATATCTTATTCGAGAGATTGTTTCAGGTAAAGCCAGAAAGGTTGCAGAGCATCCGGTGGCTCAGCTCCAGCATATGCATCACAGAAGACAAAGCCGGCGGCGGCGTAGATCCTCTGGGCATCTTTCATGAAAACGCCTGTATCGAGACGAATTTCTCGGTATTTAAGTCGCTTTGCTTCGGAGACAAGCCCTCGAACCATAGAAGAACCGAGGCCCGAACCCCTTAGCTCCGGACGCGTGAATATGCGCACAATTTCCGCCGCCCCATCCGGCAGGCGGCGAAGTCCGCCCATAGCATCTGCGCCGCCTTTGTCATTGCGAATGAAATAGATTCCGCCCTCTTCGGGACCAATGTTGCAGCTGATTCCCACGGTAAAGGCTACATAGTCTTCGAGGTTGTGGCCAACGATGTCGGGGATCGAAAACCCGCACAGTCCGCTGATCTGCTGATTCATCCAGAGGAAGTAATCGCTACTCAGTTCTTGAAAGGCCTGCCGTTCATTCGGATCGTCGAGTTTTGCGCGCGTCAGTTTAAGGCCTAAGGGGATGCTCATATTCTAATTTCAAGTTGGCTCTCAGCGGAGAAATTTACCCGCTGACTTAGTAAACGAAAAGAATTAAAACCGCTAGTTTACTTTAAATCAATATTGATAGAATTTTTAACCCCGACTTTTACCTCGATAGAAAGATCTGTAGTGTTCAGGTTTTCATACTTAACTGGGATATCCGATTTAAAACCGCCTGGCGGTGGGGGTGCTAATACACCAGGTGAAATTTCCTTCACCACCGATTTAGCAGCGGTCACCTTATACTTTGCTTCGGGTGCGCCATCTTCCTTTCCATAAGTGGAGATTTTAAACTTCCCCTCTTTATCAGAAATTCCTCTGGGTGCAACTTTACCTTCGGGGTGATGAAGTGAAATACTTACTTCTGCAGCAGGTACACCTTTTAAGGTAACGGTGCCTTCAACGGGAATGGTGGTTAATTTTTCTGGCCCTTTAGGTGCATCGGAACCACAGCCGATTACCGCAAACACCATTACTATAAATCCGAATTGAAATCGAAGCATCATTATCATGTATCCTGAAAAAGTTTATTGAGAGATAGGTTCTTCACCTGCACGGGTGCCCATTGCGCCAAAGATTCCAAAAGGGCTGGGCCCGGTTAGATTCGTTCCATTGGCATTTTGATTTCCTGAATCGATTGAGTTTGTAATAAACCTGACCGAAGCATCGCCAAAAACTGCAACCACCCCGCCTGTATGTGCACTACTAGGAGGATACAATCCACTACCCGCATCCCACCTTACATAACAACAAGCTGGGCTACTATTAGGAGCAGCATTGGTGGAAATTCCACTAAAACCCGAACCACCGTCATGCCAGCGTGACCCAGACCATATCTGAAGGTCACCTGCGGGGACGGAGGCTGGAAAAGAGCGATTTGGAAAATCGAAAGTAGCCCTACATTGGTTTGGAGTGGTGAACCAATTTCCCGCTTGAATATAAGTCATGGTCATATCACGAGCAGAGCCAGAAGAAGCCCGCCTTCGTTCTGCCATGGCCAAGGTATTGCTGGTTCCATCGGAAATATCTTTAAATTTAAGCCCCGTTCGAACCCCAGATAACGCAACAGTCTGAGAAGCAATGAACATACCCCTTGTCCTGGCGTATTGTATCTGGTCGATGGAATCACCCAAACAAAACATGTAATTGGTATGTTGCCATACATTTGACGCAGGCATAGTTGTGGGGTCGGAGGGACACAACAACCCGGGAATTTTTACAGTTGAATTGATGAATCCATTCCAAGGATCTTTATCACCATCCACTGCTTCAATTCTTGCAAATGCTGCTGCTTGTTCCAAAAAAGGTAATAATAACAAAATACCGCTTTGACGAAAATTTACCCCACCTGTTACTACACTAAGCTGTCCCTGATGCCAAGGTAATGCGCCTGTAGTGCTTTCAAAATTATGAATGGCCAAGCCAAGCTGTTTAAAGTTATTCGTGCACTGAGTTCGGGCTGCGGCTTCCCTAACTTTTTGCACCGCAGGTAGAAGCAAGCCAATCAAAATGGCAATGATAGCAATGACTACTAAAAGCTCAATCAATGTAAATGCTTTTCGTTGGTGCTTAATTATTTTCATATTCATCGTGGTGGGTCCCTTACTAATTCTATTTTTCAATAAGTCTACCGTAACTAAAGAATATAAATTTGTCCATAATAATAGCTTAACTTATGCTTGATTGGGTAAATTTAGCTATTAAAACTGCTATAATTATGACTTAGTTTTTACTTACCCTCGAGTACTTGATCAAAAAGTTTAAATGCAGCTTCTCTCATTTCGGGTGCGAAATCATGCCCACCCTCTGGGTGCAAAACTTTCAAATTCTCAGGCTTCTTATAAAGGGTAAAAATCTTAGCTGCAGATTCAGCCACCCTATCCACACTCGCTGCTTTAAAATTACTATCCATGGTCGGCGCAATAATCAGGGTCTTGCGCGGAGCTAACGCCCCTATCATTTCGTGAAAATCAAATGGAATTTGGTCCAACTTACCCTTATACATCGCCAACTTCGGCATATATCGGGTCTGGCACCAACCTTTTTCTAACTCCCATACCTTGCTATTCCCATTCATATAATCTACATACGAATCTAATCCGCAACTCGAAACTATTACTTTCACTCTAGGGTCGAATACCGCAGTATAAACCGCATTATGCCCACCAAGTGAATGACCCACCGCGCCAAAATTTTTATGCGCAAGATAAGGCAGAGTCTCCAAGTAATCGAGCCCACGCATGTTATCCCACACCGCTTTTAGCGTGCCACTTTCCCAACCCAGCGCCTTTACATCTGGCTGATACTTGGCTAGTAATGGATAGCTCGGCGATAAAGTTATAAAACCTCGCATTGCAAGTTCCTTGGCATAGCCCCGATTTTGAACATCGCCTATCCCTACCACTGTTCCATGGCCGATTTGGTTATTGGTGCCATGCAGGCATAGCACCGCACTGGTTTTTCTTTTTCCTTCAATCACATCTTTAGGTATACATAAATAAGCGGTTACCCTAGAGTTCGGCTCGCTGGCGTAGGAAATCAATTTCCTCACATAAGATTCGCAATCCACCTCTTCTTCCACCTTGGGTTCAAGTGCGATGCGTTTTTCCTTCCCTGGAAGTTTTCCCATCACCGATTCCATCTCCTTGACTATTTCTTCCCTGCGCTTTAACCAATCTGCTTCACTCATAACAGGAACAACCTTACCCATTGCATCACGAAATAGCAGTAGGTTTTCACGGGGTAGGCGAGTTGCGCCCTTAGGTGCATTTGCAAATCCTAAAATTGTACAACTTGCAAGAAATGTAAATGTTAGGTTAAACATGATTCAATCTCCGTTGGTTTGCTGGTTCAATAAATAACCATAACATAGTAGGTAGATAGCATCCTAAGTAATAACTTTACGCTGCTTATTTCTTACTGCTTATTATTTTACTTCGACTTACCTTAAGAAATGGGTGAATAGTTGGACCCGTATCAAATCGTTATTCTTGGGGTTCTTTTTTTCTTAGCAGCAGCTCTTTACTCTTCGGTAGGCCACGCTGGCGCCTCTGCGTACATAGCGGCTATGATTCTGGTTGGCATCGGAACAGAAATGATGAAGCCAACTGCATTTGTATTGAATATTTTTGTAGCTAGCCTCGTTTCTTATCGTTTTGTAAAACAAGGGCATTTCAACTGGAAATTATTCTGGCCCTTCGCTTGTACATCAATCCCGGCTGCCTTTCTGACTTCTTATTTTTCTTTTCCAGTCGAGTGGTTTAAAGTTGGCCTTACGATCATTTTAATTTTAGGAGCAATAAGGCTGGCGATCATCAATGAAAATTCCAAACCCTTGATTAACCTGCCATTCTCTATTCCTCTGGGGTTTTCTGTAGGTGCCTTGATTGGTGGGCTATCTGGTTTAACGGGCACAGGTGGCGGGATTTTTATTTCGCCTATCATTCTATTTGCAGGCTGGTCTAATCTTCCCACCACCGCAGGTGTCTCTGCTGCATTCATTTTAGTTAATTCCATTTCTGGTTTGGCTGGGTCGATTGCCTCCACGCATTTTCTTCCTTGGGCCATCTGCATCTGGGTGCCTGTGGTTGTTGCAGGTGGATATTTAGGTAGTCATCTGGGAATCAAAAAACTTTCTCCTAAAATTTTCCTCCGCTTGCTTGCTTTCGTAATGCTCATCGCTGCTTTTAAATTAATTACCCGTTAAATCTTTGTCTTAACTGTATCGCTACCATTACAATAAAAATTAAGCTATTTTCTTCCACGAGTTAATTTATGGACCGCAGAGAATTTCTTCTTAAATCCAACTCTCTTCCCATTATCCTTGCTACTTTTTTTCTAGGGGTTCTTTTTATCAGCAAAACTTATGTAGGCGAATTCCTTCATTATCACCCCATTACTGGCTTTATCAATCACCCCACGGTCTTGCTTCCTTGGTCTTACTTCCCTAAACCTATGGACTTCCACCTGACTTTTATAATGACCTTCCACCTCAAGAATAAGTTTTTACAAAAGGTACCTCTATGCTAAATGAAACTTCCAGACTTTTAGATTTTCCTTCACTCGAGAATAGAATTTATCTTAATTCTGCTGCGGAGGGTATTCCTCCACTTGCTGTCAAAGATGCCCTTTTACAGTATTTTCAGGATAAGCTTTTAGGGATGGATGGCAGGATGCTACACGAAGAACAATGGCAAGCAACTCGCCAGCTTACTGCTTCTTTCTATGGCTTATCATCTGATGAAATCGCTATTTGCTCTTGCTCTTCCGAAGCTTATAACCTTACTGCCCTTGCTCTAAATTTTCATGCAGGTGATGAGGTAGTCATCAATGATTTAGATTTCCCTGCTGGGGCAACTCCTTGGCTGCAAGATTCTTGCCTAGCTAGCGTAAAAGTTTGGCGCCATCGGAATGGCATTCTCGCTTTCGAAGATCTAATACCACTTCTTACCTCAAAAACACACCTTGTTAATGTTTCCCTTGTCAGCTTTCTAAACGGGTTCAAGCTTAATATCCCCGACCTTGTTCAGGTGGTTCGTAAACATTCAAATTCACTGCTCGCAACCGATGTGACTCAGGCCTTGGGTAGAATTCCCTTAAAGTTAGACGGAGTTGATTTGATTATTAGCAGCACGCATAAGTGGATTCTTTCAAGCCACGGCGGAGGTTTAGTCGGGGTTCCTTCTGCAAAAAATAATGCCCTGACATCTAAGGCGGGTGGTTGGTTTAATCTGGAAGAACCCTTTGGAGCCAATCGTTTTACCGAAGCCAAGAGTAAGCCCGGTGCAGCGAGCTTTGCAGTGGGTATGCCTAATTACCCAGCTATTTATGCAATCCGCGCAGGCTTGCAATACATTCATTCCATCGGTGTGGAAAAAATAGAAGCTGCAACCCGCCCTTTGGTTTTACATTGCCTCGAAGAACTTGCCAAACTCCCCATCGAATTAATAACCCCAAATAATCCAGATCATATTGCAGGCATACTTGCGTTCCGACATCCCAAAGCCGATATCATTCACGCTCATCTAAAATCTAAAAACATTCATGTAATGGGAAATGCAGGGCGGTTGAGAATTGCAATTCACGGGTACAATACGCATCGCAATGTAGAAGTGTTACTTAAAGAATTAAAAGCTGTGCTAAATCAATTAGGCTGATTACTAATGCGATTGGCATTTATTATGCATCACATTCCAAGGCAGAAACACGGTTAAGAAAAGATCTCTTGAGCGACTTTACCTGCCACATCGGTCAATCTGAAATCGCGGCCTGCGTATTGATAAGTAAGTTGGGTGTGGTCAAGGCCCATCAAAGCCAAGAGTGTGGCATGAAAATCGTTGTTATGCATTCTGCCTTCCACAGCCTTGATTCCGTATTCATCGGTGACCCCATAAGAAAAGCCTTTTTTGACACCCGCACCAACCATAAACATGGGGTAGCCGGTGATGTTATGGTCACGGCCATCCTTACCTTGGGCAGTGGGAAGCCTGCCGAATTCACTTCCAAACAAAACTAAAGTTTCCTCAAGAAGGCCCCGCTGATCGAGGTCTGCAAGTAGGGCGGCAACGGGTTGGTCGATAGATCCGCATCGGTCTATCAGGCCTTTGTGAAGATTATTATGATGATCCCAACCTGGTTGGCAAATCTCAACAAAACGAACCCCCGCTTCGCTTAGTCTGCGTGCCATAATGCATTGGCGTGCAAAGCTTGAAGTGGCGTTTTTATCTACGCCATAGGAATCTTTGGTGCGTTGCGATTCCTTAGAGATATCAAGAAGTTCGGGCACCTTGTGCTGCATTTTAAAACCGAGTTCATAATTCTGGATGATACCTTCCAAAGAATCAGGGGCGCCCTTAGAAGAAGCCAGATTGCGGTTCATAGATTGAATTAAATCAAGTTGTTTGCGTTGCAATAAAGTGTCGGAAGTTGGCCTAAGGTTGGGAAGGTTGCCTTTGTCATCAATTCTAGTTCCTTGAAAATGAGCAGGTAGAAATGCACTTCCGAAGTTAACTGAACCACCAAAGTTTGGCGGAGGATTAATGGTAATATAACCGGGTAAATCTAGGTTTTCACTACCAAGGCCATAGAGAAGCCAAGCACCCATACTTGGGCGGGTAAGGGCAGCATTGGCACTCCCGGTATGCAATTGGACAACCGCTTGGGGGTGTGCGGGTGTATCGGTGTACAATCCCCGCAGCCAGCAAATCTTATCTGCATGCGTGGCAAGGTTCGGTAGAAGTTCTGAAAACCATGATCCGGTCTGACCGTATTGGGCGAACTTAAATTTTGAAGCAGTGAGTGTCCCACCCCCCGGGCCGGACTTCCCATCATCTTTGATCAATTGAGGTTTGTAATCAAATGTATCATGGTGCGACATCGAGCCATTCATATGCACAAAGATAAGGCGCTTTGCCTTAGGAGTGAAGTGGGGTTCTTTTGGTGAAAGGGGTGTTGCGAAATCTTTTAGGGCGCCTTTTGCTTGCTGACCAATCAACCCAGCAAGGGCGAGCATACCAAAGCCACCACTTGTTGATTTTAACACTTGCCTGCGAGAAATTTCCAGCATTGAATTATCCTTTGTTTGCGAAGATTTCGTGTAATTTATTTAACAAATCTGAACTCAGCAGAAGCATACAAAGCTTGCACCAAAGCGAGCCAAGCTGCAGTTTTACCATCTTTTGGCAAAACATCTTCATCGCTTGATAATTCGGTGTCTTGCTCGATCTGATCAGGGTTCGCAGGTGGGCCATTTTTTTTCTTGGCATTCTGCTTTGCCTGATTCGCCTTCTTTATGCTCGGTTTTGGTGGGTATTTTAACTCTCTTGCTGCAGATTCATAATCCGCCAAGAATGTATTATCCCTCTCCAATTCTTTTTCCGTCGGGGTACGACCCAGCATAAGTTGATATGCCTGCTGAATTTTTTCATCATCAGTACTTTTTGAATTCTGCAAAAGCTTTTCTGCAAGATTCAAGGATTGCTTGCGTACAAACGAAGAATTAAGAACAAACAATGCCTGACCAGGTACGGTCGTTGTATCTCGGTTACCCGTCACCAGAGTTTGATCAACAGGATCGAACGCTTCCAGATCTTTTGGCGTAAGGCCTCGTAAAAGTGGCAGATAAATACTTCGGTAAGAACTCTTAGCTGCAGAATCGTGAATCTGTTTCGCTTCACCACCGTTATCACGAATCTCTTTCATTTTAAAATTGTTCGCTGGTGAACCTGTGATCCTTTTTGAATTAAGCTGCCCACAAGTGGCAAGCATCGCATCGCGAAACTCTTCAGCACTTAAACTGCGGGGCGAATGATGCCACACCAAGGAATTTGCTGGGTCTACCTGGTAGTGTTGTTCGTTTGAATCGGAAGATAGTTGATAAGCCTTGGTAAGCACCAAAATACGGACAAGCTTTTTGATACTCCACTCATTTTGTATAAATTGGTGGGATAAATAATCGAGTAGTTCTGGGTTTGAGGGTTTGTCCCCTGAAACGCCAAAGTTATCAACCGTGGAAACAATACCTCTGCCAAACAGATGGTCCCAAACTCGGTTTACAATCACCCTAGATGCAAGGGGATTTTGGTCACTGATCAACCATTGCGCAAGTTCCAGCCTACCACTTTGCTGCTTGTTAATAGGCTTGGCATTGGGGACTTGGAAAACAGAAAGAAACCCACGGGGCCAAACTGGCCCAAGTTTTTCTGCTTCGCCCCGAATGCGAACCTCGGTATCTGCAATCACATTAGAATCCCGCACGCCATGCGCAGACAATGACTCTTGTGCAGAACCCATCAGTGCGGATAAATCTGATTGTAGTTTTTCGAACTTGATGCGGAACTTTTTTTGTTCTGGGTCGCCATTGGCATCAGGTTTCAAGCCATTGGGAGTGCCTTTGATTTTTTCCCAAGCCACCTTGGCATCTGCAACTTCCGCTTGAAGTTTGATGCGCTTTTCATCGGGCACCTGCGAAACTGCGCCTTTCAGCTTGACCAGATTATCAGGAACATAGTAAGCCAACCCGCCCCCACCCATCAGGTTTTTCAACCCTGAAGCATTATCGGTGCTGGTGAATATCCCCGCCAAGGAGTAGTAATCGGTTTGTGGAATAGGATCAAATTTATGGTCATGGCATCGAGCGCAACTTACGGTCAAACCAAGTACAGAACGAGTTACCACATCAATCTGCTCATCCACATTATCCATAATGAAACGATTCTTAAAGCGCTGGTTTACATCCTTGACACCCAAGGCAAGAAACCCCGTAGCAATCTTCAGGCGGTTTGCATCTTCATCATTTTTAGGAAAAAGAAGATCCCCCGCAACCTGCTCTTTGATAAATTGATTAAAAGGTAGATCCGCATTAAAACTATCAATGACATAATCGCGGTACCGCCAAGCAAAAGGGTATGGAATATTTCTCGAGGGGCCTGTTGATTCACCATACCTTGCAACATCAAGCCAGTGCCTACCCCAACTTTCGCCAAAGGACTTTGCTGCAAGAAGCCGATCTACAAGGTTTTCCAAAGCATTATTATTGTTGTCTTTCACGAAGCTTTCGATTTCCGAAGGCGTGGGGGGCAAACCGGTCAAATCAAAAGTTAATCTTCTTATCAGGGTAACCCGGTCAGCATCAGCAACAGGTTGTAATCCCGCGGCTGTCATCTTCGAAAATATAAACTTATCCACGCTAGACCTTGACCACGAGGCATTGTTCACTTCTGGAACCTTAGGAATTGTTATAGGTTGCCAAGCCCAGCGTTCTTTCTTTAATTTTTCATAGGTGGGCCTATTTTGGCCAAGTGCAAATGGCAACTTAACCGCAGGCCATACAGCCCCATCTTCGATCCATTTTTTTAAGAAATTGATTTGCGTATCGCTAAGTTTTTCTCCCTCTAATGGCATCTGCTTATTCGCACCACTAGACACCCTTTTAAGCAACAGCCCCTGATCTGGTTTACCCGCAACGATTGCAGGCCCGTTCTTACCTCCAATGATGAGGCCCTTGCGATCGTCAACCCGCAAATCCCCCGAAGGCTTGGTATCCGCACTATGGCAGGCATAGCAGTGGTTCACGAGAATAGGCCTTACATTTTTTTCAAAATATTTAACCTTGGAAGCATCAGTATCTGCAGACAAAATAAGATTTTTATTAGGCCCTTTTTTAGATTTGACAGGCGCAACTTTCTTATCTTCAGGAACCGCTGCAGTTGCAATTTCAATTATTGAAACCGCCAGTACCACTAACATCAATTTCGGCAGGTTTAACATCATTCATCCCGTTTAGGCAAAACATTAGGCATAATTTAAAATTAACTACTAGGTTAAACCCCCGTTTCACTGATATGGCCCGCTAATCGATTGTTTTTTTAAAAAATACAGCTTTGAATATCATTTGCCATAACCGATTTAAAAGTATAACCTTATAGCTATTTAAATAAGATAAGCTCCTTTAACCTTTTTAAATACAACTTTTTTTCAACCTTTGTACTCCTCCTCATTTGAGTTTTACCATAATGCATTTTCCCCAAACGCCCCACTCATTTTAAACATAAAACAATTCTTGTTATAAGGCCTTCGCTTTAAGCCGCTTATCTCATTACAATTTAATCTTGTTTAAATTAAAATCAGACTTGGATTCCTTTTGATGCCTTATTCACATTCCATATGCAGTGAAAAATACACCTTCCCGGATCTAAAATTGCTTTTAGCCAAAGCCAATGAACCTAAATCAGGAGATTTACTTGCAGGCATTGCCGCAAGAAATGAACGCGAACGCATCGCTGCTAAGATGGCCCTTGCAGATCTTCCCCTTTCCGAATTTATCTCTTACCCCATCATCGACCCCGATTTCGATGATGTCTCTAAAGTAATATTCGACTCTTATGATGCAGTTGCCTTCAAACCTTTTGCTTCACTTACGGTGGGGGAACTACGCGAGTATTTATTGCAGGATATGCCCCAAGGAGACGAGCTTAAAAAGCTTCAACGGGGGCTTACTCCAGAAATAGTGGCAGGAGTTACCAAACTTCTTGCTAACAAAGAATTGATTGCAATTGCTAGCCAAATTAAAAATATCACCCGCTGCAGAAATACACTTGGACTTCCTAATACCCTTGGCGTTCGCATCCAACCAAATCACCCCACGGATAACACCGCAGGCATTGCAGCATCCTGCATCGATGGCCTGCTGATGGGCGCGGGCGATGCTGTGATAGGAGTTAACCCTGCAGTCGATTCTATTGATTCCGTTTCTGCTATTTTGAAATCGATTGATCGAATTATTACAGGGTTAAATGTTCCTACTCAGGGTTGCTGCTTGGCGCATATCACAACCCAATTAGCTGCGATGAAAAATGGCGCGCCAGTCGATCTTTTGTTTCAATCCATCGGCGGCACACAAAAAACTAACGAAAGCTTTGGCATCTCTCTTTCCTTGCTTAAGGAAGGCAAAGAGCAAGTGCTGGAACATCACGCCTCTCGCAAGGTTAAATGGGCAGGTAACCAAGCTATGTATTTTGAAACGGGGCAAGGTAGTTCACTTTCTGCTAATGCCCATCATGGTATTGATCAACTTACCCTTGAAGCTAGGGCCTATGGCTTGGCTCGAACTTTTGATCCTTTTCTTGTTAACAGCGTAGTTGGCTTCATTGGCCCCGAATATCTTTTTGATGAACGACAAATTATTCGTGCCGGCCTCGAAGATCATTTTATGGGTAAGTTACTTGGCTTACCTATGGGGGTGGATATTTGCTTTACCAATCACGCTGAAGCGGATCATAACTCGCTTGATAATCTTTTAGTGCTGCTTGCCAACGCAGGAGTTAATTACATTATGGGGGTGCCCTCAGGCGATGATGTAATGCTAAGTTATCAATCCACAAGCTATCACGATGCAGCTATGATAAAGTCATTACTTGGGCTAAAAGCTGCGCCTGAATTTCAAGCTTGGCTTGAAGAAAATGAAATTATGAAAGGATCTTTGCTTTGTGGCAAAGACCGAGCTTTTACAGCAGTGAAAAATATTCTTCCGCTTCTCGAAAATCCCAAGGATGCCTGATGACCACCCAAGATAACTACGCCAACGCTGATCAAAAAAATCTTGCCAGGATGGGTTATGAGCAAGAGCTTTTTCGTGGTTTTAGTGCGTTTTCTAACTATGCACTTTCCCTGTCGATCATTTGTATTCTTGCAGGTGGTATCACTTCGTTTCATGTGGGGTATTGTGCGGTTGGCCCCGCTGCAATTGGCATTGGCTGGCCTATTGCCCTCTGTTTTTCACTCGCAGTAGCAGCAGCCATGGCACAGATAGCCTCTGCGTTTCCCACCGCGGGCGGCCTCTATCACTGGGGATCTTTATTAGGCGGCAGAGGGTGCGGCTGGATTACCGCTTGGTTCAATCTGGCGGGCCTAGTCACTGTGCTTGCTGCTATTAATGTGGGCACTTGGAACTTTATTGAAAGCAGTATTTTCGGCAGCGCAGACCTAGGAGACTTCGCCCAAGTGATTGCTGTTACTTTGATCACTTTCACCCAAGTTGTTATTAACCTTTTTGGAATGCGAGTAGTTGGACCAATGACTAATTTCAGCGGCTACTGGATTTTAGGCGTTTCCGTTACTCTGATAATTCTTCTCCTTGCCTTTGGCGGGCCCAATCATCCCGAACGGCTTTTTCAATTCGAAAACTTCAGTGGACTTCCCGAAGGGGAACAGCAAGTTTGGCCTAGTTCTGATTCTATTGCTTGGCTGTTTTTCTTGGCTATGCTTCTACCGGCTTATACCATCACTGGGTTTGATGGCTCTGCCCACGCTGCAGAAGAAACATTAAACGCTGCTTCTGCTGTTCCCAAAGCAATTATGCAAGCAGTTCTGATTTCGGGCATTGTAGGCTACATCTTACTTTCAGTTGCGGTATTGGTAATTGACGATACTAGGCAAATAGCAAATCAGGGGTCCCGTGCTTTTGTTGCTAATTTAGAACAATCTTTACCTTTTTGGCTGCATAAGCCTTCCTTTATTGCAATTGTTTTAGCGCAATACTTATGTGGGATGTCGGTTGTAACTTCGGCTTCGCGCATGGCCTATGCCTTTGCCCGAGATGGAGGTATGCCATTTTCTTCACGGATAAAAAAAGTGAATCCTAAAACTCTGGTGCCTGAAAACGCTATTTATTTCATTTCAGTTACATCGGTTTTGTTTACTCTTTATTCACACCTGTACGATACTATTGCGGCTGCTGCAACCATCCTTCTTTATCTTTCCTATATGCTTCCCATCCTAGCTGGTTTTTTTGTACACGGCAGAAGTTGGAAAATTATGGGCCCTTGGCATCTTGGAATTTGGTTCAAACCATTGGCATTATTAAGCACGATTGCCTCAGTTGGGATTGTTTACATAGGCATTCAGCCACCCAATGAAAAAGCTGGTTATGCAGTTCTTGCTCTTACTATTTTTCTGGTGGCGTTCTGGTTCACTTTTGCAAAATATCATTTTAAAGGCCCGCCCATTACTCTCAAACAACTACAAGAAAACCCCAATGAGTAATCAAAACTTATCATCTGTTGCTCGCGCCTTTACCTCTGCTAGGGTATTTGCCCCACGAAAAGGCACTGCTCTTTCTACGAAAGATTTATTGCAGTTGCGTGCCGACCACGCTGTTGCACGCGATGCTGTTTTCGAATCAATCGACTTGGAGCGCGATTTCCGCAGCGAACGAATTGATCAATTTGGATTATTTGAAGTCACCTCTAAAGCTAACAATCGACACGAATATTTGCTCAGCCCCGAACTTGGTAGACAATTAAACCCACTGGAACGCCAGCGAATACTTCAGTTATGCCCGCCCCTATCTGGCTTACAAAGCCAACCTAGCTTACAAATTATTCTTGGTGATGGACTCTCTGCTTTGGCATTAAAAAATCAAGGCCCCCTTTTGCTCGATGCTCTCTGGGAACAAGCCCATTCTTTAGGCTGGTTCTTAGGCAGGCCTTTTCTTATTCATCACGCCCGTGTTGGTATTCTTAATGAAGTTGGCAACCTTTTGAAACCTGATATTCTTGTTTTGCTTATTGGTGAACGCCCAGGATTAACCATCGCAGATAGTCTTTCTGCTTATCTTGCCTACCGTCCAGAATTAGGTAACAACGATGCGAACCGCAATTTGATTTCCAATATTCATAGTAATGGCGTGGGGATTGCAGAGGCCGCAATACGAATTCTCGCACTTGCTGAATTGATGATAAATGCAAAAACTGCTGGAGTGCAAATTAAAGAAATTATTGCGCTAAGTGATACTCGCTAGGACTTCCCCTAAATTAATCTATGGTTTTATTTAAGGTTCGTAAAGCTCGTCGAACAATGGCAGCAGTTTCTGCGGTGGGAGAATTTTTTTCCCAATTCCTACATAACTCTCGAACCCAGTCCGGCTTGGTTTTACTCGCATCGTTTAGCCAATTCCCTACCGAATCTCGTACATACTTCGAGCTATCTGATTTCAACGCTTCTAATATCGGTAAGCCCATCTCCGGCGTTTCTTTAAGCTCGGTTATATGACTACACCAAACCCCACGAGGACGCGTTGCTTCACTTGCAAACCTTCGGATATTCGCATCCGTGCTTTTACTAAACTTCTTTAGCATTTGTAAGGCTTCGGGTAATTCTTCTGCTATCGATGCTCGAAGTGCAAGCCAGGCAACCTCTCTTACATTTTGATTTTTATCCGCTGCTAGGGGCCGAATACGATTTAACTTTTCCCTAAGCGATAGTTCAACCCTTAAACCATTCATCATACACGCCCAAGACCTTACCACATCGCTTTGGTGGTCTTTAAGTTTATTGTATGCATCATTAAATAGGGTTTTATCGGGGGAAAAATTAGAAAGCACTTTGCCTATAAGTTCTAATTTCTTTGGGGCTGTATTTAGTGTCGGGTCTGCAAATCCTTCTCGTAATTGCCCAAGTAAGAAGTTCCATCCAAATTCTTGAAACAGATTACGAGATAAAAACTCTTGATCTACAATCAGCCATTCCACCAAATTTACAGTTTCTATCAGGCCCTGATTTAAAAGTTTTTGTACTACAACCGGAACCCCTGCTGTGGTGATAGACCCCTTGCGCTTAAGAATATGCGCTGGGATTTCTTTGCCATTACTATCTTTCATAATGCCTTTACTTTAATACCTGAACTGTTATGCCACTAGGCATCGCTTCACTGCGGTATACTTTATGAGTTTGAATCGAGAAGTCTGCGTCCGAAGCAGCATAGATATCGCAGAATTTTTGCGGGTTGCGGTCAACCAATGGAAACCAACTGGATTGCACCTGCACCATAAGCCGATGCCCGGGGCGAAAAGTATGGCAAATATCAGGCATCGTAAAACTTACCTTGGTAGGTTTACCTGGCTCAAACGCTTCGGGTTTAGAAAAACTATTTCGGAACTTACCCCGAAAAGGTTCGCCACGAATCAGCATCTGATAATTCCCCATACGAATACCCGCAGGATTGGGCTCAAAATCTGGGTAATCCGCTGGAAAAACATCAATTACTTTTACCACCCAATCTGCATCAGTTCCCGTAGTGCTTACCCATAAATCTACTTTCACTGGCCCCGATAAGGTTAGATCATTTTCTAATACCGGCGTCTGATAAACCAAAACATCGGGTCTTCTAGAAGCGTGGCGTTGATCGGCAACCATGTATTCATAATCCATTTTTGTTGAAATGCGTTCCATATAAGGAACAGGTTTAAATGGATCTGAAATGTAGGAATCATAACCTTCGTTGGTAGGGTTTGTGGATTGTAAAGTTCCTTTTTCGTGGAAAGTAAAGTTAAGGGGTTTAGCATTTTTAGGGGGCCAAGCATCATACTTACGCCAAATGTTGGTGCCTGTTTCAAACACAAAAGCTTCGGGTAGTTTATTATTTGGAATATCTTTTAGATGCAACTCGAAGAAAGGGAACTCGATTTTTTCGCGGAAGTATTCAGCAGTTTTTGCCCCAAAGCGTGCATTTCCCAGCGCATCACCTGTACCTCTAGACCAACCGCCGTGATCCCACGGACCCATAACTAAAGTATTATTGCAAAGGGGACTTTGTTTTTCGGTGGAGGAATAGCATTCGAGAGCGCCAAATAAATTTTCTGCATCAAACCACCCACCCACAGTCATAACCGCCGGCTTAATATTTTTAAGATGGGGCCGAAGGTTCATTGATTGCCACATATCGTCGTAGGTTCCTCTCTTCATCATTTCATTCCAGAAAGAGATACCACCTTTAAGGAATTTTTTATCTGCATTAGCAAGGGGGCCCATATCAAGAAAGAACTGGTAGCCATCGGGGGTATCGTGATCGTGAGAAACCCGGGTGGCTTTGCGAGTAGGTTCTGGTCTTTCCTTGCCAAAGCCCGACATGAAGTTAAATGCATGAGGCAAAAACAAACAACCATTATGGTGAAAATCATCCCCAATAAACCAATCGATAACCGGTGCTTGTGGACTACAGGCTTTAAGTGCGGGGTGGGCATCGATCATACCAGCAGCGGTATTAAAGCCTGGGTAAGAAATACCAGATTGGCCAACCTTGCCGTTATTCCCTTTAACATTTTTAAGGAGCCATTCGATGGTGTCGAAGGTATCCGAGCTTTCGTCAAAATCTTTGGGTCCTTTTTTAGGATTATGAGGCCTGACATTTTGAAAAGTGCCCTCCGACATCCAACGCCCTCTCACATCCTGATAAACAAATATATAGCCCGACTTTTGGAAATAGCTAGAAGGCCCTAATTTTTCCCGGTAGTTATCGATCCCATAGGGCGCAACGCTGTAAGGGGTACGGTTTAATAAAATCGGATAAGTTTTTTCGTCATCCTTCGGAACATAGACTGATGTAAATATTTTTAATCCATCTCGCATCGGAATCTGATATTCATACTTGGTGTAGTTTGCCTTGGCGTGGTCACGAAGTGCTTTGGCTTCATCGGCAAGTGGTGCAGTGGCCTGTGAGGGCACATTGAGTAGCAGAAGTAATAAAGTGGTGTACATTGTTAAACTCTAAGTAATGTTATAAAAATTTCTTCAACTATTATCTTTTATCAAACCATTGTAAATATCAAGCAGAAAATCAAACCATCACTTCACAACTCTTTTTCCCCATCTCATTTATTTGCTTCAGCACTTACATTCTCTTTATTCTAGGATTAGATCGAATAACGAAGACTCCCTTGTTGACAGCAGCAACTAGTCCAATTACGATCATTGCTACTAGAAATTGTTTGTAAGTGAAGTTACTGTTTGCTGCTTTTCATTCGTTTTGTATTTCTATTAAAAGGCTCATTGTGGTACCTGCCTGTTTTATCCATAACTTGACTGCTAATTTATGAATGATTATTACTTAGAAAGAAGTACTCTGCGGAAGGTTACTCTTAGGCTTATTCCATTCGTTTGCCTTTTGTATTTGTTAAACATTTTAGACCGGGCCAATGTTGGTTTCGCACGAATAAAAATGCAAGATGACCTTGGCCTTACCGAGGCTACCTTTAACATCGGCTTTGGTATGTTCTATGTTGGTTATTTGTTATTTGAAGTTCCTAGCAATTTATTGATGCGTAGGGTTGGTGCAAGAAGGTGGATCGCCCGGATTATGATTAGTTGGGGCATCGTTTCTTCCTTAACCATGTTTGCTTGGGATGCCTATAGCTTTTATGGCATGCGTATCCTTCTCGGCATTGCAGAGGCTGGTTTCTTTCCTGCGATCATCCTTTACTTAAGCTTTTGGTTCCCCTATCAAGAACGAGCCAAGATGACTGCATTCTTCATGCTCGCAATCGGACTCGCCAATGTACTAGGAAACCCTATCTCTGGCTTTATTATGCAGTATCTCGATTCTTCCTTGGGGCTTCACGGTTGGCAATGGTTGTTTCTTTTAGAAGGGGCACCCTCCATTATCATTGGCTTTGTCGCTCTTTATTATTTGACCGATTACCCTAAAGATGCTCACTGGCTTTCTGCTGACCAACGAACTTGGCTTATCAATAAAATGCAACAAGAAGAATCACAAAGGTTGCAACAGTTCAATGCTGATAGACTTACTGCAATTCTTCAATGGCGGGTCTGGTGGCTCATTGCGATTTATTTTTCTGTTGCAGTAGGCACTAATGCAGGTGCTGCTTATTTTCCTAAAATAATTCAAGGTCAGTTTGCAGAACTTACTACATTTCAGATTGGCTTACTTACTTCTATTCCTCATCTTTGCGCAGTTTTTGGAATGTCGCTCTTTGGCATTAGCTCGGATTACTTTAATGAAAGGCATAAACATTTAACAACCGCTGGATTAATGGCGGCACTTGGATGGAGTTTGACCGCTTGGAACCCCTCGCCGATTATTGCTTTTCTTGGCTTATGTATAGCCCAAACTGGGATGATGAGTATGCTGCCTGTGTTCTGGACTTTGCCCACCGCATTTTTAACGGGTGCTGCAGCCGCGGGTGGTATCGCTATGATTAATTCGGTAGCAAATATTGGCGGTATCTTTGGTGCAACCATCTTAGGTACATATGGCCTTTGGGCTATGGTTTTCATCCACCTCTTAGGCGTCATTTTTATCATCGCTGTCAAAGATAGATCTTCAATATTTAACCAACAACCTAAGATAACAAAACTATGACAACAAATCTATTTGATCTCTTGGGCAAAGTTGCTGTTGTTTCTGGGGCTGCTCAAGGCTTAGGCCGTGCCACTGCCATTGCACTTGCACAAGCTGGCGCAGATGTTGTGCTGATCGACCGAAATCTTAATGGCGCTGAAGCTACTGCCAAAACTTTATTGCAATTTAAGCGGAAGACTTTAATCTTACCTACCGATGTTTCAGATCCCGATGCTATCGCAGAGATGTTTATTAAAGTCGATGCAGAATTTGGCAGAGTTGATTTTCTAGGGAACATCGCGGGTGATGGATTTCTTTCCAAGCCTGAAGATCTGACTATGCAAGATTTACAGCGAGTTTTACAAAACCTTGTGATTGGGCGTTTTTCTATGTGCCAGCAAGCTGGCCGACGAATGCTTAAACAAGGATCCGGTTCCATTATGAACATAGGCTCACTTGCAAGCTCTACTGCCCTTGGCCGTGGGCACATCGCCTACAGTATGGCAATGGGCGCAGTCATTCAAATGACCCGCGAACTTAGCACCGAATGGAGCCATCAAGGCGTTCGGGTTAACTGTGTCACCCCTGCCCAAGTGGTCAACCCCGGCCTTTCTGCTCGTATGCAGGACGATCCAACTCTCGAAGGTAGGTTTTTAAAAGGAATTCCCACCGGGCGACTTGGGCAGCCTGAAGATATTATGGGTATCGCAGTTTTGTTAGCTTCGGATTCTTCTGCTTGGATCACAGGCGCAATCATCCCTCTTGATGGTGGGAATATGGCAATGAACGCTGGGGGTACCCCCGGGCATGAGCAACGCAAAATCCAGACTTTTTCTAAGGATCATTAATGAACCACGAACAACTGCTTAAGCTTTTTCGCACAATGCTTATCATTCGATATACCGAAGAAGAATTAGCACGCTGCCATCAGCGGGGGCTTATCTTTGGCGCTTGTCATACCTATGTTGGGCAAGAAGCTATTTCAACCGGTGTTTGCTCGCACCTTACTAATAACGATCCGATTTTTAGTACCCATCGTGGCCACGGTCACGCCTTGGCCAAGGGGATGCCACCCCATGAATTGATTGCAGAATTATTTGGCAGGGCTTCTGGTTGCTCTCGAGGTAGGGGCGGCTCTATGCATATTTTCTCCCCAGAAATTGGCATGATGGGCACCAGCGGTATTGTCGGGCCTTGTATCCTTCAAGCTTGTGGCGGCGGCTATACTTCCAAACTTTTAAACTTGGGCAATGTTGCTGTCGCTTTCTTTGGCGATGGTGCTGTTAATAACGGCGCCTTCCACGAAGGCCTTAATATGGCTAGCATCTGGAAACTACCCGTCCTTTTTATCTGCGAAAATAATCAGTACGCTACCGAAGTCCCTTTCTCCTATTCGAGTGGCATTCCTGATGTTGGAAGACGCGCCGAAAACTATGGCATCCCTGGTTTTGAAATTGATGGTAATGATGTTCTTGCTGTTGCTGAAGTCGCTAGGGTTGCTGTCGAAAGGGCCAGATCAGGCAACGGCGCTACCCTCATTGAATGTAAAACTTATCGCACCCGACCTCACGCTGAAGGTATGGGAGATTTCACTTACCGCACCCGCGATGAAGTTGAACAATGGAAACAACGCTGCCCCATTACACTTCTTCGCAAACGATTGCTCATCGAATTTGATTTCAAAGAAGCGCAACTACTTCAAATCGAATCTGAGGTTACTGCTTTAGTTGCAGAGGCTAGGCTTTTTGCAGAAAACAGCCCTATGCCTGATCCTGCAACCGCTTCCCTTAATGTCTATTCCCCTAGCCGCAAGGTTATTCCTGTAACTCCAACTTTAGAAAAACGCGAAATCACTTTCACTCAGGCCACCCACGAAGCCCTTGCAGAAGAGATGGCACTTAACCCAAGTATTTTTGTTATGGGGCAGGGCATTGGCGTTCGAGGTGGGAACTTCAAAACCACCACTGGCCTTTTCTCCCTCTTTGGCCCTTTACGATTATGCGATGTCCCTATCTGCGAACGCGGCTTCGTAGGGCTTGCAGGCGGCGCTGCTATGACTGGCTCCCGGCCCATCGTCGATTTTATGTTTGTCGATTTTATCCTCGATGGACTTGGCGAAATCATCAACCAAATTGCCAAGATGCAATACATGTCTAGCGGGCGCTTAAAAATGCCCATCCTTCTTCGTGGCTGCATCGGTATTGGCCACTCTGCCGCTACCCATCATTCAGGTAGTTACTACTCCCTTTTTGCTCAGGTGCCCGGACTTCGCGTTGTCGTTCCTTCCAACGCCTACGATGCTAAGGGCTTAATGAAGTATGCACTTCGTTGCGATGACCCTGTGCTTTTTCTCGAACACCGCGAAATCCTTACTTCTAAATCTAATGTCCCTACACAAGATTATGAAATCCCCTTTGGTGTAGCTGCCATCGCTCGTATAGGCCAACAAGTTACCGTTGTTGCCCTGGCTCGAATGGTGCATCTCACCTTGTCGGTCTGCGAGGAACTTCAAAAAGAAGGTATTTCTGTTGAAGTGATAGATCCTCGAACTATTTCTCCTTTGGATACCGATACCATTTTGCAATCAATTGCAAAAACTGGCAGGCTACTTATTGTTGATGAACCACCTGCACACTGTGGCTTTGCAGCAGAAATTGCTGCTCAAATTTGCGACCTTGGCTTCAACCATCTTGATGCACCTATCAAGCGCTTGACCGGTGTTTTTACTCCTACTCCCTACAGCCCTTCTCTTGAATCTGCTATTGTTCCTACCGCACTGATGATCGCTAATTCCATTCGTTCTTTGGTGAAGGAGTAACTATGGCTTTTGAAATCGTAATCCCCCGTTTGGGTTGGTCGATGGAGGAAGGAACTTTTCTGGGTTGGCTCAAAAAGGATGGCGATTCTATTCAGCGTGGCGATTCCCTCTTCGAACTTGAAGGTGAAAAAGCTGCTCAGGAAATTGAAGCTGTTGATGAAGGTATCTTGCGCATCCCTTCCTCGGGCCCTTTGCCCAATAGCTTACTTAAAGTGGGTGCAATCATTGGCTACCTTGTTGCAGTTGGCGAATCTATGGCAAACGAAACCCCTAAAACAGCAGACTCTTCTTCGCTTCCCAACACGAGCTTATCAGCGGCAGCGGCCCCTTCGGTCAGGCGTCTTGCAAGAGAATTAAAGGTTTCATTATCAAGCGTTGAAGGCACAGGAAAAGGCGGTCGTATTCTTGCTGCTGATTTACAGCGCTTAAGTTCTTTACCCAATACTCCGGCTCAAAGTAAATCTGTTGCATCGCCTCGGGCCAAGCGTATTGCAGCAGAATTAAATCTCGATTGGACTTTAATTAAAGGGTCGGGTGCTTTAGGAAGAATCCGAGAATCGGATGTTCGGGCTGCTGCTTTATCAAAAAACACCACCCCCAAAGGTCAGAAAATTCTTATCTCTAACCATCGTAAGGTGATTGCCCAGCGTTTACTTATTAGCCGCCAGCAAACCGTTCCGGTTACTCTTCATACCAAAGCGGATGCTACTAATCTTGTCAACCTGCGCGAACAAATTAAGGCAAAGCAAGGTGCTAATTTAATTCCTAGTTATCAAGACATCATTTCAAAACTTGTCGTGCAGGTGCTTAAACGGCATTTGCTCCTTGCAGCCCGCTGGGAAGAAGGTGTGGTTGTGCTTCCTGCAGCAGATGAATTGCATTTAGGTATTGCGGTGGATACAGAAAAAGGTTTGTTGGTTCCTGTTATGCGTAATGTGAGTGAATTAAGTGTTTCCGAAGTTGCACAACAATCACAACAATTGATTTTGAAAGCCAAGACGGGAACTCTTGAGGCAGCAGAGATGCAAGGTGGCGTTTTTACTATCACGAATTTAGGGGCTTTTGGCATCGATGCCTTTACGCCTGTTATTAACTTTCCTGAAGCTGCGATTTTGGGGCTTGGCGCAATTAGGCGCGAGGCTATTGTTCAAAACGATAGCCAGATTATCGCCCAGCATCAGATTAGTCTTAGTTTAACTTTTGATCATAGGGTGGTGGATGGAGCGCCCGCCGCTCGATTCTTGCAGGCAATTGTTAATGCAATTATAAACCCCCTAGTTTAATTACGGAAGCGTGGCCCCACCGGCTGCGCTGGGTGGGGCTGTATTTCTTTATTACACTGCAAGTTTCCCCACCAAAACGCGGTCGGTGGGCTTTGATTATCTTCACTTTTTCCCTATTTTAAACAATTTTTTGTCCTAAATTTACAATTCTAAATACGCTTTATCCTTTCATCCCTATAATAACAGTTGGTACTTTACCCAGCGTACTTTCCCTTGAAATGGAAGTAAAATCCTATGATCTTAAGACGCGTTATTTCCGGTGGACAAACTGGAGCAGATCGTGCTGGATTAATCGCTGCTAAAGCTTGTGGCATTCTTACAGGCGGCTGGATGCCCAAGGGCTATATCGCCCTAGATGGCAATCACCCCAAGTTTGCCCAAATGTATGACATCCTTGAGCATAAAAGCGATAAGTATGGCCAAAGAACCAAGCTTAACATTGTTGAATCGGAAGGAACCGTGCGCTTTGCCAGCCAATGGAATGCCGCTGCTGAAAAATTAACGCTCAAAGAAATACTTAAATCTGATCGACCTTACCTCGATATTGAGACGGGAGCCGAGGCTAAGCTAACTCCCCAAGACCTAGTAAAATGGCTTAAAGAAAAGAAGATTCGCGTCCTTAATGTTTCAGGGAATGCAGAAGAGAATTCAATGGGTATTGAAGCTAAAGTAGTTGATTTTCTAACCGAAACATTCAAACTTCTTCAAGCTGAATAAAAGCTTACCTTTATTTTTCTAACTCTTTAGCACGCGTGAAATCCGCATCTGCTTGTTCTTTTAATCCTAATACCTTGTAGGCCAACCCTCGGTAATAATAGGCATCTCCACCTTTGGGTTCGAACCTAATCACCTTCGTAAAATCAGCGATTGCTTCGGAATATTTATTCGCTGCACTGTAGGCAAGCGCACGATTGTAATAAGCAATAGCGTGGTTTGGGGCCCGTTCAATCGCTAGGTTGTAATCTGCAATCGCTGCTGCGAAATTCATACAATCATACGATGCCAACCCTCGGTTGATATAAGCAACAGGGTTGTTGGGTTCTAGCTTTATTGCTTGGGAATAATCACTAATCGCCTCGGGGTATTTTTTCGCAAGTGCATAAGCTAGGCCTCTTGCAACATAGGCCCTTGTATACTTGGCATCTAAATGAATTGCGTTACTAAATTCTTTGATCGCAGTTTGTACCTCTTTTTTCTGATACGCCTTACTTCCTTGTTCAAAAGCTTCTTCTGCGGTGGTTTGACTTAATGCACCTGTGCTGAAATAACAAAGAATCGCAACGATAAATAAAATTTGATGCATCTTAGACTCCATTCAATCGCTAATAATAAACCCATCCTAAAAATAGATTAAGATAAAGTGGAAATGAAATAAAGGTGAATATGCTTTTGCTGATTACGATTCATCCAATTGATTATACTTGAACATCGTCGTTACGAACCCGTGGTGTGAAAATCAGTTCTACTTTAGTAATGCTTAAATAGGCGGTGCTGTTCTCTGAAAACTCTAAGGCCTCGGCTGTTGTTTTTTCTAAAACTACCGCAATACCAAAACCCAAACCCACACTAAAATTAGAATTAGGCACCCGACTATCCATCAACTTTGCCAAGGTATACTTCTGATCAACCTCCGAAAATACGGGTTTAAATTCGAAAGATTCTGCAGGGTTCATTAGTAAAGGGTTCTTCGTAGCTTCTGAATGACGATAAATCAGCAACTTACAACTTAGGTTAGAAAATAATTTTTCAAAAACCTCGCGAGAAGAAGCTTCACTATGTGCGTGGATTGAAAAGGTATAATGGCCTGCTCTAAAATTACGGATTTCCTGTGCTAAAAAAGCCTTGTTGCCTAACTCTAGCTTTAACTTCTTTCCTTTAACCCCTACCATTCCTAGCAGAGCAGAGCCATTTGCTTGCTTACTTTCCTTTACAATTACAAGGTTCAAGCAAGCAGCGAGGTTGAAGCCTGTATTGGTTTCGCCAAGGGGGAAAGCTTGCCAACCTTTTAGTCGTTTTCCACTACCTGCAAGTTGCAAAGGGACAAGTTCTGCCAAAACTTGCCCAGGTTTTTTTGCGGTATCTTTAAAATCAAGGTTTAAAAGGTGTGCATCACTAAACTCGGGAACTAAGGCAATATTCCCGGTTGAAGTGGTTCGCTTTTCTGTTGCAGGCTTTTCGCCTAGAAGAACATCAAGAGGTTCTCCGGTTGTGATGTGAACATTTCTACCAGTGTTTCCGATATTTGGGTAGATAGCATCGTGGGGAATGCCCAAAAGGTGAAAAATCGTAGCGGTAAGATCTTGTGGTTCGTGCCTGCCCGTTTTAGGATATGCGCCATCTTTATCACTTGAGCCATAAACCTGAGCAGTGCGAATTCCAGCCCCTGCAAGCACATAGCTAAAAACATTGCCCCAATGATCCCGCCCAGCTTGGGCATTAATTCGGGGCGTTCTGCCAAACTCGCCAATTGCAACCACCAAGGTTTCACTTAGTAAACCCCGTTCCGATAAATCTTCAATTAATGCGGTAAGCGAAACATCAAGCTGAGGGCAAAGCACATCTTGCACCCGGTCGGAATTTTGCGCGTGCGTATCCCAAAGTGGGTTATCCACTGCACTATCGCCTCCTTCTCTGGGCCAATTCACATGCACTAGCCTTGCACCCGATTCAATCAGCCTTCTTGCTAGCAATACGCTTTGGCCCCATTTTCCTTTGCCATACCTCTCGCGCGTTTTCTTTGATTCTTTGGAAATGTCAAACGCATCGACTGCCTTCCCTCCCCTTAATAGGCCAAAGGCATTCTGCATATGAGCATCGTAATCTTTTATTACCCCAGACTTTTCAATCTGTTTAAAATGCTGTTCTATCTGCGATAATAAAGATTCTCGTTGATGTAATCTTAAGGGCGAAACATCGGGCGGTAGCGCAAACCCCTCCATTTTAAACCGATCACCACTAGGGTCACAAATAACTCGCTCCGGCTCCCAACGCTTCCCTAACCAGCCCGATGTCTGACCCGCTGGCTGTACATTATCGTTTAACCTCATCACATCAGGTAGCCATACCGAACTATAAGCGGGTAACTTTGTACTTGGCTTTAATAGCTTTACCAACGAACCAAGGTATGGCGAATCGGTTGGGCTGATCTGCCTCGATTGCGTTCCACCATATTTATTCCCCGTTAGAACCCAGTAGCCACTTCCATCGTGTAGGTCGCTGTTTGTGCAAATCGAACGAACAATTGCTAACTTATCGCATATCCCCGAAATTCTTGGTAACAACTCGCTGATCTGAATCCCAGGCACATTCGTCTGGATCGGCTTAAACTCTCCGCGAATATCTACTGGCGCATCTGGCTTTGGGTCGAATGTCTCGTGCTGAGGTGGCCCCCTGTAGCCATAAAAATATTACATTCTTTGCCTTGCCAAAAGTACTACTCCGCACCGGATTTCCATAAACCCTCGATTCTTGCTCTAACAGCATTGGTAGCGTTACACCAAGGGCGCTTAACCCTCCAACACGCAAAAGTTCTCTGCGGTTTACCCTTTTATTACCCTGATTATCAAAAATGCTAAACATAATTCGGTCTCTTAGGCAGGCTTATCACTTAACTGTAACTTTCTTAACAGCAAATTACAAGTAATCTATTCCCCTAAACCCATCTCAAATCCTTCTTGCAACCTTACTAACCTTACATTACCTTCCTTATTAACCACACCATCGATTCCAACAAGGGTTACTATTATGCCAACAACTTTTAAACCCACTTTTCTTTCTCTCCCCTATAAATTTGTTTATCTTCTGCTTCTAATCGCCTTCAGCGCTGCATTCGATGTTACCCTTATTGCACAAGAAAAATCTTCTACCAATAAAATTGCAGAAGTCAAAGGCCCTGATTGGGTTCTCGAAACCAAAGATGCAGGCTGGCAACCTCGCGATTCTCAAGGCGAATTTGTCTTCCGCGATCAACTTTGGATTCTGGGCGGCTGGTTCAATTCCAAAGAAGCTCCACCCCGTGATATCTGGGCCTCCCCCAATGGTAAAGATTGGAATCCTATCAATAAAAACTTACCTATTATTCATACCGATCTTCCTATGTCCATCGTTTTCAAAAATCAAATGTGGATGATGGGCGGTTGGCATAACGGCAGACTCCCAGGCCACTCTGCCAGCAATCAAGTCTGGGCTTCACCTGATGGCAAGGATTGGCACCAAATCAACCCTAAAGCTGATTGGTCGCCTCGACTTGCCTCTGCTACCGTTGAATTTAAAGGTAAAATCTGGATTTTAGGTGGCACAGAAAACTACTACTTCGGCGATTTAAAAAGCCTTAAGAATGATGTCTGGTCCTCTGCTGATGGCAAAGACTGGAAACTCGAAACCAAGAACGCCCCATGGGCCCCACGGGCTTATCATCAGGCTGTTGTTCTTAACGATCGGATTTATCTGTTTGGTGGGGGCAACTATGTCCCCGAATACATCGGTTTTAACGATGTCTGGTCTTCTGCTGATGGTGTTAATTGGGTGCGAGAAATCGAAAAAGCACCTTGGCACGAACGACTTTGGTTTTCTGCGGAAGTTTATCGGGGGCATATCTGGGTTCTTGGCGGGTGGTCCAACAAGCCCTCGCAAAACTGGGGTGATGTTTGGTTTACTAAGGATGGCAAAAATTGGCAAAAACTTGTCTCGAAGACTATCTGGAAGGAAAGGCACGAGCAATCTTCTTTTGTTTTTAAGGATAAACTCTGGATTGCGGGAGGTCACGCGCAACCGCTTTCCAGCGAGGTCTGGTCACTTTCTTTGCCTCTGGATTTTAATAAATAAGATGGGAACAAAGCCCACCAGTAGCGGTTTAACTTCCATTTACAAGCCCACCGACCCCACGACAAACAAAGCCCACCGACTGTGTTCGGTGGGACTCTTGTTTGTGTGTTTCGCATTTCCCCTGGGCACGCCAATCTCCTGATTGGCCGGGTTATAAATGCCAATCAGGAGATTGGCGTGCCCGGGATTAAGCATCTGTAGGTGATGAAGTAAGCTAGGTCATTACCGTCGCTAACGCTTCCGGCTCTGTAAGCAGTTTTCCCATCGCTAACGCTTTTGGCTCCGTTTGCGGTGTTACCGTCCAGCTTCGTGACTTCGTGCCTTCGTGTGAACCAAAAAAATGATGAAGGAGCGGGACTCACACGAAGGCACGAAGAAGATATTGCAATAATACAATCCCAGCGACCTCAAATCGAGAATAGTAGCAGATGGGAAAATTTGTGTTAATTCGAAGCAACTAATTAAACAACTGGTTTCCCACCTTCGTGGGAATGACTGCAAAAAAACAAGCATTTTACAGAGC
>JBDNHI010000131.1:0-21613 GCA_041694635.1 Gemmataceae bacterium | reverse complement strand
CCTGATCATCCTGTCTTTCCCAAATTCCACCCGAATCGGGGCGATTTAGTTTCAACTGCTAACTCCTAAATGGTTAAGTTATCATTTCTGATTAGTTTGTGATAATTCTTCTATTTATAGGACTTACGCAGTTGGCCGAAACTGGGCATGCCTAAGCTATTCAATCTGGCTATCTTTGTCATCTGTGAACAAGCCAAAGGTTAGCCCTGAAGCCTTCATCGACTTCCTAGTAGTCACTCCGTTGAATGCCACGGCAATAGAAACACAAAGGACCAATCCACCGGGCAATTCTTCCCCGGCACACGATGCCTACATGCGTTTGCTACACCGCCTACAGATGTCTAATCCTGGGAACGCCAACCTCCTGATTGGCACATTTAACCTGGCCAATCAGGAGATTGGCCAGGTTAAATGTGAAACACCCGCTGGCTAGGGCGCTCAAGGCCGGCAACTGCGTAAGTCCTATATTATTTAATGTGAAAATAAATTTACAACAGGTCAAAAACCTTTTGTAAATTTAATTGATTTTTTTTTATTCATCTTTTATCGTTAGTTATGTGATTAATTATCTAAGTAGGCTATAAAATGTCATCTTCTCCAAATATTTCTGAAACTCAAATTATTAATTTGTTGAGCTCAGTTAAATCTTCACTTTTAAATCTCACTCGATTAATGTTTCATAAATACCCTATGCTGATGCGATGGGAGCAAACCGATGACATTTTCCAAAACGCTATGATTAGGCTTCATAGGGCTCTAAAGGTTGTTAATATCGAATCAGAAAAGCATTTTCTGAACCTTGCTGCGGTTCAAATTCGCAGAGAGCTTCTGGATCTTGTTAGAAAATATAAAGCCGAGTGCAGTTTTGCAGCACATCACCACACTGATTCACTAAATCCACTTGTTGAGGGCGGTTTAATTGCCTTGCAAACATCGCAGGAAAACGATCTTGAAAAATGGACCGAATTCCATCAAATGGTAGACAAACTTCCCCAAGAAGAAAAAGATGTGGTTGATTTGCTTTGGTACCAAAGCCTAGACCAAGCTAAAGCATCGGAATTATTAGGAATCTCTAATCGTACTCTTCGTAGGAGATGGCAATCAGCGCGCATTAAACTGTTTGAGGTGCTTAAGTAAGAACTATATTTCTTTATTTAAGGAAATACCTCAAAAAAACCAACTGAGCATTTTTGTCTTTAAGAAAAGAGGAAAAAGCCTATAAAAATAGCGGTTTTAACCAAGAAAGTGAAATGCGCCCGGTAGGAATTGAACCTACGACCCTCGATTTAGGAAACCGATGCTCTATCCCCTGAGCTACGGGCGCAATGAATTAAAGCAAGCCAAGAACTTACATCTTATTCTATCCTATAGACTTATACTATAACCGAAAACATATTCTTTAAGGTGAAACCTTAGAAGTTTCATTAGTGGGCTCAATGGAGGAAAAACCTTGCAGAAACAAGGTAAAACAGCAGTGCAGCCATATCTGCACAAACAAGGACGATGGGCCCAGCAGCAACCTGCGGATTCATTTTAAAAATTTTCAAAAGACTAGGAACCGCTATACCTGCAAGAGCGGCCAAAGTAACCCCGCCAATAATGCCGATGGCTAAAGCCCCGATGAGATTTGTGTCTGCAAAACGCAAAAAAGAATAAAGGATCACAATTAAGGCGGTGCCTAGCCCCAAAGCAAGACCGGTGATAGTTTCCAGATAAAGTTTTTTGAAAAGGTTAGTCCAAGAAGTCTCATTTTTATGAAGAGATTGCAAGGCAATGGTAACCGATTGAATAGCAACACTTTCAGCAAGTGCTAAGACAACGGGGATAAAAAGTGCAAGAACGACGAAATGTTCAAGTTCGTATTCAAAAAGTCCAAGAATAAAAGCTCCTAAAATTCCACCTGCGACATTACAAACCAACCAAGGAAAGCGGATGGAAATACTTTTCCAAATTCCGGGGCGGCCGGCTTCTTCCCAATGTACGCCAATAAGTTGAAAAAGATCGTCATAGTTTTCCTTGGGCAGTTCTTCAGTAAGGCTACTCATTTCAGCATTATAAGTACGAATATCAAGCATACCAACAAGGATGCCTAGTTCATTCACCACGGGGAAAGCAAGGAATTTGTACATAGTGAAAAACTCGCAAGCATCAAAAATGGTTGCGAAAGATGGAATTGCAACAGGTCGTTTGTCCATCAAATCATCGATGATTTTATCGGGTTCACCAAGAAGCAAGGCACGAGTAGCAATAATACCTTTGAGCTTGCCAACTTCATCAGCGACATAAAAATAAATGATGCGAGAAGAAATAGCAGGTGAGTTACGAATAGTTTCAAGTGCCTGCGAAACGGTCTGACCCGTTCTCAGCACCGTAATCTGCCTATGCATATGCTTCTCCACCAGATCATCTAGTGGAGGGGTGTCAAAAGATGTAACCATCCTGGCTAACGATCCTTCGTTTTGTTTTTGGCTAAAATATCGAAATGAACTCGGGCAACATCCCCCATATAATGGTCGATGGGTCCAATTTTTGCAGCTTGTGCCATATGCTCAAGAGCTTTTTTCTTATCATCTATCGATTCATAATAAAGCCCGAGGTAAAGGTGGGCGTAGAAAGGTGCAAGCTTAGCTTGTTCGGGGGGAGTCTTAGCAGCGATCTCGAGAATTTTTTCGGGCGCAAGCTTACCCTGAAACATTAAATAAACATCCATCATAGGAATTCTACGATCCCCCTGAATGGGAAGCATAGCAGCACGGGCTTTTTCTGGCGTTTCTGCACGGGCGAAACAAAGGTAATGCCATACGCCATTTTCCACATCGTTGCCATCCACCTTCTGATACGATTCGAATTGTTCCTTACCTTCTTTAAATCTGCCAAGGTAATAAAGGACGATACCTCTGCGCCAATGCCCTGGGTATTCATCTGGAACTTGTTTGATAAAGAGATCGAAATCAGCGCCGGCTTCTTTCATATTTCCTAGCCGAAAATGAGCACTGCCCCGTTGGTCAAGCGCTTGATTAAACTTAGGGTTAATCTCAAGTGCTTTATCATAATCTTTAAGGGAAGCTTTATAATTATGAAGGCCAGAATTGGCAAGGCCACGCAAGTACCAGATTTTTTCATTCTTGTGTGTTTTAGCAATCGCTTCATCAGCGAGTTTAATTGCCTTGGGGAAGTCCTTATCTCGAATTGCGAGGTCGACTTTTATTAGGTCTTCCATTCCTTCTGTTTGGGCAGGAATAAAAAATGCCATTAGCATTGGTAGCAGTATCATAATATAAACCTTTCAAAACGAGAATCAATTACTTGCACTAAAGTTAACATAGGAGGATAGTAATCCTATGATAAAAGTAATTCTACAATGAGGAACCGATGAGACCTACAGACATAACAATAAAAAGTGTAAGTTTTAGCACCGAGGATTTTTCGTATCGAACGATGATTAAATTCGGCGGGGTAGCGGTAGACCGAGTAACGATGCTAAATACTGAGGTTGAAATAGAAACTTTAGCGGGCAAAAGCTATTTAGGAAAAGGGTCGATGCCTTTAGGAAATATCTGGGCTTATCCTTCAAAAACGATGGTTTATGAAAAAACGCTAGCAGCAATGAAAAGCGTGGCATCAAGTTGTGCAAAGGTATACCAAGAGTCCAAGATAAAAGGCCACCCGATAGAAATAACTTGGGAACTAGAAAAAGCGTTACTAAGCTGTGCAAAAGACGAGGGCTCAAGATTAGGTGTAGAAGACCCAATTCCCACACTTGCAACTTTGGTTTGTGCTAGCCCATTCGATGCAGCGTTACACGATGCCTATGGGAAAGCGCACAACCTAAATTGTTACCACACCTATGGTGCTGAATTTTTAGATAATGACCTCGGACGATTTCTAGGCAACGATTTCAAAGGTGTAAAGATTGATCAGCATATTACCAAAGAACCGATTAGCAGTTTGCCGCTTTACCACCTTGTTGGCGCCCTTGATCCATTATTTCAATCAGATGTGGTGAAACCTGTGGGAGACGGATTGCCTGAGACTTTGGGCGAGTGGGTTTTATTCAACGGGTTGACCCATATAAAAATTAAACTTAATGGTGAAGACCTTTCCTGGGATGTTAGTCGGGTATTGGGAGTAGAATCTGCAGCAGCAGAGGCGCAGAAAAAGCGGGGGCAAAGCCATTGGCATTACTCCCTCGATTTCAATGAGAAATGTAAGAATGTTGAATACTTACTCGAATTCTTAGAGCAACTAAAAGATAAATCCCCCGCAGCTTTTGCAAGAATTGCATACATCGAACAACCAACAGGGCGAGATCTTAAAGCAAACCGCAGCAATGTAATGCATAAGGTAAGCAAACAAATTCCCGTGGTGATTGATGAATCTCTGCTGGATCTTGAAAGTTTATTAATAGCACTGGAGATGGGTTACACTGGGGCAGCTCTGAAAACCTGCAAAGGTCAATCACAATCGGTGCTGCTTGCCAGTGCAGCAAGGCATTTAAAGATGTTTTTATGTGTTCAAGATTTAACCTGCCCTGGTGGATCGCTGATTCAATCAGCAAGCCTTGCAGCGCATGTTCAGGGAGTGACAGCGATCGAAGCGAATTCTAGGCAGTATTGCCCAGCGGCGAACAAACCGTGGGAAGAAAGTTTCCCTGGGATTTTCAAAATCACCGAAGGCAATATGAATACAAGCTGTTTAAACGGGGTTGGATTAGGAGCTTACCCGATTTAATCTGGAAGAGGCTGCCCCTTGGTTTCACGCATCAAGGGTAGAAGCAAAAAGCCTGCGAGATAAATAAAACTCATAGCGGCACAGGCCTTGCCGTAATCACCACCAAAAACATCCTTCATCAGGGCGCCTGTTTGCAATGTACCGATTGCAGCAAGAATACGACCAAAGTTAAAGCCAAACCCCTGCCCAGTGGCCCGAATTCGGGTAGGGAATAATTCGGGAAGATAAAGAGGCAACCAACCATAGAATGCAGCAGTGAATGCGCCTGCGATAAAGATTGTGAAAAGAAACCAAAGACCGAAAGAATCATTGGTGCGAAAAAAGAGCTGCGCTGAGCCAAGCGATATTAGGCATAAAAAAGCATAAGTCCAGCGTCTGGAAAAGCGCTCGCCAATGATTGCAACCACAAAGCATCCTATTGAAGCACCCAGCGCAGAAGTAAGCTGTGTGTATTGCTTGGCACCCGCCATGCCTTGAGAAATTTTATCGGCCCAAGGGGCAGACCAAAGAACGGAACCCCAGGTGCCCAGAAGGGCAACGCCCGATAAACCCGCAGCGATCATCATCATAGAGATTGTGGCTTTACGAAATTCAGCAGTTTCATTATTGCGAGAAAGATAATTGCGGATGGGCCATAAATAGCCAATGGTGACGGCAATTAAAAGTATGGCGGTTCCGACTGCACGCGTAATCCAATCACAATCGATTGCCCAAAGATACAAGATACCAAAGCAGGCGAACGAGCCAAACAAGACGCCCATGAGATCAACGGTGGCCCAACCATTGGTACGGCCCTGCTCTTTTTCTTGTTCCCACTTGTGCGATTCAGGAACATAAAAGCGAATGATCATTGTAAGAAATGCAGGAAGTATGCCCATAAGCATAAGCAATCTCCAGCCTGAGTTTGCGGTGAGGGCGTTAATCCAGTTCTGAGGCATATGGGCTATTTGCAAGACACTTTCGAGCGCAGTATGAACCTGAGTTAGAAACAAACTAAGCAATGCAACAATAACATAGCCTAAATTTCCAGCAGCACCAATGAGGCCAGCTAAAAGCCCCCGCGATTTTCCCTGCCATATTTCCATCACCAAGGCCACACCAAGCGACCATTCGCCACCCATGCCCAAGGCTGCAAGAAACCGTACCGCAACAAGATGCCAAGGATCTTGAGCAAATGCCCCAAGTGCAGAAACAATTGCATAAGTTAAAATGCTAAGTGTCATAGCACGAACACGGCCAATGCGATCGCCCAACCAGCCAAAGAGAACGCCACCGGTAGCAGCCCCGACAAGAAAAGCAGCCGTGATTACTCCATACCATTTTCCAAATAACGCATCGGAAAATTGATCACCCATAAGTTCTTGCAAGGCAGGTCGGGCCACCACGGGAAATAACCCCATTTCGAACCCATCAAACATCCACCCCAGAAGAGCCGCAACAAGGGCCATATACTTTCCACGATCGCCTGTAACTTGATTCATTGCTGATTCTCATTAAAAAAGAATATCTTTACGAGCTTCAGCATACGGCACAATTTGACTAGGTCAATCGAATGCATAGATATAAGAATAATTTTTACATAATATCTGCTAGCACCTTAGGTCTATAACTTGGTAAAAGGTTGAATGTGGTTCCATCAACAGGAGAAAGCATGGCAGGATTAATTGTAAGCGTTTCTGGAATCCGTGGCATCGTAGGAGATACCCTTACGGTTGAAGTTGCTATGCGCTTTGCGCGCGCATTTGGCGAGCAACTTGGCAAAGGACTAGTTCTTGTCGGCACAGATGGCAGACCAAGTGGGGTTATGTTAAAGCAAGCAATAAGTGCTGGGCTAAGCGCAAGCGGTTGTCAAACTATGGATGTCGGAGTTGTTCCAACGCCAACTATGGGCGTTGCAATCACCTCGCTAAACGCAATTGGCGGAATTCAAATCACTGCCAGCCATAACAGCGCACCTTATAACGGCATGAAAATGTTTGGTGGCGATGGCCGTGTTATCCCTGCCTCTTTTGGTGAAACTATCAAGCAACGCTTTGAAAAGGGAAGCTTTAACCATACTCGTTGGAATGAAGTTCCCCCCGCGGTTCAAAGTATCGATGTGATTGAACACCATCTGCAAAAAATACTTTCGGTAATTGATGTTGATAAAATCCGATCAAGTCAATTGCGAGTTTTTGTTGATGCCAACGGCGGAGCAGGCGGACCCATTGCCTCTAGGCTTCTTTCCCTGTTGGGGGTTAGCACCGTTATGATTGGTGAAAATGCAGATGGGAATTTCACTCACGAACCAGAACCTATCGCTTCCAACCTAACACAAATAGGGCCCAAGGTTAAAAATGCCAAGGTTAAAGCTGGATTTATTCTAGACCCAGATGCTGATAGACTTGCTTTATTTGATGAAGAAGGAACCTTCTTAGGTGAAGAACTTACTTTGGCACTTGCTGCTTGGGCAAGGCTTGAAGAAAAATCTGGCCCAATGGTTATCAATATGTCGACTTCGCTCGCAAGTGAACAAATTGCCCTTAAGTTTAATCAACCTTGCTACCGGAGCGCTGTGGGCGAAGCCAATGTGGTCGACCTGATGATTAAGCATAATGCGATCATCGGTGGTGAAGGCAACGGCGGGGTGATTGACCCAAGAATAGGTTGGGTTCGTGATCCATTTATAGGAATGGCTTTACTATTAAGTTTGATGAGTAGAAAAAAGAAATCACTTGGGGCACTAGCCCGAGAGATTCCTACCTATCATATCCACAAGGATAAAATCACAATGGATAGAAGCAATCTGGAACTCTGGTATGAAAGAGTTGTAGAAGCGTTTGTCGATGGAAAAACAGAGCGCACCGATGGCTTAAGAATAAGCTGGCCTGGCAAATGGATTCACCTTAGGCCAAGTAACACCGAACCGATTGTCCGAGTCATCGCAGAAGCTGCCACAAAGGAAGAGGCAGTTCAAATATCGGAATATTGTAAAGCACTTGTGATTTGACGGGAAGGGTGTCAATCAAAACTAAAAACAATTACACGCTAAACAGGTTAATTTTGGTGATGGATAGCGGCCATATGCAGGGTGATGGGTTTTTCGAGAGGATCGGAAACCTTTTCAACCTGCTTGGCAAAAAGCTCCCCACGCAAAATCGAGAGAATTTCAGGTGCATCGATACCGATGCGAACTTTACTTCCCAAGACCTCGAGAACGGTAACTGTAATATCGTTACCTATTTTAATTTGCTCGCCAACTTTTCGGGTAAGAACCAACATAATACAAATCCTCCTTGATTGAAAAATAATCTGAGTGATCATTCATTTAGAAACAAAGGGTTATCACCACACCCCGCACAAGAAATAAAACCGCACTTCATACACTTAGACAACCCACCCAGAGAAATCCACTCTCCGCAGCATAAGGGACAAGCCATTACACGGGCCTTCTGGACTTTGGGAAGAACCTGAAGCTTAGAATTTGCTGAGTTTGATTGCTTTTCTTCTAACATTTGAAGAACTCCGAGTAATGATAAGGGCGATACTATGTGATCGTATGTATACTATACTTTATTTTTAAAGATATTTCAATTTAATCAAGAGCAATCTCCGTTAAGCATTACTAAATATACACTTAGCACGATTATATGAAAAGTTTTAAGCACGCGTAAAACCAAAGGTTCGCTCACTTTACTTCCTAGACACCTAGGTTTTAAACCTTTCTTATACTTCTGGGGTTATCTTTACACAGCTTTTACAAAAAGAAAGGTTGGCAGCAAAATTTGTTTAAAACATTCTCTGCTTCTTTCTTGAATCCTTTTCTCGATAACCTTATAAACAATAGTTAGTTGATACTAAGAGTTATTCGTTGAAACTTGGTAATTATTTCCCTGCCTTTGGGTTTTGCTTAATCAGGTGCACCACTTTAGGAGTTGCTAATTATGCGTATGCTAGGATTTATTTTCTTGGTTATTGGAATGGTAACGCTAGTAAATGGCCAAGAAAAAGAAAAGGCAGTGCCTCGGCCTGCTGCGGAATTAAAGGCGATTGAATCGCTGCGAAAAATGGGTGCCCTTGTTCTCGAGGTTGCACAAAATGATAACCACCTTGATATTTCTTACTTACAACCTGATGAGAAGTTTGGTGATGCCCAGCTTCTTCCATTAAAAGAACTTAAAGGCGTGGTTAGGTTAAACCTTAGGAATCAGCCTGTTACCGATGCTATGCTAACTCACATCAAAGCGGTAGAAACGCTTACCCATTTGCATCTTGAAAAAACTAAGATTACTGACAAAGGTATTTCTGAACTTAAAGGGCTTAAAAACCTTGAGTATTTGAATATCTACGGCACCGAAGTTTCCGATGCTGGGGTAGCTCAACTTGCAGAGATGAAGAAATTAAAGAAGGTATTTCTTTGGCAGACCAAGGCAACTAAAGCTGGGGCTGCAACTCTTGCCAAGGCAGTTCCTGGAATCGAAGTCAACCTTGGCTACGATGATATAAAACTTCCAGAACCTAAAAAGGAAGAACCAAAGAAAGATATGAAGAAGGAGGAAAAGAAAAAGGAGGAAAAGAAGGACGACAAGAAGACTGATGTTAAAAAAGATGTTAAAAAAGATGAAGCTAAGAAAGATGTAAAAAAGGATGAGGTTAAGAAGGACGATAAGAAATAGAATAGCATCATGACAAAAAGCCCCGCAACATCCTTGCGTGGCTTTTTATTTTAATCGACACTTTCAAACCCAGCCTTTACCTTGTATGATTTCATTTATTATGCAAGTTTACCTGCGACTCATTCGTCTTCCTTTGCTTCCATCAACTCTGGGCAACATTTGCCTAGGTGCCCTGTCTGCTGGTATAAGCCAAGCAGGTATAAGCCAAGCTGATTTCATAAGTTTCATACTGCTGCTATTATCATCTGCGTTTCTTTACAGTTCTGGAATGGCTTGGAATGATTACTTTGACGCTAAAATTGATGCTGTAGAAAGGCCAGAAAGGCCACTTCCTTCGGGTAGCATATCGCCTAAAAACGCAAGTACTTTTGCTTTTATGCTTATGGTTACAGGCATTGCAATTGCTTTTGTCGCAGAATTTTTAAGAGATTTTTCTGGTTGGTCTATTCCTATCACACTGCTGATTTCATTTTTTGTTCTGGCTTATGATGCGGGGGGGAAAAACTTTTTCTTTGGCCCGGTCCTTATGGGTGCTTGCAGATTCTTCAATGTCTTATTAGGGTGGTCAGTCGTAACACAACCTTCTATAGGGTTCTTTGATTTATTTGATGGTTGGTCTCTACTAATGTACCCCTTTCCTGCAATTGCTTTTCTTCAAGCAGGGATTGTGGGGGTTTACATTGCAGGGGTTACTTGGTTTGCAAAAAACGAAGCGAATCAAAGTAACCGCACTTCGTTGGTACTAGCAAGCTGCATAATAATTGTGGCACTATTAACAAGCCTAAGCACTCCTGGAATAAACCAATCAGGAACACCGCCACCTTTAATGTTTCCGTATTTGTTTTTTCTGTTAATTGTCAGGATAGGAAAAAGGCTTTTCAATGCGATAAAAGATCCATCTCCCAAGAATGTACAAGGAACCGTGGTGACCTGTTTAAAATCGCTGGTGTTACTAGATTGCATTTTAACGATAGGAGTAGCAGGCTGGGTAGGGCTTTGGATTCTGATACTACTTGTGCCAAACTTCATCATCAATCGATTTAAAAACTTTTATACAACTTAAACTTAGGCTGTTTAAGATTCGTCATCTAAGGAATCTAACTGAGAGAGTATATCTCTAAGATTTGCGCCATCCGAAACTTGAATAGAAAGATCGTTGTCATTAACCCTAGGTGGAGAATTACGCCCTGGGGTTTCAACAAACTCATCACTCCCGACAGTAGTTTTTTTTCTTTTGGAAGAATTTTTCTGAGGTAAAGGGTTATCTTCGAGAATGGGAATTATGGAATTGCTGTTATCATCTTCTTCAAGATTAAAGCTATCATTTTCGGTGTGAGGTTCTGCGATAAGAAAAGAGTCAATTTCTAAGGAGGGAGTTCGTTTTGAAGCAGATTTTTTTGGAGAGGTCACAGGATCGATTGCATTAGAAACTGCAGTTGGGATAATCACCTTGAAAGAAACCGGTCCGATAACAATGAGATCGCCTTCGCGAAGAATAGTGATTTTTGAAATTTTATCGCCATTGATATAGGTGCCATTCACGCTGTTTAGGTCAGCGATATAAGCAATTTTATCTTTGAGAATAAATTTACAATGTTTACGGCTAACACGAGAAGATGGGATGCGAATTTTAGCATCTTCTGACCTGCCAACATAACATTCGCCTTCCTTGACAACAATGCGTTGCCCAGACCTACCGCCCTTCAGAAGTTCAAGGTAAAGAAACATAGCAATAAATTATCCCTTGAAGGCACCAACCCAAACCACAATTCGCATCAAAGTGACCCATAAACGAGAATCATTTAACCACAGTAATTAAAATAAAGCGTGAACTTAAAGTTCACGCTTTATTTTAATAAATTCTAAGCTTAATTACCACCGGGAATCACTGAACTGTTGACAACGGTAGCCCCGGGCTGAATGTTAGTCGTGCTTTCGAATCTTGGAGTAACAGAAACTCGAGTTGATCTGCGGTCAGCAGAGAGCACAACTTCGGCGGTCATATCCATCGCATTTTTCATAAACGATTGAACCCTTGTTTGGTAAAGGATTTTATCGTTACGCTGACCCGCATTTGCATTTTCGGTAGGAGCAATTTCGACAGGGATAGCACCACTTGCGATGGTGGTACCTCTTTGAAAACCAGTAACTTCTGGGTCTGCCAAGTCGCGCAGTTGTGTTCCAACATCTTTTGAAACTAGGCGGATCTTTTCAGAACGGCTGCTTGGCCTCATCGAGGGAGGGGGAACATAGGCCAGTTCAGTTCTACGGCCCTTTTCAACCTTGATCACCAAAGGGGTAGTTTTGGTTAGGTCGATTGAATAAATATCTTCGTGCTGATCTGGGGTACCAAGGTTTTGGATGACACGAACTTGGGCTTTATCGCCATTCGTTTTGCCCCAAATTTTCTTAACTTTGATTTCGTAGTTACCTGAAAACGCCTCTGCAGCGGTATAGGTTTCAAGCCCAGTTTCGGTAAGCGAATCACCAAGAAGAACCCCACCGCCAACCGTTTGGCTATTGGTAGGATTGCAAAGGCTGCCCACAGGTTCCTTAACCTGAAGATCTAGGTCGGCCTCGCCCTGCCAAGCTAACTTGATGACGATATCGCGACGGCCTTTTTCTTTCATACCGACAATTATATCCTCGGACTGGGCATTGCCTGCCTGCCTAAGTTTTCTAGCAAGGGCCTCGGACTTAATCTTGGCTAATTCTTGAAGGTCTTTGTTATCGGCAGGCCAATCCTGCTTCATGAGGTTTCCAGTGGCCCAATCCATTGCCTTAACATCTTCGCCCAGTTCAGCGTACTTAATAGCAGCTTCAAAAGGGGCCGATGTATTAGGTTCAAGTTGAGCAGCTTGCTTACAGAAAGCCAAGGCCGTGTTGTAGCGTTTCATATCTGCCATGGTTTTGGCCGCCTTAAGTAAGCTTTGGCCATCTGCTGGTTCAAGATCGATGGAAGCGATTTCAGCTCGTTCGATTTCAGCGGGAGTAGCACCACTTTCTCTCAGTGCAATAGCCAAAGCTTCGTAAACCCAAGGCTTGACAACAATACCCTTACGAATATTTGCCTTAAGGAATTCAGCAGCGTGATCGAAATAACGATTCATTGCAAGGAAGTCTGCTACAGCAATAATCATAGAAGGATTATCGCCTGCCTTTTCGAGAGCATCCTGCCAATAGGCTTGCGGATCGATTTTTAATTTTGCGGGATCGAGTTTAGGGGCAGCAACAATAGGCTTGCCTTTATTATCAACAGCGTTCTTGTTGTTGCCTTTATTTTCTAAAGCAAGTTGGGCTTCCTTAGCTTTATCGAGAGCACCCATACCAGCGGCGGCGCCACCAATATTAATTACAGGGGAATAAGCATTGGTATGGACCCTTGAAGTTCCCTTAAGAACTAGAGCATTCGCAGTGCTGTAGAACCCGATTTGATTCTTTTCGGGCCCTTCATTGGGATCTGCGAGAGGATCAGCAGCAGCAGCGCCAGGAGCAGCAAGTGCCGAACCCCAATCTTTTGTACCGTTACCAACCACACCCCGGATGATTGTGATTAGCACATCGGAAGAGTTTCCACCTTGCTGACCAAACTGGGCACCGGCGTTTCCGAATTGTCCTTGTTGACCAACAGCACCGTTTTGCCCGAAGTTTCCGCCATTTCCTGCCATCGCCATACCACCACCAAGGGCAACACCACCATTACCACCTAGCATACCAAAGCCACCGCCAAGGGCACCGCCACCACCAAGGCCACCACCTGCACCCATACCACCGCCACCACCAAGGGCACCAATACCACCCGCCATAATAGCGTTCCCAAACCCTTGATTTTGAACTGCTTGCTGCGTAAGACCAAAGCTACCTGCTTGGCCATAAAGGGTTGCTTGTTGCAAACCTGCCTGCTGATTAAAAGCACTAGGAGGGGGATAAACCAAATCTGCTACAGGATAAATTCGTACGACTTTTTCAGCGATTGCAGCAGCACCCGTCGTGATTTCAATACTTTCCCTTCTTATGAGAAAGGTTGCGGTCGAACCCGCAGGAATCCTTCCTACTATTTTTTTAAGCACCGTAGAAAGCGAACCATTTATAGGCGGTAATGGTTTATCTGCAGTCGCAATGATTTGATTATTAACATCCATCACGCCATCAGCAGCAAATGCTTTTTCATTGATATCAAATTCGAGGTTATAGAATCTACTGAGTTGTTCCAAAACCTCAGAGAGTTTAAAGTCGCCATCTTTAAGGCCGGCATAACGCACTTGCTTAAGCATAGTGTTTTTAATTTCTATCGTTCTAGGAAGGGAATCTTCTGCACCAAAAGTTGAGGTGCCATATTTCGCTTTGCGTTTTTCCGAAAAATCGGCCCAGTCTTTGTACTCGCCCCTGCGGGTGTAGTAGGCTTCTTTGGGGAACACAATTTCTGGCTCATCAGGAAAAGGTACATGCGATCTTTCCACTTCGAATAAAGTTGCTAACCAACGATCGTCACGCAACCTCTGTAAATCGCGTAATTCGCGAAGGTAGTAACCACGCTGGCCAACGGTGTAGGCAGCAGAAATCGCTTGGGGAACAGGCAGGCCCAACTTAACCATATCTTCGCGAATACCCTGAGCTTGTCTCATTGCATCCAATTCACGAGCCTGATTCATCAGGTTGTGATAAACTCGCATTCTTTCGGTAATTCGTTCTTCCTGATTTGCCACCATTTTCGTTTGCGCAGTTCTTGCATCTGAATTAGCAAGTAATTGCAACCTTTCATCTTGATCGCGCTTCACTCTTCTGCCTTCGCGGTTAACACTTTGTAAAGCTCGCTCAATACGCCCAACTAAGTTTGATTGTGCCTTGGGGCTTAAATCTGGGTTAGTCTGTGTTGTTTCAAGCACACGCTTAAGCATTTCCAATGCACCATCGGGGTCAGTCGTTACCCTACGATTAGCCGTACGAATAATGTCATCAATTGTTTGGGTAGCTTGTTGGTCAGCGACAACTCTTTTAGCTTCGATTTCTTTTAGGATATCGCCTTCATTGAAAGCTGGAATAGGAGCAGGAAGTATGGGTTTTTCTGGCGCTGCATTATCGACTGGCACCTGAGCAACAGGAACTTGTATCTTTTTTCCTTGGGCATTTATGCGCGCAATCGTTTCACCTTTTTGGGGTTGAACTTGCTTACGCATTTGCTCGAGGGTTAGTTTCCCATCTCGCAATTTCTGCACAATCTTAGAGCCATTTTTCGCTTCTGCATCTTGAGGATCGATATCAAGGGCCTGATTAAATAGCCTAGAAGCTGCATCAAATTTATCTTCACGCAAAGCCCACTCGGCTTTATCTTTTAAATCGCTAACTGCAATTTGATTTTGTTCTGCTGCGAAAGCAAGGGCACGGTCGGCTTGGATCAAGGCCGGGGTGTCTTTGCGATTTTTCCACTGCTGCACCACTTGAATTAAAAAGTAGTTCTCGGGTTCCGACACAGGTACTGTTTCCGTTACATTCAACGAAACTTCTTTACCCAGTTGCTTACCTTGAAGTTTATATTCGAGCGTTTTGCCTGGTTCAATTTTACCAACTACTAAAGTTGGTGTATCAGACCTAAGAGGTGGCAACTTCGATGGAAATACTTCCGTTACATCCTTCGGAACTTGCAAGCTTGCTGAGTACATTACGGGCACTTCAATCGCTGACTGCAACCGCTTATGAAGGTCTTCCACCCAATCGCCGGGTAGTAACCTCATGCAAACGCCACCCGTGCCTGAGGCCAATCCGTGAAGGTTGGCTGGATCCATTCTTGGGCCTATCGGAATCGGGAAGAATACGACTTCCTTGCTAATCATATCTTTACAAAGACTTGTGCGATCTGCGGAGTCGATCGGGCCGGCTATACTCATCCCATCTCCGGTAAATACCAACACCCGCTGCCTACCTTCAATTGTTTCAAACGAATTTAAAGCATCTTGAATACCCTTCTTTAAGTTGGTTCCACCTGAGGCATATTCCTTTGCTAATTCTTTTAGCGAGGCAGTTGCATCTGCCTTATTACGAAAACCACGCGAGATTTGTTTTGCTTCATTACTTATTGTCATTATCGAAAGTCTATCATCCGCTTGAAGGTTTTCCGCCAACATTAAAGCTACTTTCCTCGATACTTCAAGGGGCGCTAACGCCTGACTTGCTGAGGTATCAATTAGCACCAATATATCCTTTGGCAAACGCACATTGGCTTGCAGTTTCGGTTGCAATTGCAAGGCAAAATAAGTTTCATTAGCTTGGGTTTTGTAGGTGACCAAAGGGTGACCAGTGAAACGGCATTCCGAAAACTTCATCTCGAATTGCCTGTCTTGATGAATTGGCTTCGTCAGTCCGCTGCTTCGAAGATCTTGATCTTTTTTATTTTTGTCGGCTTCGCCCAACACCTTAGTACCGGCGATGATTGCGCCAAGGCCAAGAATTCCAGCGGCACCCAATACAAATCGATATCGAATCATAGATCAACCCCTGTCTTCAGGTCAGTAGTACAACGGGCAGGGAATCTGCCAAATGTATCTACTGATAGAATCATAAAAGATGAATAGCTTGCGCTACAAAAAAATATCTTTTTGGTGCCCTTGTTTCGCCCCTTATTTTCGGCATTTCCGAAAGAAGTGGTCTAGTTGCACCATCAATACTTAATAACTAAAGCTTACCTTGTTAATATACCACGCTAATCGTTGACAAAGTCAATCTTTATTCCGATTCTAGTAAGTTTCAAATTTTAATCTTATTTAGAAACCAAAATGAACTAAGACGAAGTATTTTTGGGAAGCACCCTTTATCGTAAGCTTCGATTTTGAGAGAGATCGCGTTAACCCTAAACAGCAAAACTGGGTTGATTCTTTTTAAGATACTTGGTACGAACCCATAAGGTGATAGGTTTATCTTAGTTTTTGGCCTGCGGAAAGGATTCCCACAGCACTAATGTTTTCTTATGTAAGTTCGATTTGGTCTTATCGTTATTTCTGGTACTCTTTAGTGCAAAATGACTTGCGCCAACGGTATCGGGGCTCCGTTTTAGGCATGGGATGGTCCCTTTTGCACCCCATCGCAATGACCATCATCCTTTGCGTGGTTTTTGGCGGCATCTTTCAGCAAGACTATCGCTTTTTTGGCCCCTTCCTACTTGCTGGCATGGCTATTTGGAACTTCATAACCCAAAGCATCACAGCAGGTTGCAACAGTTTCTTCATGGCAGAAGCCTACATTAGGCAACAACCTATCCCTATGGCCATTTACCCCCTCAGAACGGTTCTAGGACTTGGGTTTCATTTTCTAATCGGCATGGGCTTGGTTATCGCCCTTAGCCTTTGGTTTATAGGCTGGCCAGGCATAGTTCCCGTTTTAACCATATTTCCCAGCATGCTGCTCATCTTTTTATTTGGCTGGTCTCTTTCTTGTATTTTTGGTCTCGCTACCGTTTATTTCCGTGATACTAGGCATCTTTCCGAAGTTGGCCTTCAGATCCTTTTCTACATCACCCCGGTTATGTATCCGCCTTCGGTTTTGGAAGGCAGAAGGATCGGCATACTTCTTAAATATAACCCCTTCGCACCCTTCCTAGAACTCATTCGCGACCCGTTGGTTTACCAAAAGCTTCCTAACTTTGAAACTTTTGGCGTCGCCTTTGCCCTTACGCTAATTGCTATGGTCGTGGCATACTCGGCACTCAAGGCTTCTGAAAAGCGTATCATCTTTCATCTTTAATTTATTTTCTGGATTGTAAAACATGGCGAGAATCGAGCTAGACAACCTAAGCCTTACTTTTAAGATGCGTGCTTGCAAATCCACCACCCTTAAGGAATTCCTTCTGGGGAAGATTTTTTCCCGCAAAGCACCTCCCGATATCGTCGTCGATGCCCTTAAAAATGTCAGTTTTACCGTCGAAAAGGGGCACCGCCTTGGTATCATTGGCCATAATGGTGCAGGCAAAAGCACACTCTTAAAAACTCTTGCCGGAGTCTATTATCCCTCTAGTGGCAATCGCATCGTTGAAGGAAAAATCTCTTCTCTTTTCGAAATCACACTAGGCTTCGAACCCGAATCCACGGGCTGGGAAAACATCGCCTTTCGTAGCTATCTTCAAGGCGAAACCCCCAAAACCATCGCTTCCAAAAAAGATGGCATTGCCGAATTCACCGAACTGGGCGACTTTTTAAACATGCCGGTTCGCTTTTATTCTGCAGGCATGCTTGTCAGGCTCGCTTTTTCTATCGCCACCGCAATCGACCCAGAAATCCTTCTGGTTGATGAAGTTCTCGCTGCAGGCGATCTCGCTTTTCAAGCAAAAGCTAGACAGCGTATGAAAGATATGATGGCAAAGGCACATCTTATGGTCATGGTCAGCCATGATTTAGGCTCTATTGAATCTATTTGCGACCAAGTTATTTGGATGGATCACGGATCTGTACGCATGTTTGGCCCCTCGGATGTCGTTGTCAGGGCTTATCAGGATTCCGTTAGATCGGAAGCCCTCGCTGCTTAATCTTTTTTGTCGAGCGTTTTATGAATCAACCTCTTCGTTTTCATGCTTTTTCTCGTCCCATGGTTTGGGGCGGCCGAAAATTAGCCTCGCACCTTCATAAAAACCTGGCAAACGATGGCCCACATGGCGAATCTTGGGAACTTAGCGACCACCCGAACCACCTTAGCATTGTTACCGATGGCCCCTTCAAAGAAAAAACACTTCGCGATCTTATGAACGCCCACAAAAAAACTATCCTTGGGCATGCAACCTCCAAACATGCAAGATTCCCTTGGCTTATCAAATACCTCGATGCCCACGATTGGCTTTCGGTTCAAGTTCACCCCGATGAGCACAAAGTCGCCGATCTTTGGCCAGGTGAAGGCTCCAAAAACGAAGCTTGGTTTATTCTCGATGCCGCTCCCGGATCAAAAATCTATGCAGGCCTTCTTCCAAATGTTTCTGAATCCCAAGTTCGCAAGGCTTCACTCGATGGCACCATAGGCGATCTTTTACATCAATTTACCCCAAAAATTGGAGACTTCCTTTACCTTCCCGCAGGTACCGTTCATGCTGTCGGGGGTGGAATTCTAATCGCTGAAATCCAGCAGACTTCCGATGCAACCTTCAGGCTCTTCGATTGGAACCGTAAAGATTCCTCGGGCAAGGGTAGAGATCTTCACCTCGAAGAATCCATCGCCTGCATCGATTGGAATAGCGGCCCGAAAAATCCTATTACTTCTGGTTATAATCCTTCAAAACCTTCAACCATCGCCATTAATAAAAATCTCGTGGATTGCACCTATTTCAAAATTGATTTCCACCACGAACCCAATGCTTCCACTATCACTACCAACGGCTGCATGCAAGTTGCCATGGTTCTCGATGGTAATGGTTCGCTCCGCAATAACGAATCGATTACACCTTTGAAAAAAGGTGAAACTCTGCTTTTCCCAGCTTCGATGAACGATCAAATTTGGGAAACCCAAGGCGGGCAATCTCTTTTAGTTGCCACTCTGACTCACTCATAAATAAGGACTTTATATGCTATACAAAGAAGGCGCAATCGATGGCATCATTTGGAAAAGCCTTTCCCTCTATAAAGATCAACGCGGTTGGTTATGTGAACTTTTTCGACACGACGAACTCGCTCAAGAATTCCATCCCGTAATGACCTACATTTCTATGACCGAACCGGGCATTGCTCGCGGCCCCCACGAACATTACGAACAAGCCGATTGCTTTTGCTTCATCGGGCCTTCAAACTTTAAAGTCTATCTCTGGGATGCCAGAAAAAATTCCCCAACCTTTGGCAACAAACAAATCGAACTCGTTGGTATCGATAAGCCTATGCTTCTTATCGTTCCACCCGGCATAGTTCACGCCTATAAAAACGCAGGCAACACCCAGGGCCTTGTTTTCAACTGCCCCAACAAGCTTTTCAAAGGCTGGGCGAAGAAAGATCCTGTCGATGAAATCCGACACGAGGAAGTCCACAACAGCGACTTTATTCTCGATTAGCTTTTTATTTATCTCCCTCTTGACCTCTTTTCTCTATTTCGTTTACATTACTTCTCAATTGTTTCTTTTATCTCTTGACCAAGGATGATCTGTAATATGTCGAACAAAAACCAGAAAACAGCACTTATTACAGGCATTAATGGCCAAGATGGCAGTTACCTCGCTGAATTACTTCTTTCCAAGGGCTATCGCGTTACAGGCATCGTTCGCCGTTCTAGCACCGAAACTCAACAACGCATCGAACATATTCGTAACCAAATCGAAATCTACCAAGCAGACCTTCTCGATCAATCCTCCCTTGCGAAGGTTATGTTCGATATTCAACCCGATGAAGTTTATAACCTTGCTGCTATGTCTTTCGTTCCTACCTCTTGGCAACAACCCGTTCTCACCGCTGAATTCACCGCGGTGGGGGTTACCCGTATGCTCGAAGCTCTCAGGCAATCTTGCCCTACCGCTAAGTTCTACCAAGCTTCCAGCAGCGAAATGTATGGCAAAGTTCTCGAAGTCCCTCAAAGCGAAAATACCCCTTTCTACCCTCGTTCACCCTATGGCGTTGCCAAGGCCTATGGCCATTACATCACCGTCAACTACCGCGAAAGCTATAACCTCTTCGCTTGCTCTGGCATTCTCTTTAATCACGAATCCCCACGCAGAGGATTAGAGTTCGTAACCCGCAAAATCACCGATGCAGTTGCAAAGATCAAAGCCGGTCTCCAATCCGAACTTCGACTTGGCAACCTCGATGCGCGCAGAGATTGGGGCTTCGCTGGCGATTATGTTCGCGCTATGTGGCTTATGCTTCAACAAGATACCGCAGATGATTTTGTCATCGGCACTGGCGAAACTCATACCGTTCGCGAATTTGTTGAAATCGCTTTCAACCATGTTGGACTCGATTCCGAAAAATATGTCGTTGTTGATCCCAAATTCTATCGACCTGCAGAAGTCGATCTTCTCTTGGGCAACCCCACAAAAGCTATGAAAACTCTCGGCTGGAAACCTAATGTTTCCTTCAACCAGCTTGTTACCATGATGGTTGATGCTGATATGAAACTGCATGCGCAAACCAGCAAGGAAAACCTCTCTAAAGTAGCGTGATTAAATGATCTGTAACTTTAGCCCTAGAAATGGGATCGAGTCTCTTGCTAAAAAAATAAAAAACGGGGTTCCAATAGAACTTGATGATATTCAAGCTATCAACCCCGATTTTATTTCTACTCCCGTTAATGCCCCTATCGCACTATCCACCAAGCGATCTCTTAAGCAAACTTTATCCAAGCTTATTAAGTTTCCTTGGCATATTTTAAAAACCAAAATCGATGCTCTGATCGAACTTAAATTGGTTCCCCTGCATCAAGAAATCGATGCACTGAATAAACGAATTCAAACTCTGGAAATCAATCACCCTCCCGCAAACCTTTCCCACAGAAATAATTCCTGGAACTCCTCGAACCAGAATATTTAATATGCGCCTAATCATCGATGGACAACCTCTCCAGAATCCAAATTCCCGTGATAGTGGCATAGGCAGATACACCAGCAACTTCCTTTCTTCCCTTGCTAACCTTCCAGAAAATCACGAAATCATTCTGGCACTTCGGTCCGATTTACTCCCTTGGAATAATTCACACACTAAAATCAAAACCCTTTTCTACACACCGCCCACCATCAACCCTTCTAACCTTGATGCAGACCATATGCGTTGCGAACACCAGTACGCTAAATGGATTTCACAGCATTCCCCCGATGTTTACATCAACACCGATAATATGAACCCTTGGTTTCTCGTGCCAAGGTTTGGCATTATTAAGCCGATCACTGCAAGTATTTATTACGACCTTATCCCCCTGCTCTTTCCCGATATTTACCTCTACGACATTAATGCGGTTAATTTTCACGCTATCCGACTTCGCTCTTTACTAAAAAACGATTTGATTTTTTCAATCTCAGAACAATCTTCTAAAGACCTTGCCCACTTTTTCCCAGAAGCAAAAGATAAACTTCTCACCATCTATGGAGCAATGGACCCTTGCTTTTCCCATGAATCTAAGCCAGAAACCAACTCAACTTGGATAGATTTACAATCCAAATTAAACCTCGATAAACCCTACTTCTTTCATGTAGGAAGATGGGAACCTAGAAAAAATCTCGAAGGCGCTATCGAGGGGTTTGCCTGCTTTAATCTCAAATACCCCAATCAATATAACCTAGT
>JBDNHI010000130.1:0-19812 GCA_041694635.1 Gemmataceae bacterium | reverse complement strand
CCAGAGGAAATGCGAAACACCTACTGGCGGGGCGCTCAAGGCGGGCAACTGCGTAAGTCCTATGGTAAGTCCTATCTTTTAAAAGCCGCTGCTAGGAAACTTGCAGCGGCGTTTATTCAATCCCGATAAGTTAATCTATTCCTGCAAAGTCGCTTGGCTTCATGCCCTTATTATGCCCATTGAACTTGAACATGATGGGTTCATACTTGCCTACGATATCTACCTTGGTCTTATCTGGAATTTTACTTTCCATGTCTAGGCACCAGAAGCAAGCGTTGGTAATTAATCTGCGTAGGCCTTCAGATTGAAGGTCGAGAGAAGCGCCCATAGTAGTGGTGAAAGCCTTGCCGATTTTGCCTCCGGGGATTTTGTAAGTTTTGGTCCAAGCAATAGGCATCATCGGTTCGTTTTGTTTGCCATTAACTGGCTTATCATCAACTTTCATACCTTCAAGAACTTGGCCAAAAACGATGGGTTGGTAATCGGTAGGAAAAGGAAGCCTAACGCCATAGACATCGGAAGGGCCCCAGATGTCGCCATCTTTGATGCCCTTGACGATAGAGTTTTCGCGTTGATTGGGAACGATGATACCTCTACAGCTTTGTTTGCCGTGACTGCCGTGATGACTGATCCACATTTCGCCAAGAACTAATTTACCAAAACCATCGGTCCAATCTTTTAGGTCGCCTTTATAGCTATTGCCGTAATGGGAGTAGGGGCTATCTTTTGGGAAATTAAAAGCGTGAGTTGCGGTACGAAGGCCGATAATGGGTTTACCACTTTTAAGGAACTCATCGATATGTTTCATTTGTTCGGGGGGAAGTTTGCGGAAGCGGGTAGCGATGATCATAAGATCGGCTTTGGCGAGCGCTTCGAGGCCTGGGATATTATCGTTAACGGTGGGGCTGATGAGCCCAGTTTTTGTATCGATAGCAAACAGCACGGTGCAGTTAAAACCGTGGTGTTTAGCAAGTATTTTTCCCAATTGGGGCAGGGCTTCTTCCGAGCGATATTCTTCATCCCCGCTTACGAGAACCACATTTTTACCCTTTCCTAGGCCTTCCGAACCTTTATAAACGACCCAAGGATCTTGAGCATTGACCGGGGATGTTAAAAGGAAACTGGAAGTCAGAAGACCAAGAAAAATAGCCTGTTTTAGCATAAAATTGCCTTTCCTGATGAAGTTTTTAACCTTGTTGGCCTACAATACTAATGTATTCCTTTTATCCTGCATAACTCTCCAGTTAAAGAGGAAAATCGTAATATCTTCGAGGTTATGAGTTGTTGACTCAATCGTCATTAACATAACATTGCAATATGCTTGCATCAAATGTGAAGAAGATGCGATAATAAAAAGGTTACGAATGGCATACCTTTTATGGGGCCTAATATGAATAAATGGCATTTATCTGGGTTAGGTGTTTTTGGAATTATAACCAGTCTAGTTCTAGCCCAACCCCAAGCAGTTCAAGTACAAATTAAAGCGTTACCCGAACAAGTCGAAGAGGAAAAACCAGCCAAGGGTATCGACCAACCCGATGGAAATGTTGACAATGCAGCGGTAAGTTTGCCCCGTGATAATCGAATGAAAAGCCGTATTGAAGCAGCGCAAGATTATATAAAGTCGCAAGATTGGGCAGAGGCCTGCAATGTACTGCAAAAATTACTTGAAATAAAGGAAGATGTTTTCGCTGAAATTCCTCGTAAAAGCCTCGAAGGCAAATCAACCACTGCAATTGTTAGTGTTAAGACCGAAGCGAACCGTCTTATAGCTTCTTTGCCCCCCAAGGGCCTTGAGTTTTACAAAATTACTTTTAATCCTGCAGCTGATGCGATATTGAAGCAGGCTCGTTTAAAAAGTGATCCTAATTTACTGGCCTTGGTTATGAAGCAATATTTGCACACCGATCCAGGTGGTGAAGCTGCATTGTTGTTAGGCACCTATCAGCTAGATCGTGGAAATTTTATGGCGGCCTCTCTTTGCTATGAAAAATTATTAGATCGCAGTGGCTCGGATAAACTCTCTCCCCGTACCATCTTTAAAGCTGCTTACGCTTTCTTTCAGGCGGGAGATGCCGTTCGGGGTCAAAAAATCTGGCAAACTCTTGTCTCCAAGGGCATTAAAGAATTAAACCTTAATGGTTCTAGTTTACCCCTAGATGAACTCAAGTCTTTTGCGCAAACTCAAAATCGATCCGATGAATCTGGCGTATTCGATTGGCAGATGTTTGCTGGTAATGTTAAGCGCAATGCCCAGACTCCGGGGGGAACTCCTTTTATGGAACCCAAGTGGAAGTTGCCTACCGCTAAGAGTAACGAATCTAAAAACGCTCTTAAAATGTCTGAAAATTATATGGTGCAGCAGAGGCAGCAAGCTATGCTTCCCGGCTTCTTTCCTCTTGCTACCACTATTACTAAAAATGATCAAAAAATTCCTTTAATCATTTATCGAAGCTACTGGGGTATTCACGCCGTCGCTGTGCAAAATGGTAAGCTTGAGTGGGAGGCTAAGTCTGATTGGGGAATTGATGCAATCGTACAAGATAAGAAAAAAGAAATTTTAAACACTTGGCTGAATAATTATGTCACTAATAATCTTAGGCCGGGCATTCTTTTTGAGAACACTTCGCTGGGTTGTTTATCTTCCGATGGTAAAAATGTCTTTGCTGTTGAAGATATGTCGGTCCCTCCTCCGCCCAACAATAACGCCTACAATATGGGCGGTATTCGTAATAATGGCATTAATAGTGGCGTTCCTAATAAAGAAATTAGTGATGCAATTCTTTTCAGTAAACTCCAGGCATACGATTTAGTCACCGGGAAACTCCGCTGGGAAATCGGCGAACGAGATGAAAAATCCGAGCTTGGAGATACTCATTTCCTTGGCCCACCTCTTCCAGTTAGTGGTAAACTTTTTGTTCTTACAGAAAAACAACAAGAACTTCGGTTAGTTACACTTGACCCCAATACGGGCAAAGTTCAGGGAATGCAGACCCTTGTCACCACTCGGGATAAACTTGAACAAGATGTAGGTAGGCGCACCCAAGCGGCTCACCTTTCCTACGGTGAAGGAATTTTGGTCTGTCCTACTAATGCTGGGGCTTTGCTTGGTGTCGATTTGCTTTCGGGCAGTCTTGTTTGGGCCTATATGTATCGGGATAAAACCGAAACCGCTGATGATGTGAATATCAATCGGCCTCGGGTTAACGGCATAATGATTCGCAGACCTAATACCGGAATGCAGAATCCTTCCTTTAATAATCAATGGAAGGTTACAGCCCCTGTTATTGTAGATGGGAAAATTATTTTCACTGCTCCTGATGCTCGCGCAATTCATTGCGTAAACTTAAGGGACGGTGCTAAAATCTGGACTCAAAACAGGCAGGAAGAAGACCTTTTCTTCGGCGGGGTTTACTCCGGCACCGCTGTTATTGTTGGTAGAAAAATTTGCAGGGGTGTTGATATTGTAAATGGTAATACCTTATGGACCTTAGAAACTGGCGTACCTTCTGGACTAGGCGTTGCATTTGAAAATATCTATTATCTGCCTATCAAAGAATCTGCCAATTCTCGAGAACCCGAGGTCTGTGGCATTGATGTTGCAAAAGGCAAAATTATTGCACATACCAGATCTCGTAAAAGTGAAGTTGCAGGAAATCTGATCTTTCACGAAGGATCGGTCATTTCTCAAACCCCCAGTGATATCGCAGTCTATCCACAACTTGCCATCAAACTCGAACAAATTGATTTGCTTATTAAGGCAAACCCTAAAGACCCAGTGGGGCTTACCGAGCGAGGTGAACTTCGTTTAAATAAAGGTGATTTGAAAGGTGCTATTGAAGATTTAAAAGCTGTTTTAGTGCAAAATATTTCTGTTGAAGTTCGTGACCGGGCCCGTAATAAATTGTTTGAATCTTTTACAGATTACTTCCAGCAAGATTTTGTGGCTGCGGAACCTTTCCTTGCAGAGTACGAGTCGCTTTGCAAAATTGATATCCGAGCTAACGCTGAAGAAAAAGAAAAGCAAGAACTTGAAGCCGAATCTAGAAAACGCAGGGCTAATTTTCTTTGTATTGTTGCAAAGGGTCGCGAATCCCAAGGTAGGCTCATTGATGCCTTTGATAAATATCAGGAATTTGCAGCGCTTGCTTCTAACGAAGATCTTATTTCTGTGCTTGATGAACCATCCGTAAGGGCGTCTGGCGAGGTTTGGTCTCAAGGTCGTATTGCAGCTATGGTAGCCAAGGCAACCCCTGAAAACAAAAAACCGTTGGAAGCAAAGATTCAGTCGAATTGGGAACAACTTCTTAAGAAGAACCCCTCGGTTGATGAACTGAAGAAGTTTGTTGCATTTTCTGGTTCACTTTTTGATGTGGGTAAGGAAGCAAGAATTAAACTTGCTGAAAAATTACTCGAAGATTCTAAGTCTAATTCTCTTTTATTTGCTGAGCAGGTGCTGCAACCTGTCTTTTCTGACAGTCCTGTTCTTGCGGGCAGGGCTTATGAGGTGCTTGCCCGTTCTTATGCTGCTAAGGGTTTGCTGGAGGATGCCCTTTGGTGCTATAAAAAGTTGGGCAAAGATTATGCAGATGTTTTAATTAGGGATGGCAAAAAGGGCGCTGCCCTTTTTAACTCTGCCCTCCTTGATAAACAATTTGCTCCCTTACTTACTGAAGCTAAGTTTTCTCCCGTTACAGGTAAGATCACCGTTTCCGAAGAACGGGGTAATTTTCACCAGCAAAGCCAGAGCTTTCGCTTCGAGTCTCCTGATGCAGAATTGCCTTACTTTCAGCGTAATAAGCTTTCACTGCGCTTCGACTACCATTCCCTTCGTATTTCCGATGCCCTGACTGGTAAGGAAGAATGGTCTATCAATATCACCCGCACACTGTTTCAGAACTTGGTGTATGGTAACGGGCAGCCACACTTGGTCCGTTTCCCTTTGCAATCTCAGGGACACTTAATTTTACTACCTTTAGGACATCTGGTTTTTGCTATTGATCCGGTAGGTAAAAAAATCCTCTGGGAGAAAAATCTTTATAACCCTATGGGTACGCTTCCGGGGCAAGCTGCTACTTCACCTCCTGGTTATAATCAGCTTAATGTTGACCCCGATGGTTCTATCAGAATTTTGTACCCTGATGGTTGGTCTCAACGCATTGGCTTATCGAATCCTATGACGGGTGGTGTGGCGACGCTTCAAACCCGAGATGGTTTAGTTGCAGTAGATCCGCTGACTGGAAAAACTCTTTGGACTAGATCTGATGTTAGTTCCCGGTCGATTCTTTTTAGTGAAGGCAAACATATTTTCGTGGTGGATATGACTCCTGAAAACAATCCATCAGCAACAAGGGTATTAAGGGCTTACGATGGTGTATCTGTAAAGGTTCCGGATTTTGCCCCGTTCTTTTCTAAAAAAGAACGCATCATCGGGGGGAAATTGCTCCTGAATGAAACTGCTGCTGATTCTTCAATCTCGCTACGCCTTTACGATATTGTCTCGGGTAAAGACTCTTGGAAACAAACTTTTCCTGCTGGATCTTTAGTCATTAAGGCGGATGAAAACCCTAACATTACTGGCGTTATTGAACCCGATGGGAAGGTCCGTGCTTGGCTTGTTCCCGATGGGAAGCAAGTGCTTTCAACAAAAGTAGACCCTAATTATATAGTTAAGGGGGGTACTGCCCTTCTACTAGCTGATAAGTCGAATTTCTATGTCGCTTTCAATAACCCTGTTAATGTTAATGTGATGCCTTGGGGCGGAATTCAAACCAACCTTATGCCTGGTACTGGTATGCGCGCTCAGCCTATCAATGGCGAATTATATGCCTTTGATCGAGAAACTGGAAAAATGATTTGGCATAATCCTATCTCTCATCAGATGGTTGTCCTCGATTCTTTCGATGAAATGCCTATGTTGCTTTTTACTTCTCGTATGCACAAGATGATTGCTAATGGGCCGGTTCGCAATGTTATGCAGATAGTTGCTGCTAAAAGCATTGATAAACGCACGGGCAAACTTGTCTACGATAACGAGAATATTCCAAATGGAATCCAGTTCCATAACTTAAATGTTGATCTTAAAGCTGGCAGAATCGAATTTATTAACTACCAGCTTAAGATTATCTTTAAGATTACTAAAGATGCTGCCCAACTCTCTCCTAATAATTCTTCACCAGATTCACGGAAAAACAATTCGTGATTTGTTGTTAGACAGGTTAGACTTGATCGTCCACTTATGATTAGGCTTTGTGTAACTATTCACCGATTTGTTATTGGTCTTTGTCTTGGAGTTCTAGCTATGAATATCAGAACTTTCTTTTTTACTTTGCTTCTTGCTGGGATTTCTCTTCCTAGCCTTCATAGCTTTGCCTTTTCCGATGAAATACCAAAAGAATATAGGGATACGGTTAAAAAGGGACTTCTTTGGATGTCTCGTAACCAAATGAAGGATGGTCATTGGGAAGCTACTGGCGGCCAGTACCCCATTACCATGACTGCACTTGGCGGTATGACTATGCTTATGGAAGGTAGTACCATCCGAGAGGGCCAATACCGCGATAATATTCGTAGGGCTGTCGATTTCCTAATGGCTCGATGTCAGGCTAATGGAATGATAGGGAACCCTAACATTCCCGGAGAAGCTGGAAGGTATATGTATGGCCATGGGTTTGGTATGCTTTTTCTCGCTTCTGTTTATGGAGAAGAAGAGGAAGGTGACCGTAGACGCAAGCTTGAAGAAATTCTTGTTCGTGCAGGAAAATTCTCTCGTGATGCTCAGACTCGCAGAGTTTCTATGAAAGATAATAAAACCCCTTTAGGCGGCTGGGGCTATGTTAGTGCTAAAGAAGGCAATAATTTCGACGAGGGTTCGGTTACTATTACTCAAGTTCAGGCTCTTCGCGCTGCTCGCAATGCTGGAATTGCTGTTCCTCAAGATGCTATCAAAGAAGCTGTTGCCTACCTTGAAGAATCTACCAATGCACAAGGTGGCATTATTTATAGTCTAGGTGGAGGCGGTGGTGGTGAAGGTAGGCCAGCCCTTACCGCTGCTGCTATCTCTTGTGGTTTTAGTTCCGGTGATTACAATTCTCCTTTAATTAAAAAGTGGTTCAAGTTTTGTTTGAATAACATTGGTACTTTAGGTAATAATCGTCAAGGTCACGATGAATATACCCATTATTATTTCTCTCAAGCGATGTATACCTTGGGCGATGAGGGCTGGGTTAAATTATTTGGTGAAGGCAAGGAAACCGATAAAATGACTTGGTCCAAGTATCGGAAAGCTACTTTTGATAACCTTACTAAAACTCAAGGTGCTGATGGTTCTTGGACGGGCGGCCATGTCGGCCCTGTTTTTATTACTGCTGTTCACCTCAGCATCTTGCAATTGGATGGTGGGGTTTTGCCCATCTATCAGAGATAACTTTCTACTTCAACCTCCTTTTACTTCAGGACTTTTTAGAATGACTGAGAAAATCGCACCTACCATTACCACGAAACAACTTAGTTTGGAGGAACTTGCTGCCCAACGCCCTCTCGACCAAAATGATGTCGAAGAAGCTAAAAAACTTCGCGCAGCTTTTGATGCTATTCGTGGCGAACTTTCTAAAGTTATCGTTGGGCAGAATCAGGTTATCGAAGAACTTCTTATCGCTCTTTTCAGTAAAGGCCACTGTATGCTGGAAGGGGTTCCAGGGCTTGCTAAAACTTTGATGATTAGCACGCTTGCTCGCACTCTTTCTCTTTCTTTTAGCAGAATTCAGTTTACCCCCGACCTTATGCCATCCGATATCACCGGCACCGAGGTGATTCAGGAAAATAGAGGTACCGGTGGGCGCGAATTCAAATTCTTACAAGGCCCTTTGTTCGCTAATGTTGTCCTTGCGGATGAAATTAACCGAACTCCTCCTAAAACTCAGGCCGCTCTTCTTGAAGCTATGCAAGAAAGGCAAGTTACTGTTGGCCGGGTCAGGCATAAGCTTGATAGTCCTTTCTTTGTGCTTGCAACTCAAAACCCTATTGAACAAGAGGGAACTTATCCGCTGCCCGAAGCGCAGCAAGATCGCTTTATGTTTAAGGTGTTTGTAAAGTATCCTTCTTTTGGTGAAGAGTTTGAAATTGCCGCCAAGACTACCGCCAACTTCACCGATGATGTGAAGCCTGTTCTGGGCGGTCAACAAATTATGGATTTACAAAACCTGGTGCGTAGAGTTCCTGTTAGCGACCACGCAATTCGTTACACGCTTGCCTTGGTTAGGCAGACTCGCATAGGTGAACCCGGGGTACCTAAGTTTATTGGAGAATGGCTTTCTTGGGGAGCGGGCCCCCGTGCGGTGCAAAATCTTATTTTGGGTTCTAAAGCTCGGGCCCTTCTGCACGGTAGGGTTCATGTTGCAATAGAAGATATTCAGGCCTTGGCCTTACCCGTATTAAGGCATCGCATTCTTACCAATTTTACAGCGGCAAGTGAAGGAATTACGCCTGATAAAGTTATTGAAAAGATTGTGCAAGAGACTCCTTGCCACGAGGGTGATCTAAAGAAGGATGAAAGATTCCAGAAAATCTTTGCTTCCTAATAAACACTTAAGAGATCACAATACCCGTGTCACAATCACCTAAGGAAGACCCCAGACGCTTTTTACACCCCGCCACTATCGGGCGCATTGGAAGGCTCGAACTTCGGGCCCGCCAAGTGGTCGAAGGGTTTATCGCAGGACTGCATAAAAGCCCTGTATTTGGCCATAGTATCGAATTCCTTCAGCACCGCGAATACACTCACGGCGACGATATTCGTCATCTCGACTGGAAGGTTTGGTCACGCACCGATCGCTATGTTATCAAGCAATATGAAGAAGAAACCAATCTGCGCGCTACCATTATTGTCGATGTAAGCGAATCGATGCGGTATGGCAACGGACCTATGACCAAGTACGATTACGCTTGCACTGCAGCAGCCTGCTTGGGTTATCTTCTTTTGAGGCAGCACGATGCTACAGGATTAGTCACTTTTGATTCTCAGGTGCGGACTATTTTGCCTGCCCGATCTCAAATGTCGCACCTGGATGCTTTTGTTACGGGTTTGCATCAGAGTAAGCCTGCCAAGAAGACCGATTTCTCGCAGGTTATGCGCCGAGTTGCAGAGTCTGCAGGCCAACGAGGCCTTATTGTTATTTTTTCCGACTTCCTCGTTGACCGACCCGAGTTGTTTAAAGGCCTTGAAATGCTTAGGCACCGTAGGCACGACATCCTTGCTTTTCATATTCTTGATACCGATGAAATGACTTTCCCTTTTACGGGTAGCACTCGTTTTGAAGGTATGGAAGAACAACCCGATTTGCTTTGTGACCCCAGATCTTTGCGTGATGCCTATATCGAGGTGCTTGAAAAATATCTTGTCGATGTTCGCAGGGGTTGTACCAAGCTTGGGATTGATTATCAACTAGTTACTACAAACGATTATCTTGATGCGGTGCTAACTAAATTTTTGAATATGAGACTAGACGATCGCAATGCTCGGGGCCGCGGTGGCATTCCTGGGCTGTAGTATTTCGTTTCTAAAACTTACAGGCGGTAGTGTGGCTTGATGGAACTTTTTCTTAACCCTTGGTCTATGATTCTTGGTGGACTGCTTATCAGTGCACCAATCATCATTCATCTTATTAATCGCATTCGTTATAAGCGTGTCGAATGGGCTGCGATGGAGTTTCTCCTCGAAGCTATGAAACGCAACAAGCGCAAATTAATCCTCGAGCAACTGCTGCTGCTTCTCCTTCGTATTTTTTTGGTGCTACTTACTGGCTTTCTTGTTGCTCGCTTCGTTGGTGAAACTCTTGGTAGGGGCGCTGGCCAAGCTGGTTTTCATTTCTTAATTCTTGATGATTCTCTTAGTATGGCGGACCGCTGGACCGATCAGAACGGTGAATCCTCTTCATTTAAAGTTGCGTGTGAAGAAGCCAAAAAAATTGCTCGTAAAATTTCACAAGCTAATGGGGTGCAGCAACTTCGAATGGTTTTAATTTCTGACCCTGTTACTCCAATTTTTGAAGGTACTATTAACGAGCAAACCCTTGAAGAGCTTGCTATCAGGCTGGATGCGCTTAAGCCTGGGTTTTTGCATCGTGATGCACTTAAGGGCCTTGAAGTCGCGGGCGAATACTTCGGCGGGGTTCAAGTTGGACAAAAAAATCTTCACCTCGCTACTGACTTCCGAGATATCGATTGGTCTATCGGCCCCGATAAGGAAAAACTTAGACTTGCATTAGATCGTCTTTTAGAAGCTGGCGTTAATCTTAGTCTGGTTGATGTTGCTCATCCTTTCCGAGGAGAAAATCGACAGCTTACTATTCATCACGATAACCTTTCCATTGTTGATTTTAATGCCGATTCTCGCCTTGCTGCTGAAGGAGTTTCTGTTGATTTTGCGGTTGGAATACAAAACTTCGGGGCTTCCGATAAGAAAACCTTTCTTCATATTAAGGTTGATGGGCAAGAAGATTTTGGTGCTTCTCAACCGATTGATAGTTTGCCTTCCGGTCAGCGTACTGAAAAAAGATTCTCTCTCATTCTTACACGCAAGACTAAGCCCTCTGGTGGGGCACTAAAATCTTCCGACAAAACCGAGGAGCGAGATCGAAAGCTTCGTATGGATAGGGAATTTGTTAGAGTTAGGGCTGAAATTACTGAAGATGAAAAAACTGGCATCCTTTCTGATAACGCTCGGGAGATTGTTCTTGAAGTTCGTTCGCGAGTTCCTGTTCTCGTCGTCGATGGCGCAGGAACCGAAGGCCGGTTGCCCGGCGGCGATTCCTTCCATATTGAATTCGCTCTTGCTGCTGCTAGGGCTTATGAAGTGGAACATCGGACTATCGATGACCTTGAAAAAGCTGACCTCGAAATTTATCCTTCTATTTATCTTGCTAACATTCCTGAAATTAAATCCCCTAAAGTTATTGCTAAACTTCGTGCTTTTGTTGAAGCGGGTGGCGGACTTGTCTGGTTCCTAGGCGACCGCACTAAGCCAGCCTTTTTCAATAACCTTTTCGAAAAAGAAAATGCTTTGTTCCCTCTTTTAATTGCTGATAAGCCTACCGATGCTTTGACCGACGCTTTTCGTATGGAAATGAAACAACGCGACGAACAGCCAAAGATTATGTTTCCTTCCCCCGATCATCCAGTTGTTGCAGGGTTGTCTCGCAACCTTGGGGCAATGCGGTTTTTGCTTATCGATCGTTATTTTCAAGCTCGACCACGATTCACTTGGGATCCTTCGGGGAATGCTACCGAGGAAATCATCCTTCTTGCCAATAGGAAATGGAACGATGATAATCAGCGAGAATCGTACAAGGAAAGGGCTCGAAATCTCCTCGCTAGAATTCCCTTCGATGACCCCGCTCAAGAAAAATTCCAAAAAACCCTTCGCAAGCACGAACGAACCATTAAGGAAAGTCTCGCTTCGGATTCTCAGTATAAAGCTGGCTTGGCTTTAGAAGTTTTACTCAATGACCTCGGTGACCCTGCTCAAAACATTTCAGGTATGAAGGAATTCTGGGCACAGCCTTCCCTTCGTACACTCGCTCGCGAGTTTGAAGAATTTCGTAAAAGTATTTTGTTTGGTGATCCTCTTGCAGTTTCTCGAAAACTTGGCAAAGGTAAAGTTACTGCCTTTCTTACTCCTGCAGGAACTAAACCCACCGTCCCTGGCGTTATCGATGGTTGGAATGAATGGGGTGCTGGTAGCCCTGTTTCTTGGAGTTACCCTGTTTTAATTATGGATCTGCAGCGGTTTCTTTCTAGTGAAGGAAGTGAACGCAATAAGATAGTAGGCGAGGAACTTAAAATCGCATTTGACCCTGTTCGTTATCAACCCCGTGTTGCTGGTTCCTATCAACTTCTTGAAGTAAGTTCGAATCCGGGGCAGGCAGTTGCTACTAATCCTATTCGTATCAATGAACAGCCTTTGGTTCAGCGTGAGGGTTCCCTTGATTTTACTTTCAATCAAACTTCGAAGCCAAGTTCTTGGTTTTTCGATTTCTTTCCGAATGTTCCTGCGGAAGGAATAGAAGCGCCTCCTACGGAAATTCAAGCCTTTGCCTTTAATGTAGATTCTCAAGTGGAAGGAGATTTAAGGCGTACTTCTCGTGAAAAGTTAGAAGCCAATCGTTTTGCTTCCGACCCTAGGGCAGGGAAGGTTTCGCTTTGGTCGCCTGGTGATAATTACGATTCCCTAAAAAATAGAATCCCCGATGCTTCAGAATCTCCTTGGCTTTATCTTATCTTTCTTATCATCCTTATTGCGGAGCAAGCGCTTGCTGTGCATTTAAGTTTTCATATGCGTGGCAGCGATAAACTTCCTATGCCTTCTTTGGCAAGGGGTGTGGGAATATGAATGATAATCTGCCTTTACAAGTAACGGAATTTGTTTTCCGCAGACTTGCTGACCCTATCCGAATTTTCTCCAAAGAACTTCCCCCTTCAGTCTGGATTGCTGTTCTTGTTTTTGTACTCTTCTTCGCGTTCATCTATGTTGGCTGGATGTATCTCAGAGATAGCAAAACCATTGGAGTTCTTTGGGCTTCGGTTTTAGGATTATCTAGGTCTATTGTTTACGGAATACTTGCATTTGCTTTCCTCCTTCCCGCAGAACAAACTTGGGAACAAAGCACTGCCCGATCTAGAGTGATTGTCGCTTTTGATACCTCCAGCAGTATGACCACCACGATTGACGATATCCCTTCCGAGAATGTGCCTTTAAATAAACTTCCTACGCGACAAGATAAAGTTACTAAGTTTTTAAATGATGGTAACACTGATTTTCTTAACGAATTAGAAAAGACAAATCCGGTGTTTGCTTATCGTTTTGGTAGAACCTTAGATGAAAATTTCCTTCAGTTTCAAGATGGTGTTTGTTTAACCGTGGAAGATCGGGACAAACTCAAAGAAGCACTCAAGGAAAATGGCAAAGCAAAATCTATTTCTGAAAAATTAAGTTTGGAAGGTTGGCAATCTTGGTTGAACCCTGCCAAGGAATTGCCTGCAAAAGATAGCCTTTCCGAACCCGAACTTTCAAGGCTTTTAAACTTAATCAAGGCTAGTAAAACTCGCGTGGAGGCAGGCGATTTCAATGGCACCAATGTTGTTGATAGTCTCGTGGGAATTTTACAACGCGAAATGACTAATATGGTTCAGGGTATTGTTGTTTTCTCGGACGGCCGTAACACCGAAGGTACACTTCAGGCCCTTAAAGACCTCGAAGATCGAGCCAGTGCTTCTCGTATCCCTATTTTTGTCGTTGCTGTTGGTGAAGATCGGCCCAAGGTTAAAACTGAAATTGTTGACCTTCGCGTTCCGGCCCGAGTTCAACCCGATGATCGTTTTCGAATTGCGGTTGAAGTCGTTGGCGAAGGCCTAGCAGAAAAAGAATTTCTCACTTTTCTCGATATCACTAATGTTCGAAAGTCGAAGGCTGGTAAGGACGAATTGCTTGATATTGCAATTGAAGAAGCTGGAAGCCGTGGTTCTAAAGATCGTGTTAAAATTAATCTAGGAAATAAAGTTACCTTGGCCGCACCTGCTAGCAATTTCGATAAAGGTAATCCACCTCGAGCCGAAGTGGAGTTTCAAGTTGATGCGCTGGCCCTTGCTAAAGCTGCGGGTAGGGAAGCAGATCTTACAGGCAAGAAGTGGGTGCTTGCAGAAACACCTGATAGTGAGATTAAATTTTCTGCTCGTGTTCCCCGAGATAAAACTGAAATTGCATTAGATAAAGAACATACCCGCGGGCCTGTTGAAATGCGCGTATTAGATAAGCCTTTAAGAGTGTTATTAGTCGCAAGTGGCCCCATGCGAGATTATCAATTCGTACGAACTTTATTCGTTCGGGAGTCCGAGAAGAAGCGTGCAGAACTTGCTATCCTTTTGCAAAATCCACCGGGGAGAACGGAACGCAGGCCTGGCGTTGTGCAAGATATCCCACCTGAAAAACTCCTTACTCGATTTCCCGACCTTTACGATTCGAACTCTGTTGATCCTGGTGAGAAAATTTACGACCTTGCTTCTTATGATGTCATCGTTGCTTTTGACCCTGATTGGAAACAAGTTAGTGACCTTTCTATGAACTTACTTCGCACTTGGGTTGATAAAGGGGGTGGCTTAGTTGTAGTTGCTGGCCCTTTACATACCCTTGAACTTGCAAGGCCTGGGGCCGAAAAAGAAAAACTTAAGCCTATTCTTGATCTTTACCCCGTTGTGTTAAAAGATATTCGCATCGAAGAAATGGATCGTAAGCCAGATTCTCCTTGGCCACTTCGCTTTGATGGCGCCTCACCTGATATGGAATTCTTAAAGCTTGACGAAGATGATCAGATTCCTTTTCTAAAAGATTGGGAATTGTTCTTCAATGTTGAAGCGAAAGACGGCCAGCCAAAACGAGGTTTCTATAACTTCTACCCAGTCGATTCTGCAAAGACAGGTGCAATCGTTGTCGCACGCTTTGCTGACCCACTTGCAAAAAGTAAGGATGGGAAGGAACAACCTTTCGTCGTTCTTAGTGACCCTTCTTCTGGTAAGCGTGTGGTGTGGGTTGGTTCCGGTGAGGTTTGGCGCTTAAGGCAATATCGTGAACAATATTTTGAACGATTCTGGATGAAACTAGCTCGTTATGCAGGCGCAGGCGCTACAGGCAAAGAAAATCGCAGGATCTCTCCCTACATCGGTGGCCCTTACCTTGCAAATCGCTTTATCGAATTCGAAGCTCGCATTGATGATAAAGGTGGTAAACCACTTGGTTCTGGTGGAAAGCCTCCCCGAGTTCTTATCAATGCCCCTGCTGGGGTTCCCCTGTCTGAAATCCCAAAAGAAGTTTTAATGACACCTAGGCCGGGCAGCGAAGGAGTTTATCGGGCGCGGTTTATGCTTCGAAGTGCTGGGCGTTATGAAATTGTTTTTGATGTTCCTGAAACAGGCGATAAGCTTTCAGGGAACTACATAATCGTAGAACAACCCGACCCGGAAAAAGAAAACACAAGGCCTGATTTCTCTAAGCTCTATAAACTTGCAAGCCCCGCTGAAGCTGTTTTAGCAAGGCTTTCAGATTCTGATAGAGAAACCCTTAAGCTTCGATTACAAGCCCCGGCGTTTAATGAAGGGTCGGAAGGATCTAAGCTTACTGAAGAGCCTCCTAGGCTTTTCTTTGATCTTCGTTCAGCGGGGTTAATTCCTTTGTGTATGAAAACTGATATTAAAGAGCAGCGTAATCGTGGTCCCGTTCGTGATTTATGGGATGATGGAATCACTATGTGGAGTAATCAAGAAGGCAAACCAGTTAAGTTGCCTTGGCTTTTATTATCGGTAGTTGGCTTATTATCGTTTGAATGGCTAATACGCAAATTGTTGCGTATTGCCTGATTTTTTTCACGGAGCAAATGTTTTAATGGCTAGTCAATCGCCATCTACGAATCAGCAAAAAGCCCTCGCAAGTCCGCTTGTGTTTTTACGGGGTCGAATTAGGCAATATGTAATTATTGAAGCTGTTCTGGGCATTATTATTTTTGCTGCTTCTTGGATTTGGCTCGATCTGCTTTTAGACTTTGGATCTTACAGACTTTTTGGAATCGATTGGGTGCAGGCATTCCCCCGCTTCATCCGAATTTTTCTCCTCGCGATTCTTTCTCTTGGCCTTATTACGCTAACCGCTACACGAATCGCCCTTAGACTTAATAAAGATTACTCCGATGACACGCTTGCTTTATTGTTAGAAAACAAATTTCCAGATCGGTTAGGAGACCGCCTGATTACAGCAGTGCAGTTAAGTTCCCCGAAAATATTATTAGAACGGGGCAGTTCCCCCGAGATGCTTGCCCAAATGCTTTTAGAAACCGAGGAACGATTAAAAGATCTTCCTGTTGACGAAGTGTTTGATTGGAAAAGACTTAAAAACCTTGGGCTAAGAACTTTTGGGTTAACCTTTGGGATGTACTTGTTTGCCTTAGTTTTATCTGCTGTTGGTGCTGGTATTCCAACAATAGGTGCGGATGAAATCCCCCTTTCTGCAACACAATCTTTGCACGAAGTTCTATTCACTTGGGCGGACCGGAACCTAGTATTAAGGAATGTCATATGGCCACGCCATACTTATTTAGAACTTCCCGGATTTCCGGATTCGGGTCAGGTTCGTGTTGGCCGTGATGCTCCACCATTTCCCATCAAGGTTCGCGCAATTAAGTACTTAGTTGCAGGTAAACCTTCCGATAAAGCAAGCAATAGGTTTCAATCGTATCTTACAAATAGCAAAGTGGATGCTGGGCCAGCTATGGTCCGATTTGAACGCAAACCTACCGAGGGATGGCGTGCTCTTACATTCTTTGATCTTGAAGATTGGCTAACTGTAAAAGTTCCCCCCTTCGATTCCCTTCCTGCGGATCTTAAACCCCTTCGCCTTGATGAACCCCTTTTGGTTGACGGGATAGAACATTACTTAGAAAAGTCGGCTGCCAATGTAGAATCTGAAATCATTGTTTCGTTGAAATCGATCATAGAAGGATTGAAGGAATTAGGAAGTAATGCCGTTTATCGAAGGAAACTTCGGATAATGGCGATCCCTGATAATGTTGTGGTTCATTCTTGGGGTAATTCTTCGAGTAACACGATGACTTTACAAAGGGGTGCGGATAACGAATATTCAGGCCAACTTGCTGACCTTAGAGAAACCACCGATTTTACCGCTCAGGCACTTGATTACCGTACTGCAAACAAAAGACTGGTGTTGGTGCCACCCCCAATGCTTACTCGTTTGATGGTTGAAGAAAATCACCCTGCCTACCTTTATTATCGTACTCCTACAAATGGTGCAGCGCTTAAAGGTTTAAAGCAGCGCTTCGATGCCCAAGATATGTTGCAAGCGGGTTCTGATATGAGTCGGATTACTGTTCCCGAAGGGACAACGCTAGTTGTTCGAGGGGAAACCGATGCCGACCTTGCATCAATAAAGGCAGTTAATAAAGCTGGAAATAAAGTCGATTCCGTTATCCCAACTCTTGTTGATAAAAGAGCTTTTACTTTTACTGTCGAAAATCTTAAAGAAGAAACTACCTTCTATTTGGAATACGAAGATCAGGAAAGCGTTTTGGGTAGGCGTGGCGTGGTGCTAAAGCCTAGTGCAGATGAACCCCCAAATGCTGACTTCGAACCGGATGCACTACGCCGAACCAAAGATGGTTTTATGGTTACTCCACTTGCCAGATTGCCCTTTCGTGGAAGTGCTAATGATGCGCATGGGTTAGGTGATATGCGTTATGCTTTAACCGTAAAAAAAGTAGAATCTGAAAGTATCAATGTAAAAGATTTGTTCTTGGTTTCATCCATTGTTCAGATGATAACTCCACAAGGGGCAATATTAAATGGGGTTTCATTCCTTGGCGCAGTAACACCCACGAGTAAAAAAGATAGTAAAGAAATAGAAAAAGAAGCACAGCGTTTTTCAATCGCATCTTTTAGAAAATTGTTAGAATCTACAACCGGTGAAATTCGATCCTTAGATGAAATAAAAACTGCTATTGCTAAGTCGATCAAACTATCAGAACGCAAACTGGTGGTACGGTCGTTTCAAATTCAGCCCGATACTTTCGATAAAATAGAGGAAGAACCTCAAAGCGATTTTGGATTATGGAAACTCGGACTTGCAGTGCCAGGCGGTAGTAATGCTTACCAACCTAGGTACCGTATGGAATTTTGGCTCGAGGCACTCGACCACGATGTAGAGACAGGTCCCCATTTGGTTACCAGCAAGGAGCGTTATCTGTTTTTAATCGTTTCGGAAAACGACTTGCTTGCAGAAATAGCTCGTGAAGAAGAGAAACATAAAATAGCGCTTGAACAGGCTAAGGGTCAGTTGTTGGAATCAGAATCTAGGCTGGGCCTTTCTAGTTTGGACCTTGCATCACCCACAATTAAGGCAGAACAGTTAGGCCCTATGATCGCCCGATGTGAAGAAATCGATCGAAATTTGGAAAGTAGATTAGCCACCACGAATGAAATTATGGAAGCTTACAGCCGCATTTTACGCGAATTCAAGCTCAACCGAGTTGATGCAGAGCGATACAAACGGGTACAAGATACTATTTTTGAACCACTTAGAAAAATTAGTGCGGTTGAATTCCCCGCTACTTCTCGTGGCATCGATGCCTTCCGAAAAAATCTGGAAGATTCCTCGGTTCCATTTGAGCAGCGCATTCAAACTTCTAAAGATTCACTTCAGGCTGCAAGGGCCCAATACAAAAAATTGCTTCAAGCTATTGATGAAGTGCTTGCTGCAATGGGCACCCTTACCGATATCAACAAGTTGGTAGCAATGCTGCGCACCATCGAAGAAGAAGAACGCAAACAATTCGATCTGGTGCAAAAAATTCATGAAGAATTAGTGCGAAAAACCCTTGAAGATGTCCTAAACCCAAGCAAATAATTTATTTCCTCCTAAGTCTTAATTAATCCAAATCGGAATTTTATGCCTCTCCTTGGTGCTCATATGTCGGTTGCGGGGGGTGTTAGTAAAGCAGTCGAAGCATCGATTACTTATCAGTGCCAGACCGTTCAAATCTTTACAAAAAATGCCAGCCAATGGAAAGGTAAACCACTTTCACAAGAAGAAATTAGCGGTTTTCGTAAGGGTGTGAAAGAAGCGGGTCTTAAGCAAATCCTTTCGCATAATTCTTATTTGATTAATCTTGCAAGCCCAGATGACGAACTTTTTGGAAAGTCGATAGAAGCATTTGTGGATGAGATGGAAAGGGCAGAACAATTGGAATTGGATTATTTGGTGGCACACCCTGGGGCCCATGTGAAATCTGGGGAAGAAGCTGGAATCAAACGCATTGCTCTTGGTTTAGATGAAATTCAGCGTCGATGCTCTAATTTCAAAGTCATGATTCTTTTGGAAATCACCGCGGGGCAGGGAACAACTCTTGGGTATCGTTTTGAACATATGTCACAAATATTCCAGCAGGCAAAACATCCAGAGAAGATGGGTATCTGTTTTGATACTTGTCATGCATTTGCAGCGGGTTACTCCCTATTCCCCAAGGTTGATTACGATGCAACTTGGAATCAATTTGAAGATAGCATAGGTATAAATAAACTTAAGGCATTTCATTTAAATGATAGTAAAAAGGGGTTGGGCTGCAGAGTAGATAGGCACGAACATATTGGCAGGGGGGCGTTGGGGTTAGAGCCCTTCAGGCTTATTTTGAATGATAAAAGATTTAGTGGTTTGCCAATGGTGCTTGAGACACCCAAGGAAGAGGGCGAAAACAAAGATATGGATGGAGTAAACCTGACAATGCTTAGGAAGTTAATGGTAAAGGTGTGAGATTATCGGGGTTGAATTTTTTAAGAATAACTTCGACTTTATTTTGATATGTTATTTGTAACCGTTCGGTATTCGCCTCTGCGATTCAGTCCCGACGGGACGATATGCTGTAGCCATGGGCATCAGCCCGTGGTCAGCGTTCCGACACGCGCCAAGTCCCAACGGGACGAAATGAATGTCTGGCATCTCGTGTCGTCCCGTCGGGACTCAAATGCAAGATGCCGTCTCGAAACCATAGGCTCACGCCCATGGCTATAACTTGCCGCCGCGTTGCGGCTAAACGCCACGCACATGACGGATTTCGCCGCATTCTGAGCCCCTGTGATTCAGTCCTAACGGGACGATATGCTGTAGCCATGGGCGTCAGCCCGTGGTCAGCGTTTAAAATATATCTCTGGATTTTAAGATTGCTAAAATAGCAACCACAAGTAATCCCAATTGAATTAAAAGAT
>JBDNHI010000129.1:0-16560 GCA_041694635.1 Gemmataceae bacterium | reverse complement strand
GGGAACCTTGTTGCCTGTGGATGGGGAAAGGACGAGTGTTTCTTTTCCTGGGGCAAGAAGAATCCCTTCGCCCAAGGTAGGGGAAGGAATGGTAGAAGGGCCAGAACTTGCAAGCGACCAGTTTTCTTTTCCGGTTAGTGCATCGACGCTAAGGACTGAGCCATCGGTTTGCAGGATTACTTCTGCAGAGCCATTGGGATTTGGAATGATCAGTGGACTACTCCAGTTGATAGTTCTGGGGCGGTTAAACTTCCAAAGGTTTTTGCCCGTGTTGGCATCAATGCCAAGCACAAAGGAATCACCAGCATTATCCATGGGGATGATGAGCACATCTTTCCAAAGAACAGGTGAGGAAGCCATGCCTACCATGTTGGTGATATCGGGATAATCGATTGCAAGCGAACGGTACCAAAGGAGGTTGCCATCACGGTCGAGTGCAGCAACATCAGCGCAGGCGAAAAGGGCAAAGACCCTCTGGCCATCGGTTGCGGGGGTGGGGGCAGCCATGTTTGTTTTGGGGTGGCAGTTGGTGTTACCTGTTGCGTTGAATTGTCGTTCCCAAAGTTTGGAACCTTTGTTGGGATCAAAAGCCAACACATGAAGGCGGGATTCTTTGTAGTTGGAACTGGCAGTAAGAAAAAGCCTTCCCGCTGCGATAACAGGGCTGGACAAACCGCGCCCTTGAAGAGAAGTTTTCCAGAGGATACCTTCGGAAGATGACCATTTAAGAGGGAGGTTTTGTTCTTCTGAAACAGCAGAGCCCCCAGGGCCACGGAACTGGGGCCAATCAGCAGCATGAAGAATGCCAGTGATGATAAAAGCACCGATAAAAATTCGAATGGTTGTTAGATGGAGGGTGTTCATTACTTAGGGCTCCCTTCTTGTTTGGCGATGGTATAAGGAATCTTGACTCCTGCGAAATCGGTAAGTCTTAGTTGGAACTCCCATTTTTGGGCCCAACTCTCAGTCTGATTATTTTGGCAGATCTTAAGAAGAATATCATTCACACCTTTTTTAAGTTGGATGGGCGCAGAGTGTTGATCCATGGTCATGCCATGATGATACTCATCGCGTGCAAAGATTTGTTTACCATCATGGAAAATTTTGAGCGAGGTGATGCAACCAGCACGAACATAAACAACCCTTTCAGCTTCAGAATTGATTCTGGTAAACGCATAGGCAGTGGATTCTTTTTTCTTACCTAGGACTTTGTTAAGGTCGATGATGCCATAGGAATCTTCGGTAGTAAAATCGATCCATTTAATAGCGCCTTCTTTGCCTTCGTAAGAGGCATTAAGCTTGACTTCTTTTTCAGGGGGGTAGGGCAAATCAAAGCCCTTGTTCTTGGAATTATCGAAGGGGCCGACGAGATACCAAGTGCGAACAAAGCCGAGATGTGCGGGAAGATCAACCGTCTCTCCTAGGCCTTTTAACTCTTTAGCAAGTGTATCGACTTGATCTTTGTCGGAAGCACTCATAAAAGCTTTGCGGAAAGTGGCCTTGGCTTCAGGGTCTTTTTTAGCTTTCTTCTGGGAAGAACCTTCCTCGATGAGAAGAGCGATTGCTTCGCGCCTAAGTTCTGCTGCGGAGTCATTAATAAAAGAGGGGATCAAGCTTTGTGCTTTATCCTTATCTGCGGCTTGCAGGATTTCAAATGCTAGCTTGCGTCCCAAGGCTGGTTTTGAAGCATCTTTTACTAGAGAGGTGATTTTTTCGAGTGGCAAAGCCTTGGAGTCTCGGGCCGCATTTTCAACAATCGCATTGATTGCAGAACGAAGCCAGTTGGAAAGCAAAGGTTGGCTGGCATCCATGGCTGCAAGAACATCGGGGAGTGCATCGGGAGAAAGGTTGGCAATCTGCTTCCAAGCCTTTTGAGCTTCGAGGTTGCCTAGGCCACTTTTTCCGACCTTTCGAATAGGCTCGAGAATTTTAGTAACATTCTCGGAAGATTCTTGAACCCAAGCCAAGGCGTTGGTGCCTAGGCATACAACCAAAGCGAGAAGAAGTGCGGTGATTCTCATAACAACCCCTTAGAATGATAATCTACATAGCTTAGCCTATGCAAAGCACATCATTCATAGAATAACTGCCCGCGGGCTTGTCTGCCAGAAATTTAGCTGCAAGAAGTGCGCCTCGGGCGTAACTATCTCGGGTGTGGCCCTTATGAACCAGCTCCATAGTTTCACCAAGGGTGCTGAAAATAACGGTATGTTCGCCTACATTATCGCCGACTCGAACCGCATGAATGCCTATTTCGGAAGGCTTTCGTTCACCAACGAGGCCTTCTCTGCCGTGCATAAATTCAGTCTGGCCTTGCACACTCTGAACGATCTTAGCAAATTGTAAAGCTGTCCCACTGGGGGAATCTTTTTTAAACCGATGATGCCTTTCGATGATTTCAACATCAAACCCTTTGCCCGAAAGCAACTTTGATGCAACCTTGACCAATTCAAAAAGGACATTAACCGCAAGGCTCATATTTGGGGCAAAAAGAATTGCTATCTGGTGCGAAGCTGCCTCTAAGGCTTTTATTTCTTCAGCAGTGTGACCAGTCGTTGCCACCACAAGTGGAATTTTCCGCTGTAAACACATTGGCAGAACACCCATTGTTCCCTCAGGTGTCGAAAAATCGATGATCGCATTTATTTGTTGGTCGATGGGGATTAAAGAGCGAAGTGACACACCAAGATGACCAACACCTGCTATTTCTCCTGCATCTTTTCCCAACAAAGGATGGCTTGGATATTCTAGTGCACATACTATTTTTAATTCCGCATCTTCCTTACTTAGCGCTACTAATCTTTGACCCATTCTACCACCAGCACCGTTTATCCCGATTGCTACTTTCATCGTTTTCTTCCTTTATTGCTTAGGCGTAAACCTCGATTGCTTTAACAATATCATCAAGGCTGTTTGGTACCTGAACTGCTCGGTTGGCAAAACCTGCTCTACGAACCCCTCTTACTCCAAGCACTTCGTCAAAAACTTTTTGGTCGGAACTATGATAAGCAACCGTTGCAGTAGAATCTTTCATTTGATGAGCAGTAAGAATGCAAACAACACGATCAGAAGGAGCAATCACGCCATCGGCTCTTAGCTTTTTTGCACCCGCAACGCTAGCGGCAGAGGCAGGTTCACAACCCATTCCTCCTGCACCAACTTGGGCCTTAGCATCCATAATTTCTTGATCGTTCGCTTCCCTTACAACCCCATTACAAAACTCGATAGCTCTCAGGCCTTTTAAAAGGTTTACAGGCCGATTAATTTCTATGGCACTGGCGATGGTTGAGGCCCTGCGGTTCTGCGTATCCATCTCCGAATAAAAATTATTCATAGCTGGTTTGTTTGGCTGACCCTTATTCCAACGCACCTCTAGGGCATTACTTAAAAGGTTAAATGTATTTGCACCGGATGCGTTAATCACGGCAAGCCTTGGAATTTTGCTGATCAACCCTAACTGCTTCAACTCAATAAACGCTTTACCAAAAGCAGAGCTATTACCAAGATTTCCACCTGGAACAACAATCCAATCGGGCGATTCCCAGCGCAGTGCCTCAAGGACCCGATACATTACTGTTTTTTGTCCTTCTAGCCTAAACGGGTTAATACTGTTAACAAGGTAGATTCCTAACTTCTTTGCAACTTGCTGAACCCTAAACATAGCATCGTCGAAATCACCTGCAATCTGTATAGTCAGGGCACCGTGATCTAATGCTTGTGCTAATTTACCATAAGAAATTTTACCACTACCTATGAATACGATGCCACGCATTGACCCAGTAGCAGAACAATAAACCGCAAGCGAAGCGCTGGTGTTTCCGGTACTGGCACAAGCAGCCCGCTTGGCACCGGTCATTTTGGCGTGAGTAAACGCAGCGGTCATCCCGTTATCTTTGAAACTTCCTGAGGGGTTCATTCCTTCGTATTGCAAAAACAAATTACCTTCATTAACCCCAACATATTTTGCAACATAGTCGGATTGCCTGAGCAGGGTTTGGCCTTCGCCGATGGTTAAAACAGATTGTGGCGGAGCAAAAGGAAGCAATTCATAAAACCGCCATACGCCGCTAAAGGGCAACGGTTGATGACGAAGCGACCACTTGGCTTCAAATTCTTTGAGTGATTTCGGAACAGGAAGCTTGTTCCAATCATAGGCCACATCCATAATGCCACCACACTTGGGGCAACTAAATGAGGTATCTTCTAGGGAGTTCGTACCACCGCATTCAGGAATAACGCAGCGTTGAAAAACAAGGTTATCATTAAAAGAAGCTGTCATACGCACCGTCAAGGCTACGGGTAATAAAAAATTCGGCACATCGTTATGATAAGCAGAATTAAAAGCACAATACGCTAATGATACTCAAAGGGTGCATCATTATCGAGGCGAGCAAGTCGTAAAGATGTCTTTCCTTCAAGAAAATCCATTAAAACCGGCAAAATATGAGCTTGCCTCCACCCTCGAGAAAGAGAATTATTTCCAGAAAGTGAAGTAACTTCAATTTTAGAACGGACCAAATCTTTTAAATCAGATGCGGTTGCAACCAAACCCGATGTAAGGCTGTTGCGTGTACAAAAATCCCCTAGTAAGCCTGCAAGAACCTGACCAATCAATGGAACTTGAGGCGGGTCAGGCTTATTATCTTCCAAATGGGGCAATAATTCTTGAGGCAAACCTCGGGCCCTCTCGATTGCACTTAAAATACCATCCGAATCGCGATGCTGTACCCCTCTAAATGCCTGTATGTCTTCTGTTTTCTTTGGGTTCTTCTTCACAATATCAGAAATTAAATCATCGCGTAGGATGGTTCGTGGTGGGCGGTTTCTCTTCAACGCTGCTTCTTCTCGCCAAGAAACTATTTCTTTCACCATTGCTAGTTTCTTGCGATCAAATCCACCTGTTCCTTTAACCTTGCGCCAGCGTTCTCCCGTGGGTTCTTCGATGTTTGATCTTACAAGCAAATCTGCAAATTCTTCGATCGCCCAAGCCATACGGTCTAGACTGTTCATTTTCTCGGATAGTTTTTTCCAGCAGGGCAATAGATATCGCACATCATCAAAGGCATAAGAAACCTGTTCTTGGGTTAACGGCCTAATGCGCCAATCGGTGAGGGTCTCTTGTTTAGAAAGCTTTGCGCCTGTAAAGTTTTGTACCAAGGAACCGTAACCAGATGGGTAGCCGATTCCAATAAGGCCTGCTGCAATTTGGATATCAAACAATCGAGATGGAACCTTGCCCGAAAGATGCTGACAAATGCGAATTTCTTCTCTTCCAGCGTGAACCACAACCTCTCGATTTCCATCTGTTACCAGTTTCCAAAATGCATCCAAAGGCCCAGCGGTAATGGCATCTATGACATAAAGATTTTGTAGCGTTGCTACCTGAACCAAACATAATTCAGGGCGAAACGATTCTTCGCTGACAAATTCGGTGTCAAATCCTAGGATCTCACTTTTAGCAAGTTCCTCGCAGCACTGTATTAGTTCTGTTCCGCTGGCTATGAAATGCTCTCGCATCTATCAATTCTCTTTAAGACAGGTATATTCTTAACTTTATTTAACACCTAGCATAAAAGGGTGATACCAGTTTACACTTTTATACACATTACATCATTATTGCATAAAATTATAATTTGAAACATAAGATTCGATCTGGATAACTTAGATTATTAAACTTTAAACCGAGGTAACCTATGATTGCAGAATACCTAGATCAAAAAGTGGTGATCGACTTGCACAGCCCTTTTGTTTGTTTGGGAACTCTCAAACGCGTCGATGATGGTTTTTTCGAAATCATCAACGCAGACCTACACGACCTTCGAGACACAAACACATCGCGTGAGAATTACATAGCAGAATCAAAGCTTACGGGGATTAAAAGAAACCGCAAGAAAATCCTTGTTTCTCGCAGGGATATCATTTCGGTTTCACTATTAGCAGAAGTTGTCGATGAGTAAATTCTTAACCTTCGCCCCAAGAAGCCAAAAAGAAATTGATCCAATTGCTATGCATAATTTTCGCAACATCAATCTCACTGTATCCCCTTTGTTGCAACAACATCGGGAAGTTTTTAAGATCTGCTATCGTATCCATCCCCCCCGGAGATTGCTCTAACCCAAAACCGCCATCTAAGTCGGTTCCCAACGCGGCGTGATTGGCATTCCCTGCCAGTTGGCAAACTCGGTCGATGTGATCAATCACGGTATGCATAGTAACTTTACTTTCGGGGACCGTTGTTTTGCCCCGGATCCAATTAGGGTAAAGCATCCAGTTATCGAAAGCTGCGCCTATCACCGCTTTTCGACCAATCAGCTTTTTAATCTGTGCGTCGGTAAGTTGCCTTTGGTCGGGTACCAGTTCTCTGCAATTATGATGGCTTGCAAGAATGGGCCCGCTATACAATTCCAAAGCTTCATCAAAGCACTGATCTGAAAGATGGGTGATGTCTAAAATCATACCACAATTCTGCATTTCTTTAAGCAAGTCGGGGCCCAGAGGAAAAAAACCACCGCTGGTGCTTGTTCCGTGTGCATAGGGGCTAACGCCATAATGTGCAGGGCCGATAATACGAAGTCCGAGGTCGAACCAATGTTGAACTTGACTAGGTTCCAGAACTGGGTCGGCACCTTCCATACTAAGGATAAAGCCAAGTGGTTCTGCATCGGAGACATTATCTTGCCAGTTTTTTACATGATTTTTCAAATCTTTTGCATTCTTTATGAATCGAAGTTGGCCTTCTTGAACCATCGACTCATAGTAGGCAAGTTGCCCCCTAGCAGCAGCATAGGCAGCGGGCATAGATTCGTACCTTTGGATTGGGGGCATCATCCCTGGGCGCATAAGCCTAGCAAGCAAAGTAGCTACAAAAACCCCTACTTTTCCCCTTCTAAGCTCGGGAAACGACACCGTACCCACTCCCCTCCCTTTACCGGTCATTCCCAGTTCCGTTTCGCGCTTTCTTATCTGGGAAACATCGAGCCTTAGGTCTCTATTCCAGTCGATTGCATTCCAAGCTAGGTCCAGATGTGCATCAAAAATTAACATGATTTTTCTGCTTTCCTATTTAAACAAGTAGTCGTTATCTATCTGAAAATGTACAGTAATATAGTGGCCAGTCCTATTTTACTGGTTAGTTATCCTTCATTGTTAGGGAATGTTATGCAAACGATTAATATTGATAAAGAATCGGAAACCGTTGTTGAGCGTTCTGATTATCCGCCTGAAAAAATTAAGCAAATCCTTGCTAATGAAACCGTTGCGGTTTTAGGCTATGGCGTTCAAGGCAGAGGCCAATCACTTAATATGAAAGATAATGGTGTTCATGTCATTATCGGACAGCGCGAAAATTCCAAGTCTTGGGATCTCGCTGCTTCCGATGGCTGGGTTCCTGGGAAAACCCTTTTCCCGATGGAAGAAGCCGCTGCTAAAGGTACCGTCATTCAATATTTACTTTCCGACGCTGGACAAAAAGAACAATGGCCTAAACTTAAACCTCACCTTACCAAAGGCAAGGCCCTCTATTTTTCACACGGCTTTAGTATTGTCTACAAAGACCAAACCCATGTTATTCCCCCCGCTGATATCGATGTTATTCTCGTTGCCCCCAAAGGCTCGGGAACTTCTGTCCGCAGATTGTTCCTCGAAGGCAAGGGCATTAACTCTAGCTACGCTATTTTTCAAGATGCAACTGGCAAGGCTTACGACCGAGCCAGATCCCTTGGCATTGCTATAGGTTCTGGTTACCTTTTTGAAACTACTTTCCAGAAGGAAGTTTATAGCGACCTAACCGGCGAGCGTGGAGTTCTTATGGGTGCTATTTATGGCCTTTGGCTTGCTCAGTACGAAGTTCTTCGTGCTAACGGGCATTCCGCTAGTGAAGCTTTCAACGAAACTGTTGAAGAAGCTACCCAAAGCCTTTACCCATTAATTGCTGAAAACGGTATGGACTGGATGTACGCCAACTGCTCTACCACGGCACAGCGTGGCGCACTTGATTGGTTCAAGAAGTTTCGCGATGCATCTAAGCCAGTTTTTGAAGACCTCTACCGCAGCGTTGCGGATGGCACTGAAACCCGTCGTACCCTAGAATCTAACAGCAAGCCTGATTATCGCCAATCCCTTGAAAAAGAACTCAAGGAAATTGCTGAAAGCGAAATGTGGCGTGCAGGGAAAGCGGTTCGGGCCCTTAGGCCAGAACGAGCAAACGATAAAAAGTAAGCTATTTTTCGCTGTATCCTTTAAGCAAAGAAAGAGCCCTAGAGTTAATAATTCTAGGGCTCTTTCTTTTTATATCACCCTAATAAGTGACTAAAGGACTTTATAACTTCATCAAAATATCATTGGACTTCATCTTGGTTTAAAGGAAAATAGATTTTAAGACTATTCTTTACAAACATTTAGGCTTCAATATGAACAGAATAAAACTCCTTTTTGCTGCTTCTTTCATCACAGTAATTTCTGTAATTTCTCTTCCAGCACAAGAAGCAATCAACAGCGCCAAGAAAGATTTACCCGGCTTACAAATCTCGGGGGAAGTGAAACTTCCCAATGGCTGGTCTCTCAAACCAGCGGGCAAACAAATACCCTTGGGTGACTTTCCTGTTAATATGGTAATACATCCAAGTGGTAAGTACCTTGCAATTCTACACGCAGGTTACGGGCCTCACGAAATCCATATTGCTGAAATCGAAAAAAATGGGGCTACCATCATCAGCAAAGTTACGGTCAAGCAGACCTTTTGTGGTATCTGTTTTTCACCAGATGGGTCCAAGCTTTATGCCAGCGCTGCAGAATTCGCCAGTGCTTATGCCTTTGATTTCAAAAACGGTTATCTTTTTAATCGTACGGAAATCCCGTTAGCACAACAAAATAGTAACTTTGTCACAACAGGGCTCGCAATCGATTCTACAGGCAAGAAAATTCTTGCCTCGGGTTGTTGGAGCCATTCTCTTAGTATCGTTCCCATCGAACAACCCGAACGCAGAAGAATCGTACCACTTAAAGAAGACTCCTACCCTTATGGTTTTTTTGCTATCCCAAAAAAGGAGCAAGCCATTGTTAGTCTTTGGGGTGCTTCATCGGTCGCCCTTATCGACACTGCAGAAGGTATTATACTCGACACTTGGGCCACCGAAAGCCACCCTACAGAAATGGTTCTTGCACCCGATGGTAAAACTCTTTTCGTTTCTTGCTCGAACTCTACCAGAGTCAGCATTCTCGATATTTCTAAAAACGGTAAAAGCCTAGGCACACTTAATTGCGCTCTTTACCCCAACGCACCCAATGGAAACACGCCTGGAAGTCTCTCGCTTACCAACGATGGGAAAATTCTAATCGTCGCTAATGCAGATGCCAACAATCTTAGTTTATTTCAAGTTGAAGATCCGCTTAAACCTGTACCTATGGGATTCATACCTGCTGGTTGGTACCCCACTGCAGTTCGTTTCAACAGTTTTGATCGCAAGATTTATTTCTGTAATGGTAAAGGCCTGACCTCTAGGCCCAATTCTCAAGGCCCCAACCCCTTAGCAACCAAAGACCTGCCTATTCGTCAATATATCGCAGGGCTTATGCAGGGGTCGTTAGGTGTTCTTGATATGCCTACCCCTGAAAAATTGCTCGAATTCACTAAAGATGCGTATTCTTGTAGCCCTTTGCAAGCAGATAATCTACCAAAGGCTCAATGGCCAAAAAATAACCCCATCCCCAGAAATGTTGGCGACCCTAGCCCCATCAAGTATTGCATTTATGTTATCAAAGAAAATCGAACCTATGATCAAGTCTTTGGCGATATCAAGGAAGGTAATGGCGACCCCTCCCTCTGTATTTTCGATGAGAAGGTTACCCCTAACCATCATAAGATTGCCAAGGAATTTGTTCTGCTAGATAATCTTTATGTTGATGGAGAAGTTTCTGCTGATGGTCATCAATGGAGTATGGCGGCATATTCCACCGATTTTGTTGAAAAGGTTTGGCCACTTACCTATCGGGGTAGCACACTAAAGAAACTAACCGCCTACCCATCGGAAGGGGCTTACGATTCTATCGCTCGCCCTGCGGGCGGCTATATCTGGGATCGATGTATCGAAGCTAAGGTTTCTTTTCGTAGTTATGGTGAATGGGTAGATAATGGCAAAAAACTAGGCGACCCTGCCAAAGCCAGAGTCAAAGCTATCGAAGGAAACTTCGACCCTCTTTTCCGCAGTTATGATCTCGATTATCCTGATGTTAAACGAACCAAACGATTCCTTGATGAACTTGCCCGTTTCGAAAAAGAAGGCGGTATGCCTAAGTTTAATATCGTTAGACTTCCCAACGATCACACCTATGGCACAAGGCCAGACAAACCCACACCCACTGCTATGGTTGCCGAGAACGACCTTGCACTTGGAATGTTGGTTGAGGGAATTTCTAAAAGTAAATTCTGGAAAGAAACTGCAATTTTCGTGATTGAAGATGATGCACAGAATGGATCTGACCATGTCGATGCACACCGAACTATATCTTTAGTTATCAGTCCTTATACGAAAAGAAAATTCGTAGATTCTACTATGTATTCTACCTCGGGGATTCTACGCACTATGGAATTAATTTTAGGATTAAAACCAATGAGCCAGTTTGATGCCGCTGCTACTCCTATGTTTCATTCCTTTCAAGCAGAACCGAACCTTACCCCTTACACCCATATTCCAGCTAAAGTTAGCCTTACCGAGTTGAACACTGAAAAGTCTTGGGGAGCAAAACAATCCCTTGCATTTGACTTTGATAAAGAGGATGCTGCAGATGATTTGTTATTCAATGAAGTTATTTGGAGATCGGTAAAAGGTGCAAATAGCCCAATGCCTCCTCCGGTTCGTGCAGCCTTCTTTCTTCCGAAATATGCAACGCAACCTGCTGCAAAGGATAAAGATTAGTTTGTCGAATTGCTAGTTTGAAAAGATCTCTCTAACGCCCATGGAGAAAAGCCATTCCTTCCGCCCAGAAGGTCGGTGACCTTGAAGATAAAAGAAATTTACAAAATTCACTTCTTGAGTTTTGGAAAGTACCTGCTACGCCCACTGCTTTTGCAATTGCCTTTGGTTTCCTTTTTGATATTTACCAACAACCAAGTGTACTTTTTATATTAATGCTAAGCCTTGGGCTTTTTCTTGCTTGGATGGTTTGCATCGTAGGGAACAAACCTAAACTTGCTTTGGTTTACCTACTACTTTTTATTTCCTGCCTAGGCTGTTTCAGGCATTTTGTTTCCGCCCGATTAATTACACAAAACGATGTTAGGCATTTTCTAAGCAACACGGTTTCCCTTTGCAAGTTTAAAGGATACTTACAAGAGGAACCTAAACTTTGGGCAGGAGAATCTCAAAACCCACTTCGCACAATCCCATCGGCACAACGCAGTTCCGCAATCTTGTTTGTACAAGCAATGATGGTTGATAACGCTTGGCAAAAGTTCAAAGGAAATTTGAAACTTGTAAGTAATGATTCTCTTACAGATTTCCATCTTAAAGATTCTGTTGAAGTTATAGGCAGGGCTCGTTTGATTTCCCCGCCCGCCAACCCTGGAGAATGGGATTACCTTTCTTTTCTTAACCAGCAAGGAATTTATGGCGAAATTAAAATCAATAGTAATGCAGCTATTATTCTGCTTGATGAGGGGCCTTGGTTTCATTTCTCTAACATCCTTGCAAAAATAAAATCTTATGCTTCAGCACTGCTTCTTAACAACCTTCCTGAAAAAGAAGGGCCACTTGCTGAAGCTTTGCTTCTTGGTGACAGTCCCCTTCTTCATCACAGTGAATGGGATAAATTCAAAAATACAGGCGTGCTGCATGTGCTGGCAATCAGCGGCCAGCATCTTGCAATCTTAGGGGGAACGCTTGCGTGGGTTCTCCGGGCCCTCAGGTTTAAACCTTCTTCCATTGCTCTAATCGTGACTGTTTTTTTATTTGTTTATGCACTCCTTACGGGGGGCCGGCCCTCGGCGATGAGGGCTGCCATCATGGTCGGCTGTTTCAGCATAGGGACTATACTAAGAAGGCCAACTCCTGCAATTCATGCGATGGCTTCTGCGTGGGTTATTCTTGCGTTTATTCAGCCTTGGGATCTTTTCACCCCAGGCTGCATTCTTTCTTTTCTCGCCACGGGATGCCTGATCTGGGTAATTCCAAATTTCATGAAGGAGGAAGAAACACCACTGGATCTATTGACCCACGAATCCAAACCCCTTTGGCGTCGAATGCTTCTCGATTTAGCCAAGGCAACCAAGAAACTTTTCTTCCTTAGTGCAATCGTCTGGATTTTTGTTACTCCGGTCGCCACCGCCTTCACCCATGTGGTATCCCCCGTTGCCTTACTGCTTGGCCCGCCGCTTATCATCCTGACAACTCTTGCACTATTCGCAGGGTTTATTGCCATTCTAGTAGGTAGCTTCATACCCGCAGTTGCCACTCTTGCAAGCTTCATCATCTACCCTTGCCTTTGGTTATGCAGCAAACTTGTCGACCTTGCAATGCTTGTTCCGCTTGGGCATTTCTATCTGCCAGATATTCCCCTATGGCTCACACTTTGCGGTTATTTCTGCTTTATCGTTTGGCTGCTCTGGCCTACCCTTATGCACCGCTATTCATGGATTGCAATAGCCTCGATCTGGGTTTTATTATTTCTTATTCCCATTCGTATTCCACCTCGCGATCTTTGTATCACCTTCCTTGCTGTAGGGCATGGCACCTGTGTAGTTATTGAAACTCCAAGTGGGAAGGTAATTGTGTACGATGCAGGTTCGATTTCTGGGCCTGAAGTATCGAGGAGGAAGATTGCTCCTTTTCTCTGGTCAAAAAAAATCACTCGCATTGATAAACTTATTATTTCTCATGCAGACCTCGATCACTTCAATGGTTTGCCTTTCTTATTAGAGAGCTTCAATGTTGTTTCAATCGCAACCACTCCAAGTTTTTCTCAGAAACTTACTCCAGGGGTTGAATTGGTAAACAGGTTATTAACCAAGTTTGCAGGCACGCTTGAACTTTATACCAAAGGAAAAACTTGGAGTATGGGTGATGTTGAATTTGAAGTTTTACATCCACCCGAGGTAGGACCTATAGGAAATGAAAACACCCGTAGCATGGTGCTTCAAATTAATTATAAAGCTTACAAGGTTCTTTTAACCGGGGATTTACAAACTACGGGGCTTGAAATGGTTCTTGCAGAACCTAGGCGCAATGTTGATGTGCTGATGTCGCCTCACCATGGCAGCAAGAAATCTCTTCCTGATTCTTTTTTAGAGTGGGCTAATCCTTCGGTTTTGATTGGCACCCAGGGAGACCTTTATCCCTCTATGCCATTGCCTTTAAACTCAGGTGTCAAATGGCTTTCAACCCGCGATGAGGGTGCTATCCGTTTGAAGTTTTATCAATCGGGAATCGTAATTGACACCTTTCTACATGGCAATAAAGGGGTAACCCCCAGCAAAGTGAGGTTTAATTGATCGTTTACTTTGCTATTATCCTTGTTCGATTAACTTCTATTTATACTACCGCTATGCTGTACAAACCTTTTAACTAGGTTACTATGCTTTGTTGGGTTACTATGACTACGATTGACTTCTAGAACTTGTGGGATGTCCCTTTAGACTATGGCTAAAAAGATTAAATCCAGTGATAAAGTAGAGTCCTCCGCCAACACTAAGTTTGGCTACGAAGTCAGGTTCATGTGCCACTCCCCCGAATTCGCCGAGTCTGCGAAACTGGAACAGGCCATCAAAGCAAACCTGAAGGGGCTGGGTTATGGGAGCTAAGAAAAAGCCAACCACACCTGCCGAAGCCGGCGCAGATGAGCGCCTCACCCAGGGCCGCTCTCGTGAGAAAGCCAGATTCACCGCTGCGCCACCGATGGCGGGGCTGCCTGCGGCCTACGCCTCCACGCTGGAGGAAATAAAGCGCCACCTCCAGCAGTCCCGCCTCCGCACCGTCTTGGCGGCCAATACCGCGATGGTGATGGCCTACTGGGATATCGGTCAGGTCATCTTGACCCGCCAGCAATCCGAAGGCTGGGGGACGAAAGTCATAGACCGCCTTTCCGCTGACCTGCGCAAGGCATTCCCCGATATGCAGGGCCTCTCCCCGCGCAATCTCAAATACATGCGCAGTTTTGCCGCTGCATGGCCAGACTTGGCAATTGTGCAACGGGTCGTTGCACAATTGCCGTGGCGTCAAAACATCGCTCTTCTCGACAAGCTCGGCGATGCCACAACTCGCCTCTGGTATGCGCAAAAAGCGGCACACCACGGCTGGTCCCAGACCATTCTCTGTCTGCAGATCGAAAGCCGACTCCATCTGCGTCTGGGCGGTGCCCAAAATAATTTTCCGGAGACACTCCCGCCGCCGGATTCCGACCTCGCCGCACAAGTTTTCAAAGATCCCTACCTCTTCGACTTTCTCGGCACCGCCGATCCGCGCCAAGAACGCGAGGTCGAACAGGCATTGGTCGATCACATTCAGCAATTCCTCCTAGAGCTAGGTGCCGGATTCGCCTTCGTTGGTCGGCAAGTCCACTTGGAAGTCGGCGATCAGGATTTTTACCTCGATCTGCTTTTCTACCACTTGAAACTCAGGCGCTATATCGTCGTGGAACTCAAAGCCCGCGCCTTCACGCCCGGTGATGTCGGCCAGATCAATTTCTACCTCGCCGCCGTGGACGACCTCCTGCGTCATCCCAATGACCAACCCACCATCGGCCTTCTCTTATGCAAAGGGAAAGACAAACTCGTTGTCGAATACGCCCTGCGTGGACTCGACCAATCGATTGCCATCGCCAACTGGCAGACCCAGCTAACAGAGACACTGCCGCAGGAACTTAAAGGCAGTCTGCCCACCATCGCTGAAATCGAAGCCGAACTGGCGCGGGATATCCCTTCGGACCACGAGAAAGACAAAGCCAAGCCATGAAAACTTTCATTCCACCAGCGAATGGCTACGCACTGCGTAGCTTATTCACCTTAAGACAGACAAAACTCTACGCACTGCGTAAAGTTTGGATTAAGCTTGTCTCGGTTTTACTGCGCTCCCGAGATGTGATGGCCGAGTCTGCGAATCTGAAGCAGGCCATCAAAGCAAACCTGAAGGGCTGGGTTCTGGGAGCTAAGAAGAAGCCAACCACACCTGCCCAAGCCGTCCTCAAAGTAGCCTTCGCCCCCGCCTCTTCAATGTTATCGTCACCAAACTCATTTACCCAAACCTGAGACCTCGTCATGCCACTTTATGAAATGACTCCCGATGCCTTCCGTCCCATCAGCCAAGCATCGTTCGCTGATCTCAAGGTCCGAGAGCGAGATGACCTCCAGCGACTGCTGCGTTCCCAAATCGAAGTGCTTGGCGATGGTCTTTATGTGCTAACGGAGGAATTCGGAGACTGGGAGGACAGCCGCCGCCGGATCGACCTGCTCGCCATTGACCAGCAGGCAAACCTTGTCGTGATCGAATTGAAACGGACCAACGATGGCGGCCACATGGAGCTTCAGGCCATCCGCTATGCGAGCATGGTATCCGCAATGACATTTGAGCGGGCGGTACAGATCCACAACGAGTTTCTGACGAGAATGGGCGAACCGGGAGAAGAGGCAATGTTGCGCATGCTTGCCTTCCTAGGCTGGGACGAACCGGATGAGGAAAACTTCGCTCCTGATGTCCGCATCATTCTGGTGTCCGAGGATTTTGGAAAGGAACTCACAACCGCCGTGCTGTGGCTCCGCGACCGTGACATCGACATCCGATGCGTTCGCCTTCGCCCCTACCAAGATGGTGAAGCCCGTTTGATCGATGTTCAACAAATCATCCCGTTGCCGGAAGCTCATGAGTACCAGGTACAACTCCGCCAGAAAGAACAGGTTGGGCGCAAGAAGCGCGCAGAACGCTACGATGTGCGCCTGAAATTCTGGGAAGGACTTATCTCAGTCGCACGCAGCCGTCGAACACGCCACTCCAACATCAAGCCGGGTACGTACCACTGGCTGGGCGCAAGCTCCGGCATTCGCGGCCTTGGGTTCAACTATGTCATCGTGCAGGAATACGGAGTCGCGGAGCTCTACATCGACCGGGGTGAGGTCGAGGAGAACAAACGCATCTTCGATCAGCTTCATGCCTGCAAAGATGAGATTGAACGGAAGTTCGGCGGGAAGCTGTCATGGGAACGCCTCGACACAAAGCGGGCCTGTAAGATCAAGCACACGATCGAACGCGGTGGATACCGCAGTCCTGAGTCGGAGTGGCCTGAAATTCAATCCGAGATGGTCGAAACCATGTCCAAGCTGGAAACAGCCCTCAAGCCTGCTTTGGATTCACTCGGGGTGTAACATGGACGATGTCCGCTCTCAACGCCCCCACGAAGTGGCCATCTCGACACAGCAAGTGATCGACGACCTCATCCAGCTGGCAAAGGAAATGAACGCCGCTACTAAGCGAGGTCAGGAATTAGGGCTAAACGAAGACGAAGTAGCTTTTTATGATGCCCTAGCTGCTAATGAGAGTGCAGTGAAGGCAATGGGCAATGATGAACTAAAAGTGATTG
>JBDNHI010000128.1:0-3948 GCA_041694635.1 Gemmataceae bacterium | reverse complement strand
ACCAGCAATGTTGCCTGTGCGGTGAACACGCAGTTAGAATACATCAAGGTGCGGGCGAAGAAAGATGGAGCAGCTTACTGGTTTGCCAAGGCCAACCTTGAATTTCAAAGGCAAGAAAAAGAGTTTAAAGAAGGCTTTGGAAAATCTGAATGGTCGTGGCCCAAGCAAGTGCCTAAGCTAAAACCCATTGCTCAGATTTTCAAAGAGCAAGGTGGTTATGAAGTCGAAGATTCCAAGCTTGGTGCAGAACTTGTAGGGCTCGAATACACTGGGCCTTTTGATCATCTTGCAGCCCAGTTACAACCGGGGGGATATCCAGAAAACCCTCTGCTATTAGACCGCTGTGGCGTAACTTGCCACCGGGTTATTGACGGTGGCCGCGATATCGAAGGCAACCCTAATGTGGTTGCAGGCGAAGGAACTGGCATTGTTCACATTGCACCAGGCTGTGGCGATATCGATCATATTATGGGCAAAGCCAATGGCTTAGTTGAAATCTCGCCTTTAGATGATGAAGCGAAGTTTTTCCCTGCCTTTGGTGATTTCACAGGGCTTGATGCTACCGAACGATCCACTGCAGAAAAAGTTTTTGCTCTTTTACGCGAAAAGGGAATGCTACTAGCGGTTGAAGAATACCCCCATATTTACCCTCATTGTTGGCGCACCGGGGTCGAGCTTGTTTTCAGGCCGGTCGATGAATGGTTTATCAAAATGTCGTGGCGCCAAGAAATCATGGATATAACCAAGCAGGTCACCTTTTTGCCTGATTCAATCAATGGCAGGGCAAGAGAACTTGACTGGCTAAAAAATATGGGCGACTGGATGATCTCAAAAAAACGCTTCTGGGGACTTGCGCTTCCCATCTGGGTTGACGACCTTGAACCCACTCAATTCGAAGTTATTGGATCTCGTGAGGAGCTTAAAACCCGGGCCGTCGAAGGGTGGGATCAATTCGAAGGACATTCCCCTCACCGCCCTTACATCGATAAAGTTAAAATTCGAAACCCAAAGACTGGCAACCTTATGTCCCGCATTAAGGATGTTGGGAATCCTTGGCTCGATGCGGGCATCGTCCCCTACTCCACTATGGGTTTTAATCGTGACCGGGTCGAATGGGAAAAATGGTTCCCAGCAGACCTAATTACCGAGTGCTTCCCAGGGCAATTCCGCAATTGGTTTTATGCCATCTTATCGATGAGCACAATGATGACGAACCGCCCGCCGTTTAAAACTCTTCTGGGCCACGCGCTAGTGCGAGATCAGAATGGCGAGGAGATGCATAAATCGAAGGGAAATAGTATTCCTTTTGAAGGTGCAGCAAACGATGGTTATGAAATCAAGAATCCCAAAGGGGTGCTTGAAAAGCATCCGCCGATGGGCGCAGACTTAATTCGGTGGATATTCTGCAGAACCAATCCAGCGACGAACATCAATTTTGGCCCGATTACTGCGGACGAAGTCAGGGCCCGTTTTGTTCTTAAGCTTTGGAACAGTTATGCTTTCTTTTGTAATTACGCCAGGCTAGATAAGTTTGATTTGAATGCGCCACCGGTGCCTCTTAAACAAAGGCCAGATATCGACCGATGGATTCTTTCCGATTTACAAAAGCTGATTATCTTCGCTCGTAAATCTTTTGAAGCTCACGATCTTTCTGCTTTTTGCTTAGAAGCAGAACGCTTCATCGATGATAAGGTTAGCAACTGGTATGTGCGTAGAAACCGCAGGCGTTTTTGGAAGGCAGAGCATGGCTCTGATAAGCTCGCTGCCTACCAAACCCTCCACCAAGTTTTGCTCACCTTCACCAAGTTACTCGCTCCGCTAATGCCCTTTCTTGCTGAAAAGATTTATCATAACTTGCTTAATGCTGGTGACAAAAGCATTCATCATGAATCTTATCCCGCTCCCGATTTTAATTTGATCGACGAGGTGCTTTCTGAAGATATGGAAGCCCTGCTACATTTAGTTTCGATGGGGTCTGCATCACGAAACACCGTCAAGATTAAAGTACGCCAACCTCTTGCAGAACTCTTGGTTCACCCAGGGAATGAAGCAGACCGCAGGGCGATATTGCGTTTTGCAGATCAGATTTGCGAAGAGCTAAACATAAAGAAAGCAGGGTTGCACGATGGTGCGAGCGGCCCACTTCTGGTTCCCGAGATCAAAGCGAATCAGAAGAACTTAGGGCCAAAGTTTGGGCAAAAACTAAAGAATGTACAACAAGCAATCGCGCAGGCTGACCCTCTTTTGCTCCTAAAAAACGCACAATCCGGCTTGCCTTTCCAACTGGTTCACGAAGGCGATTCCTTCGAACTAGAAGCCTCCGACCTCTACATTAGCCTTAAGGCAAAAGAGGGCTGGACTGGCGTTGCGGATAAAGATACCCAAGTCGCACTTGATACTCGAATCACCGAAGTGCTTGCCCTTGAAGGCATGGCTCGCGACATCATTCGTCAGGTGCAAGACCTCAGAAAAAAATCTGGGTTAGAAATGGAAGATCGAATCATCCTGCATTTAGATACCTCTGCGGATGCTTTGCTAAAAACCATTGCAACCCATCGTGATTATATTGCAACCGAAACTTTGGTAGCGAACTTCAGCGCAACGGTGCCTACCGATGCCCAAGCAGCCAAGGTTAAAGTCGAAACTTTGGAACTTACAATGGCCCTTAAAAAAGCTTAAAGGATGAATGAACATGCATGAAACCGTATTGCAGTTTGGCTCGGGAAAATTCTTACGCGCCTTCGCAGATCTTTTCGTCCATCATGCCAACCAGCAAGGGCAGAATATTGGAAAAATTGTAATCCTTCAATCCATGGGGGGTGACCGGGCCCACGAACTTGCCAAGCTAGGGGGCAAGTATCATGTGGTTCTGCGTGGCTTGGAAAACGGTAATGTGGTCGATCGAGTGGAAGTTTGCGAAAGCATTTCTCGTGCGCTTGCTGCCAACACCCAGTGGGATCAGGTTCTTGAACTTGCAAGGTCGGTTCACTTAAAAACGATTCTTTCAAACACCACAGAATCTGGATACGATCTCAATTCTGCAGATACACCTAATTGCACCCCACCCAAATCTTTCCCCGCAAAGCTGCTTGCAGTTTTACGAGAACGATTCAAGGCTAGCCAACCAGGTCTGATGATCATTCCTTGCGAATTGCGTGAACAAAATGCTGAACTCCTTAAAAGCATTCTGGTCAAAATGGCTCAAGATTGGAAACTGGAAGCTGACTTCATCGCTTGGATGGAAAAATCTTGCTCTTGGCACAACACCCTGGTTGACCGCATTGTTACGGGCACGCCCGATCAACACCCCTTGCTTGCAGAAGATCCGATGCTTGCTGTATGCGAGCCCTACGCACTATTTGCAATTCAAGAAGTGCCTGGGGTCAAGCGCTGGATCGAACATCCTGCGGTGATCTGGACTAACGATGTGCTACCTTTCTTTTTACGAAAGGTACGAATTCTCAATGGTGGGCATTCAGGAATGGTTCATAAAGCTATAGCAAAGGGATATAAGATTGTGAGGGATTCGGTCAACGATGCCGAGCTAGGCCCTTGGTTAGAAAAACTACTGCATACCGAAATTGTGCCCATTCTTGAAGGTCGTTGCGATGACCCCAAGGGTTTTGCAAATCAGGTGATTGAAAGATTTAAAAACCCTTTTATCGACCATAAGCTTACCGATATTCTAATCAACCACGAGAACAAGATTAAGGTTAGGCTGATACCTAGCCGAGATGAGTATGTGAAAAAGTTTGGGAAAAAGCCAATATTTCTTGAAGAGGCACTGGGTAAATAAACCCCCACGATTAGTACATTTCCATGCTGCATTCAGCGATGTGGCATGGAAATTATCTGCAAATAAAATCGTCAGTGCAATTATTTAGGAAGTTCTTTGACTTGAAAATCAAGGCTAGGTTGGGGCCCGGGTTTAATGTCCGCGGTAAGCTT
>JBDNHI010000127.1:0-3779 GCA_041694635.1 Gemmataceae bacterium | reverse complement strand
CAACCTATCTATTGACAACAACACTGCTGAACGAGCGATCAAGCCGTTTGCTATTGGCAGAAAAAATTGGTTGTTCTTTGGTTCTGATCAAGGTGGGAAGGCGTTAGCCATTCTGTCAAGCTTCACTGCCACCTGTCAACAGTTTGGGATCAATCCCTGGACTTATCTGCGGGATACGCTGACCAAGTTACCCACCACTCCTGCAGATCAACTTCACACGCTTTTGCCAAGCAGGTAATCAAAAAACCTGATTGATTTCGCTTTTTGGCACCTGTACTTCACCGAACGGACACGTAATTTTTAAGTCTTTAAGGGTAAGTGTAAATTTTAGTTCAATTGCAACTAGGAATGATGAAAAAGAAGATATTTCTAAAACAGAAGCTAGTTCGAAAACTAAGATTTTTATTGAAAACAAATTTGAGACAAAATCTGAACAAAGTTCTTTGACTGCAAACGATTCAGATAAAAGCAAAAATAATGTTTCATCAGCAATGTGTCCTTATTGTGGTTTAAAGCAAATTTTCGAGAAAGAGACTGGTTCTTTTGGCTGTTCTGGATGCAATCGTATTCTCTTTGGGTTAGTTAATAGAAATAAGGTTGGGGAAATATATCCAGGTGAAATTAATAATTATAAGATTATTGAACTTATTGGCGAAGGTGGAATGGGCAGAGTTTTTAAAGGAATTGATGTAAGGAGTGGTGATGTTGTAGCGATAAAATTTCCGACCAAAGAATTTTTATTATTGCATAATGATGGAGCAAGGTTTTTGAATGAAATTAATAACTTAAAACTACTTAATAACCAATTTGTTGTTAAATTTTTAGATGAAGGAACTGAAGGAATTTTTCCATATTTGGTTATGGAGTATATTACAGGTGAAAACCTTGAAAGTGTGATTAATAGTGTAGGACATGGTAGTGCTTTGCCATTTAATTTTGTATTGAAAATTTTTAAGCAATTGTGTTCTGCTTTAAGAGTTATGCATTTACTGGGTATTGTTCATCGAGATTTAAAACCTCAAAATTTAATCATTTCTTTAACAGGAGATCTTAAATTAGTTGACCTTGGTATATCTAAGAATTTTTCTGCTGACGCCCAAACTATGGCTCAAACTTCCTTAGGGGGTGTTGGTACTTTTGAATATATGGCGCCAGAACAGTTCACCGGACTTAATTGTAATTTTCGATGCGATATATATTCTACCGGTCTTGTTTTTTATAAAGCTTTGACATCTTTTATGCCTCGCGTTAATGTCAAAAAACCTTCGAGTTTAAATAATACTGTTCCAAAATGGTTTGATGATATTCTTTTAGGAATGATGGAGCAAGATCCGTCAGAAAGACCTAGTATTGACTCTATTTTTACTATAATTAATAAAAATTTGCCTGATATAACAACATCATCTAAACTAATCCAGTCTTCTGAGGTAATTTCACCGTTTAAGTCAGTTGCTTCGCCTAAGCCAATTCTACTGCCTGCCCCGCCTCCATTACCTGAGGTAAACCCATCCAAGAAACAAGAAGGAATTCTAATAGATGCTCGACCTTTTTTGCGGGTTCTTGGGTTTTTTGTTGTTATACTAGTCGGTACACTAGTCGGTATACTAGTCGGTTTACGAATACTTCGATGACCCAATCTATTTGTATCTATTGGTGGTTGTTATTTTGATAGTAGTTTTAGGATCAACGAAGAAATCTATTACCGAAATGGTGGCAATTTCTGCCAAACAAGGAATAGCTAAACCCATAAAGCAAGGAGTAGGAGAAAAAGATGACTTAGGAAATGGAATAAGTCTAGAGACGGTACTTATTTCAGCGGGGAAGTTTACGATGGGTTAGCCTCTAGTGGTTGGTGTGAGATAGGCGAAGAAAAAGGTCATTATGATGATGAAGTGCAACACGGGGTAACAATCACCAAGCCATTTTATATGGGAATTTATCAGGTTACACAGGAGCAATGGGAATCGGTGACGAGAAGTAACCCAAGTAGCCATAAGGGCGCAAAGTTACCAGTAACGAATGTATCGTGGAATGATTGCTAGGAATTTATCAAAAAGTTGAATGCAAGGACTAAGGGTTGATATAGGTTACCAACAGAAGCAGATTGGGAATATGCGTGTAGGGCCGGAACAACCACGGCCTATTCTTTTGGTGATACTATAAATCCACAAGATGCAAATTATGCCGGATCAGAAATATTCAAGCCAGTAGAAGTAGGAAGTTATAAGGCCAATCCGTTTAGCTTGTATAATATGAACGGGAATGTATGGGAGTGGTGTGAAAATTGGTATGGAGAATATCCTAGGACATACCTAACTGACTCAAAGAGTCCATATCCTAGATCAGCCTGTGTGTTGCGTGGTGAGTCTTTGGGCATTTTTGCTTAGGTATACTCGCTCGGCCACCCGCTACAGCTACTCGCCTGACGGCCGGAACGTCGTTGGTGGGTTTCGGTTTTCGAGGACTCCGTAATTACTGCTTGGATATTTACAGCTTTACTGCTTATGGTTTTTTGCTGTTGCAAACCCCAAGATGATCAACGTCTTGGAAAGGGCCATAATTTCCTTTAACACAAAACTTACTTAAATTAAGCTTAAGGTTGTTGACTTAAGAGTATAAATGCCCCGAGGTGAAGAATGGTGACCTATGAAGTTGAAATAATAGATCTTAGTGGTGGAGTAAATCTAGAGATGGTATTAATTCCCTCGGGGACGTTTATGATGGGTTCCCCTGACAAAGAAAAATTCCGTTTTGAAAATGAGGCCCAACACGAGGTAACAATTTCTAAACCATTCTATATGGGAATTTATCAGGTAACTCAGGAGCAATGGAAAATGGTGATGGGTAATAACCCAAGTTATTCCAAGGGAGAAAAATTACTAGTAACGGATGTATCGTGGGGTGAATGTCAAGAGTTTATTAAGAAGTTGAATTTTAAGATAAAGAGAGGATATAGGTTACCAACAGAAGCAGAGTGGGAATATGCCTGTAGGGCAGGAACAACCACAGCATATTCATTTGGTGATAGTATCACGCCCCAAAATGCGAATTATGACGATTCAGGAATGGGTAAGCCAGCAGCAATAGGAAGTTATAAGGCTAATGCGTTTGGGGTAAATGATATGCATGGTAATGTATTCGAGTGGTGTGAGGATTGGTATAGTGATTATCCAAAAGGCACCGTATCTGATCCAAGAGGCCCAAATTCTGGTGAATATCGTGTGTTGCGTGGCGGGTCTTTTCTTAATAATACTAGGGTTGCCCGATCAGCCAGCCGTGGCGGCAGTACGCCTGATAACCGGTACTACGATTCGGGGTTCCGTCTCGTGAGGGCTCCGTAAATTACTGCTTGGTTATTTACTGCTTTTCTGCTTATGGTTTTTGCTTTTGTTTTGTGCTTTTGTATTTATCTTAAAACCGGGTTCCAAGAAGTGGAAAAATTTAAAAAACAGGGTGTTTGTATAGGTAGAATTTGGTGATTGGTAAGGCAGGGTAGTTGTCTGAACGATTGCCAAGGCTAACATGCCCCGCAAGAATGGTTTTTATTGAACGGTTACCTTTAATTCAATTCCAAATTTCTTATAACACCTTATAAACAAGCTGAAAATGTAATTTTTATGATTGCTTGTTTACATCACCTTAGCATCCTCCACGAAGATAAATTCAAGCAAGGAACAAACTGTCCCTGATAGCTAAAAAAAAGAGGCAGTGAAACTGCCTCTTTTAAAGATCAAGATTTTTATCGTATCAAATCATTTCCTTGATCTGCCATCTGGTAT
>JBDNHI010000126.1:0-12071 GCA_041694635.1 Gemmataceae bacterium | reverse complement strand
TTGATCTCCTCGATGATGACCCCGTCCCTGTCCAGAAAAATTGCCTGTCTCGCGTTCATAGACACGCCTTTCGATGATGTCGCAGATACCGTGCCAAGCGGCAATGTGAACTTCTTGAATTCTAGGGGTTTCTTTGGTAGGAGCTTTGAACGCCAAATCGCAGGCACTTGCTAAAGGTTCGCCAGGTAAACCGGTGAATGCTACGGTGAGGGCGCCAATAATCTTGGCTTCCTTGATGGCTTCGAGAACATTACCCGATTTGCCACTGGTGCTGATGCCAACAACTGCATCTTTAGAATTCACCAAGGCTTTAACTTGCCGAGAAAAGATTTGGGAAAAATCATAGTCGTTGCCTATAGCGGTGATGATGCTGGTGTTTACAGTAAGAGCCTGAGCAGGTAGAGCCCTTCGTTCTCTTAAGAATCGGCCAACAAATTCAGCAGCTATATGTTGTGCATCAGCAGCACTACCGCCGTTGCCACAAAGATAAATGGTGCCGCCATTTTCGATGACATCGTCAAGTTTAGTAGCGATGTTGATGATGCAATCGACTTCGTGTTCAAGAACCTTGCGATAAACATCCATAGCGGATAGGAGCGAAGTTTTAAGCAGCTCGATGTCGGTCATGGGACCACCTTTCGTAAAGATCACAAAAACCTTGATAGTCGGAGGGGGTACCGATATCGTAAAAAGGTCTGTTGCTAAGGGTAGCGGCGATCTTTCCGCCTTTTGCGATGAGGGAAGGAAAAGTTTCTCTTTCAAGGGAAACGATTTTTTCTGAATCAATGTTATCTAAGAATTTTCGTTCGATCATATAAGCGCCTGCATTAAGCCAAGCAGGGCCATCGTTGTTCCTGCTTTTTTCAAGGAAACCTGCGATGTAGTGATCGTGTTCATCAAGGATGACGGTGCCAAAGCGGGCAGCATTTTCGAGCCTAGCAAGGGTACAAGTCGCCTGGGCGCCAAATTTTATTTCAGCAAGGTGCCTGTTCACTAATTCATTGTGATCGAAATCTAGGTAAGTATCGCCATTAAGAACCATAGCTCGTTCTGAGATGAAACGCTGGGCAAGTTTGATAGCACCTGCGGTGCCTCGAAGTTGATCGCGTTCTTCAGAATAATTGATGCGGATATTTAACTTAGAACCATCGCCAAAGGTTTCAAAAATCTGTTCGGAAAGATAACCAACACAAAGGACAAAATGTTTAGCCCCTTGTTCCCTAAGAAGTTCTATCTGAATTTCGAGGAAAGGTTTTCCTAAGATGGGTGCAAGGGCTTTTGGCTTATCGGTAACGACAGAGCGTAAGCGAGTGCCAAGGCCGCCCGCAAGAATAAGAACCGGAATGTTGGAAAGGGGCTTGGTCACGCTGCCTCGCATTTTAAACTCGGTATAAAATTAGAATCGAATTGATTATGGCTATGAATGATATGGGAACCTGCAGCATTAAGCCTGAACGGTACCGGTTGAAACCGGGCAAGTTTTTTTTCAAGAGCAGCTTTTTTTTCAGGTGGAATGAAGAAGAGGAAAAAACCTCCACCGCCTGCCCCTAGAAGTTTTCCACCTAGTGCGCCTGCTTCCATGCCAAATTTATAGATCTCATCAATTTGAGGATTGCTAATGGCATCATCAAGGTTTCTTTTTAAATACCAAGATTCATGGAGAAGTTTGCCAAAATCAGAAATGGGTGCATTTCCGCAAAGTATTTCATAGCCCTCATCGACCATGTTTCGCATTTGTTTCAGTCGATTCTGGTTATAAGGAATTTTAAGAACTTGTTTTTTTGCAAGTTCTTCAGCTTTGCGTTTGGTGCCCGTATAGAACATCATTAAGTGATTCTCGAATTCTTCAAGTTTTCCCTCGGGAAGCGAAATGGGATTTATAATGAAATTGCCCATACTACGAAATTCAATGAGGTTAAAACCACCAACAGCGGCAAAGGTTTGGTCTTGAACGCCAACCGATTCCTTAAGAACATTTCGTTCGATATCGATAGCTTGATAAGCCAAATCTATTTTTGAAATGGTTTGGCCTTGGAAAGCTTGAATAGCTTTTAGAAGGCCCACGGTAAATGAACCTGAAGAACCAAGGCCAGTGCCTGCGGGAAGCTCTGCAGAATGATTGATTTCGATATCTTTTTCAATTCCGCACCAGCGAAGGCATTCCCGGAAGGGTGCGTGTTCAATTTCGTCAATTGATGAAACGCATTCGACTTTGCGATAGGCAATGCGCAAAGAATAATCAAACATTTCACTATAAAACTGGGAAATCGAGAAAAAAGCAGCTTTATCAATTGCAGAACCAAGAACAGCGCCGCCATACTTTTCAAAGTATTCGGGGTAATCGGTCCCCCCGCCTAAAAAGCTAATTCTTAACGGAGTTTGGGTGATAAGCATTACGGCCATTCCTTTGGCAAAAACGACACCTTTTTACTGAATTTTAATCCTTAAGTTTCAGAATGAATGATTGTAATAAAAATGGGCTAAAATTAACAATAGCAAGAAAAGTACAGCACTAAAGTGAAAATGGGTAAAGTAGGGGCATCTGTTTGCTTGTAATAATCCAGAGTAATCAAAAGTGAAGGTTAGTGTAAGTTGCCTAGGTTTTTAGTTGAAATTCGGTATGGACTGAAACGGTGAAAAATCTTAAAAGATTTTAGGTTTATTACGGCTAATAGAAGATGAATCTTACGAAGTGTTTAAACAATTTAGGTGCAACTGTATGTTAAATATCCTAATACCAATGGCCGGAGCAGGAAGTAGATTTGCAGTGGCAGGTTTTAAAGATCCCAAGCCTTTAATCAGGCTCCATGGGATGCCAATGATTAAATTAATTATAAATAATTTAACGCCAAAAATTGCACACCGATTTATATTTGTTTGCCAAAAAGAACACGCTAATCAATATGCACTAAGAGAGAAACTTAATGAGTGGGCGCCAGGTTGCGCCGTCGTCGAGATTGAAGGGTTAACAATGGGTGCGGCTTGTACCGTATTGAAAGCTAAAGACCTTATTAATACAGATGAACCCCTAATGATAGCTAATAGTGATCAATTTGTTGATATTTCCATTGATGATTATTTGCTTGAAATGGGAAGTAATAAGCTTGATGGGTTAATAATGACGATGACTACCATCGACCCCAAATGGTCATTTGTTAAACTATCGAATGAAAAGTTAGTAATCGATGTTGTGGAAAAAAAAGCTATTTCCAATGAAGCAACAGTAGGCATTTATAATTATAAACACGGGGCAGATTTTGTAACTGCAGCAGAAAAAATGATTCAGCAAAATATTGCTGTAAATGGAGAATTCTATGTTGCTCCAGCCTACAATTTGATGATTCAAGAAAATAAAAAAATAGGCATTTATAATATTGGTGCTGAAGGCAATGGAATGTATGGCTTAGGAATTCCAAGCGATTTAGAATTATTCTTAAAATTGCCACTTTCTCAAAAAGCTGCAAAGGCAAAATAGTGAAAATATTAAGCCATCGTGGTTATTGGTTGCAAACCACGGAGAAAAATACCGAAGAAGCATTCAAGCGTTCTTTTGATCTTGGTTTTGGTACAGAAACAGATATTAGGGATCTTGCAGGCGAGTTAGTGATTTCGCATGATATGCCTTTGGGAAATGAAAAAACCTTAGAAGCTTTTTTAAATTTACTGCAAGGGAAAAACCTTCCATTAGCAATTAATATTAAATCAGATGGGTTAGCAAAATTGTTAAACAAAATTATGGTTAAAAAAGAAATAAAAGATTGGTTTGTTTTTGATATGTCTATTCCTGATACTAAATTATATATCGAAGAAGGCATACCCGTGTTTATACGGGCAAGTGAACTAGAAATACAACCGCCTTGGTTAAATTTAGCTTCAGGAATCTGGTTAGATTCGTTTCACTCTACTTGGTTTAATGTGGTCTACCTTAAGTCTTTATTTGAAAGCGTGCCAAAAGTCTGCATTGTTTCGCCTGAATTACATAAACGAGATTATTTAGATACTTGGGAAATGCTACTTCCGTTACGAAAGCAATCTGGCTTAATGCTTTGTACCGATCACCCTGAAAAAGCAAAAATATTTTTTGGAGCAAATGATGATTAAAGCAGTAATTTTTGATATGGATGGGGTATTGATTGAGGCTAAAGATTGGCATTATGAAGCATTAAATCGGGCTCTTAAACTGTTCGGTTTTGAAATAAGTAGATATGAGCATCTTACTACCTATGATGGTTTGCCTACTTCAAAAAAATTACAAATGCTATCCTTAGAACGAGGCTTGCCTTTAGGGTTGCATTCATTCATAAATCAAATGAAACAATCTTATACCATGGAAATTGTGCATTCAAAATGTAAACCAAGTTTTGCTCATGAGTATGCTCTTTCTGTCCTTAAAGCAAAAGGTTACAAATTAGCCGTTGCATCGAATTCAATCAGAAACACAATTGATGTAATGATGGAAAAAGCAAGTTTAATGAAATATTTAGATGAAATAGTGTCAGCAGAAGATGTAAAGAATGCAAAACCTGCACCAGATATTTATCATTTTACGATGAAAAAAATTGGATGTAAGCCTGAAGAGTGTTTGATTGTTGAAGATAATGAAAATGGTATAAAAGCAGCCATTGCTTCTGGCGCATATGTTTTACAAGTGCGTGAAATTGAGGAAGTAAATTTAGTTAATATTTTAAATAAAATAATTTTAACTGAAAAGAGGGCCGCTTGATTAATATTCTTGTTTTAGCTGCTGGAGCTAGTTCACCTGATAATGATGGCCGAGGGGAATACCCCCTATGTATTTTAGAAATGGATGGTGTTCCGCTTATTCAAAGACAGATTCAGCTTAGTAAAAGTTTAGGGATTCAAAAGTTCATCATTGCACTTCGAGACTTCGATATTCGAAAATTTCATCTTGATAATATTGTAAAATTACTTGAACCAGAAGCAATAATTTTAAACATCTCAAAGGAAACTAACGGTGCAGCATGCACGGCGTTATTAGCCTGTGAACATATTGACAACGACGAAGAATTACTTATCTTAAATGGAAATGAATTATTAAATGAAGATTATTTAGCAATCATCAGTCATTTTACAAAATTAAAATGCACCGCGGGTGTAGTAACCTTTTCTTCTATTCATCCGCGTTATTCTTATGTTAGGTTAGATGATTTAGGGTTTGTAATCCAAGTTGCTGAGAAGAATCCGATTAGCCGAAATGCCATTGTTGGTTTTTACTGGTTTGCAAAAGGAAGATTTTTTGTAAAAGCAGCAATGGAAATGATTCGAAAAGATGCTTCCGTCAATGGTGTATTTTATATTAGTCCAGCGCTTAATGAATTGGTTTTAGATGGTGCTCATATAGGGGTATATAATGTTGAAAATGATAAATATATCCCCATTAAAAATGAAAAACAAATCCTGAAATTTGAGTTGTCTACTGAGAAAGAAAATCACAAATGAAACATTTTCAAATGTGTAATATGGTTAAAGGATGGTTTGTAGGTGAGTTTAGCCCAAGTGCCTTCCAAACAAACGGTTGTGAAGTAGCAGTTAAATATTATAAGAAGGGTGATGTTGAATCTGCCCATTATCACAAAGTTGCTACTGAAATTACGGTTGTAATTTCGGGACGAATACGGATGGCCGGAAAAGAATGGTGTGAGGGTGACATAATAGTTTTAGAACCATTCGAAACGACTGGTTTTGAAGCATTAACAGATGCTGTTAATGTAGTAGTTAAAACTCCAGGGCAAAGTAACGATAAGTATCTCATCTGAAGTATAACGATTTACCTAAAGTTTAGGGTTTCGCCAAACCTGTGTTCCATCAGCAAGCGTCATTCCTTCTAGTTCTTTTACTTCTTTATTATAATGGAACCTAGTTGGTTTTTCATTTTCTAATATCCATCCTGCTTCATGAAATAATGTTAAAACTTCCCCGTCGAGCTTTCTTGAATGGGTACCGATTATTACAAATCTTGCTTTTTTATTTAAATTTTCTATTGCTACAGAGCATATTTGTGATTCCCATCCTTGGACATTAATATGGACAAGATCCCAAAAAGATTGTTTCTCAAGGATTCGTTAATTGGAATTATATCCACTTCTTCATGTTCTAAATTTAATAAGTTGCCAAGATAATTAGAATCAGATGTATCAATTTTATTATTTGTAATTTTGGCTGGCCTTGCACCCCATTGGTTTGCCGCATCTGCTATTTTTGGAAATATTGCTTTACCTTTTTGGGCGCCAACCGCTCCTCTTAAAAGTTCGTGATTAGCGGGGTTAAAGTTATTAACAGTTAAGTGTTGATGCATCGAAACCATATGCTTTTCATCGACTTCGACTCCAACCATTTTAATATTTTTAATTCCTAAGTGTCGTGCTGCTGCACCCCCATTTACAAGCCAAGGGCCCCATCCAGACCCTAGTTCCATAACATAATATTGATTCTTAGCTGCTAGAACGCTTTTTAATAAACCAATATATTCAATAGCTTCAGCGTGATAATCTCCAGGGACTGGAATATCCAATACTTTTCCTGAGTAAACCCTTTGGCAATCAGCAAGGCTTGTCGCTCTTGTTTTAACTCCTAAAAAATCAACAATAAAATTCGGTTCAGGTTGTTTTTTTACATTTTTAAATGGTTCAAAAACTGCTAAGTCTGATTCAACATACCCTGGATAATGTTGTAAAGGATACACAGCATCAGACTTTTTAAAATCGCTAAGGATCTTATTGTAAATTTTTCTAATTATGTTCATTGATTTTCCTTTAAGTTAACTGAATTTTTAGCTATGAAAAATAGAACTTAATCCTACTTCTATTTTTTTTTGGTAGTTATCGAAATCAAAAGCTAAACTATATTCTTCAATTTTATTAGAAAAGTCTATAGCATTCAGTAGGCCATTTTTTGTTGAAATACAAGGCAAGTATAAGTCATGAAGAGAATTATAAACCGTTAAAATGGTTTCAAGAAGTTTTAAAGACAAGGATTGTATATCACCTGTTTCAACCACCGGTCCAAAACCACCGCCAATTCTAATTAAATTTCCTGCATCATAGGTGATGGGAATTAAGCCAGTTCTTAGTGATTCGATCACAGGAACGCAAAAGCCTTCATGATAAGAAGCAGATATAAAAATATGGGACTGATGGTAAATTTTTATTAAAGAATTCAAATCTACTTTTCCAATAAAATCTACATATTCACCTAATCCATAATGTTTAATCTTAGAATGCAAAAGCTTAACATATTCAGGATCTGAAAAATCAATATTGCCTACTAGCCTAAGCATAAAAGGAATATCAGTTTTGTTTCGCATTAGCTCTAGGGCTTCGATTATATCAACAACACCTTTTGAAGAAAAAAATCTGCCTACGAAAAGTAGATTTGTTTTTTGTTTTGGCTTGTTTTTAAAATTAAATAAAGGTGGTCTATCAACTGCAATTGGCAGTTCCATTATTTTAATATTTACAATGCCGCATCGTTCAAGTTGTTCAGTGTTTTCTTGGCTATCACTCCAAATACCATCTGCATGATTAAATATCGGTATTTGATTGAAAGATTTATCAATTATACCCCAAGTGTTTTCCGGCATTAAATGTTTTGGCGTTACATTATGAAAACAAATTATATTGAAACTTTTTGTTTTCTTTTTAATTACATTAAATAAATCGGGATAAATAGCATAATGATAAATTACTAAATCAGAATCACAAAACCATTGGCTTTTTTCTAAATCTTCAACGGTCTCGCATTTTTTAAAATTGATGTCATTAAAGTCGCATCGCGTTCCTATTCCTCTTATATTTTTATACCCTAAATTTTTAATAGCAATGTAGTTGTCATGCGCAGAATGGCCAACTGCATCACCAAAAAAAACCATGGGCAAACAATAGTTATTTTTTTATTTAAATTTGTTGTGTCCATATTAATGTATGCCTTAAGGCCAGTATTTCTTAAATTACAGATCATCTAGATTAGGTAATTTGGTAATATTTTTTTTGAGTTTATAAATGAAACAAGTTCATTCTTTAAATTTTGGCCTTTTTTGAAAAATACTTGGCCATCTAGTATCTTTGATAAACACTCAAGAAAGGCATCCGTGTCTTCTGGAGGAAAGCATAAGTTAGGGTTCATATTTATTTCTTTGCAGGAAGAAGTCGATGAAGAAATTACAGGCACTCCTACCGATTGTGATTCCAAAATTGGTAATCCTAAGCCTTCGTAAATTGATGGGAAAAATAATACTGAGGCGTTTCTATATAGTTCAAAAAGGCATTCGTCATTATTTTCTCTGTACCAGTTAGTTTCAATACCTAAATCGGATAACTTCCTGCAAAAATTAATTGCTTCCTCGATTGGAATACGCTCTTTCCCAACAATATTTAACTTAAACTTTTTGTGTGTAGCTAATAAGCTTAATACTTTTTCAATATTACTAAAGTTTTTTCGGTAGTCTAATGCGTTGACTAATAAAATATTATCATTTTCATTTGTGTTAATAGTCTCGCTTTCATCTGTCTTGAAAGGGACATCAGTTATTACGCAAGGATGGTTTTTTGCAGACCTATAGTATTTAATAAAATCATTTCTCGTTGAATCACTTATGCAAGTAATTATTTTTGTATTTGCAAGATAATATCTGAATCCTATGTCGTGTTCTTTTGCAAAATCATAAATGTTGATTTCTTGGGAAAACCTCAAAATACCACAAGCAATTAGGTTTGGTATTAAGTCGTAGACTAGGCCAATAGATTTCGGAAGTGGTGGTAAACCCAAAGAACAAAGCCAAGGATTAGTTATTAAATTTAAATCATATTGGTCCGGATCTATTTCTTTTTCTGACCAAATTATATTGTTTTTTTGATCGGTAATAGGAACTGGATGTGCATTTTGATTGTTATTGTTTGACGAGGTCCAGTAAGCGATCCCTGATTCTTTTTTTTTGTCAAATGGTAAAATTAATTCACCAGGATAGATTTTTTTGTCTCTTGGCGTTGCGTATTGGATTTCGTAATTATCATTAATTAATTTTTCTACATAATAAAAAATTACACGACGAACCCCAACATGAATTGTTAGAAAATCAGGTTCAACAATTATTAAAGCTCGACGCTTATTCAATTAAAATTCTCCGATATTTGATTTTAATAGGTTTACTTTTTTCGAAATTTTGGTTTTGATATTTTTAAGTGTTTTGTATACATATTTAGCAAGATAAAAAGGAATAATGCTAAGTACTATAACAATTGTTATTAATATTTTTTTAAATTTTGACCTTTTACTATTATAAATTTTCGTAAGGAGGCGTGTAAAAATCCATTTTTGTTTTGGAAGTTGTGTTTCTGCTAATTCGATCCTGATTGATAAAAGTGTTGTTTCAATCTCTTTAGCCTTTATCGAAATTCTTGCTGACATGCTACTTATGATTTTTGATTCATCGATTGAAACAAGTATGAATCCATTTTTATTTATTTTTATCAAACATTCTTCATCATTTATTTTTATCGTTTTAATTTTTTCTTGGTTCTCGAACTTAAGTAAAAAAGTATGTGTTTTTTTGTTTTCTAACCTAAAAGCCAGAATACCTGCGGTATTCTTTTTTAAACATAAACCATCAGTTCCCATTGTCCAATTTGTGTCATAATAAATACCACTTTGGGAAATGATTAATTGAGATTCTATGTTGAAAGTATAGTTGTTATTTAACCCAATACTTGGATTTCGATTTTCCGCTTTATAGTTATTAAATCCAGGTACGATGTGATTGTTTTTGTCATAGGGTAAATACTCAAAATTTTCAAAATAGTTTTTGCGCGTTGCTGTTGAATTTACTAACAAATTTCTTGCTAATCTGGGGATATAGCCTTTAAATTTAAGCCGCCTAGTAAGTTCAATATCTTCAGCCTGATTCCAAAATAAAAGTTCATTCCAAGGTACTTTTTTAAGTACTTCTGTTTTTGCTATCATTATTCCGCCATTAATAAAATTATAGCGACACCAATCGCCATATTGAAGAATTCCTGGGGTTGTCCATTGCCATTCGCTTCCTATCGTGACCCAATCTGGAATTCTTGTTCCATCCATATATTCTTGCCGGCTTACAAGAACTGAAAAATCCGGTCCGTACTCTTGGATTTTTTTAATAAAGTTGCAAGGTATTGTGTATCTATCATGAACCAAGATAAGATTTTCGTGATTAGATGATTTTACAATTAGATTTTTTTTTCTTGTTATCCAACCATTAGATTTAAAATCGTTCGGTTCTTCGACGAAAATTATTCTTTTATCATAGGTTTGTATTTTTTCTTTTATTTCAGGAGACCCGCATATTATGATTTCGATTTCTTCACTATTTGGTACTTCAATGTTTTGTACGCTCTTAATGAAATTTTCAAGGTTTTGAGAGATTTTACCTTGGGTTATAACTCCAAAAGAAAAGGTTTGTAAGGTGTTTTTTCTTTTTGTTTTATTGTTTTTTGTTATACAAAATAATCTCGAATTATTTTCATGTGTATGTTCAAAAGTTAAAGTAGTACCTTCCCATTCGTTTAATAAATTTTTAAGTTCAAATATTGAACATAATGGCGAATCCGTCATTAAGATTATTAGACTCCCTTCGGGTTTCATTAATCTTAATGCTTCATCGATTATCATTGGCCAGTTTTTTTCTCTACCTAGGTTTCGTTCTACTAAATATACTAAATCAAATTCTTGGTGAAAATCTGGATTTAAGCGATGGTCTTTATTGCGGTCATAAATATCTGGACTTGCATTCATCCAGGGAAATGGAGGCATTGTTCCTGCCCAAAATACCTTCTCTGCAGAAGCTAATTTTTTTGAAAGAATTTCGTCGTAAAATTTGTTGTCATAATTGTTTTCCATTTTTGATTACCCGTTAGGCGCCTTTTAATAAGTTTTTTATGTAGCCTAACAGTTTTATATAAAATATACTGTGAAGATAATCGTTATCTTTTTGTAAGGTTTTAATTTTTAATATTTGGAGTTTATAAGTTGATTCTAATTCAATTTTTTCATTAATAAGGTTTTGATTTTCAATTGTATTTTGTTTTAAATTGTTTTTAAGGTTTATAAATTCCTGTTCAATTGGTTCCCATTTGTTTGAGGGGTAGTGCCAATAGTTTTTTCCATCATATAAATTAATTCCAATTAAGTTTAATTCAACTTCCATTGATTTCCAATTTATTGATTCTTTGCAAAAGAAAATATTAAATTCGTTTGCTGCGTGATCGTTTGGTTTTATTGCGTATGCTTTAAATCCTAAAGTTTTTATTGTGCTTAAAGCTTTATTTAAATCAACCGTTTCACCTTCGTAAAGATTATTTTCAAGGGTTCCCGATACTTCTAGCATTCCTGCTTCTGTAATTTCTAAATATTTCCCAAGAGATTCTAAAACATTTAAATCCACGCCTTGAGCATCAATTTTAATGAATTTAATTTTATTTATTTCGTAGTTCTTTAATAGATTATCTAAGCGTTTTACTTCCACTTCTATTTGACGATCAAAATTTAAATCTGATCGTTTATTCCAATAGGAGTCTGCTTCAATTTTAGATTGTTCGAATGGTAATAAGCTTGAAATTCCGCTATCTGCGTGATCTGAAATATTGAAGGAACATGCCCCTTCTTTTGTATTAATAGCTAATTGAATGATTTCTATGTTTTGTAAATTCTTATCTGAAATTTTATCTTTTATGATTTTGCATAAATTAGGATTTGGATCTATCGCTAATATTTTTATGTTGGGATTTTTGATTCCTATATCCATAGAAAATTCGCCGTAATTTGCTCCCACATCTATGATTAGGTCTATCGATGGGTTTGAATTCATTAATTTCTCTTTTATTTATGGTTTTCCTAAGTTTTTTTAAAAGTAGACTTAGAATATTCCAAAATTTTAATAGTCCAATATAAATTTTTTCTTATCTGTTGTTAAAAACCAATATATCCTGTAACTAATTTCCGCCCTTTTTGTCAATACAGAGTCAAGTTTCACCTTTTTTAAAAATAAAAAAATTTTACTCGGAGCTAAATATTTAAGGCAC
>JBDNHI010000125.1:0-8215 GCA_041694635.1 Gemmataceae bacterium | reverse complement strand
CTTTTTGATGGCAAAACCCTCAACGGTTGGGAAGCCAACGAAAAACCAGAATGCTTTCAAGTTAAAGATGGTACTCTTTTTATGCAGGGCGGGATGGCTCACCTCTTCTATATCGGTGGGGTGCAAAAACACGATTTCAAAAACTTCGAATTCAAAGCCGAGGTTAAAACTGCTCCCAGTGCCAACTCCGGTATCTTTTTCCACACCGAAAACCGTGGCAAAGGTGGCGTTAAAAAAGGATACGAAGCCCAAATCAATAACACCTTCGTCAAAGACCCTCGCAAAACTGGCAGCCTTGTCGATGTCGAAGATCGACTCGAATCCCCCGTCAAGGATGATGAATGGTATCAGTACTACATAATGGTTAAAGGCAAACAGATCGTGATCAAGATCAATGGTAAAACCATTGTTGATTACACCGAAGCTGATAAGCCTGTGAGAAAGAAAGGCCGCGAAGAACGAGTATTAACCCACGGCACCTTTGCTCTTCAGGCCCACGACCCTGAAAGCAAAACTTGGTTTCGCAATATCTTAGTTAAGCCTTTAGACTAATTTAAAATTTAAGTAAAAAGTTCATCCACTGGCTTGCCACTGTCTAGAATTTTAATTGGCCTTTCCAATGGGCCAGCGTTTTCTTTACGGGCATTGATGTTTAACACCTTGTAAAAGCTGCTAAACAATTCCTGCACCGTTATGGGGCGATCTTTGATTGCGGTTCCGTCTTCGTTGGTAGAGCCTATAACTTTACCCCCTTTGATTCCACCGCCTGCTACTGCTACCGAAAAGGCACGCGGAAAATGATCTCGGCCTGTTCGAGGATTTATAATAGGCGTTCGACCAAATTCCCCCATCCAGATCACCAAAGTTTTCTCCAGCATTCCTCTTTCCTTGAGGTCGCCTACCAAACCTGCAAAACCCATATCCACCGCTTGATTTAGATTCTTCACCCGTGAAAAATGATCAAAGTGCGTATCCCAATCGCGAGATTCTACTTCAACAAATGGAACTCCCTGCTCCACCAGTCTTCTTGCCAATAGACAACCATTTCCAAACGGTGTTTTTCCATAGCGGTTTTGAACTTCAATCTTTTCCTTCGAAATATCAAACGCTTCAAGTGCAGGACTTCGCACCAATCGTGCAGCATTGGCATAAGTTGCCTGATGGTCATCTACGCGTTCTTTGGCATTCTTCTTGGAGTACTCGCCTTCTAATTCCGCTAAGATACCAAGCCTATTTTGGAAACGGCTCTCATCCACATTCAAGCTTCTTGTGACATTATTTGGCATTCTTGCGGGGTCATTCACCACAAAGGGTGCGTGCGCCATCCCTAAAAATCCCGAACCGATGGTGTTGCCAGGCGTGCCTATCGCCACGAAGGAAGGAAGGTCGCCTTTGGGTGCAGGTAATTCCTTGGAAGCTATCGAACCCATAGTCGGGAACTTTACCCCACCTGCAGGCAGATAACCGGTATGCATCTGATACTGGGCACGGGTGTGCTCTGCAACATTATTGGTCATCGAGCGCAGGAGGGTAATTTCTTTCATCATCTTGGCAGTATTTTCCCAACCTTCTGCAATATCAATACCAGGCACAGCGGTAGATATTTTCTGAGTAGGCCCACCTGTTTTCGTTCCGGGCTTAGGGTCGAATGTTTCAAATTGGCTGGGCCCGCCCGTCATAAACAGCAATATGCACGACAACCCTTGCTTGCGTAACTGCTCTGCCTCTCTAGCGACAGCAGCCTTCCAACCCAAGCCCAACAGGCTACCCGCACCTAAAAAAGCGCGCCTACTTACAACACGGTCTGCATTCACTCCAACTTCTAAATACATCGTTCAACCCTCCTGCACTTATTTATCTTCTCGATTGAAACTCGGTGGTATTGATTAATGCCCATAACAGATCTTCATAAGCTGTTTCACGATTAATTGCATTGCGAATGTATTGCATACATTTACTTTGCTCGGTAAAGCTTGGCTCTCGGGCAAGCATCTTCAAGTATAATGCTTTAAGAGCTAAGTCATCTTGAGGATTTTCTTTAAGCAGCTTCACCAGAATGTTATTACCTTTAACTTTGATTTTATCCTCGATTTGAGGGTTATTCATAAACCAAAGCGCTTGGGCCACTGCTCCCTCGACTTCATCGGGCTTCGCTGATGGATCGAATTTGAACTGCGACTTAAACTGACCTTCATAACTTCGAGCGAAGAACAAAGGGTTCACCTTTACGAATCTCGCAAACGGCCCGCCCACGCCTTCCATTGTTTCTGACAAGTTTTCCCATAACGACTCTGCGCTCAACCTTGATGGATAGACCGCAGCAAACAATAAATGTTCGTCCTGAGTTTTTCCTAGCCTTGCCTCTCGTTGGTAAGCATTCGAATGAATCACAGAACGAAGAAATTCACGGGTGTCGTAATTACTACCCTGAAATGCGCCTACCAATCTGAGTAAAGTTTCGTGATGTACCGCTTCTTTTTGTGGCCCGATATCATCAATGGGTTGGTAGAAACCCTGGCCCAACAACTTCGACCAAATGCGATTCACATAAGAAGCTGCAAACCAAGGGTTTTCATTTTCCACCATAACGATGCTTAATGCTTCTCTGCGTTTTTGATCGTTTGCAAATTTGGGCCCTTCTCTTCCATCAAGGAATTTAGGCTGAATATTTGTTCCTTTTGCAGGATCTTCCTTGCTAGGCATTTTGTGTTCACCAAAGAATTTCCCAAACACCCGAATGCCAAACTTCATATCACCTGCGGGAACCAAGCGGTCGCCTGTGCGTGCGAAGTAAGCTGCGAACTCGTGGAATTGTTCACGCTTCCAGATATCGGAAGGGTGATCATGGCACTGGGCGCATTGAATTTGCATACCCAGAAAAATGCGAGAAACTTCGGCAGCCCGCTCCACCGGTGCATCTGGCCCTAAATGTGCCAGCATTAAAAATGTTCTTCCGTCTCCCTTTTCTCCGGGGACAACCTGACCTTCCGCACAAACTAAATCGTGCGCAATTTTATCCCAACCCCGATTCAGCTTTATCTGCTCGGTCATCCATTCTTCAAACGGCCTATAGGCTAGCATACCTCTACGATCAGTAATCTTGGCAGCAATAACCTCGGCCCAATAAGTGGCCCAGTACTTTGCATACCCATCCGATTCGATCAATTTTTCTGCATATTTCTTGCGCTTATCTAAGGTTTTATCTGAAAGAAAAAGGCGTATCTCTAACGGACTCGGCGGCTTTCCCGTCAAGTCCAAAGAAATACGCCTTATATAGTCATAGTCTGAACATAAAGGAGCAGGGGTTATTCCTAGCCTTACCAACTCTTTTTCTATCAGGGAATCTATTTCTCCCGATTTCAAAACAGTACGGTCTAGCTTTTTCCATGCCTCGAGAGCAACTGCTTTCTGCTTTTCGGCTTCTGCTGAAATTGAAACCTTCGTTAACAGCAGCAATAAAAACATCGCTCTTAAATAAAGCATGGCAACAACTCCTTACTCTTTCTAATTCTTCCTTACCCTTAGGTTGCAGTTTGCCGCTTACTAAAAATCAGAACCAAGAACTTGGGCATCGTCTGGTCGAACAGCCCAAGCCCAAGTTACAACTGATATACCAGAAGAAACTGATTTAACACTTCCATCGCCCATACCAACCGGGGTCGAACCGGTGTGTAAGGGATTAATAATTCCACCAGTACCAGCACCTCTAACACACTGTAAAGGTGTCAAATTTGGAAAAGGGTGTATATACCTACTTTGTTGGTTTGTATTACCGATAGACTGTCTAGCAACACCGTTTACATTTACAGGAGCAGTTGAAGCAATTGGTGCCGGTACAATCATCGCATTAATAGCCCCTAATAACTGAACTCTCGGATAAGCAACAGAAGTTGTAGCTATGCCTGCAATAGGGCCACCAGCAGGACCAAACAGGCCATAAGTAGGCATTACCCACGCATTCATACCTGCGGGAGCAGTAGCACTAAAAGGAGGAGTGGGCCCAATACAATTTATAAATTGTTCAAAAAATATGATCGTATTCGAAGTTCCATCAGCATTTGAAAGACTACCAATGCTGTAGGTAGAAGATAACCTTCCACCGGAAGTAGCCACAATTGCCCCCGCGCGATTACTATTACCAAAGACTTCGGAATTAGGAACATAGCTTGTCCCACCCATTTGCCCCCCGTTTATAGCTACCGATGTCAACCCGCCTGAGGCACTGATATCAGAAGGGCAAACCAAAATTTTAATAAAGGAAGCTCTAAGTGCAATTCCTGCTGCCGTTGCAGGTGTACTATAAGTCAAAGGATTAACAATCAATTGTTTTTGCAAGGCTTCTTGTTCAATATAAGGAAGAATTTGAGTAAACAAACTTCCATTATATTGGTCCGGAGGTGGAACGGTTGCAGTTGTACTTGTACTTAATCCAGGAAATTTTTGATAAGTGCTATCAAAGTTAGCAACTGCCAAGGAAACATTTTTCAATTGACTTACACAAGTGGTACGGGCCGCTGCCTCGCGTACCTTCTGAACCGCAGGCAACAATAAGCCAATCAAAATAGCGATGATCGCAATCACCACCAACAGTTCAATCAGGGTAAAGCCTGATTTTTTATCCTTTAATAAGCGTGAAAACATTGCAACAGTCCTTTCCAAAAAAATAAAATGAACAAGTGTAGGGCAACTTAAACAGTTGCCCATAATTTGATTGTTTGTGCAGTTTTAATCTTTTTCCGATCGTTTAGACTATTCTAAATTTCATTCGAATAAGGGCGATTGAGTTCCAACTGCGTAACTCCTACAAGTTTACGATTACTCTTTCTTCTTGAAGATATCCTTCATCAGTTCGCGCGTTTTTTCACGACCTGTTTTGAACTCTTCCAAATCTAGGAAACCATCTTTATTGGTATCCATCAAGGCAAAGGCCTTGTCAATAAGATCAGGTTTATCTGCATAAGCTTTCTTAAGACCATCGAAGCCTTTTTCTGCCATCTTTTCTGCTTGGGCAGTCTGAGCTTTTTTGAACTCTTCCTTACTTACCTTGCCATCACTATTTTCATCCATCTTTTTGAAAGCAGCTTCAGGGTCGGCCTTGCCCTTGGTCTTCTTTTCATCTTGGGCAAAACCCATTGCAGAGATTGCAAGAAACCCTGCTGCAACAAAACACATAGTTGCGATACGAAACATAACACACTCCTAGATAGAAACAAAAAATGCTAAGTTCACATTGAACCTAACTTAAAGAGACTTACCTTTGGTTTCTCCCTTGTTTTGAAAAAACCTCAATAAGATTGGAATGAGGGCAGGGTTTTCCATACCTTCAACTATCATTGATTCATCGTTAAGGTGGCCTTCCAACTGATAAACTCCCCCCGGTTGAACACTTGTTTCAATCAGAGTAAAAGTTACCAAGGCAACCGGGCGGCTTTTCTGTACCCGGTCTACCACCACCTTACGCACTATCCGGGTCGAGGAGTCAACTTCAAGAAGGATCGAGCGAATTTTTTCTGCGTGATGGTTTAATTTTGGTTTGGCCAATATCAAATGCGTGCCCGTGGGGGCTTTCTCTTCGATTAAAGTAAAATCAGCTAGCACCTCATTTAGCAAAGTTTCTATCCGCATTGTCATTAAATCTGCGGTTAATCGAACTGCTTCCGGAACCTCATTTAATGGCACTCGAATTCCCAGACCTTTTCCAGACTTTAATGCAAGCCAAAGTTCTTCTGATTCATTTCTACCCATTGCCCAATTTTTCACAGCTTGAGCGGGCTCTAGCCAGAAACTATCACCCCTAGTCCACAAATAATTCCTGCGAGGTATGTTTGCATTGGGCAACCTGCTTATCGGGTTGCGAGGGTCGAGCGTTGTTTCAACCAGATAAAGTCGGTCAACGGGCAAAGCGTGGGCAAACATTGCAGCTTTAACCACAGCCTCAGGGCTTGCTTGAACAGGGGAAAGATAAAGGCCACCAAAAAAAGCGAGGAGCACCGCTGCTGCCATTCCTATAAACCAGATCGCTTTGCGAAAGATTTTTTTTTGTCCATATTTAACAACTGGCTTCATATTAACTTGCTCAAGTATTCGATTTGCAAGCTTCTGTGCTTGCTCATCGCCCGACTTATGGTCTAAGTATCTTCTTAACAAGTTGTCTACGGGATGCGAATCGTTGAGAGTCATACAATTTGCTCCTTTTCCAAAAGTTCTAAATGTCGAGCAAGAATCTGCCTAGCTCGGTGCAACAAAACCCCAGCGTGATTTTCTGTTATTCGCAACATCGTTGCGATTTCTCCAGTACTTGATCCCACTATTTTCATCTGAATCGCAATCCGTTGCTCCACCGAAAGAAGCTGAATCCCTTCCTCTATTTTCTTTTCAAGTTCTTTGCCCACCGCCAAACTTTCAGGGCAGTCTTCTCTAACATCTTGAATTCTATCGACCCAATTTTGCTCATCTTCTTGGTCTAACCCCGTTACCAATCTTAGCCTTGTGGTAAAATTTATGGATGCATTAGTAATTGACCTGAAGAGTAATTTTCTGCCATCGACTGCAAGGTCGTAACTTTCACTTTTTCCAATCAGCCTGCAGATACAATCCTGCACGATATCTTCTGCGGTATGATGGTTGCGCACCAAAGATTTTGCATAGGCGAGGGCAGGCCCGGTATTTAACCTGATCCAAGCTTCCGACACTTCAAACGAGGTTTTGATTCCTGCGATATTTTTTGATCGCATACTTTCCCCATTACTTTGTTTTCATCTTCTTTCTAGACAACACATTTCTAAGTGGTATCTTACATTAACATCAGTTTATTTACCCTGCCTTTTGGAGGTTCTCATATGCTTTTAACTTTTTCCACCCTAGCCCTCATAAACCTCTCCCTTTCTATCAACCCAGATGACTTCAAAATGCAGGAAATCGACCGCTCTCTTACCGTTGGTTATGCTGTCATTCTCGAAGATATCAACAACGATGGCAAAAAAGATATCATCGTTGTCGATTCCCAACGGGTCATTTGGTTTGAAAACCCAACCTGGAAACTTCATACCATCATCACTGGCCAAACCAAGCCCGATAATGTTTGTATTGCCGCCCACGACATCGATGGCGATAACCTACTCGACCTTGTCATCGGTGCCGATTGGAAACCCTTCAACACCAAATCTGGTGGCACTCTTCAATGGCTCAAGCAAGGAAAAAATATTGATGAACCTTGGGCACTCTTCCCGATCGCTGAAGAACCCACCGTCCATCGCATTCGCTTTGCTGATACTTTAGGAGATGGCAGCAAGCAATTGATCCTTGCGCCTCTTATGGGCCGTAACAGCACCAAAGAAAATAACTGGACTGATGGTTTACCCAATAGGCTCACCGCTTTTCATATCCCAAAAAATCCTATGAAGGATCGCTGGATGCCCGAAGTCCTTGATGAATCCCTACATGTCATGCATAACTTTTCACCCGTTCCCCGGGCTGGCACCAAGGCTATGGATTTCATCACCGCCACTTACGATGGCGTTCATAAAGTTTCAAAGGTCAATGACAAATGGACCACCACAAAGCTGGGGGTTGGCAATCAGGAAAACTTAAAGTCCAACCGGGGCGCAAGCGAAATCAAACAAGGTATCCTTGCTAACGGGTCCCCCTTCATTGCAACCATCGAACCTTGGCATGGCAATCAGGTTGTTGTTTACACCCAACCCAAACCCAGCGAACTTTGGAACCGCAAGGTGCTCGATGCTCAACTTAAATGGGGCCATGCGGTTACCTGTACGAACCTCGATGGCAAGCCAGGCGATGAACTTATCATTGGCGTGAGGGACGATCTTGCTATGGAAAAAGGCAAGCGGTCTGGCGTTCGCATTTATTCCAACACCGATGGTAATGGCGCTTCTTGGACACAAAACAACCTCGATGAAGGCGGCGTAGCTATCGAAGATTTAGCTGCTGCTGATCTCGATGGGGATGGTAAAATCGATATCGTCGCTGTGGGCAGAGCTTCGAAAAATGTCCGCATCTACTGGAACAAGAAATAATTCCCTTTTTGCTTTTGAGAGGTCTTACCGTGTTCTATTATTTCATTGGTCTTCTTCTCTTTACTTCCTTAACTTTTTTTCAACCTTCTTTTTTACTCGCTGCTGATTCCCTCTCTGTTGACACCAACTTCGAAGGGGCTTCTGCAACGGGCATTGAAATCGATCAGACCGCCAGGCGT
>JBDNHI010000124.1:0-8643 GCA_041694635.1 Gemmataceae bacterium | reverse complement strand
TTAGGCTGTACAGGGATGGCATTGGGGGCCATGCTGGCGGAAGATGGCATAGTAAAGGCATCCGTTGTGGGCGAAACTCCAACGGGTATACCGCCACTGAAACCGAAGGCAAAGTCGGTGGTTTGGATTTTTCTTTCGGGTGGTTACAGCCATATGGAAACTTTTGATCCCAAGCCCGCGCTTAATAAATACGAGGGAATGACCTTTGATAAAACCCCTTTTGAAAACCCGCTGAAATCGCCCTTACATAAAAAAAGATTCCGCTCTGTTGCTTCCGAAGAAATTAATGTCCGCGATGTCTACCCCACTATTTATCCGATGCAGGTCGGATTTAAAAAACATGGGCAAAGCGGGATTGAAGTTACCGATTGGTGGCCTCACCTTGCCAAGCAGGTTGATGAACTTTGCTTTGTTCGCAACATGTGGACCACGGATAATGATCACGCTGCAGAAAATCAAATTCATACGGGCAGGCATAGGCTAGATGAACAGCAGCCAAGTATTGGAAGCTGGGCTCATTATGGATTAGGCACGATGAATCAGAACTTGCCTAAGTATGTGGTGCTGGGTGGGCCGACCAATTCTGCAACCCGCTTTTCCATCGATTCGCTTTATCTTGGGCCACAACACGCTGGCGTCCCTATCGCATTGGATCCGAAAAATCCTCTGCCTTTTGGCCAGCGAATGGCCTCACAAACTCTGGAACAACAACGCCAAGAATACGACCTGATCCATCAACTAAACGCCCTCGCTGCTACCGAATACCCTACAGATCGTGAGGTACTTGCACGCATTCGTTCTTATGAACTCGCGTTCCGAATGCAGTCTGCAATTCCCGAAGCGGTCGATTTCACTCGCGAAACCAAACAGACCCAACTACTCTACGGACTCGAAAAAGATTCTACCAAACTTGCTGGGCAAAGGTTCCTCGCTGCTCGCAGAATGATCGAACGGGGCGTCCGCTTTGTTCAGGTTTTTCCTTCTCCCTATGGCGTTTGGGATTCTCATCAAAATCTTAAAACCAACCATACCCGACTTTGCGAATCCATCGATCTTCCCATCGCTGGCCTTATGATGGATTTAAAACAGCGGGGCTTACTTGACGAAACCATCGTTGTATTCTGCACCGAGTTTGGCAGAACCCCAGGAATGGAACTTCGGGGCGGGGGCAAAACTGGGCGAGATCATCATCCCAATGGTTTTACTATTTGGATGGCGGGGGCCGGGATTAAAAAAGGCCATGTGCATGGCAGCACCGATGAGCTGGGTTATCACGCTCTGGGCGAGGGCCATTATGTGACAGATCTTCACGCTACTGTTTTGAATTTGTTAGGAATTGATAATCGGAAGCTCGAAATTCCTGGTCGTAAACGACTCGACATCGACCACGGTCGCCCTATTTCAGAAATCTTCGCCTAGCACTTTTCTTGCTTTCATGCTCGTAATCGTTACGCTACAACTTAGGCATATATAAAGATCTAACAACCAAGAAAGGCCGCTCGCTGGAAATGCAAAGCGTGTTTTAAAAATGCCAGCGGACGTGGCGGTGTGAGGAAGGTGGTAGATATATTTGGTAATGATACAAGGATGATAGTGGAGGTGATGAGATGAGTAAGACGATTTTGCCGCAAGCGCAATTGCATGCCATGTTGAAAGCATTTAAGGAACAACACGCCAAAGAATACCACCTGCTCGCTTTGGGTTACTTTGGCTCCTACGCCCGCAACAAGGCTACACCTGAAAGCGATGTCGATATAGTTTTCAAGACTGATCGACCCGATCTGTTTATTACAGCTATGTTAAAACAGGATTTGGAAACCTTCCTAGATCACCCAGTGGATGTCCTCCGGTTGCGGGATGCTATGAATCCTCGTCTAAAAGCCAGAATTGAACGGGATGCGATCTATGTATGATCCTGGTTTGTTGTTGAAAATATTGCAATCCGTATTAACGGCGTTAGAGAGAATTCCCCGTCGCTGTGCTGATATTTCACAACCAAGCGATTTTTTGACCAGCGAGGCTGGACTGGACCGTATGGATTCTATCTGTATGATTCTGATTGTCGCTGGCGAGGAGTTCAAAAAAATTGATCGGCAAACAGAAGGCAAGCTTTTTGCCCGCTACCCTCAAGTCCAATGGCGGGGGCAATAGGCCTGCGGGATGTTCTGGCTTATGGTTATTTCGATGTGGACACCGAGCAGTTCACGATTTGTAGGGTGCGTATTTCGCAATTGATTGAAACAGTCCTTCAGATGATTAAGGATATCAAAGATGGCACTACATAAAGACTTCACCGAACGGACACGATAATTCACTCTTTTTTCTTGACCAAACTTTTCTCATCGTCATACTATGCTAATAGATTAATTTAATCATTCCGCCCATTTCCGTGGCTCGTCGTCGCTGGAGATAGTTTGCGCAGAGCGCAATATTGACCAAGATAGCTTTCGCAAACGAATGCCGGTTATATGTCAATGATGCACAGTGTGTGAGGTTCGGCGAATTGAGCGAGACCCTTGAGGCTGTAAAGAAACTCGTTGCCGCAGAGCTAGTGCGGATATCCGAGCATGGCTACGATGAGATTGCGGCGGATGGGATATCCGTTCGGGGCATTTTGGCGGGCGTGGAAAAAGCCACGGTTGTCGAAGAGTACCCGGCCTTCCCTAAGGGTCGTGCTGTGCTAGTGCTACAATGGGACAAAGATGCCCAGCCCATCCATGTGGTGTGGGGGATTCCGAAGGGTTTCACTTTCCCGGCCGTGGTGGTGACAGCGTATCGCTTCAATCCCGACCGATGGACAAAAACCTTTACCAGAAGAAGAGGCAAAGATGAGTAAGCGCAATAGGATCAAATATGTGCACGAGGGCAAGTATGTTGCCGAGGTAGATGTTGAGCTTCTTGAAGATGCAACGGAATGGTCTCCCCATTTGTCGGTAGGGGATGCGTACAAGCTCGACGATGTGCGCGATGCGCTAAGGCGTGGCGATATCGCGGCGGCTGCCAAGCTCGCGCGTATATTTTTGCTCCAGCCGATAGCCGTCTCGCAGTAACGCATAACAACCGCTTCGAGAGCGGCGTGTGGTGTGCCACCGCTCGGCCTTCGGGCAGCAGAGGGGTGACCGATGGCACAGGGTTCCCAGTACGAGAACCAAGTTGCTGATGCCGTCGAGGCTGAACTCGCATCGGGCAACTACGGTGATTGAACCGACTTCTGTGGCGAATCCATTTGATTTTCTTTGCAATTGCGGTGCGCCTAGGTTAGAATACTACGGTGTGAAGAGAGGCGGAATCTCTTCCGTTCCGGCGACTTGCTATTCCGGATTAGCAAGAATGAAAAGCCAAGATAGATGGAATTAATTCCATCCAATCATTGTTAGGCGGCTTGGTTCTCTCAGGATACATCTATGAATCAACGATCCTTCGTCGCGGTATGCGGATTGGTCTGCATCACTGGAACTGCCGAAGCTGGCATGCCGAACGTGGAATTCACAATCTCAGAAGCCGCAAAGATGCGTGTCGAGACTTTGTCGTTTTTTTTTGGGAGGCTTCTTTCTTTCTGCGCTTTGCATTATGTGGTTATGGAACAATCTAGCCAAGGATTTCACGCTCCTGCCTCGGCTTAGCTATGGCAAGGCATTGGCGCTGATGACCTTATGGGGACTATTGTTTGTTTTGGTGTTGACGATGATCTCGGGAGCAAGAGAGCTTATGACTCCGGGTGCGTGGGAAAAGGATGGCGTCACCCACAAGTTGAAGCAGCCACCGCTTAGCCTAGGAGACAACCTGTGAGTCGCCGCACATTTGTCAAAATTGAAATCGCTTTTATCCTTGCAATACCGGCTTGGGCCGGTTTTTCTCCCAATCCGTTTAATACCATGTACATTATGGCATATTATTACCTAGTCACTGGCTGGGCGATTTTCTTGTCGCGTGTCGTTCCGAACATGGTCATCAATTGGACCACCCTCGGTATAGCCGGCATTTGTCTCATTGGCCTGATCATTGGTTTGCATTTTTTCTTCACCTGGCTGCATCGAGAAGTCGCAAGGAAACAGGGATTACAGCAGCTTGGACCGGATGAAAAACTGCCATCGTTGCACCCCTGGAAATTTCGGACTACATTCTGTATTCTCGGCATTGTGGTGCTGATGTTTATTGCCGGAATTTCGTCTGTCGGTAGTGTTCATCAGCTTGTATGGCTCAGAACTCGTCAATAAGCTATCAAGGGTGGGCGCTGGCGAACTAGGCGCTGCACCTGACGGCGGGGGCATTACGGTTTTTCGAGCCATTGCGTTCCTTCCAGCCGGCACGGCAAGTGAACGCAGGCGTTAGGCATACGCTCGACATGGAATACGAGGGGCACTATAATTATTTTATTAGTTTTGAATGGAGCTAGGCTATGAACACACAACTCTTGCAGCAGGCAATTGTGCTTGACATTGACGAACAGATCGAGCTTGTTGAGGCCATCTGGGACAGCATCGTCAGTCGTGGGGCTGCGCCAGCGTTGACAGAAATGCAAAAAACGGAACTTGACCGCCGTCTCGCAGATCATCTGGCAAACCCAAACGATGTGATTCCTTGGAGTGAAGTCAAAGCTGCCGCTCTTGGCAAAATCAATCAATGAACCTGCCAGTCACTTTTTATCTTGCCGCCAGTGCCGAGTTTAATGAAGCAAGCACATGGTATGAAAGCAAACGATGTGGCCTCGGTCTTGAATTCATTGCTGAGATTGACCGTTGCATATCGCTGGCATCTGAACACCCTCTCCAGTTTGCAGTTGTTCACGGGGACATTCGGCGTGCCATCGCCAAACATTTTCCATACTGCATTTATTTTCGTGCGGAACAACATCGCATTGTTGTCTTGGCGATATTTCATGGACGCAGAAATCCCACAATTTGGGTGGCGAGAGCCTAACCCTGCATTCGGGCGGGTGTATTAACGAGAAAAGCCGCCAACCATGCCCTGCATATTGCGATCACTGCGATGAACGGAATACCCTACTTGTTGACATGAAACTGTCGCCCTCTGGCGAACGCCACCATGCGGCCCTTGATCGAAACCGTTTGTGCGGGGAAGGGCATAAAGGCCCCGGATCATCTGTACGCCCGAGGAACTCTTGGAGGCCAAGGACCGACCCTATTGTTGAAGAAGTCCGCCGGATTCGCGATGCGCACGCAGCGATGTTCAATTACGATCTCGATGCGATTTTCCAAGACATCAAAGAGCAAGAGAAAAAGAGCGGTCTCAAGTTCGTATCTTATCAACCGCGCCGGACGGAGCCTAACCGGGCACTGCAGCGAATGGCGCCGTTGCGGTTGCTGTCAGCGCTTCTCCTCGCCCCCTAGTTGCTTGCATCTCCCGCCCCACCGTCATTAACTCTTTAGGATGGGATGCGATCGCCATGGATAGGCCCCTCTTTTTTCTTGACCAAACTTTTCTCATCGTCATACTATAGCTAATGAGTTAATTCTGTAATCATTTTGCCCACTTCCGTGGCTCATCGTTGCTGAAGGTAGCTTGCGTAAACGAATATCTGTTCGGCGGCAGGGGAGAACGAACATGAACACCTCATCAAGATGCGTATTCTTCACCGCATTCGCACGCATCGTCGCTTCGTGCCACAAAAGCGGTTGCGGGGCCAACGCCAGTGACGGTTTCCTATCGCTTGTCTCAAGGAGCTGGAATTGACTGAAATGGAGTGGGACATCCTGAATCAGAAAGTCATGAAGCTTTACCGGCAGGGTAAATACGACCGAGCCGTTATCATCGCTCAGAAAGCCTTAGAAATGGCCGAAGCTAATGTCGGCCCCGACCATCCGGATGTGGCCACCAGCCTGAACAATCTGGCATTGCTTACTTATACTCAAGGCAACTACGCCAAGGCGAAGCGTCTCTACAAGCGCTCGCTGGCCATCAGTAAAAATGTGCCGGGATCCGACCTTCCCTCTGTGGCGAGTTGCCTGAACAATCTGGCTTCGCTTTATCACACCCAAGGCAACTACGCCAAGGCCGAGCGGTTCCACAGGCGCTCGCTGGCCATCAGTAAAAAAGCGCTGGGCCCCGACCATCCCTCTATGGCCATCGGCCTGAACAATCTGGCAAAGCTTTATTACACCCAAGGCAACTACGCCAAGGCCGAGCGGCTTTACAAGCGCTCGCTGGCCATCAAGAAAATAGCGCTGGGCCCCAGCCATCCGGATGTGGCCACCAGCCTGAACGATCTGGCATTGCTTACTTATACTCAAGGCGACTACGCCAAGGCCGAGCGGCTCTACATGCGTGCGCTGGCCATCTGGGTAAAAGTGCTGGGATCTAACCATCCGGATGTGGGCAATTGCCTGAACAATCTGGCAGTGCTTTATCGAGCCCAAGGCGAATACGCCAAGGCCGAAATGCTTTACAAGCGCGCGCTGGCCATCAAGGAAAAAGCACTGGGCCCCGACCATCCGGATGTGGCCACCAGCCTGCACAATCTGGCATCGCTTACCTGCGCCCAAGGCGACTATGCCAAGGCCGAGCCGCTCTACAAGCGTTCGCTGGCCATCTGGGAAAAAACTTTGGGCCCCAACCATCCCTCCGTGGCTACCAGCCTGAACAATCTGGCAGAGCTTTATTACACCCAAGGCGACTACGCCAAGGCTGAACCGCTCTACAAGCGCATGCTGGCCATCAAGGAAATAGCGCTGGGTCCCGACCACCCGGATGTGGCCAACTGCCTGCACAATCTGGCAAAGCTTACCTACACCCAAGGCGACTACGCCAAGGCCGAAATGCTTTACAAGCGCGCGCTGGCTATCAAGGAAAAAGCGCTGCCCCCCGGCCATCCCTCTGTGGCTACCAGTCTGAACAATCTGGCAGAGCTTTATTACACCCAAGGCGACTATGCCAAGGCCGAGCCACTCTACATGCGCTCACTGGCCATCTGGGAAAAAACTTTGGGCCCCGACCATCCGGATGTGGCCACCAGCCTGAACAATCTGGCATCGCTTAGCTACACCCAAGGCGACTATGCCAAAGCCGAACCGTTTTTTATGCGCTCGCTGGCCATCAGGGAAAAAGCGCTGGGCCCCGACCATTCCGATGTGGCCAATAGCCTGCACAATCTGGCAGCGCTTAGCTACACCCAAGGCGACTATGCCAAGGCCGAGCCGCTCTACAAGCGCGCGCTGGCCATCAAGGAAAAAGCGCTGGGCCCCGACCATCCCGAAGTGGCCAACAGCCTGAACAATCTGGCAAAGCTTACCTATACTCAAGGCGACTACGCCAAGGCCGAGCCGCTCTTCATGCGCGCGCTGGCCATCAGGGAAAAAGCGCTGCCCCCTGACCATCCCGAATTGGCCACCAGCCTGAACAATCTGGCAAAGCTTACCTACACCCAAGGCGACTACGCCAAGGCCGAGCCGCTCTACAATCGCTTGCTTGCCATCAGGGAAAAAACCCTGGGCCCCGACCATCCCGATGTGGCTAGTTGCCTGCACAATCTAGCAGCGCTTACCTACACCCAAGGCGACTACGCCAAGGCTGGGCCGCTCTTTTTGCGCGCGCTGGCCATCAGGGAAAAAACCCTGGGCCCCGACCATCCCGATGTGGCCAATAGCCTTGAGAACATAGCGGTTCTGTATCGTGTCACGAAACGAGATAAAGAAGCGCTGGAGTTGAAGAACCGGGCGGAGCGCATACGAGCTATCAAACGATGAAATCTATGGCTAACAAGCCTCGCAAGAAAAGTTTTCTCCGAACGGTTATAATTAAAGTAAATGAACCCCAAGCTTAATCTCTCGGGGTTTTGTTTTTATCATAATATTCTTTAACCCACCATTTAGATAAACTAAGCTTATCTAACCAACCAAGGAGGACCGTTATGACTCATCGAACTTTTCTTAAGCTTACATTCCTTGCTTTTATTGCGCTATTAAGAATCACGCCTTCGAATTTCGCAGCGGATGAAGTTCCCGTTTCGATGCAAACTTTACAAGTGCCTATGCGCGATGGCATTTTATTAGCTACCGATATTTATAAGATTGCAACCTTTACAAAGGCGCCTACGGTGCTGATGCGAACGCCCTACAATAAAAGCCGGGTGATTGCAGTCGCAGAACGATTCGCCCGAGAAGGTTATGTTGTTGTTATCCAAGATTGCAGAGGTTGTTTTCAGTCCAAGGGAATTTTGATTCCTTACAACAACGAAGGGCAAGATGGATTCGATGCAATCGAATGGATTGTCAGGCAACCTTGGTCGAATGGAAAAGTTGGAATGTGGGGAAGTTCGTATGTAGGGGCAACGCAATGGCTTGCTGCTGCTGAAAAACCCCCGGGCCTAGTTACCATAAGTCCAACTGCAACCTTCAGTAGTTTCTATCGGAATTTATATTTAGGCGGTGCGGTAAGGCTTTCTTTGATTGCGAAGTGGGCCGGTGGTAATTCTGCAAATCCAGACAAAATTAAACCCAATGAAGATTGGAACCAGACACTTATGCACCTGCCTTTGAGCGAAGTTGATTCTAAAATAGGTTGGCAGATTCCTTGGCTGACTGCGATGCTGACTCATAACAAACCCGATGGATATTGGAATCGATTGGATTTGACTAATCAAATTACGAACTTAAATCTTTCGTCTCTTCATGTGGTTGGTTATTA